>JAIESC010000246.1 GCA_019746355.1 Xanthobacteraceae bacterium | reverse complement strand
AGCCTTGAGTTCTGAGCCTTGAGTTCTGAGCCTTGAGTTCTGAGCCTTGAGTTCTGAGCCTTGAGTTCTGAGCCTTGCGGGTGGTCGGCGATTTGTTGAAGCTCGCGGCATGCGACCAAGTCTGCGGCAAAGTCTGCGGCAAAGTCTCCGGCCGGGACCTATGCTCTATTACATACCGTGGCGGCCGGGAGGTTATTTCCGGCCGCCTGAAGAAAAGTCGGTCGGGGTGGCGGTGGGGGCGGCAACGCGAGTCCGGGGAGTGCAAGGGTGAGCCGTGCGGCGCGCATCGGGGTGGATGTCGGCGGCACGTTCACCGACGTCGTGCTCGCGCTGCCCGGCGGGCGCATCCATGTGAACAAGACGACCACCACGCCGGCCGATCCGGGCGAGGGCGTGGCGGCGGGCGTCGCCGCGGTGCTCGCGGAGGCGCGGCTCGATCCGCGCGAGGTCGCCGAGGTGGTGCACGGCACGACGGTCGCCTCGAACACCATCCTGCAAAAGGTCGGCGCGCGAACCGGGCTTTTGACCACGCGGGGCTTTCGCGACGTGCTCGAGATCGGCCGCATCCGCACGCCCGGCATGTTCAACATGGCCTGGAGCAAGCCCGAGCCGCTGGTGCCGCGGCGCTGGCGGCTCGAGGCCCGCGAGCGCATCGGTGCCGACGGTGGCGTGGTCGCGCCGCTGGACGAGGCCTCGGTGCGCGAGGCCGCCGCGACGTTTCGGGCCGAACGCGTCGAGGCCGTGGCGGTCTGCTTCATCAACTCCTACGCCAACGACGCCCATGAGCGCCGCGCCGCCGCGATCCTGCGCGAGACCGCGCCGCAGCTCCTGGTCACCGCCTCGTTCGAGGTGCTGCCGGAGATCAGGGAATACGAGCGCACCTCGACCGCCGTGGTGAACGCTTATCTCCTGCCGGCGATGCGCGGCTACCTGTCGAAGCTCGCCGAGCGGCTTGCCGCCATCGGCGTGACCGCGCCGGTGCAGGTGATGGCGTCCAATGGCGGCATGATCGGCATCGGCACGGCGCGCGAGCGGCCGGTGTTCGCCGTGGGTTCCGGGCCCGCCGGCGGCGTCGCCGGTTCTGCCCGGCTCGGTCCCGCGATCGGCGCGAGCGATCTCATCGTCTTCGACATGGGCGGCACGACCGCGAAGGCCGCGATCGTCGAGGGTGGCGAGCCGCAGATCGTCACCGAATACGAATTCCGCGACGGCATCTCCACGCCGTCGCGCTTCGTCAAGGGCGCGGGCTACATGCTGAAGGTGCCGTCGATCGACATCGCCGAGGTGGGCTCCGGCGGCGGCTCGATCGCGCGGATCGACGCCGGCGGGCTGCTTGTGGTCGGGCCGGAAAGCGCCGGCGGCGATCCCGGCCCCGCCTGCTACGGCCGCGGCACGCGCGAGCCGACCGTCACCGACGCCAATATGGTGCTGGGCTTTCTCAACCCGCACGCGCTCGCCGGCGGCTCGCTCAAGGTGGACGCCGCGCTGTCGCAGCGCGCCGTGGACCAGCATGTCGCGCGGCCGCTCGGGCTTGGCGTCGAGGATGCCGCGCACGGCATCCGCCAGGTCGCCAATGTCAACATGGCCCGTGCCATCCGCGCGGTGACGGTCGAGCGCGGCAAGGACCCGCGCGATCTCGCGCTGATGGCGTTCGGCGGCGGCGGGCCGCTGCATGCGGTCGATGTGGCGCGGCTTCTCGGCATCACGCGGGTGCTGATCAGCCCGGTGTCCGGCGTGTTCTCGGCGGCGGGAATGCTCGCCGCGGAAGCGGTGCACGAGTTCATCCGCCCGCTGCTCGCCCCGCTCGCCGGGGTGAAGGACACGGTGGTGCGGCAGGCGGTGGACGGCATGGCCGCCGACGGTCGCGCGGCGCTCGCCGTTGAGGGCTATGGCGAGGGCGCGGTGCAACTGCGCTACGCCGCCGACGTGCGTTATCTCGGCCAGTCGTCGCAGCTCACCGTGCCGATGCCGCCCGGTCCGTTTGACGTTGCGGCGCTGCATGCCGCCTTCGAGCGGCTCTACGGCGAGACCTTCGGCTATGTCGCCTGCGGCGAGCCGGTGGAGCTCGTGAACCTGCGCCTGTCGGCGATCGGCACCGCCGCGACGCGGCTCGATTTTGCCGGCTTGAGCCTCGACGCCCGGGCGCTCGCCGGCGAGAGCGGCGAGCGCCTTGTGTCGTTCGAGCGCGGCAAGCCGCGCATCAGGGCACGACTGCTGCCGCGCGCTGCGCTGGAAACTGGGCCGGTCGCGGGCCCCGCGATCATCGAGAGCTACGACACCACCATCGTGGTCCCGCCCGGCTGCACCGCGCGCGCCGCGGGCGCGGGCTCGATCGCCATCGAGATGGAGGAGGCCGATGCCTGAGGCCGCGAATCCGGTCGCGAGTGCTCCCGGCGATCCCATCACCTTTGCCGTCGTCAAGAACGCGATGGACGCGATCGTCGACGAGGTCGCCTACACGGTGATCCGCACCGCGCGCTCGGAGATCGTCAAGGACGTGATGGACTACTCGGCGGCGATCTGCGACGCCAAGGGCGAGATGGTGGCGCAGGCCAAGACCATCGCCCAGCATCTCGGCGCGATCCCCGAAGCGATGGCGGCGGTGCAGGCGAAATGGGGCGGCAGGCTTTCGCCCGGCGACGCCGTCATCATGAACGATCCCTATTCGGGCGGCATGCACCTGCCCGACATCTTCATGTTCTTTCCGATCTTCGACGGCGCGGAGGTTCTCGCCTGGTCGGTGGTGATCTGCCACCACACCGACGTCGGCGGGCGTGTGCCCGGCTCGAACGCCGCCGACAGCACCGAGATCTACCAGGAAGGCCTGCGCATCCCACCGCTGAAGCTGTTCCGCGCAGGCGTGATGGACGAGACTCTCGAAGAGCTGATCGGCCTCAACGTCCGGGTGCCGGACCGGGTGATCGGCGACCTGCGTGCGCAATACGCCGCCTGCCAGGTCGGGGCGCGCGAGATCGGCCGGTTGGTTGCGCGCTATGGCGCAGCCGGAATGCGCGGTTATTTCGCAGGCCTGCTTGATTACGCCGAACGCATGGCGCGCGCCGAGATCGCCACCTGGCCGCAGGGCACCTACCGCTTCACCGACCACATCGACAGCGACGGCCTGTCCGACGATCCGGTGCCGCTCACCGTCGCGGTCACGGTGCGCGGCGACGGCACGCTGCAGGTGGACTGGGCGGGCTCGTCGAAGCAGGTCAGGGCCGCGATCAACTCGACGCTGTCGTTCACCAAGTCCAACACCTTTCTCAGCGTCCGCTGCGCGCTCAAGGGCGACATCCCGAACAATGCCGGCGTGTTCCGCTGCATCGGGGTGACTGCCCCGGAAGGAAGCGTGCTCAATCCGATCGCGCCCGCGCCGGTCGCGGCCCGCGCGCTGACCGGCTATCGGGTGATGGACACCATGTTCGGCGCGCTCGCGCAGATCGTGCCGCAGGTGGTGCCGGCGGCGGGCGAGGGCGGCAACACCGTGGTCTGCCTCGGCGGGCGTCATCCCGACAACCGGCCGTTCATCATCGTCGACATGATCAGCGGCTGCTGGGGCGGGCGCCCCGACCAGGACGGCATCGAGGCGATCACCAACCCGTCGCAGAACCTGTCCAACACGCCGGTCGAGGTTCTGGAGCGCCAGCATCCGGTGCGGATCGAGGATTATGCGCTGGTCGAGGACTCCGGCGGGGCAGGGCGCTTCCGCGGCGGCATGGGGCTGCGCCGGTCGTATCGCCTCCTTGCCGACGAGGCTGTCATGCAACTGCGTGCCGACCGGCTGCGCTTTGCGCCTTACGGCCTCGACGGCGGCGAGCCCGGCGGCGTCGCCGGCAACTGGCTCGGCGAGGGCAATGCCAAAACCGCCATTCCCGGCAAGGTCACCATGACGGTGCGCAGCGGCGAATTGCTCACGCATCGCCAGGCCGGTGGCGGCGGCCACGGCGACCCGTTCACCCGCGAGCCCGAGGCGGTCGCCCGCGACGTGTGGAACGGCAAGGTGACGGTGAACGCGGCGCGGGCGCGCTACGGCGTCGAGGTCGACGCGGCGGGCAAGGTCAATGCGGCGGAAACCGAGCGGCTGCGCCGGGGGCGAAGGCGGCGCTGACCTCGGGATGGCACGGGTGAGCGTTCCGATCTAACGTCTGGTGTCGGAGTCCGGGATGGGACGCGCGCGTCGGATTGCCATTGTAGGCGCAGGACTGGGCGGGCTCGCCGCGGCCGTTGCGCTGCGCCGGCAGGGCTTCGAGGTGCAGGTGTACGAGCAGGCACCCGAGCTCGCCGAGTTTGGCGCCGGCATCAACATCAGTCCCAATTCGGTAAAATTTTTTCACGCTGTCGGCCTGGCCGACAGGCTGCATGCAATCTCTTCGGAGCCGATCGGATTGACCTGGCGCGATTGGGATTCGGGCGAAATCCACAATTGCCTGCCCTTTGTCGATTTCGAACAGCGCTACGGAGCCAGATATTACGTCGTGCACCGCAGCGACTTGCATCGCATGCTTTCGGAAGTGGTGCCGCCGTCGAGCATTCATGTCGGCAAGCGGTGCACGCGGGTCGAGTCGCGCAACGGCTCTGTCGGCCTGACGTTCGCCGATGGCAGCAGCGCCGAGGCCGACGTGGCGGTCGGCTGCGACGGCATCCGTTCGGCGGTTCGCGGCCACCTGTTCGGCGGCGAGGGGCCGCGCTACGCCGGAACGATGTGCTGGCGGGCGCTCGCGCCCACCGATGCCTTGCCGAAGGATTGTCACGACCGCCACGTGAACCAGTGGTCCGGCGACGGCGGGTTCGTCGTCAGCTACTACATCCGGCAGGGCAAGTTCATCAACTTCGTCTGCGTCCGGCAGCAGCCCGGCTGGACCGAGCAGTCCTGGTCGGTGCCGAGCAGCGTCGAGGAGATGCTCGCGGCCTTCCCGAAGGCCGGCGAGCATCTGCGCAGCATGATGGGCGCCGCGACCTCCTGCTCGAAATGGGGCCAGTTCACCGGCGAGCACGCGGCGCAATGGACCAGCGATCGCGTGACGCTGCTCGGCGATTCCGCGCACGCCATGCTCGCGACCTTCGGACAGGGCGCCAACATGGCCTTCGAGGACGCCTACGTGCTGGCGCAGTGGCTTCGCGCCGGCGCCGACGATCCGCACGCGGCGCTCGCCGGCTACGAGTCGGTGCGCAAGCCGCGCGCCACCTGGGTGCAGCAGCTGTCACGCACCGAGGTGCGGTTCAAGAAGCAGCACTCGGCCTGGGACCGCCTGCGCCGCGAATACGTGTTCCTGACGCAGCATGGCTCGACGACGCGCGGCGTCTATCGCTCGATCTTCGGCTACGATCCGGTGAAGGAGTGGCGGGGCCGCGCGAAGCGGGCTTGTCGCCAGCACCGGTGGGGCCAGTTCGGGCCCTGACGCGCGATCGAGATCGGCCATTGCCTTCCGTCCTCGCCTGCTCTTAGGCGAGAGCGAGAAAGCTCCGGTTAATTGCGGAAGATGACAGCGTGCCCACCAAAGCGTTGCGGTGAACGCCCGCTTAACACGCCGCATGAAATTTTAGATTTGAGCGAGCCCAAAATCGCCGAATTGCTCCGCCCGGCAAATTGGGTCGGCGATGTGATGAACCGGCGCCCCGCCGCTTCCGGCATTGCATTTGACTCTTGTTCTCTGTTTGTTCTATATCCAGACCATCCCCGCTCGTTCGAGGGCGTCAACCGGTGACTGCTGTTGGTGGAGCGGGGAGCGGTGCCTGCGGGTCCGGGCTTGTCACCCGGACACCTCGGGGCGCCTCGGGACCCCGCCTTTGGGCACTATGACCCGCTAGCTGGGAGCCAGCTGTACGACCGGTGAACAATCTCGCCGGCACGAAAGCGCGACCCGAGCGTGTGGGGCCAGGCTCCACGGAAATCACCGCGGTGAAGCGCCGCAAGGCGCGCCGGTCCGCGTCATGGGCCGGCCGTCCCTTCCGCTGAAGGGACTGGCCTGACCGCAAGGTGGCCACGGGTGCGGCGTTCCGCACCAGCGCTTTGCGGCGCTTCACCCTCCTCGATCTGTTTCGAGGCGGACAGGACGGACGGCGGCCGGGTGCCGATGATTTCCCGGAGCGTTGACCCATGTCCCGCCGGGCTCTTTGACATTGTGAACCCGTGATGGATGGCCCGCCGCCATGTCGGCTGGCGGCGCCCATGTTCAAGTGAAAACTGCGCTGGCGGCAAACGCGATCCAGGCCCCGGTTTCCCGGGGCCTGGATCAGCACTCACTCAACGCTGACTGACTAGAACTCAACGCACGCTTACGACTACCGTGCCATGCCGCCGCCGGCCGGTGCGCCGCCCGGACGCGAGCCCGCGCCGCCGCCCATGCCGGTCGTCGCGCTCGGCGCCTTGTACGGCTCGAACGTCGAGGCCTGCTTCAACTCGTCCTTGGTCATGGAGAGCTTGAGCTTGTCGGCTTCGTTCTTCGACTTGTCGCCGGGCACGACCTGGAACGCGGTCGGAGCAAGCGCCACGTCCTTCGCGCCGATGCCGAGGAAGCCGCCGACGCCGATCACGTAGGCTTGGATCTTGCCATCCTTGTCGAACAGGATGTCGCTGACGTCGCCGATTTTCTCGTTTTCATGGCCGACCACGTCGGTGCCCTTGAACTTCGACGCCAGGAATTGGTCGGATCGCTGCGAGTTGACGAACCTTGCCGCGCTCGCGCCCGGCGCAGGCGACGTCATCTCAGGCGATTTGGCCAGAGGCGTCGCAGGCGGCGACGATTGCTCGGCCGGCGGGCTCGGTGCACTGGGCGCAGGTGGCGTGCCTTCGGCGACGGCTGCGCCGATCACCAGACCGGTGAGCGCCGTCGTGAGCATCAGTTTCTTCAGCATTGGGATCCTCCTGGGAGTGGACTTGGATTGAGATCCCCCGTCCTTGAGCGGAAGCCCCCGTCAGCAAAGCCAACGTCCGGTCTCCAGCGAATGTTCCGGGAACTCGCAAAGCTGGAACCCGCGCGCTCGTGAACATGTTCGCTCAGGGAACGCGTCGCCGTGTACGCGCATTGTCCGCTGGCGAGATTCACCCTGCTGCGGGTCCCGTCGCGCCAGAGGGAATTCGTTCGCATTGCAAACGATTCCTTAATCTTAAACCGCGTTAATCCCTGATTGCGAACCGGTTCCAGCAAGGGGCCGCCCGCGCCTTATCCGTCTTGCGTCCGTGCCATTCATGATCACCGCAGCAACTCCGGACGCCGGGCGTAACATGTTGAACTGCAAGGTCTATGGAGCGCTTCGTGGTGAGTTCCACGTCTCCGATCTGGGAGCCTGGCCGGTGTGGGGTGCACAACGCGGGGGCCACCGCGGGGGTGTGCGCGCCTGTCAGCCGGCCGGGTTCCGAGAGAGCGGCGGAAGGCTCGCTCGGGGCACGGGAATGATGGCGGGCAGCGACGGCTCGTCTGTCGCTGGCGGACCGGCCCGTCATGTTCCCGTGCTCGGGCGCGCCGCGCTTGACGCGTTGAACCTGCGCGACGGCGGCATCTATATCGACGGCACGTTCGGCGCGGGCGGCTACAGCCGCGCGATTCTTGAAGCAGCCGGCACCCAAGTCGTTGCGATCGACCGCGATCAGAGCGCGGTGGCGGCAAGCGCCGATCTGGTCGCCGCCGCGAACGGCCGCCTGACCGTGGTCGAGGAGCGCTTCTCCGCGCTCGACGAGGTCGCCAAGAAATTCGGACACGAGCAGGTGGACGGCGTCGTGCTGGACATCGGCGTGTCGTCCATGCAGCTCGACGAGGCGGAGCGCGGCTTCTCGTTCCGGCTCGACGGTCCGCTCGACATGCGGATGGGCGGCGAGGGGCCGAGCGCGGCCGACGTCATCGCACGCGCATCCGAGCGCGACCTTGCCGATATCATCTTCCAGCTCGGCGAGGAGCGGCACTCCCGCGCGGTCGCTCGCGCCATCGTTGCGGCGCGCAAGCAGGCGCCGATTGAAACCACCCGGTCGCTCGCCGGCATCGTCGAGCGCGTGGTGCACGCGCGGCCGGGACAGATTCATCCGGCGACGCGCACGTTCCAGGCGCTGCGGATGTTCGTGAACGAGGAATTGAACGAGCTTGCGGAGGCTCTGGCCGCAGCCGAGCGGATTTTGAAGCCCTCCGGCCGGCTCGCGGTGGTGAGCTTTCATTCGCTCGAGGACCGCATCGTCAAGACGTTCCTGGCCGAACGCAGCCGCACGGTCAATGTTTCGCGGCATATGCCGGAGGTCGAGGCGGAAACGCCGACCTTCGCGCTGGTGAACCGGCGTCCGATCGTTGCCGATGCCGCCGAAATCGCCGCCAATCCGCGCGCCCGCTCCGCCAAGCTCCGCGCCGCCGAGCGCACCGCCGCGCCGCCGCGCGATTTCGATCCGGCGCAACTCCTGCCGCGCCTGCCGTCCCTCGATGACGTCATGAGGGGAGGCTGAGCATGCGCATCCTGCACTTCTGCGCGCTGATCCTGCTCGTGGCGGCCGCGGCCTATGTCTACGAGATCAAGTTCGAGTCGACGCTGCGGGCCGAGCGCGTCGCCAAGATGCGGGTCGACGTGCGCCGCGAGCGCGACGCGATCGCGGCGCTTCGCGCCGAGTGGGCGACCCTCGACAATCCCGCGCGCATCCAGAGCCTGTCGCGCCGCCATCTTCAGCTTCGCCCGGCGGAGCCCACGCAGTTCGACTCGCTCCAGGGCCTGCCGGAAAAGCCGCCCACCGTGGTGCAGCCGCAGGCCGCCGACGCCATCGCCGCGATAATCGAGAATCCGGAAACCACGCCCACCGGCAGCGTGCCGGCCAAACCCAAGAAGAAGACCGAGAAAAAGTCAGAGCAGAGATAGGCGGGGATGGACGCGCAGACCTATTCCGATATGCCGGCACCTGAGCAGGCCTCGTCCGAGCGGCGTGCACAGCCGCGGACCGCGCCCTGCTCCGAGCCTTGGCGTCGCCGCATGCTGCGGACGCTGCTCTACGGGCGCAACGTCGACCGCAACGCCAAGGCGCGGGCCCGTATCGGCCTCGCCATTCTTGCGTTCGGCGCGGTGTATTCGGTGATCGCCATCCGCCTGGTGATGTTTGCCGTGGTGCCGGAAAGTCACTTCGTGAAGCGCGGCGCAGGGCGCGACGCGGTCGCGACCGCGCGTCCCGACATCCTCGACCGCAACGGCCTGATCCTCGCAACCGACGTCCGCACGCCGTCGCTGTTCGCCGAGCCGCGCCGCATGATCGACGTGGACGAGGCGACCGAGCTCCTGACCGCGGTGGTGCCGGACCTCGATGCCGGCGAGCTGCGCGAGCGGCTCGGCTCCAAGCGCGGCTTCGTCTGGCTCAAGCGCGAGATCACCACCAAGCAGCGCCGCGACATCTACCGGCTCGGCCTGCCGGGCGTGGGCTTCCTCGCCGAGAACAAGCGGGTCTATCCGAACAGCGCCGAGGTCTCGCACCTGATCGGCCACGTCAACATCGACAACCAGGGCATCGCCGGCATCGAGAAGTGGCTCGACGGCCACGGCTTGCAGGCGCTGCACATGGCGGGGCTCGCGACCGACCGGCTGCAGAAGCCGGTGGAGCTTGCGGTCGATCTTCGCGTGCAGCACGCGCTGCGCGACGAGCTGATTGCCGCCGCGATCAAGTTCAAGGTCAAGGCCGCGGCCGGCCTCGTGGTGGATTGCGACACCGGCGAGATCGTCGCGATGGTGTCGCTGCCCGACTACGACCCCAACAGCCCGCAGCAGGCCAACGACCCGCTGCGCATCAACCGCCTGACCACCGGCGTGTTCGAGATGGGCTCGACCTTCAAGGCGCTGACGCTGGCGATGGCGCTCGATTCCGGCAAGTACAATCTGAACTCGATGGTGGATGCGCGCGGCTCGCTGCGCTACGGCAAGTTCAGCATCGGCGACTACCACGGCAAGAACCGGATGCTGTCGCTGTCCGAGGTGTTCATCTATTCGTCCAACATCGGCACCGCGAAGCTGGCGCTCGGCCTCGGCGTCGAGCACCACAAATGGTTCCTGAAGAAGCTCGGCCAGCTCGACCGGCTGCGCACCGAGCTGCCGGAAAGCGCCGAGCCGATCGTTCCCAGGCGCTGGGGCGAGCTGAACACCGTGACCATCGCCTTCGGCCACGGCCTGTCGGTTGCGCCGCTGCAGGCGGTCGCCGGCATCAATGCGCTGGTCAACGGCGGCCATCTCATCCCGCCGACCTTCATGAAGCGGTCGCGCGAAGAGGCGATGAAGCTCGCCAAGCAGGTGGTCAAACCCGAGACCAGCGACAAGATGCGCTACATCATGCGGCTCAACGCCGAGAAGGGGACGGCGACCAAGGCCGAGGTGAAGGGCTATTACGTGGGCGGCAAGACCGGCACCTCGGAAAAGGTGGTCAACGGCCGCTATTCCAAGAACAAGCTGTTGACGAGCTTCACCGCCATCCTGCCCGCCGACAAGCCGCGCTATCAGTTGCTGATCATGCTCGACGAGCCGCAGGGCCTGCCCGAGACGCACGGCTACGCGACCTCCGGCTGGAACGCCGCGCCGACCGCGGGCAAGGTGATCGCCCGGATCGCGCCGCTGCTCGGCATCGAGCCGCGCCTCGACATGCCCCCTGCCGACCAGCTTATTTTGGCCAAGGTCAAGCAATAAGGCGTGGAAAAGGTCGTGAAGCGGACCCGGCGTTCCTGATAGACCGGGTCAGCCGCTTCGCCTCTTGCAGGCGAAAGCGCGCTGTGGCACCGCCACGTTTCACCTAAGCGGCGACGATGAAGCTTTCCGATCTCCTGCCCGACCAGGCTTCGCTCGATGCGCGCACCGGCGCGATCGAGGTGACCGGCATCACCGCGGACAGCCGCGCGGTCAAGCGCGGCTTTGTGTTCGTCGCGGTGCCCGGCACCAAAGCCGACGGGATGATCTATGCCGAGGCGGCCGCGAAGGCTGGCGCGGCGGCGGTGGTCGGCGAGAAGGCCCCGCAGGCTCCGCTGCCGGGTGGAACGGCGTTCGTGCCGGTCGCAAATGCGCGGCGGGCACTGGCTATGGCTGCCTCGCGCTTCTATCCGAAGCAGCCGAAGGTGATCGCGGCGGTGACCGGCACCAGCGGCAAGACGTCGGTGGCCGCCTTCACGCGGCAGATCTGGCTGTCGCTCGGCCATGAGGCCGCAAGCCTCGGCACCATCGGCGTGGTGACGCCGAAGAAGGAGATCTACGGCTCGCTGACCACGCCCGATCCGATCGGCTTGCATCGCACGCTGAACGAACTCGCCGACGAAGGCGTGACCCATCTGGCGATGGAGGCGTCATCGCACGGCCTCGACCAGCACCGGCTCGACGGCGTGCGGGTCGCGGCGGCCGGTTTCACGAACCTGAGCCGCGACCATCTCGACTACCACCCGAGCGTCGAGGCTTATCTGGCGGCCAAGCTTCGGCTGTTCGAGGCGCTGGTGGTCGAGGGCGGCACCGCGGTGATCGACGTCGACCACGAGCACAGCGATGCGGTGGTTGCGGCGGCGAGGACGCGCGGGCTGAAGCTCATCACCGTCGGGCGAAAAGGCAATGGCATCCGACTTGTCGAAACCGCGATCGACGGCTTCGCCCAGCGGCTCACGCTTGAGCATGGCGGCAAGACCTGGTCGCTCAACCTGCCGCTGGTCGGCGCGTTCCAGGTCGAGAACGCGCTGGTGTCGGCGGGACTCGTGATTGCGACCGGCGGCGAGCCCGCTGCGGTGTTCGCATCGCTGTCGTCGCTCAAGGGCGCGAAGGGTAGGCTCGATCTCGTCGGCGCGCGCAACGGCGCGCCGATCTTTGTCGACTACGCGCACAAGCCCGACGCGCTGGAGAAGGCACTCGCGGCGCTGCGGCCTTATGTGAAGCGCAACCTGATCGTCGTGTTCGGCGCGGGCGGCGACCGCGACGCCGGCAAGCGCCCGCTGATGGGCGCGATTGCCGCGCAGCACGCCGACAGGGTGATCGTCACCGATGACAATCCGCGCAACGAGCAGCCGGAGCAGATCCGCGCGGCGATCCTCGCCGCCGCACCCGGCGCGTCCGAGATCGGCGACCGCCGCGCGGCGATCCGCCGCTCGGTTGCGTCACTTGAGCGCGGCGACGTGCTGTTGATTGCGGGCAAGGGACACGAAAGCGGCCAGATCATCGGCGACCGCGTGCTCGAATTCAGCGATCACGACGAGGTCGAGGCGGCATTGCGGGAGAAGGTGGCATGAGCGCGCCGCTGTGGACGGTCGAGGCGATGGCGAGGGCGATGGGCGCCGAGAAGCACGGCTCGCTGCCGTCCGGCATCACCGGGCTGTCGATCGACACGCGGACGATTGCGCCGGGCGAGGCGTTCTTTGCGATCAAGGGCGACGCGCGCGACGGTCATGAGTTCGTCGAGGCGGCACTGAAGAAGAATGCCGGCCTTGCCGTCGTCGCGGCGAGAAAGCGCGATGAATTTCCCAAGGATGCGCCGCTGCTCGCGGTGCCGGACGTGCTGGAAGGCCTGATTGCGCTGGCGCGTGCCGCGCGCGCGCGCAGCAAGGCCAGGTTCGTCGGCGTCACCGGCTCGGTCGGCAAGACCGGCACCAAGGAGGCGCTGTGGCTCGCGCTGTCGAAGGACGGCGAGACGCATGCGTCGGCGGCGTCCTACAACAATCATTGGGGCGTGCCGCTGTCGCTCGCGCGCTGCCCGGAAAGCGCGCGCTATGCGGTGCTCGAGATGGGCATGAACCATGCGGGCGAGATTGAGCCGCTCACGAAGCTCGTGCGGCCGCATGTGGCAATCATCACCACCATCGAGCCGGTGCATCTGGAGTTCTTTCCCTCGGTCGAGGCGATTGCCGACGCCAAGGCGGAGATTTTCTTGGGGCTCGAGCCGGGCGGCGCGGCCGTCATCAACCGCGACAATCCGCACTTTGCCCGCCTGGAGAAGCAGGCCAGGGGCGCGAATGTCAGCCGCATCATCTCGTTCGGCGAGGACGCCAAGGCCGACGCGCGGCTGATCAAGTTCGCGCTTCAGGCCGGTTCCTCGACCGTGCAGGCGCACATCCTCGGTCATGACGTGACCTACAAGCTCGGCGCGCCGGGCCGTCACGTCGTGCAGAACTCGCTCGCGGTGTTGGCCGCGGCGACGCTGGCCGGTGCTGATCTCGCGGTCTCGGCGCTGGCGCTTGCCGGGCTTGCGCCGCCGAGCGGGCGCGGCGCGCGGCAGACGCTGGACGTCCCGGGCGGACAGGCGCTGCTGATCGACGAGAGCTACAACGCCAATCCCGCCTCGATGCGGGCGGCGCTCGCGCTGCTCGGCCAGGCGCCGATCGGCCCGCGCGGACGGCGCATCGCGGTGCTGGGCGAGATGCTGGAGCTCGGGCCGCGCGGCGCGGAGTTGCACAGCGGGCTCGCTGCGGCGATCACCGGGAACGCCGTCGATCTGGTGTTCTGCGCCGGTCCGCTCTATCGCGGGCTGTGGGAGGCTCTTCCCTCCAGCCGCAAGGGCGGCTATGCCGACACATCTGCGTCGCTCGAGGCGGAGGTGCTTGGCGCGGTGCGCGCCGGCGACGCGGTGATGATCAAGGGCTCGCTCGGCTCGAAGATGGGCCCGATCGTCAAGGCGCTCGTTCGTCAGTTTTCCTCGCACGGCGACCGCCCGGCGGCTGCCGCACAAGGCTGAAGTGCCACAAGGTTGATCCGATGCTTTATTGGTTGGCCGATCTTTCCAGCACGCTCTCGTTCTTCAACGTGTTCCGCTATCTCACGGTGCGGACCGCGGGCTCGATGATCACTGCGCTGGTGTTCGTGTTCATGTTCGGGCCGTGGATCATCGATCATCTGCGGTTGCGGCAGGGCAAGGGCCAGCCGATCCGCGCCGACGGGCCCAAGTCGCACATCATCGCCAAGGCCGGCACGCCGACCATGGGCGGGCTGATGATCCTGCTCGGCATCGTCGTGTCGACCGTGCTGTGGGCCAATCCGCGCAACCCCTATGTCTGGATCGTGCTGGCGGTGACGCTCGGCTTCGGCCTGGTCGGCTTCTACGACGACTACCTGAAGGTGACGCGGCAGTCGCACTCGGGTTTTGCCGGCAAGCTCCGGCTCCTGTTCGAGGCCCTGATCGCGCTTGCCGCCTGCATCGCCTTTGCCAGCCTTGGCCGCGGCACCTTTGCCACCTCACTCACCATCCCGGTGTTCAAGGAGGCGGTGATCAATCTCAGTTGGTTCTTCCCGATCTTCGCGGCCTTCATCATCGTCGGCGCGGGCAACGCGGTGAATCTGACCGACGGCCTCGACGGCCTCGCCATCGGCCCGGTGATGATCGCCGCGGCAAGCTTCGTCGGCATCTCCTACCTCGTCGGCAACGCGGTGTTCGCCGACTACCTGCAGATCCATTTCGTGCCCGGTGTCGGCGAGCTGGCCGTTCTGTGCGGCGCGGTGATCGGTGCGGGGCTGGGCTTTCTCTGGTTCAACGCGCCGCCCGCCTCGATCTTCATGGGCGACACCGGCTCGCTGGCGCTCGGCGGGCTGATCGGCTCGGTCGCGGTCGCGACCAAGCACGAGATCGCGCTGGCGATCATCGGCGGACTGTTCGTGCTGGAGGCGGTGTCCGTGATCGTGCAGGTCGTGTCGTTCAAGCTGACCGGCAAGCGCGTGTTCAAGATGGCGCCAATCCATCACCACTTCGAGCAGCTCGGCTGGACCGAGTCGCAGATCGTGATCCGGTTCTGGATCATCGCCATCGTGCTGGCGCTGGCAGGCCTCGCGACCCTCAAGCTGCGATGATCCCGGTCAGGACGCTTGCGGGAAAGAAGGTCGCCGTGTTCGGTCTCGGCGGGTCGGGGCTCGCGAGCGCGCAGGCGCTGCAGGCCGGCGGCGCGGAGGTCATCGGCTTCGACGACAGCGCCGCGAGCCTCGACAAGGCCAGGGCGGCAGGCATCACGACCGAAGACCTTCGCAGCATCGACTGGTCGAACGTGTCGGCGCTGCTGCTCGCGCCCGGCGTGCCGCTGACGCATCCGCAGCCGCACTGGTCGGTGTTGCTGGCCAAGAAGGCCGGCGCGGAGGTCATCGGCGACATCGAGCTGTTCTGCCGCGAGCGGCGGCGGCTTGCGCCGGACTCGCCGTTCGTTGCCATCACCGGCACCAACGGCAAATCGACCACCACGGCGCTGATCCACCATCTGCTCAAATCAGCAGGTCGCAACGCAGATCTCGGCGGCAATATCGGCACCGCGGTGCTGACGCTCGAACCGCCCAGCGCCGACCGCGCCCATGTGGTCGAGTGCTCGTCCTACCAGATCGATCTTGCGCCGACGATCGATCCGCGCGTCGGCGTGTTCATCAACCTCAGCGAGGATCATCTCGACCGCCACGGCACCATCGAGCAATACGCAGCGGTGAAAGAGCGGCTGGTCGCGGGCGTGCGGAACGACGGCGCGGCGGTGATCGGCGTCGACGACGAATGGTGCGCCGCTGCCGCCGAGCGTGTCGCGGCCAAGGGCAAGAACGTGGTCCGCATCTCGGTTCGCAAACCGCTGCCCGACGGCATCTATGCCGAGGGCGGCCGGATCATCCGCGCCAAGGCCGGCAAGGCCGAGACGATTGCGACGCTCGACGGCATCGGCTCGCTGCGCGGCGTGCACAACGCGCAGAACGCGGCCTGCGCCTCGGCTGCGGTGCTGGCGCTTGGCCTGACACCCGCGCAAATCCAGGCCGGTCTGCGCTCGTTCCCCGGTCTCGCCCACCGCATGGAGCAGGTCGGCCGCAAGGGTTCGGTGCTGTTCGTCAACGATTCCAAGGCGACCAACGCCGACTCCTCGGCGCAGGCGCTTGCCTCGTTCTCCGACATGTTCTGGATCGCCGGCGGCAAGCCCAAGACCGGCGGCATCACCTCGCTGGAAAGGTTCTTTCCGCGCATCCGCAAGGCCTACCTCGTCGGCGAGGCGGCGGAAGAATTCGCCCGCACCCTCGACGGCAAGGTGCCTTACGAGATGACCGGCACGATCGACCGCGCGGTGGAGGCCTCCGCCCGCGACGCCGGCGCGTCCGGATTGAAGGAACCGGTGGTGCTGCTGTCGCCCGCCTGCGCGTCGTTCGACCAGTTCCGTAACTTCGAGATCCGCGGCGACCATTTCCGCAATCTGGTGCTGAAATTGCCGGGGATCGTGCCGGTCACTTGACGGCCTCTGGCCGTCATTCCGGGGCGCGCGTTAGCGCGAACCCGGAATCCAGAAAAAAGTTAACCTCTTGGCAACCACGTCGCGTCACCACTAGGGCGGGACGAGGGCTGCAGCATGGCTTCGCGGACGGTACGGACGCCTTTCGGCGACTGGTGGTGGACGGTCGACCGCGCGATCCTTGCGGCCATATTCGGACTGATGCTCGGTGGCATCATCCTGTCGCTCGCGGCAAGCCCGCCGGTCGCGGCGCGGCTCGGCCTCGATCCGTTCCACTTCGTCAACCGCCACATCGTGTTCCTGCTGCCGACCCTCGTTGTGCTGCTGGTGACGTCGTTTCTGCCGCCGCGCCATCTGCGGCGCGTGGCGCTGGTCGTGTTTCTGGTCAGCCTGCTTCTGGTGGCAATGACGCCGTTCTTTGGTGCCGAGATCAAGGGCGCGCGGCGCTGGCTGGTGATCGCCGGCATCAACATTCAGCCTTCTGAGTTCCTGAAACCCGCCTTCGTCATCCTGATCGCCTGGCTGTTTGCGGAATCGACGCGGCGGCCGGAGATGCCGGCCAACACCGTGGCGCTGACTCTGCTGCTGACCGTCGCGGCGCTGCTGGTGCTGCAGCCCGACTTCGGCCAGACCATGCTGATCGCGCTGGTTTGGGGCGCGCTGTTCTTCATGGCCGGGATGCGGCTCATCTGGGTCGGCGGGCTCGCGGGTGTCGCGGGCCTCGGCTTGGTCGGTGCCTACTTTACCGTGCCGCACGTCACCCAGCGCATCCAGCGCTTCATGGACCGCGGCTCGGGCGATACCTTCAACATCGATCTTGCGCTGGAAAGCTTCGCGCGCGGCGGCTGGCTCGGCCGCGGTCCGGGCGAGGGCACGGTGAAGCGCCTCCTGCCGGAAAGCCACACCGACTTCGTGTTCGCGGTCGGTGCCGAGGAGTTCGGCATCGTGCTGTGCCTGTCGCTGCTCGCGCTGTTCGCCTTCATCGTCATCCGCACCTTGCGGCATGCGATCGCGAGCGAGGAGCCGTTCATCCGCTTTGCCGCCTCGGGTCTCGCGATCCTGTTCGGCCTGCAATCGGCGATCAACATGGCGGTGAACCTGCACCTGATGCCGGCCAAGGGCATGACCTTGCCGTTCGTCTCCTATGGCGGCTCGTCGATGGTCTCGCTGGCCTACGGCATGGGCATGCTGCTGGCGCTGACGCGCGACCGGCCGCAGGCGGAATACCTGGCCAAGCGCGACCTGGGCCTCGCTGGCAGCCCTGCCTGATCTTTGCCCTATCCCTATATAGTGTCCCTGATGGCGGCGGATTGCTAAGCCATCGGCGGGGGCGCTAACAACCTATGATGACGGCGAACAACAATACCGCTCCGGCCGCCGGGGCGGCGCTGCCGAGCGTGCTGGTCGCGGCCGGCGGCACCGGCGGACATCTGTTTCCGGCCGAAGCGCTGGCGGCAGCGCTTGCGAAGCGCAACGTCGCGGTGGCGCTCGCCACCGACTCCCGTGCGGCGCGGCACGCCGGCGCGTTCGCGGCGGCAGGCGTTCACGTCATCCCGAGCGCGACCATCCGCGGCCGCAATCCGTTTTCCCTCGCCAGGACCGGAACCCTGCTCGGCCTGGGCGTGCTCAAGGCCTGGCTCAAGCTGCCGAAGATCAGACCGCTGGTGGTCGTGGGCTTCGGCGGCTATCCGAGCATCCCGGCGCTGATTGCCGCGGCGGCGCGCGGCATTCCGACGGTGATCCACGAGCAGAACGCGGTGATGGGCCGCGCCAACCGGCTGCTGGCGCCGCGGGTGCGCGCGATCGCGACCGGCTTTGCCGGCATCCTCAACCGCGAGCCGGCGCTGGCCGCGAAGGCGACGCACACCGGCAATCCGGTGCGGCCGGCGGTGATCGAAGCGTCGTCAGTGCTTTACCCCGAGCTCGACACCACCGGCCCGCTGCAGCTCCTGGTGTTCGGCGGCAGCCAGGGCGCCAAGGTGATGTCCGACATCGTGCCGTATGCGATCGAGCGGCTCGAGCCGCGCCTGCAGATGCGGCTGAAGGTGGTGCAGCAGGCGCGCGAGGAGGACATGGCGCGCGTGCGCGAGACTTACGCCAGGATGCAGGTCGCAGCCGAGGTCGAGCCGTTTTTCAAGGACCTTCCGGCGCGCATGGCGGCGAGCCACCTGGTGGTGGCGCGATCGGGTGCATCGACGGTGGCGGAGCTCACCGCGATCGGGCGTCCCGGCATCCTTGTTCCGCTGCCGCACGCGCTCGATCAGGACCAGCATCACAATGCCGGCGTGCTGATGAATGCGGGCGGGGCGATCCGCCTGCCGCAGGCGGAGTTCACGCCGGACCGGCTCGCCGTGGAAATCGCCGCGCTCGCCGCCGAGCCGCACCGGCTCGCCACAATGGCGGCAGCCGCCAAGCGGGCCGGGGCCATCGATGCCTCGGACCGGCTCGCCGATCTGGTGTTGCGGGTGGCGGGTGTGATACCGCGATAGTCCCGACGTCCACGACAGGGCCCGTCAGCGATGAAACTGCCGCGCGAAATCGGACCGATCCACTTCATCGGTATCGGCGGCATCGGCATGAGCGGCATTGCCGAGGTGCTGATGAACCTCGGTTATACCGTGCAGGGCTCCGACGCGAGCGACAACGCCAACGTCAAGCGGCTGCGTGACAAGGGTGCCAAGGTCTTCGTCGGCCACAAGGCCGAGCACGTCGACGGCGCGGAGGTGATGGTCGTCTCGTCGGCGATCAAGCGCGACAACCCCGAACTGATTGCGGCACGCGAAAAGCGCCTACCGGTGGTGCGGCGCGCCGAGATGCTGGCCGAGCTGATGCGGCTCAAGAGCTGCGTCGCCATCGCCGGCACCCACGGCAAGACCACGACGACCTCCATGGTCGCCGCCTTGCTCGATGCCGGCAGCTTCGATCCGACCGTGATCAACGGCGGCATCATCAATGCCTACGGCACCAATGCGCGGGTCGGTCTCGGCGATTGGATGGTGGTCGAGGCCGACGAATCCGACGGCACGTTCCTGAAATTGCCCACCGACATCGCCATCGTCACCAACATCGATGCCGAGCATCTCGATCACTTCAAGACCTTCGCCGCGGTGCAGGACGCGTTCCGCGCCTTCATCGAGAACGTGCCGTTCTACGGCTTCGCGGTGATGTGCACCGACCATCCGATCGTGCAGCGCGTGGTCGGACGCATCGAGGACCGCCGCATGATTACCTACGGCGAGAACCCTCAGGCCGACGTGCGGCTGATCGATCTCGCGAATGAAGGCGGGCGCTCGCAGTTCACGGTCCAGTTCCGCAACCGCGCCGGCGAGGTCGTGCACACCATCGCCGACCTGATGCTGCCGATGCCCGGCCGGCACAACGCGCTGAATGCCACCTCGGCCATTGCTGTGGCACATGAGTTGAAAATCTCCGACGACGCGATCCGCAAGGCGCTGGCAGGCTTTGGCGGCGTGAAGCGGCGTTTCACCCGCGCCGGCGAATGGAACGGCGTGACGATCATCGACGACTACGGCCATCACCCGGTGGAGATCGCGGCCGTGCTGAAGGCCGCGCGTGAATCGACCAGGGGACAGGTGATCGCCGTGGTGCAGCCGCACCGCTATACGCGGCTGCAATCGCTGTTCGAGCCGTTCTCGACCTGCTTCAACGATGCCGACACGGTGATCGTCGCCGAGGTTTATCCCGCAGGTGAAGCGCCGATCGAGGGCATCGATCGCGATCATCTCGTCGCCGCCGTGCGCGCGCGCGGCCACCGCCAGGTGATCGCGCTGCCCGGGCAGCCGCAGCTCGCCGGCATCGTCAAAGGCCTCGCCAGGCCCGGCGACTACGTGGTCTGCCTCGGTGCCGGCAACATCACGCAGTGGGCCTATTCGCTCGCCGGCGAACTGAAGGCGCCAGGCTAAAGCTCCTGCGCGTTGTGTCCGGCGTCCCTTGTGCTTATCTTCGATCGGGTACAGGAGCATCGTCCGATGAACAAGGCTCTCAGAGATCAGGTTATGAGCCTGCCGCCTGACGAAAAGTACGAACTCGCAATGGATTTGTGGGATAGCATCCCTGAGAGCGAACTGCCGCCGGTGCCGGAAGAGCAGATTGCAGAGGCGGAAAGGCGCTTCGAGGCGTATTTGAAAGATCCCACCCGGGCAGCGCCGTGGCGGGATGTGATGGAGCGGATTAGGGCACGCTTCAAGTGATCTTGCAGCTCATTGTTGAGGCTGCGGCGGAAACAGAAATATTGGAGGCTGCGGAATGGCACGCACGCTTCCCGACATGACATTCCCCGACATCACCGCCGATCTGAAATCGAAGGCGCCGAAGCTGCGCGGCCGCCTGCTGCCGAACCAGTCGCTTGCCGAGCTCACCTGGTTCCGTGTCGGCGGCCCGGCGCAGGCATTGTTCATGCCGGAGGATGAGGCCGACCTCGCGTATTTCCTCGGTGCGATTCCTTCTGACATTCCTGTCACTGTGGTCGGGCTCGGCTCCAACCTGATCGTCCGCGACGGCGGCATTCCTGGTGTGGTGGTCCGGCTCGGCCGCGGCTTCAATGACGTGAAGGTCGATGGCCTGCGGATCATCGCCGGTCCCGCAGTGCCGGACGTCAAGGTTGCCCGCGCGGCGCAGGAGGCGGGCGTCGCCGGCCTTTCGTTCATGCGCGGCATTCCGGGCGCGATCGGCGGCGCGCTGCGGATGAACGGCGGTGCTTACGGCGGCGAGACCAAAGACGTGCTGGTTTCGGCCCGCGCGGTGGACCGGGCCGGAAACATCCATGTGCTGAGCAACGCCGACATGCACTACACCTACCGGCATTGCGGCGCGCCGGAGGATTTCATCTTCACCGAGGCCACATTCGAGGGGCGGGCTGGCGATCGGGCGGCGATCGCCGCCGAGATGGATAAGATCACCGAGTCGCGCGAGGCGACGCAGCCGGTCAAGAGCCGCACCGGCGGCTCGACCTTCAAGAACCCGCCCGGCCACAAGGCCTGGCAGCTCATCGACAAGGCCGGCTGCCGAGGATTGATCGTCGGCGGCGCGCAGGTTTCGGAGCTGCACTGCAACTTCCTGATCAATCAGGGCACGGCGACTGCGGCCGACATCGAAAATCTCGGCGAAACCGTGCGAAAGCGCGTCAAGGAAAGTTCCGGCGTCGATCTCGACTGGGAGATCAAGCGGATTGGCGTACCGCTCTCCCGCGCCTCCTGAGTCTTTTTTGTCACGCCTCGAAATCTTCGCTGCGCGCTACCGGCCGCGCGGGATTCACCTTTGACTCCCAGCGAGTTAGCGTGGGCTTTGCTGATTCGCGGAGCGGCAGTGACGCGCAAAGTCAGGTCAAATATCGCAAGGACCGGCGGCCTCGGCGGGGCCGTCGTGCCGCTTGCACGCGTATTTCAGGGTAGAGCATGAGCAAGCACGTCGCCGTTCTCATGGGTGGCTGGTCGGCGGAGCGGGAGGTCAGCCTGCGCTCCGGCCGCGCCTGTGCCGATGCCGCCGAGCGCGCCGGCTACCGCGTCACCCGTGTCGATGTCGGCCGCGATATCGCGACCGTGCTCGGCACGCTCAAGCCCGACGCGGCGCTCAACGTGCTGCACGGCCGGCCCGGCGAGGACGGCACGCTGCAAGGCATCCTGGAGATTCTCGGCATTCCCTACACCCATTCCGGCGTCATGGCCTCGGCGCTCGCCATGCAGAAGGACGTCGCCAAGGTGGTGATGAAGGCCGAGGGCGTGCCGGTGCCGGAAGGCAGGGTGGTGTCGCGCCAGGAGGCCGCCCAACAGCACCCGCTGCCGCGGCCCTATGTGCTGAAGCCGATCGCCGAAGGCTCGAGCGTCGGCGTCTTCATCGTCACCGAGCAGCATGCCCATCCGCCGCAGGAATTGAACCGCGAGGATTGGGCGTTCGGCGACCGGCTGCTGTGCGAGCGCTACATCCCCGGCAAGGAGCTGACCTGTGCGGTGATGGGCGACCGGGCCCTCGACGTCATCGAGATTGTGGCAGCGACCCGGTTCTACGACTACGAGGCGAAATACGCGCCGGGCGGCTCCAGGCATCTTCTGCCCGCGCCAATTTCACCTTTTGTTTACCAAGAGGTCCGAAGACTAGCGCTCAAGGCGCATCACGCTTTGGGGTGTCGAGGCGTGACCCGTGCCGACTTTCGCTACGACGACCAAGCCGTGGGGACGGAGGGTCTCGTCTGTCTCGAAGTCAACACTCAACCCGGCATGACCGAGACTTCGCTCGTGCCCGAGCTCGCGGCTCATGCGGGCATGACGTTTGATGAGTTGGTGCGATGGATGGTCGAAGACGCCTCGCTGAACCGGTGACCGAGAGCGCCGCCGTG
>JAIESC010000087.1 GCA_019746355.1 Xanthobacteraceae bacterium | reverse complement strand
CGGCCCCCCCCCCCCCGGGCCCCCGTGCTCCCCCCCCCCCCCGTTTTTGTACAGGCGGCCGCGCGCGCGCCCGCCGCCCAGAACCCCGCCGAGCACGTCACCCCAGCCGCCGCCCGAACCCGGCGGCGGCGCGCCCTGCGGCGCAGGACGCGGGCGGCCTTGCGGCGTCGGTTCCCCGTCGTCGGGCTCTCCTTGCACACGGCGCTGCAGGATTTCGTAGGCGGACTCGGGATCGATGGTCTGATCGTACCTGCCGCGGATTGGGCTCTTCCCGATCACGGCCTTGCGCTCCTGCGGCGTGACCGGGCCGATCCGGGCCGCAGGCGGCGCAATCAACGCGCGCTCGACCATCGACGGTGTGCCGTTGCCTTCCAGGAACGACACCAGCGCCTCGCCCTTGCCAAGCTGGGTGATCACCTGCGCGGTGTCGAGTTGCGGGTTCGGGCGGAAGGTTTCGGCCGCGGCCTTCACCGCCTTCTGGTCGCGCGGCGTGAAGGCGCGCAGCGCATGCTGCACGCGGTTGCCGAGCTGCGCCAGGACCTTGTCCGGCACGTCGAGCGGGTTTTGCGTGACGAAGTAGACGCCGACGCCCTTGGAGCGGATGAGCCGAACCACCTGCTCGATCTTGTCGAGCAGCGGCTTCGGCGCATCGTTGAACAAAAGGTGCGCCTCGTCGAAGAAAAACACGAGCTTCGGCTTATCAAGGTCGCCGACCTCGGGCAGCTTCTCGAACAGCTCCGCGAGCAGCCACAGCAGGAACGTGGCGTAGAGCTGCGGATTCTCCATCAGCTTGTCGGCCGAAAGAACGTTGACGACGCCGCGCCCGTCGCGGTCCTTCTTCATCAGGTCGTCGAGCGAAAGCGCAGGTTCGCCGAAGAATTTCGCGCCGCCTTGGTTTTCCAGGATCAATAGCTGGCGCTGCACCGAGCCGACCGTGGCGGCGGCCACGTTACCGTACCGGGTGCCGATCTCCTTGGCGTTCTTGGAGAGATAGGTCAGAAGCTCGCGCAGGTCCTGAAGGTTCACGAGGCCGTTTGAGGGGGCGTCGCCAAGCTGCGGATCGTCGTCGGCGAACTTGAAGGCGATGTTGATCAGGCCCTCCTGCACGTCGTTGAGGTTGAGCATCCGCGACAGCAGCAATGGGCCCATCTCGAACACCGTGGTGCGGATCGGATGGCCCTGCTCGCCGAACAGGTCCCAGAACACCACCGGAAATTCATCGGGCTGGTATTTGAAGTCCAGCTCTTCCGCCCGCTTGACCAGGAAATCCTTCGGCTCGCCCACCGCCGCGATGCCCGACAGATCGCCCTTGATGTCGGCTGCGAACACCGGCACGCCGGCACGCGAGAAGCCCTCCGCCAGCACCTGAAGCGTCACGGTCTTGCCGGTGCCGGTCGCGCCGGTGACGAGGCCGTGGCGGTTGGCGAGCTTCAGTGTCAGATACTCCGGCTTGCCGCTCTTGCCGACAAAGATCTTGTCGTCCTGGAAAATGTCGTCTGCCATCGTCTGGTGCGCCCTGGAGATTGCCTGCTCGTGCCGACAGGATGGAACCGGATCGGTATGACATTATGGCAAAGCGGATGCGGCGCACAGGCCTTGGCGCACGGGCCACTGCGCCTGAAAGCAAGAGCCCCGGCAACGGACCGGGGCTCGCACAATGGACCGGCCGCGACCGGTCGCCGCAAACGGACTGATCAGCTTCCGACCGCGTCGGTGACGCACTTCTTCATGTGACTGGTCTTGGCCGCTCCGGCGAGCTTCTTGGAGGTTGAGTCAGCTTCGCAGGACTTCTTGGCGTCGGATTCGCACTTCGTCATGAAGCTCTTCAGTGCCGCGCCAGCCAGCTTCTTGCCCTCCGCGTCGGCCTTGCAGGTGGCGAATGCGCTGGTCGCGACCAGAGAAAGCGCCGCGGCGAGTACCAACGTTTTCATGTGACCGTCTCCCGGTTGTTGCAATCGCGTCCGCGAAAGTTCGGACATCGGCCAGCAAGCTTAGGGCGGAGTTCCATCTGCGGCAAGAACGCACAGGTGATGAAATGTCCTTGTGGAGCCGCGCCGCAGCCGCTTGATTTTGCCGGTGGCGGGCCGTGCGGGAACCGGATGAGAACTACGTCTACGCCAGAGCCCTCCAAAACTCTCCCAAATGATCCTCCGTAGCATCCCTAGACATGCGAACAACACCTCGGACTTGCGTCGAAAAGCAGGACGGGACGGGTATCGACGCAACCTCGGCCGTTTACGTCACCTCTTGCGAGCCACGATGTAAGGACGGTTTTCGTTGCCCTTCGTTGCGTGGCTTTCAGTGGCAAGAATGTCGAAGCCCACGGCACTTATATGCCGACTTAGGTCCGCCTCCCGAAAGACGCCTGCATAGGGTGCTTTGCCGATCGCGCGCATCGCAGGCAACAAAGCAAACCGGATGAGTGGGTTCATATCCCCGACGCAGGGTGTCTTGGAGATGAACAAGCCTTCCGCTGCAAGTAAGGTGTAGATGCGGCGCAGCGTGCCAGGCAGGTCGCGGACCAGATGGAGATAGTTGAATCCCAGAACCGCGTTAAACTGCGCGGCGTCAGGCGTAAGCGCTTCTGCGGTCGCGGTGCGGAAGACAAGGCCCCGGATGGGGCCAGCGGCGTGTTTCTCATTAGCAATCGCGATCATTCCAGCGGAAATATCCGTCGCAAGATAGTCTTCTACCTCAACCGCGAGCCGGAGCGCCGTTGTTCCTGTTCCGCAGCCCAGTTCCAACACCTTATCGCCTGGTCCCAACAGGGAGCGTGTCCGGTCCAGCGTGCGCTCATATCCAGCCTGGTCCGCAATCGAACCCATGGCGTACTTCCGTGAACTCCGGTCCCAGAAACGGGCGTCGCTCGCTATGTTCATGATGGTTACCCCCAGATCACGACCTTGTTCTATTCGGCATCAAGAAAGTCGGAAGCAAAGCCGTGTCCGCTCAAGGCAAGTCCCGCAGAAGCTCGTGCGGCCATCGGCGGTGATTGGGGAGTTATCTCGCAGATTATAGCGTAATCGGCGGCAAGTGGCGGACGGAGTGGGATTCGAACCCACGAGAGAGTTGCCCCTCTGCCGGTTTTCAAGACCGGTGCCTTAAACCGCTCGGCCATCCGTCCAAGCCCTGTATTGCGTGGTTTTCCGGATGACGCAACTTGTGGCTGGGCGGAGCGCGCGCCCCTCAGGCGCGATGCACCTCAAGAGCCGGCAACGCGCTCTTGATCGGTTTGCGGAGCCCCATGACAAAGCGCTTATCCTGCCAGAGTTGGATGTACGGGCCGTCCAGCAACGCCCTTGCCTGCGGGATGGCATCGTCGTCGCTTGCGGCTTCAAACAACGCCGGCATGTCGGCACGACGGCCTTTCTGCACGGCATACGCTTGGTACTGCGGCATGGGAATCCCCGTCCGGACCCTGTCTTAACGCGGAATGGCGGCGTTTGTTCCACAGCGGCCATTTCCTGGCGGCGGCTGGCCATCCGCGGAAGGCCGGGCCACACTTGGGCACCGATTTGTCGCCGGAGAAGCTCGGGCCGATGGCTGCCAAACTCGCGATCATTGGCGCCGGCATGGGCGGGCTGACGCTCGCTGCGGCGCTCAACCAGCGCGGCGTCGCGGCGCGCATCTACGAGCAGGCCGAGGGGTTCGTGCGGTTTGGTGCCGGCATCCAGATGAGCCCGAACGCGGTGCGTGTCCTGCGCGGCATCGGGCTCGAGCCGCGCATCCGGATGACCGCATTCCAGCCGCGCACCTGGACCAACCGGGACTGGGACAGCGGGGCGCTCACCAACGAGTTGCCGCTCGGCGGCGAGGCCGAGGCCAAATACGGCGCGCCGTACCTCCTGATGCATCGCGGCGACCTGCATGAAGCCCTCGTGTCCCGCGTGCCCGCCGGCCAGATCGAACTCGACAAGAAGCTCGTCGATCTCGACTGGGGCGGCCGCGGCGTGACGCTGCGCTTTGCCGACGGCAGCAAGGCGGAAGCCGACGCCGTGGTCGCCGCCGACGGCATCCATTCGCGGGTGCGCGAGCAGTGGCTCGGCCCGGAAACGGTGAACCACACCGGCCGCGTCGCCTACCGCACCACGTTTCCCGCCGCGCTGCTGAACGGCTACGCCATCGACCAGTGCTGCAAGTGGTGGGGAACGGACCGCCACATCGTGATCTATTACATCACCGCCAACCGCGACGAGGTCTACTTCGTCACCAGCGTGCCGGAGCCGGAGTTCACGGTGGAATCCTGGTCCGCCACCGGCGACCTCGATCAGCTGCGCGGCCACTTCGCAGGCTTCCACGAGCAGGTGCAGCGCGTGGTGCACGCCTGCCCGCGCGTGCACAAATGGGCGATCGTCGACCGCGATCCCCTGCCCCGCTGGGGCGAAGGCCCGATGGTGCTGCTAGGCGACGCCGCCCATCCGATGACGCAATACATGGCGCAGGGCGCGGCGACCGCGATGGAGGACGCGGTCGTGCTGAGCCGCTGCCTCGAGGCGGAGCCGCAGGATATTCCGGCCGCCTTCCAGCGCTTCGCCAGGGCGCGGCGCGAGCGCACCGCCCGCATCCAGGGCACCTCGCAGCAGAACACCTTCATGCGCCAGCCGACCAACCCGGACTGGGTCTACGGCTACGACGCCTGGAACGATCCGCTGCCCGAATACGCCTGAACGGCGCGGTTTGCCGGCAACGCCTTGATCTCGCGCCCATTCGCCTATAGCTGATCGCCCGTGCCCACAGCGAAAACCGCCAAAAAGCCGGCCGCGCCGCAGGTCAGCTTCGTCTCCCTCGGCTGCCCCAAGGCGCTGGTCGACAGCGAGCGCATCATCACCCGGCTGCGCGCCGAGGGCTATGAGCTCACGCGCGAGCACAAGGGCGCCGACCTCGTCGTCGTCAACACCTGTGGCTTCCTCGACAGCGCGCAAGCGGAATCGCTCGACGCCATCGGCCAGGCGCTGGCCGAGAACGGCAAGGTGATCGTCACCGGCTGCATGGGCGCGGAGCCCGAGAAGATCACCGGCAAGTTTCCGAACGTCCTTGCCGTCACCGGTCCGCAGCAATACGAGAGCGTGGTCGCGGCCGTGCACAGGGCCGCGCCGCCGAAGCACGATCCGTTCGTCGACCTCGTGCCGCCGGAAGGCATCAAGCTCACGCCGCGGCACTACGCCTATCTGAAGATTTCCGAAGGCTGCAACAACCGCTGTACCTTCTGCATCATCCCGAAGCTCCGCGGCGATCTCGTCTCGCGCCCGGCCGCCGACGTGCTGCGCGAGGCCGAGCGGCTGGTCGCGGCCGGCGTGAAGGAGCTGCTGGTCATTTCGCAGGACACCTCGGCCTACGGCGTCGACATCAAGTATGCCGCAAGCAAATGGAAAGACCGCGAGGTGCGGGCCAAGTTCCTCGACCTCTCCCGCGAGCTCGGCTCGCTCGGTGCCTGGGTGCGGCTGCACTACGTTTACCCTTATCCGCACGTGGACGACGTGATCCCGCTGATGGCGGACGGCGTCGTGCTGCCCTATCTCGACATTCCGTTCCAGCATGCCGCGCCCGACGTGCTCAAGCGCATGAAGCGGCCGGCGGCGCAGGCCAAGACGCTGGACCGCATCGCGCGGTGGCGCGAAATCTGCCCGGACCTGACGCTGCGTTCGACCTTCATCGTCGGCTTTCCCGGTGAAACCGACGAGGACTTCGAGTCGCTGCTCGACTGGCTCGACGAGGCCGCGCTCGACCGCGTCGGCTGCTTCCGCTACGAGCCGGTCGAAGGCGCAACCGCCAACGACCTCGCCGAAGCCGTGCCCAAGGAAATCACCGAAGAGCGCTGGCACCGCTTCATGCAGCGCCAGCAGGCGATCTCCAAGAAGCGGCTCAAGCGCAAGGTCGGCACCCGTCAGCAGGTGATCATCGACGAAGTCGGCCCGACGGTGTCGAAAGGCCGGACCAAGGGCGATGCGCCCGAGATCGACGGTGCGGTCTATGTCGCGAGCCGGCGGCCGCTGCGCGTCGGCGAGATGGCGACGGTCAAGATCGAGCGCGCCGACGAATACGACCTGCACGGCACGGTAATCGGCTTCTGACGCGTCTCACTGCTGCGCCAGCCCAAGCTCCTCCATCAGTTGCTTCTGCTCGGCCGAGGTCCGCACCGCGAAGGTGCGGTAGTCCTCGGTGTTCAGATAAAACGGCTCCTGGTCGATCCTGCTCATCACCTCGGCGTAAGACGACTCCTCCATCCCCTTCTTGAACGCGTCGTGCAGCGCCTTCACGACCCTGGCGTCCATGCCCTTCGGGCCCGCAAGGCCGAACGGCGAGTTCGACACCATCGCCACGCCCGCCTCCTTCAGGGTCGGTGCGTTCGGCCAGCTCTTGCTCCGCTTGTCGCTCCAGATCACCAGCAGGCGCAGCGTTCCGTTGTTGACCAGCGGCGCCCAGCCGCTCGCGTCGGCCACGACACTGATGTGACCGCCCATGAGCGCATTGGTGGAGTCCGACGTGCCGCGGAACGGCACATGGGTCCATTTGATGCCGTGCTGCTTGGCGATCTGCTCCATGGTCAGATGCAGCGTCGTGCCGGCGCCCGGGGTGCCGTAGCTGATCTTGCCGGGATTGGCCTTGGCGTCGGCCAGCAGCTCCTGAAACGTTTTCCACGGCGCATCGGGCTTCACCACAATGCCGAACGTGTATCCCGAGAGGCTGATGATATAGCTCAGATCCGTGATCGGGTTGAACGTGGTCTTGGCCGTGAATGGATAGCGGAACACCGTGATCGGGATCTGCGAAATGGTGTAGCCGTCCGGCGCGCTGTTGGCCGCCATCTGCATCGGGCCGATCACGCCGCCGGCACCGGCGCGATTTTCGATCAGGATGTGCTGGCCAAGATGCTTTTCGGTTGCGGCCGCAAGCGCGCGCAGCGCAATGTCGGTGGTTCCGCCCGCAGCGTAGGGCACAATCAGCGTCACCGCGCGGCTCGGGAAATCCTGGGCCGCCGAGACGCCGGCTGAGATCACCAGTATTGCGAGAGTCCCGATCGTGGCTCGCATCCAGTCCATGCGCCCGTTCATTTCAGGTCTCCTGCCCCATTCCTTGGCGCACGACCGTCACGATCGCCGCGGTCAGCCGCGACAGTTCGCTCGACTCGATCGTGAACGACGGCGTCAGGTAGATGATACGGCCGAACGGCCGGACAAACACGCCCTCCTCGACGAAGCGAGCACGCAACGCGGCAAGATCGCCGATCCGTTCCATCTCGACCACGCCGATCGCGCCCATGACGCGCACCTCCCTGACGCCAGCCAGGCCGCGGCAGGCGGCCAGCTCCTGCGCCATCTGACTGCCGATCGCCGCAACCTGCCGCAGGCGCGGCTCGCGCTCGAACAGATCGAGCGACGCGTTGGCCGCAGCGCAGGCGAGCGCGTTGCCCATGAAGGTCGGCCCATGCATCAGCGCCTTCGCCGGATCGTCCGACCAGAACGCCTCGAACACGTGCTTGCGCGCGACCGTTGCCGCGAGCGGCAGCGTGCCGCCGGAGATCGCCTTCGACAGCGTGATGATATCGGGCAGGACATCGGCCTGCTCGCAGGCAAACATCGTCCCGGTGCGGCCGAAGCCCGTGAAAATCTCGTCGAAGATCAGCAGCGCGCCGCACCGGTCGGCGATCTCGCGCAGGCGCTTCAGCGTCGCCGCGTCGTGGAAGCGCATGCCGCCCGCCCCCTGCACCAGCGGCTCGACAATCAGCCCGGCGATGCTTTCGGCGTGCTGTGCCAGCACCAGCTCGAGCGCATCCGCGCTCGCTGCGTCTGCCGGCAGATCGGCGATGACGTGCTCCGGCAACAGCCCGCGGAAGATGTCGTGCATGCCGCCGTCCGGATCGGTCACCGCCATCGCGCCGGTGGTGTCGCCGTGATAGCCGCCCTTGAAGGCGATGAATTTGGTCCGGCTTCGTTCGCCGCGGTTGATCCAGTATTGCCGCGCCATCTTCATGGCGATCTCGACCGCGACCGAGCCGCTCTCCGAGAAGAACACCCGGTCGAGATCGCCCGGCAAAAGACCAGAAAGCCGCTTCGCCAAGGTCAAGGCCTGCTCGTGCACCAGCCCGCCGAACATCACATGCGGCATGGAGCCGAGCTGCCGCTCGACCGCCTGCCTGATGTGCGGATGGTTGTAGCCGTGGCAGGCGGTCCACCACGAGGCGATACCGTCAATCAGCTCCCGGCCGTCGGCCAAAACGATCCGGCAGCCTTCCGTGCGCGCCACCGCAAGCGGCGGCCGCATCATCTTCATCTGCGCGTAAGGCAGCCAGACATGATCGAGGCCTGCCTCGTACCAGTGTTTCCAATCCATCGCGCGTCTATTATACGGCAAACATGTCCTCCCTCGACGAATTCGCGCGCCGCAAGCTCGACACGCTGGAGCAGTCCAGTCTGCGCCGGAGCCTCGTCCCCACCGGCCGCAGCGAAGGCCTGTGGGTCGAGCGCGGCGGCCGGAAGCTCCTGTCGTTCTCCTGCAACGACTACCTCGGGCTCAGCCATCATCCGGCGCTGAAGGCTGCGGCCATCGCCGCGGTCGAGCGGCACGGGGTCGGTGCCGGCGCCTCGCGGCTCGTGACCGGCGATCACCCGCTCTACGCCGAGCTTGAACAGCGCCTCGCCCGCATGAAGGGCACCGAGGCCGCCTGCGTGTTCGGGTCGGGCTATCTCGCCAATGCCGGGATTGCGCCGGTGCTCGCCGGGCGCGGCGACCTGATCCTGATCGACGAGCTCGCGCATTCGAGCCTCTGGACCGGCGCGCGGCTGTCGCGGGCGGAGGTCGTTTCCTTCCGCCACAATGACGTCGACCACGTGAAGCAGCTGCTCGGCGCGCATCGCGGCCGGCATGCGCGCGCCCTGATCATCACCGAAGGCGTGTTTTCGATGGACGGCGACCGCGCACCGCTCGCCGAGCTCGCGGCGCTTGCCAACCAGACCGACGCCTGGCTGATGGCCGATGACGCGCATGATCTCGATTTCGGAAGCGCCGCCCGCGCCGGCGTCCCGCTGCGGATCGGCACGCTGTCCAAGGCGATCGGGGCCTATGGCGGCTACATCTGCGCCTCGCAGCCGGTGATCGATCTGATCCGCAACCGCGCCCGGACGCTGATCTACACGACCGGCCTGCCGCCGCCGGTGGTTGCGGCCTCGATCGCGGCGCTCGACCTGATCGAGCGCGAACCGGCACGTCTGGCGGTGCCGCTTCAAAAGGCCCGCTCCTTTACCGGAGCCACCCAGTTGCCGCCGGCGCAAAGCTCGATTGTGCCGCTGGTGATCGGCGAGGCACAGGCCGCGCTGGACGCCTCGAAGCTGCTGGAGGTCGAAGGCTTCCTCGCCGTCGCGATCCGTCCACCGACCGTGCCGGAAGGCACCGCCCGCCTGCGCTTCTCGTTCAGCGCCGCCCATCCGGACGAGGCGATTGCGCGCCTCGCCGAGTTGGTCCGCACCCGCGTGCTCGGCAACCGATGAGCGCGTTCTTCATCACCGCGACCGGCACCGACATTGGCAAGACCTACGTCGCAGCGGGGCTGATCCGGCACTGGCGGGCAGCCGGGCGGCCGGTGGAGGCGCTCAAACCCGTTGCGACCGGTTTCGATCCCGCATCGGCCGACACAAGCGATGCGGGCGTGTTGCTGACCGCGCTCGGCCGCGCGGTCACGCCGGCCGAGATCGAGCGCATCTCGCCCTGGCGCTTCGCGGCACCGCTCTCGCCCGACATGGCGGCGCAGCGCGAAAGCCGCTCGATCGATTTCGACAGCCTGGTGGAGTTTTCGCAGGCCGCGATCGCAAGCAACAAAGGCATGCTGCTGATCGAAGGCATCGGCGGCATCATGGTGCCGCTCGACGGCCGGCGCACGGTGCTCGACTGGATGATCGCGCTGAACATTCCGCTTCTGCTCGTGACGGGCAGCTATCTCGGCAGCCTGAGCCATACGCTGACCGCCCTCGACGTGCTGATGCGGCGCGACCTTGCCGTAAAAGCCGTTGTCGTGAACGAAACGCCCGGCTCGCCGGTGGCAATCGAGAGCACAATCGAAACGATCAGGCGCTTCGCGCGCGCCATTCCCATCATCGAAATGCGCCGCACGGCCGCTCCCACCTTCCGCACCATCGCGGAACGCCTCGAAAGCTAGTGTCATTCCCATGAAAAAGATCGGCTTCCTGTCATTCGGCCATTGGACGCCCTCGCCGCAATCGCAGACGCGAACCGGGGCCGACGCCCTCCTGCAATCGATCGAGCTCGCGGTCGCGGCCGAGGAGCTCGGCGCGGATGGAGCCTACTTCCGTGTGCATCACTTCGCCCGCCAGCTCGGCTCGCCTTTTCCGCTGCTGGCCGCGGTCGGCGCGAGGACCAAGCGGATCGAGATCGGCACCGCGGTCATCGACATGCGCTACGAGAACCCGCTGTACATGGCGGAGGACGCGGGGGCGGCCGACCTGATCAGCGGCGGACGCCTGCAACTCGGCATCAGCCGCGGCTCGCCCGAGCAGGTGATCGACGGCTGGCGCTACTTCGGCTTCGCGCTGCCCGAGGGGATGACCGACGCCGAGATGGCGCGGCGTCACACCGAGGTGTTTCTCGAGGTGATCCGGGGCAAGGGCTTTGCGCAGCCGAACCCGCAACCAATGTTCCCGAACCCGCCGGGGCTTCTTCGCGTCGAGCCTTACTCGGAGGGCCTGCGCGACCGGATCTGGTGGGGGGCGGGTTCGAACGCCACCGCGGTCTGGGGCGCCAAGCTCGGCATGAACATGCAGAGCTCGACGCTCAAGGTGGTCGAGAGCGACAAGCCGTTTCACGTCCAGCAGGCCGAGCAGATCCGCGTGTTCCGCGAGGCGTGGAAAGAGGCCGGCCACAAACGCGAACCGCGGGTGTCGGTGAGCCGCAGCATCTTCGCGCTGGTCGACGAGCGCGACCACGCCTATTTCGGGCGTGACAGCGAGAGCGAGGACCAGGTCGGCTTCCTCGGCGACAACACGCGCGCCATCTTCGGCAAGAGCTACGCCGCCGAGCCGGACGTCCTCATCGAGCAGCTCAAGCAGGACGAAGCGATCGCCGAAGCCGACACGCTGCTGCTGACCGTGCCCAATCAGCTCGGCGTCGACTACAACGCCCATGTCATCGAAGCGATCCTGAAGCATGTCGCTCCGGGCCTCGGCTGGCGCTGAGCCACCACGGCTTCACTGGCTTCACTTTTCAAACGGCGGCATAGCCAACGCCATGCTGCCCGGCGACTTCACTTTTTTAGGGCTGCCGGGCTCGCCCTGTACCCTTTTTCCGCCCTCTGGAAAGAGGGTTGGAGCGCCGGGAGGCGCCACCGGCGGATCGCCGCCGGTTGGCGAACCCAAATCCGGGGTCCGCCGCGCGCCACGGCAGGTCCCCTGTTACCAGGGGTTGCCGCTTCGGGCGCGCTGGCCCAGTGACGTAGGGCCCGGCGCCTCCCGGCGCTCCAACGCGATGCCAGTTGTCGGGCACCGCATTCTGCTCTCTCGGCAGAGGCCGCGATCGACGGCGCTCTTCAATCGAACAAAACAGGAACATGTATAAGCCCGGTTGAATAAAAGTCAACCGCCGCCGGCCTGAGCCAGCATTGGAGCTTCATCGGCGGCCGTCGCGAAAATCTCACGCGTCACCCGGTCACCAAACCCGGTGTGAAAGCACAGAATGTGGCGACCGTTCGCGGGCTGGCGCCTGGGTTGCCATTGTGCCTGCGCAACGCGCTCATCGAATGCGTCGGCAGGCACACCGAGCCTGATGAAAAACCCGCGCACGATTGCGAACAACTGGTGCCTGCCTGCGTCATCGTAATCGTGGGCCAATGTCGCCGACGGACCATCGGGGCCGGACGCCAATTCCAAAACCATGGTGTGATCAGCGGCGTTGTCGTGCCGGCAATCGAGCGCCGGCTCGGTGGTCCGGCTGCAACGGAACGGGGCCGGCAACGTTTCCCGGACGGCAATCTCCACATCGTTCTCGCCGGCCGATGCCGGACCCGAGATCACAATCGTCGCGCAAACAAACAGCGTGACGAGTGCCAGGGCGCCGCGCCGACGGCTCAACCTGGCGATCCGGGCAGCTTGCCCCAGCCGTGATTGCCGGCGCGGGAGGCCATGCCGAGCAACCGACCTTCCATTGGAAGAACGATTGAAGGCACGCGCGAATTGGAGAGCCCGATGCCTGTCGTGGTGAAGCCCGCTCAGGAGCGGATGCATCTTTCTTCCGAAGGCTGTGAGCTCGGCGCCCTTGGCCGTTCGCTTGAAGAGCGGCATGCCCAGCACCGCCTCCAAAGACTTGATGGCATTGCTCAGCGAGGGTTGGGATATCCCGCAGCGCCGTGCCGCACCGACAAAACTTCCCTCCTCGGCGAGCGCCAGAAAATAGCCGATCTGCTCGAAGGTCATTTTGCGATGCTCAAGGCTTGACCGTCACCGGCTTTGCCCGACAACTCTGGCGCAATCCGCTCCCACTGCGCGTCGCTCAACGTCATCGAATCAAGACTGATCTCCATTTCTCAGCCTTGAATCAATTTTCTACCGACTTGGGAATCCCCGACTGTAAACATGCCTTAGCCCGGCTGGAATTTCTCGATAAAGCGGATCAGCGCCGTGATCGCGAGCCCCATGTCGGAGACGCTCGCGAACTCCGCCGGATTGTGGCTGACGCCGCCGCGGCAGCGCACGAACAGCATGGCCGAGGGACAGAGCCGCGACATGATCTGCGCGTCGTGGCCCGCACCCGACGGCAGCCGGATCGCATTGTGGCCAAGCTCGGTGACGCTTGCGCCAAGCGCGTCCTGAAGCTGAGGCGCGCAATGGGCGGTGGCGACCTCGTGGAAATTTTCGACAACTGCCTTCAAGCCGCGCGCCTGCGCGATGACCTCCACGTCGGCCTTGAAGCGCTCCACCGCGGCGAGCCGCAGCTCGTCGGTGAGCGAGCGCAGGTCGACGGTGAACACCGCGCGGCCGGGAACGATGTTGACCGCGCCGGGCATCGCCTCGATGCGGCCGACGGTGCCGACCATGCCGTCCTCAGGGTTCTTGCGCGCGATCCGCTCGACCGCCAGCGCCATTTCGGCGGCCCCGGCCAACGCGTCACGGCGCAGCGCCATCGGCACGGTGCCGGCGTGGCCCGCCTCGCCAGTCACGATGACGCGCAGCCGGCTCTGGCCGACGATGCCGGTGACGACGCCGAGCGGCTCGCCTTTGGCCTCGAGCAGCGGCCCCTGCTCGATATGCACCTCAACGTAGGCGGCGGCGTCCTGCGGCCGGTAGGCCGCGGCCGCAATGTCCTGGGGCATCTTGCCGTAAGCGCGCAGCGCCGCGGTCAAGGTCACCCCCTTGGCGTCGGCGGCGGTCAGCGCCTCGCTCTCGAACACGCCGGCACAGGCCGACGATGAGGTCATGGTGGCGGGAAAGCGCGAGCCTTCCTCGTCGCCGAACGCCAGCACGTCGATGCCGAACGGCAGCTTGGCCTTGGACCGGGCGAACGGCTCGACCGCGAGGATGCCGGCGATGACGCCGAGCGGGCCGTCATACTTGCCGGCGTCGATCACGGTGTCGATGTGCGAGCCTATCAGCAGCCGCCGCCGCGGCGTGCCGTAGCGGCCGCGCAGCGTGCCGAGCGCGTCCTCGCTGACCGCAAGGCCGGCCTTCTGCATCCAGGATGCGACGAGATCGGCTGCTCTGCGGTGCTCCGGCGTGAGAAACTGCCGCACCAGGCGCGACGGCTCGGCGCTGATCTGCGCGAGCTCGGCGATCATCGCATAGGCACGGGCGCCGAGCGCCTCGGGATCGGGCCGGCTCACGGGAAGAATTCCATCTTGATCCAGGTCTCGAGCATGGATTGGCAATTGACCAGAATATGCATCCCGATGGTGAGAATGGTCGAGCCGGTGGCCCAGCGAAACCAGCCCAGCACCAGCCCCGCCACGAAAATCTGCGCCATGCCCAGCCAGTCGTACTGGATGTGCAGCAAAGCCCAGGCGAGCGCAATGGCCGCGACGGCATGCATCTCCCAGCCGGGCTTGCCCCAGCCCCGGAACAGGAAACCGCGGAAGGCGACCTCCTCACCGATCGGCGCGACGACGACGATGGCGACGATCAGCGGGAGGAGCCAGCCGGCCTCCGCGGCGCTGCGCCAGACCTCGACCTGAAACGGCGGCACGATATCGCGGCCGCTGACATAGAGGATCGCATCGAAGGTGAGATTGAGCGCGATCACCGCAACCACGGCAACGATGACCTCGGCGCGGCGCGGCACGACAAGGCCGAGATAGACGGCCGCCGGCCATCGCCGCAGCTGTGCGGCAAAGCTCAGCACGGCGATCTGCACCGGGACCGACACGACCGTGCCGATGGTAATGACCACCCCGTCATAGGCGGACGACACTGGGCGCGGACGCCCGGCCGACCACAGGCCGAACACGGCGGTCGCAATCAGCATGCTGACCGCGAACGCCGTCACCGTCCAGGCGAGCGTCGCGCCGACCCCCCAGGGCGGATTTGTGGGTGGTCGATTTGGCGGCGGCTGCGGCGAACGATCCGTGTCGAGACTCATTTGCGGGACTCTCGGCTCCTTCGCCGGCTGCTGCCGCGGCCCGCCTTGGTGCTACTTGCCGCGATTGATCCAGCGGCCGAGCGTGTCGCGTTCCTCGTCGGTCATGCCGGTCTGGTTGCCCATCGGCATGGCCCGATTCTGCACGGTCTGCATATAGATTTGTTGCGCATAGCGCCGCATCTCGGCGACCGTCTCGAGCGACACGTTTTTGGGCGGCTCCTTGAACGCAGGATGCGAAGGGTGCTTCGCATGGCACATCAGGCAGTGTTTGGTGACGATGTTCTGCGCGTCCGCATCGGTCACGGCGCCCCCTGCCGTGCTGACGGCGCGCGACTGCGGCGCGGTCACATAGATCGCGCCGATCAGCGCCATCGCCGCCAGCGGCAGGGTCCAGCCATAGCTGTTCCAGTCGTCGCCGGCGTCGACGCGGTTCAGCATGTGGCGGACCAGCGCGCCGCTGATGATGATCAGCGCCACGATCAGCCACGACTGCGGATGACTGAACAGGAACGGATAGTGCTGCGACACCATCATCAGCAGCACCGGCAGCGTCAGGTAGTTGTTGTGGGTCGAACGCTGCTTGCCGACGAGGCCGTAGCGCGGATCGGGTTTTTCTCCGGCGATCATCTGCGCGATCATCTTCTTCTGGCCGGGGATGATCACGCCGAACACGTTGACCGCCATGATGGTGCCGACCAGCGCGCCGACATGGATGAAGGCGCCGCGGCCGGAGAACACCTTGGTGTAGAGCACCGAGGCGATCAGGATCAGCGCGAACACGCAGATCGCAAGCCACACCGTGTTGTCGCCGATCTTGCTGCGGCACAGCCCGTCATAGATGAACCACCCGGCGGCGAGCGAAGCGATCGAGATCGCGATCGCCTGCCACGGCGCGAGCGGCATCACCGCAGGATCGATCAGGAATGCGTCGGCATGCAGGTAGTATTGAACGACCAGCAGGCCGAAGCCGGTGAGCCAGGTGAGATAGGCCTCCCATTTGAACCAGTGCAGCACCTCCGGCAGGGTCGCCGGTGCAACCGTGTATTTCTCCACGTGATAGAAGCCGCCGCCGTGCACCTGCCAGGCGGTGCCCATGACGCCCGGGTTCATCTTCTCGCGCTTCATCAGCGTGTAATCGAGCGCCATGAAATAGAACGAGGTGCCGATCCAGCCGATGGCGACGACCATGTGCGCCCAGCGGATCAGCAGGTTCAGCCATTCGCCAGCAAAAACATCCATCGATCTACTTCACTTCCAAATCATTGCTTGTCCAGGTGCTATCGCTCTGCCAGCCTTTCCAGCTACGGCCTCGGATGGCTTTTCGCCTGTGAGCAGGACCGGCCGGCTCGAACCAAGGGGACGAGAATGCAGGAACTGGAGCTGACGTGGCAGCGGACACTCAGCATATGGTGGCTGGTTCTGTGGCGAAGCTTGCTGGGTTCATTGGCGGTCGGTTTCGCTGTCGGTGTTGCGATCGGGATCGTCCGACTGTCCTTGGGCTTTCAACATCTTCCATGGCTTGCGCAGGCCTTGGGCACCGTTGTGGGGGTTGTCTGGTCCCTTTTCGTCGTCCGAATGGCATTGAGAAAACGGTACAAAGGATTCCGGGTCGCCCTGCTTCCTGCGGTTCATTCCGACGATTTTGGGACGGCTTCACCTGCACGGATTGAACCGAGATTCTAACAAGGTCTGTCGCCTCCCTTGCACGCAAAAATTATGCCCGGGTCAAGGGCCAGGGCATGCGACGCCATCCCCACGGTCATTCCGGGGCGCACGCGACAGCGTGCGAACCCGGAATCCAGATGCAAACACCGCCTTCCCGACTGGATTCCGGGTTCGCGTGCTTCGCACGCGCCCCGGAATGACGGTGCCTCGCTACGGGACCAGAATGGTCGATCCGGTGGTGTTGCGGCCTTCCAGGTCCTGGTGCGCCTTCACCGCGTCCTTGAGCTTGTACTTCTGGTTGACCGGGATCTTGACCTTGCCGCTCCCGACCACCTCAAACAGGTTCTTGGCGATGTCGAGCAGGTCGGCCCGCTTGGCCGCGTAGGTGTTGAGCGTCGGCCGCGTCGCAAACAGCGAGCCTTTGGTCTGCAGGATGTTGATGTTGAAGGCGTCGATCTGGCCCGACGCGCTGCCGAAGCTTGCGAACATGCCGAGCGGGCGCAGGCAGTCGAGCGAGGCCGGGAACGTGGTCTTGCCGATGCCGTCATACACCACGGCGCAAAGCTCGCCCTTGGTGATCTCCTTGACCCGCGCCGCGAAGTCCTCCTTGCGGTAGTAGATGATGTGGTCGCAGCCGTTCGCCTGCGCGAGCTTGCCCTTGTCCTCGGTGCCGACCGTGCCGATGACGTTGGCGCCGAGCGCCTTGCCCCACTGGCACAGGATCAGGCCGACGCCGCCGGCCGCGGCATGGACCAGGATGTTGTCGCCCTTCTGCACCTTGTAGGTCCGGCGCAGCAGGTATTCCGCGGTCATGCCTTTGAGCATCATCGCCGCGGCCTGCTCGTAGGTGATGCCGTCGGGGATCTTCACCGCGCGGTCGGCGGGCATCAGCCGCTCCTCGGCATAAGCGCCGAGCGCCACCACGTAAGCGACGCGGTCGCCGACCTTGAGGTCGGTCACGCCAGGGCCGACGGCAATGACCTCGCCCGCCCCCTCGTTGCCGGAGACGAACGGCAGACCGACCGGCGACGGGTACATGCCCATGCGAAAATAAGTATCGATGTAGTTCACGCCGGCGGCATGCTGCTTGAGCTTGACCTGGCCGGGCCCCGGCGCGCCGATCTCGATCTGCTCGTAGGTCAGGACTTCGGGGCCGCCGTGCTTGTGCACGCGGACTGCTGCGGTCATGGTTTCACTCCCTTATTTGAGCACGCAACTCCACGCGCGCGCTTCATCGGGGCGCGATCATAGGGGCGCGAAGGATTGGCGCAAGAACCTCTCCGCTGTCATTCCGGGGCGCGGGCGTAAGCCCGCGAGCCCGGAATCCAGACAAGCAGGGCATGCCTATGTCGCGGGATTCCGGGCCCGCCGCTGCGCGGCGTCCCGGAATGACGAGTGGAGAGATCAGCGCCCACCGGCGACGCGCAGGACCGTGCCGCTGATATAGGACGCGGCGTCCGAGAGCAGAAACAGCACCGCCTCGGCGCTCTCCTCGGGCTTGCCGACGCGGCCCATCGGGATCATCGGCCCGACCTTGGCGAGCTTGTCCGGCGTCCCGGCGTCGGCGTGGATGCGGGTTTCGCTCGCGCCGGGCGACACGCAGTTCACCCGAATGCCATCGCCTGCCAATTCCTTGCTGAGCCCATAGGTCATCGACTCGATGCCGCCCTTGGAGGCGGCGTACCAGACATACTCGTTGGGCCCGCCGATGTCGGCCGCGACCGACGAAAGCAGCACCACCGCACCGCCCGGCCCGCCGTGCTTTTTCGACATGCGGCGGATCGCGTGCTGCATCGACCACAGCGCGCCGAGCACGTTGACCTCGATCACCTCGCGCATCATCGCCGGAGCGGCAGCCTCCAGCCGCCCGGCGGTGCCGGGAATGCCGGCGTTGTAGACAAAGTGAGTGAGCGGCCCGAGCGCGTCGGCCTCCTCGAACATCCGCGCAATGTCGGCCTCGGACGCCATGTCGGCCTTGATCGCGACCGCGTTCCGGCCCTGCGCCTTGACCGCGGCGACCACCTCGTCCGCGGATTTTGCGTCGGTCTTGTAGGTGACAGCGACGTCGTAGCCGCGCGCCGCGCCGAGGCTTGCGGTCGCAGCGCCGATGCCGCGACCCGCGCCGGTAATCAGAACGACGGGCATTCACTGGTCCTCATTTGCGCGTGCGCCTCCGCTTGCGCCGCGCCAAGACGTTGAAGAACTCGACCGCACAGGCAAAGGCCATCGAGAAGTAAATGTAGCCGCGCGGGATGTGGAAGTCGAAGCCCTCGGCGACCAGCGCCACGCCGATCAGCACCAGAAAGGAAAGCGCCAGCATCTTGGTCGTCGGGTATTCGGCAATGAAGGCCGCGACCGGTCCCGACGCGACGTACATCACGATCATGGCGATGACCACCGCGCCGATCATGATCTCGATGTGCTCGACCATGCCGATCGCGGTGATGATCGAGTCAAGCGAGAACACCAGATCGATGACGACGAGCTGCGCCACCACCATGCCGAAGGACTGCGTCGCGACGTTCGCCGCACCATCCGTCTCGACGTGCTCGACCTCGTTGTGGATCTCGTGGGTGGCCTTGGCGATCAGGAACAGGCCGCCGCCGATCAGGATGATATCGCGCCAGGAAATGGCGGTGCCGAAGACCGAGAACAGCGGATACGTCAGATGCATCAGCCAGGTCAGCGTAAACAGCATGGCGATGCGGAACAGGAAGGCGAGCCCGAGCCCGATCTGCCGCGCGCGCAGGGCCTGTTCGGGCGAGCAGCGCGACACCAGGATCGAGATGAAGACGATGTTGTCGATGCCGAGGACGACTTCGAGCGCGGTGAGCGTGGCGAGAGCCGCCCAGGCATTCCAGTCGGTGAGAAGTTCGAGCATGGGCCCTTATCTATGGCTGGTGCGTACGGGGACCAGTCCGATCACCAGGAAGTAGAGCCCGACCAGGCACAATGCCGCAACAACCCAGAACGGCGGCGCGAGGCTCTCCCACACGGCGATGAGCGCCAGCAGCGCCCAGAGCACCAGCATGGTCACGGTCACTGTCCGCAGGCTGCGGACGCGGAACGGATGCACGAAACGGATGGGCATGAACGTCAGCACCGCAAACGCCGCGATCGTCACGATGGTCACCCAGGGCACCGGCCGAAGCAGCAACAGATAAAACGCGATCAGGTTCCAGACCGCCGGGAAGCCGACGAAATGATTGTCGTCGGCCTTCATGTTGGTGTCGGCAAAATAGAGCGCCGCCGTGACGGCAATGATGAACCCTGCCGGCAGCGCCCACTCCTTCGGCATCAGGTCCGCCGAGACGATGGCATAGGCCGGCACGAACACGTAGGTGGTGAAGTCGACCACGAGATCGAGCACCTCGCCGGACCAGCGCGGCGCGTTTTCCGCCGTGCCCGCCGCGCGCGCAAACGTGCCGTCGATGCCGTCGACGACGAGGGCGAGCCCCAGCCACAGGAACATCAGCGGCCAGTCGTGGGCGACCGCGGCCACCATCGCCAGCAGCGCAAGCCCTGCGCCGCACGCGGTGAAGATGTGAACTGAGAATGCCAGCGCGCCCACGGCAGGAGTTCTACCGCCGCAGCGCCCCGCGCGGAAGCGGGATCACCGCTTCTTCTGGTTGCCCCAGTCGAGCTGGCAGATTTCCGACGAGCGGCCCTCGAAATTCCAGTTGCGGCCGAACAGGCGGAAGCGCGACCGCTCGGCCCGGGCAACGGTGATGTCGGGCGCGATCCAGTACTGGCTGTTGCGGATCACGACCGGCCCCTGGTCCTTGCCGCGCACCGGGGTGATCGCGCCGTCGACGATCTTGTCGACCTTGACGATCCGTGTGTCGCCCTGCCGCTCGTAGACGATCGGCACCTGGCGCACGCCGAGGAACGAGCCGGCGAGGATCTTCAAAAGCGCGGTCGAGCCGCCCGCCCGGCCGGTCATGATCCAGGTCAGCGCCTTCGACGCCGCGACTGGCGCCTTGTCGTCGACGAACAGCGCCACCGTCCAGTTGCCGCGGCCGAGGCGGCCGGGAATGTCCGCCATGAAGCCGAACTTCACGCCGGAGAGGTCGGTGTCGCCGAAATGGCCCTGGTCGATCTTCACCGCCGCCCAGGTCTGGCAATAGCCCTCGGTCGGCGCCGACGTGCCGAGCGAGAGCACGCAGGGGCAGAACACCTCGCAGTTGCACGACAGCGTCAGCTCGCCCTTGATCGACCAGGGATCGACGACACGCATCTCTTCGTTCAAATCCATCGACGCCCCCTACACCACGGACAATCCGGCTATCACTGCACCGATCGCGATAAACGCCGCCCCGACCGCCCGGCTGAAGTGCGGCGTGGTCGAAAGCTTCTCGATCGTCATCAGCACGCCCAGCGCGGCCATCCAAACGACATTCATCGTGCCGACCGCGAACATCACCAGCATCGCGGCCCAGCAGCAGCCGAGGCAGTAAAGCCCTTGGCGGAGGCCAAGCCGGAACACGCCGTCCCGCTCCTCGGTCCAGTTCGAGAAGAAGAACGGAAACGGCCGCTGGCACTGCGTCAGGCAGGACTGCTTGAGCGCGGAGAACTGATAGAGGCCTGCGGCGATAAAGATCGCGCCGGCCACGGCGCGGTCGACGCTGCCTCCGGTCATCAGCCCCGCGCGCACGAGGCCCCATTGCAGCACCGAAGCCGCGAGCGCGAAGCCGAGCCACACCGCGACATAGCCCGCGGTCAGCACCAGCGGCGACACCACCGGCTCGCCCTTGCGCGCGGCGGTGTCGGCGATCTCGGCATAGGTCAGGACCATCGGGCCCGCGGTCGGCAGCATCATGGCCAAGGTCATCGCCGCCCACATCGGCGCGGCGAGCGCGAGATCGCCGAAAGTGCCCGCGCCACCCGGCTGGCAAAGCGCCTGCCAAAGGCCCGTTGCGCTGCCGGAGCTCATCAGCGCGAGCGACAGCCACCCCAGCGCGGTCAGCACCGCGACACAGACGAGCGCGATACGTTTCGGCCGCGCGAGCACGCCCGACAGCCGCGTTTCAGCGGCCGGCAGATGCGCGAGCCCATCCTGATGGACGTAATCGGTCACGTTTGACAGATACCCTATTGGGCGGGCTTGCGAAATCGGCACAGCCGATCATGGTTTCCGCCTCTCCTCCCGGAGCGCCGGAAGCGATAGGTAATGGGCATGGCAAGACCACCAACCGGACCATTAACCGTGGAAGCGGCGGTTGTCGGCGCGGGACCGGCGGGTCTGACCGCGGCCATTGCGCTGGCCTGTGCCGGGATCGAGACCGCGCTGATTGCCCGCCGGACACCGCCGGACCATCGCACCAGCGCGCTGCTTGCGGGTTCGGTCGCGGCCCTCGACACGCTCGGCGTGTGGAGCCATTGCGCAGGCTCCCCCGCGCCGCTTCGCGTCATGCGCATCGTCGACGCCACCGCACGGCTCATTCGCGCGCCCGAGGTGCGGTTCGCCGCCGCCGAGATCGGCCTCGACGCGTTCGGCCACAACATCGAGAACCGGCACCTGGTCGCGGCGCTCGAGGCGCGCGCCGCGACGATCGAGGGCCTCGTCCGGATCGAGGACGAGGCGGTCACGGTCGAGAGCCGCGACAGCGGCGCGACGATAACGCTGAAGAACGGCGAGGCCGTCGCCGCCCGCCTCGTGGTCGGCGCCGACGGACGGCGCTCGCTCTGCCGCGCGGCGGCCGGCATCGACAGCCGCGGCCGCGGCTATCCGCAGACCGCGCTGACGTTCAATCTCGCGCACACGCGGCCGCATCACGACACGTCGACGGAATTCCACACCGAGGCCGGACCGTTCACGCTGGTGCCCCTGCCCGGCCACCGTTCAAGCCTCGTCTGCGTCACCGGCCCGCCCGACGCCGAACGGCTGCAGTCGCTCGATGGCGACGCGCTCAACGCCGAGATCGAACAGCGCTCACATTCGCTGCTCGGCAAGGTCACGGTCGAGCCGGGGCGCGGCGTGTTTCCGCTCGCGGTCGAGACGGTGCAAGCGTTCGGAGCGGGCCGCATCGCGCTCATTGGCGAGGCCGCGCATCTGGTGCCGCCGATCGGCGCGCAAGGGCTCAATCTCGGCTTGCGCGACGCCGCCACCATCGGCGAGCTTGCCGTGGCGGCGCGCCGCGACGGCGGCGACATCGGCGACGATACGCTGCTCTCGCACTACGACGCGCTGCGCCGCGCCGACGT
>JAIESC010000294.1 GCA_019746355.1 Xanthobacteraceae bacterium | reverse complement strand
GCGCGCGACTTCGGCTCGATGACGATGCGCACGTCCTCGGTCGACTCGTCGCGGAACTCGTTGACCAGCGGCAGCTTTTTCTCGTTGTAAAGCTCCGCCATGCGCTCGATCAGGCGCTGCTTCTGCACCAGCCACGGGATTTCCGTGACGACGATCTGGTAGGTGCCGCGGCCGGTCTCTTCCTTCGTCCACTTCGCGCGCACGCGGAACGAGCCGCGTCCGGTCGCGTAAGCCTCGGCGATCACGTTCGGCGGATCGACCACCACGCCGCCGGTCGGGAAGTCCGGGCCCTTGATGTACTTCAAGAGCGTCTTCGCCCGCGCGTTCGGATTGTCGATCAGGAACAGCGCGGCGTCGCAGATCTCGTGCACATTGTGCGGCGGGATCGCCGTGGCCATGCCGACTGCGATACCTTGCGCGCCATTGGCCAAGAGATTGGGAAACGCGCCCGGAAGGACCACCGGCTCGGTCGACTGGCCGTCGTAGTTCGGCCGGAAGTCGACCGCATCCTCGTCGATGCCGTCGAGCAGAAGCCGGGCGACCTCGGTCATCCGCGCCTCGGTGTAGCGGTAGGCGGCGGGGTTATCGCCGTCGATGTTGCCGAAGTTGCCCTGCCCGTCGATCAGCGGGTAGCGCGAGGCGAAGTCCTGCGCGAGCCGCACCAGCGCGTCATAGATCGCCTGGTCGCCGTGCGGATGGAAGTTACCCATCACGTCGCCGACGATCTTGGCCGACTTCTTGAACGTCGCGCCCGGGTCGAGCCGCAAGAGCCGCATCCCGTAGAGGATGCGCCGGTGCACGGGCTTGAGCCCGTCGCGCGCGTCGGGCAGAGCCCGATGCATGATGGTGGAGAGCGCGTACGCGAGATAGCGCTCCTCCAGGGCGTCGCGCAGCGCGATTTCCTGGACGTCGGACGGTTCGGGGGGAATCAGCTGTTTACCCATGGCGGCTTGGGTACTGCGTCCGAATCACCCGGACAAGCGAAGATTCCAGCCCCTCAAACAGGCCGTTGGAACCGGTTCGATTGAAGGACGCCGAATTCCCGGAACGACCACCGAGAGATTGGAGTCAGCCCGGGTTCATCCCGCTCTGCACGATGTATTTGACGTCGGAATAGACCCCGATGATCGGCGACAGGAACCGGTGCGCCGCGTTCTTCGACATCACCGTGTCGTGCAGGATCAGATAGTCGATGCCGGTGCCGAGGAAACAATTGATGGCATCCTCCGGCGTCTCGACGATCGGCTCGCCCTTGATGTTGAACGACGTGTTGACCAGCACCGGCACGCCGGTGAGCGCGTCAAATTCCTTCAGCAGCCGGTAGAGCCTCGGGTTCGCCTCCTCGTCGACCGTCTGCACCCGCGCCGTGCCGTCCACATGCACGATCGCCGGGATCCGATCCTTCCATTCCGGCGCAACGTGCTTCGCCATCAGCATGTAGGGGGAGTCGCCCGGCCCGAGAAAAATCTCGTCGGCCCGCTCCTTCAGCACGATCGGCGCGAACGGCCGGAACGGCTGGCGGTGCTTCACCCGGCTGTTAAGGATGTCCTTCATCTCGGCGGTGCGCGGATCGGCCAGAATGCTGCGGTTGCCGAGCGCGCGCGGGCCGAACTCGGAACGGCCCTGGAACCAGCCGACAATGTTGCCATCGGCGAGAATTTTCGCCGTCTCCTTGCAGACGTCGGGGCTCGGAACGGCGTTGCTCACCAGCCGGACCATCCGCTTGCTGACGGCGTCCTTGATCTCCTCGTCGCGGTACGGCTTGCCGAAAAAAGCGTGCTTGATGACATGCGTGCGCGGCTGCTTCTGGACCGCGAGATGCCCGAAGTAGGCGCAGCCGATGGCAATGCCGTCGTCGCCCGCGGCCGGCTGGATCCAGACGTTCTCGAAGCCGGCTTCCCGGGCGAGCACGCCGTTGGCGACGCAGTTGAGACCGACGCCGCCGGCAATGCAGAGGTTCTTCGCGCCGGTGGTTTCGCGCAGCCACCTGGCGCGCGCGAGCAGCACGCGCTCGGTGTCGTCCTGGATCTGCCAGGCCAGATCCTCCCAATGCTTCATGGAAGGGCTTGCCTCCCACTTCCGCTCGGTGGTGGTCTCGGTGAGCCACGGCTGATCGTACGCCGCGGGCCACGGCGCCACCTTCAGCTCGCCGTTGTCGAGTTCGAGAAACGGCTTGACCGCATGCGGCCGGCCGTAGGGCGCAAGCCCCATCAGCTCGCCGCACTTGTTCCAGTCGCCGAACACATAGGTCGAGACGCGGCTGTAGACCGCGCCGAGCCCCGGCATGTTGAAGAATTCGTCGCTGAGAAATCCCCGCGCCGGCTCGAGCCAGACCTTCTTGATCGGTTCGAGCCTGGAACCGCTGAAGCGGTAATAGCTCTCGGACTCGCGCGCGAGCGGCACGGTGTTGCTGCCCGGGGGGACCTCCTCCATCACGTCGGCGCGATAGCCGCCGACGCCATCAACCACCATCACCACGCCTTCGTCGAACGGGCACGCGGCAAAGCCGCTATAGGCATGCGCCAGATGGTGCGAGATGTTCACCACCTTGTTGGACTGCGCGCAGAACAGCGGGTTGTGCCTGGCCTGCTCGCGCTCGGGCTCGGGCAGATAGAACGGCATCTCCATGTAGGTGAGGCGCCGTTCGAGATCGTCGACCGGGAGCACGTAGCAATTGCGAACCACCAGATCCACGTCATCGAGCCGGATGCCTTCGGCGTCGAGGCAATAGTCGATCACCTCCTGGTAGAACCCGCTGGCGTGTTTGAGGCGCGTGATCCGCTCCTTGGCAATTGCAAAGGCGATCTCGCCACTGCGAAGAAGGCACGCGCTGACGTCGTGGTCGTAAGCGTTGATTCCGAGAATGTAGGCGGGCTTTCGGGACATCATCTCACTTTATGAACGGCTGATGAACGGCGGCGGAAGCGACCGAGCAATCCTTCGCATTGTCCCTGGTCGTGAAATTTCATGGAATCTGGCGATGCGTGAAGCGTGATCGAACGATGGCATCGGCAGGAAAGAAGGGTCAAGCATGGCAGTCCGCATACAGGAACGTCGAAGTTGTGACGCCTATATGGCGGAGCATTTCGCCGGTCTGTCGAATTTGTCCCGCACTGCGACAACGAGGCCGCTTGATCGGCCGCGCCATGCTTGGTTTCGATACGCCGCTTCAAGAAGGAGCAATCAAAAGGTGCCAAAGGGCGCCACGTGTGGCACAGCTCTTTGCTGGAACAGTTTCGCTTCGGCGAAACGAATTTGGAGGTAACAAATATGGCGACCAACAACTCTGGCGGCATTGTGCGGAAGTACTTGGCGCGCGTGTTGGCGGCTGGAGCGCTTCTCGCGGTCTACGCCGCCGGCACACTGACTGTGTCCGGCCTGTTCCTCACGTCCACGGCCTCCGAAGCCCGGGCGCAACATCATCATGGGGGCGGTCATGGGCGCGGTCATGGGCGTGGTCATGGGCGTGGTCATGGGCGCGGTCATGGACGCGGTCATGGGCGTGGTCACGGCCATCGTCATCACAGCGGCCACCGCCACTGGGGAGTTTGCCACAACCACTGGAACAGCCGTCGCCACGGCTGTTGGAGGTGGTAGGCGGTCTTAGTTTTCGAGGTTTGCCCAGCCGGCCGCGCTCGCGGCCGGCTGATTTTTTTCGGCGTCGCAGGCAGATCGAATCGGCTACCTGAATGTGCCGAGCCGGGACGGACTTGGAGTACACGGGGCCCTGCAAACGACTTCGAGACCGGATCACGCCACGACAACCTGAGGAGGGTCACCATGCGCCGCATCCTGCTTTCGCTCACCGTCGCTTCCGCCATCGTGACGGCGGCGGCGCTCGCCACGCCGGCCGGCGCCATGACCGTCGGCACCGCTTTCGGAATTCAGGCTGCCCTGGACGAAACCAGCGTCCTGGAGGACGTCGTCTATGTCTGCCGGCACCGCTACTACAGCAGCCGGCGGGTCTGCTGGTGGCGGCCCGGCGGCTACTCCTGGCGGCCGTGGCGCCGTTGGCGTCGTTACTGAGATTGTCGCGATAAGTTATTGGTACGGCGGCACATTCCCCAAACATCAAATCTGCCGCCGATGTGCCTTGCGGGTACCCCCGGGATCGGGCAAATTATGGTTAATGCGGCGCTTCGAATGAGCCTTGGGCCGAGGCCCCCAAGGTGGTGGAGTGCATAACGTGCGTCATCTGTCTATGGCGGCATGCCTCGCTGCCGTCTTCTCCCTTTTGCACATTTCGGCCAGCCAGGCCGGCTCGGTGAAGGGCGCGGCCAACGCGTCGTATTCCTCGGCTGGCTCCGCGCCGGTTTCGCGGGCCGCCGATCAGGTGCCGGCCAATTGCATCCGCGAGGCCTGTGGCCGGCTGTTCTGCTGGAACACCGGCAGCCGCCGCTAGGCGAACGCCTCAGACGGCGCGGGAACGGTCCCTAAAGTGCGATGCGCGCCGGCGGCCGTCGGCCAAGCACGGCTGCCAGGAAGCCGTCGCGCGCGTCGACGAACGCCAGTCCTCGCGGCTCAAGCACTCTTCGAACGATAAAGAAGCCGGTCAGCGCGAACCCGTTGGCGAGGTCTTCGAGCGATGGCGTGACGTCCTCCGACAGAAACGCCGGCAGGCGGAACAGCCGGTCCTGCCAGGGCTCAGCCGCCGCCCGCGACACTGCACGTCCCGATTTCGGCGACACGAAACCGAGATCACCGCCGGCCCCTGTCGCGGCGCAGCTTTCCAGATCGAGGCCGAAGCCGAGCTCGGCCAACATCTGCAGCTCGAAGCGGACCATCGCCACCGCCAAGGCGAGCGGATCGCCGAACAGATCGAGCATCGCGGCCAAACGGTCGTGCACCTCCGGGTGCGGATCGCGCTCCGGCAGCAGCCGGCACAGCGCGGCGAGATGCGTGATGCCGTAAACCGCATGCGCGGCGGTCAGTTGCGAGGCGCCATAGAGGTGCAGCGGCTCGACCTGGTAGTGCCCCAGGTGCTCGTCGAGCCGCGCCCGCCACACCACCCGCACGACATTGCCGGGCTGCAGCGTCGGGCGAAGCCTGGAACCTGCTCCGCCGCGCACCAGCCCGAGATGGCGTCCATGACCGTGGGTCATCACCTCAAGAATGGCGTTGGCCTCGCCATGCTTGCGGGTGCCCAGCACGATGCCTTCGTCGGTCCATTCCATCGGATGGCTAAGTCTTAGTCCCTGCCGGGCGGCTCCTCAACGTTTCTTCAGCGCCAGCGGGCGCGGATTGCGGCGCTGCGCCTCGTCGTCCGGGATCAAAAAGCACAGTGGCCGGTCGGACGCCTTGACCGCACGCGACGCTGCGCAGCGGTGAAAAACCGCAAGATCGCCGACCTCGCGATAAAGCATATAGGGATGCACCAGAAACCGCGCCGAACCGTCGATGAGGTTGCCGAAACGGTCGATCTTGCCTTTCACGCCGGGATCAGCGGCGATCATGGCGTCGCGCAAGCTGTCGCCGTCGATGAAATTTTCCGGAAGCTGGTCGAACGGTCCGTCCAGCGCGGTGTTGAGCCGAGACTGCCGCTCGTTGACGCCGATCAGGATTTTCCGCCTGTCCCAAAGGTAGAGCGCAAAGCCGGTGCGTTTGCCGATGACCGTCCGGCTCAACGTCTTGTGCGGGACGAATTCGTCGGCAACGGGCCCGGTCTCATCGAGCAGGAAGTGAAACACCTTCAGCCGGGCGTTGAACACGAAGAAAAAGCGGATGCCGGACTCGTCGAACACCGGTCCGAGAAACTGTTCATCCGCCGTCAGATACCCCGCGGCCGGCTTGACCTTCGACAGATCATTGAGCGCAAACCCGACGCTTTTTCCTCGCGCCGACACGCGGTACTCGAGCGCCGCGAGCCTCTCGACCAACACGCCCTCGACGGCCCCGAACGTACCGTGACGGTCAGCCGGCTCCGCGTTCCAGTCGGTCGGCTCCTCGCTGAACGAGAAGTGCACCTTGCCGTCGTCGCGATCCGCGGCCGCAAGCCGGATGTTTCCGACGTAGCGCACGCCGTTGTGGGCGAAGCGGACGTAGTAGTAGTTCTCGGTCGGCAGCACCTTCACGCGTTCGGGAAGGCTGCCGAGCACGGCAAGAAACACCGCGAGCGGATCGTTGACGGCCAGCGTGCCGCCGCCCTGCAGTTCGGCGATGTCCGCCTCGTTGGTCTGAAGGGCGCGTCGATCGTGCTCCTGCGCGGCCGCCGCCGCGCCCGCGAGCAGCAACAGGGAAGCGAGCAAAGCCCGGGCATCCATGCCCTGTTTACTCCTTGGGAAATTCCAGCCCCATCTGCCGGTAGCGCTCCGGATCGTCGCCCCAGCCCTCGCGCACCTTGACGAACAGGAACAGATGCACCGGCTTCTCGATGATCTCGGCAAGCTCGCGTCGCGACGCTTCGCCGATCGCCTTGATCGACTGGCCCGCCTTGCCGAGCACGATCTTGCGCTGGCTTTCACGCTCCACGTAGATCGTCTGCTCGATCCGCACCGAGCCGTCCTTGCGTTCGGTCCAGGTCTCGGTCTCGACCGTCGACTGGTACGGCAATTCCTGGTGCAGCTTCAGGTAAAGCTTCTCGCGGGTGATCTCCGCCGCAAGCTGGCGCAGCGGCGCATCGGACACTTCATCCTCGGGATAATGCCACGGACCGGCCGGCACGTGGTCGGCGAGCCATTTCCGCACGTCGGCGACACCGCTTCCGGACAGCGCCGAAATCATGAAGGTCGCATCGAACCTGCCGCGCTCGTTGGCGGCCTGCGCCAGCGCCAGGAGCTTTTCCTTTTCGACAATGTCGACCTTGTTGAGGATCAGAAGCTTCGGCTGCCGCACCTCGTCGAGCTTTTTCAGGATCGCTTCGGCCTCGTCGTTGATGCCTGCCTTTGCGTCGATCAGCACCGCGACCACGTCGGCGTCGTGAGCGCCGGTCCAGGCGGTTGTCACCATCGCGCGATCGAGCCTGCGCCGCGGCGCGAAGATCCCCGGCGTATCGATGAATATGAGCTGGGCCGGCCCTTCCATCGCGATGCCGCGAACGAGCGTGCGCGTGGTCTGCACCTTCGGCGTGACGATGGCGACCTTGCTGCCGACCAGCGCGTTGGTCAGCGTCGACTTGCCGGCGTTGGGCGCGCCGATCAGCGCGATGAAGCCACAGCGAGTGTCCGCTCCGGTGCCGGTCGCATGCTCGGCCATCACAGCGGTTCCGTCTTCACGCCCTCGCGCTTGAGCAGCGCCTCGGCGGCGGCCTGCTCGGCCGAACGCTTCGAGCGTCCGGACCCCTCGGCCGGCTCCTTGTTCGGGAGCTTCACCTCGATGCGAAACACCGGGCTGTGGTGCGGCCCGGTGCGCTCGACCTCGCGATAGGCCGGCGTCGGCAGGCCGCGCGCCTGCGCCCATTCCTGCAGGACCGTCTTCGGGTCGCGCAGCGGCCGCGCCGGCGTCCGCATCCGTTCGCCCCAGAGCCTTTCGACGAGCTTCTCGGCCGCCGGATAGCCGCCGTCGAGGTAGACCGCCCCGACCAGCGCCTCGCAGACATCGGCGAGGATCGCGGTTCGCGTCCGGCCGCCGGCGTTGTTCTCGGACGAGCCGAGCCGGATCGCCTGGCCGAGCTCGATCGCGCGCGCCACATCGGCGCAGGCTTCGCGCCGCACCAGATCGGCAAGCCGCCGCGACAGCTCGCCCTCGTCGGCTTTGGGAAACGCCTGAAACAGCATGTCGGAGATGATCAGCCCGAGCACATGGTCGCCGAGAAACTCCAGCCGCTGGTAGGAGTTTGCGCGGTTGCCGCCGGACACCGAAATATGCGTCAGCGACCGGTCGAGCAGGTCGCGGTCCTTGAAACGGTAGCCGATGGTCTTTTCCAGCGCGGTCGCGGCGACGACCCGTTTTCGCGTGCTGCGCGCGCGCCGTTTGACCGGCGGCGAAGCCGCTGCCGGTTCCGGCGCAGCCGATCGCACGCTCTCGCTGTCGCGTGGCGCCGGCTTTGGTGCGGTGTCTGGCTTTGCTCCGCGCCTCATCGCACGATCGTGAACAGGCGGCCCCAGCGCACCGAGAACGGCCAGCGCCAGATTTCCCATGCCCGCTCGCCCTCATGGACTGAGAAGAAGATGAGTTGCGCGCGGCCAATGATGTTTTCGAACGGCACGAAACCCACCTGCGGGAAGCGGCTGTCGGTGGAGTTATGCCGGTTGTCGCCCATCATGAAGTAGTTGTCGGGCGGCACCTCGTAGACCTCGGTGTTGTCCGATTGCAGGTTGTACGGCAGGTCGAGCGTCGTGTAGCTCACGCCGTTCGGCAGCGTCTCGCGCCAGCGGCGCACGCGCGTGGTGCGACGGCCCTCTTCCTCGTCGATGAAGTCCTCGATGCGCTCACGCTTCACCGGCTGGCCGTTGATGTGCAGCACCGCGTCGATCATCTGGATCTTGTCGCCCGGCAGTCCGACCACTCGCTTGATGTAGTCGGTGCTGTCCTCCTTGGGCAGGCGGAACACGACGACGTCGCCGCGCTCGGGCTTGCTGAACGCACCGATCCGGCCCGAGAAAATGTTGGGCGAAAGCGGCAGCGAATAGTGGCTGTAGCCGTAGGAGTACTTCGAGACGAACAGGTAGTCGCCGACCAGCAGCGTCGCCTTCATCGAGCCCGAGGGGATGTTGAACGGCTGGAAAAAGAAGGTGCGGATCACCAACGCGATGATGCCGGCATGGATGAGCAGGCGGATGAATTCACCGAGGCCGCCCTCTTTACGCTTCGCGCCGCTCATCAAACTCATTGCCTCATGTCCCTGGACTCAGGCCCCGCAGCCTTGTAGCGGCTGGCCCGGCGAGGCGCAACGAACCGCCCCGGCGCTTGACCGGCTGCACGAGAACCGCGTTTCTCTCATGATTTCAGTAGGTTATTCCACACTGTCCGAGCCGGATGCAGCGGTTCCGCGACATGCCGGACCGCATTTCATTACGCGATATTTATACGTCATCAACGCACCTGCCAGTGTCCCTCTTGACACCAGCGGGCCGTGCGCCGCTAAGGCTGCGGCTTGGCCGGCACCGCCGAAATGATGACGAAGGCCACCGCCATCGGCCCCTCGTCGGAGATCGTCAGATCGATCTGCGGCTCGTAGCCCGCGGGCGTGATCGCCTGAAGCCGTTTCAACGCGCCCCCGGTCAGTTTCATGCTCGGCTTGCCCGAAGGCAGGTTGACCACGCCCATGTCGCGCCACCACACCCCGCCGCGAATGCCGGTGCCGAGCGCCTTCGAGCAGGCCTCCTTCGCGGCGAACCGCTTGGCGTAGGTTTCGACGCGATTTTTCCGGCGCTCGGCGCGCGCGCGCTCGCTCTCGGTGAACACGCGGGTGAGAAAGCGGTCGCCGTGCCGCTCGATCACCTTGGCGACGCGGCGGACGTCGGTGATATCGGAGCCGAGACCGAGGATCATGCCGTGCTCATTTCTGCTGGCTCATGCCGAAAGTTTGGCACGGCCGCGCTCCATGGCCGCGCGCATCTCCCTGATCGTGTGCGCGAGCCCCGTGAACACGGCTTCGCCAATGAGGAAGTGCCCGATGTTCAGCTCGACAATCTCAGGCAGCATCGCAATCGTCTCGGCGCTGGCATAGTCGAGGCCGTGGCCGGCATGAACCTCGAGCCCGAGGCTTGCGGCGAGCTTCGCGCCGGAGCGGATCCGCTGCCATTCGGCTTCGGCGGCGCTTCCGTGGCCGTCAACGAGGGCATGGCACCACGCGCCGGTATGGATCTCGATGACCGGCGCGCCGAGCGCCACTGCGGTCTCGATCTGCTTCGGATCGGCGGCGATGAACAGCGACACCCGGATCCCCGCCGCCCGCAGCGCCGCGATCTTCGGGCCAAGCTCCGCGCGCTGCCCTAAGGCATCGAGGCCGCCCTCGGTGGTGCGCTCGGCGCGGCGCTCCGGCACGAGACAGGCCGCGTGCGGGCGCGTGCGCACGGCAATACCGATCATTTCGTCGGTCGCCGCCATCTCGAGGTTGAGCGGCTTGACGATGCCGGCCTTGAGCCGCGCGATATCGTCGTCGCTGATATGCCGGCGATCCTCGCGCAGATGCGCGGTGATGCCGTCGGCCCCTGCTTCGATCGCCACCAGTGCCGCACGCACCGGATCGGGATGCCGCCCGCCGCGGGCGTTCCGGATCGTGGCGACATGGTCGATATTGACGCCGAGACGAAGATGCGAGCCCGCCGGCACGTGCCTGTCCTATGGCTGTTCCAAGAATTTCACAGGGATGTCACCGCCATTATCCGGTGACCCGGTCGGCCGCCGCTACAACTTTCTTGGCGCGCAACTGCGCGATGATGGCGTTGAGGTGCTTGAGGTCATAGACCTCGAGATCGATGATGCATTCGGTGAAGTCCGGCGAGCGCCGCTTCATGCTGATGTTGTCGATATTGCCGTCGTGCTCGGCGATCACGGTCGCGATCTGGGCAAGCGTTCCCGGCTCGTTGACCGACTGGATCGAGATCCGCGCCGGAAACCGTTGCGGCGTCCGCTCGTCCATGTCCCAGCGCACGTCCAGCCAGCGCTCCGGCGTCTCCTCGAACTCCTTCAGCGTCGGCGACTGGATCGGATAGATCGTGATGCCCTCCCCGGGCGTCAGGATGCCGACGATGCGGTCGCCCGGCACCGCGCCGCCGTTCGGCGCAAAGCGCACCGGCAGGTCGGAATTGATGCCGCGGATCGGGATCGACGACGTCTGCTCGGCCTCGGGCACCTTGAACTTGACCGCCTTGCCCTTCTTCAGCCCGAACCAGCCGGTTTCGGACTTCGGCGGCGGCACCGCAGCGATGCGCTCCTCCTTGTAGTCGGGGTACATCGCCCGCGCGACGTCCGACGGCCGCATCTCGCCGCGGCCCACCGCCACGAACACGTCATCGATCGAGCCGCGCGCCAGCCGCGGCAGCGCGCCGGTGAGCTTTTCGTCGGAGTATTCGCGTTTGGCGCGCTGGCACAGCCGCTCGACGATGCGGCGGCCGAGCTCGGCGTATTGCATGCGCACGGCGTTGCGCGTGGCCTTGCGGATCGCCAGCCGCGCCTTGCCGGTCACGACGATGGACTCCCAGGCCGACGGCGGGGCCGATTGCGCCTTGGAGGTGATGATGTCCACCTCGTCGCCGTTGCTGAGCTCGGAGACGAGCGGTGCCATCTGGCCGTTGATCTTGCAGCCCACCGCGTGGTTGCCGACGTCGGTGTGCACCGCATAGGCGAAGTCGATCGGGGTTGCTTTCCTGGGTAAGGCGATGAGCTTGCCCTTGGGCGTGAAGCAGAACACCTGATCGTGGAACAGCTCGAGCTTGGTGTGCTCGAGGAACTCTTCCGGGTTCGAGCCTTCGGCGAGCAGCTCGACGGTTCGGCGCAGCCAGGCATAGGCGTTGGATTCGCGCGACAGCATCTCCGACGGCGAGGCAGCGCTGTCCTTGTAGAGCGCGTGCGCCGCGATGCCGTATTCGGCGATCTCGTGCATCTCCTCGGTGCGGATCTGCAGCTCGACGCGCTGCTTGCCGGGGCCGATCACCGTGGTGTGCAGCGAGCGGTAGTCGTTCTGCTTGGGCGTCGAGACGTAGTCCTTGAAGCGGCCCGGAACCATCGGCCAGGTGGTGTGAACGATGCCGAGCGCGCGATAACACTCGCGGATGGTCTTGACGATGACGCGAAAGCCAAAAATGTCGGACAGTTGCTCGAAGCCGACCGATTTGCGCTCCATCTTGCGCCAGATCGAATAAGGGCGCTTGCGCCGTCCGGTGACGATCGCGGTGGTGCCCGACTCCGCGAGCTTGCGCATGAGCTGCTGCTCGATCTCGGCGATCAGATGGCTGTGGCGCGCGGCGAGCGCGTTGAGGCGCTCGGTGACCAGCTGGTTGGCTTCCGGATAGAGCTGCCGGAACGACAGGTCCTCCAGCTCTTCGCGCAGATGGTGCATGCCCATGCGGCCAGCGAGCGGCGCATAGATGTCGAGGGTCTCCTGGGCGATGCGGGTGCGGCCGTCCGGCGGCATGTGCTCGAGCGTGCGCATGTTGTGCAGCCGGTCGGCGAGCTTGACCAGCAGAACCCGCACGTCGTCGGCGATCGCGAGCAGGAGCTTGCGGAGATTTTCCGCCTGCTTGGCCTCGCGCGAGACCAGATCGAGCTTTTTCAGCTTGGTCAGGCCTTCGACCAGATGGCCGATGTCGGGCCCGAACAGCTGGTCGATCTCGGCCCGCGTGGTTGGCGTGTCCTCGATGGTGTCGTGCAGCAGCGCCGCCGCGATGGTGGCGTCGTCGAGCTTGAGGTCGGTGAGGATGGCCGCGACCTCGAGCGGATGGGTGAAATAGGGGTCGCCGGAGGCGCGCTTCTGCTCGCCATGGGCCCGCATGGCGTAGACGTAGGCCCGGTTCAGCAGGTCCTCGTCGGTGTTGGGGTTATAGCGGCGGACCCGGTCGATCAGGTCGTACTGCCGCATCATCGCGGCAGGGTTTCGTTTTTTTCTTTGTTCCGCAAGAACTTGCGGCGCAATATTGATATTGCGGTCCAACGCCGGACGGCCCCGGGCGGGGCTTTGCATACGCGGCAGATCGGTCTTCGACTGGGCCATAGTTCACGCGACTGATGGCCGCGAACGGCTCGGGAACCCGGACTTCCGTTGCCGAGCGGCCTCTGTTCGAAAGATATCACGGGGATTCGACCCCTTCGCAAGACCAAGCGCCTCAAGGCGTTCACAAAATGAGAATGGCCCGGCGCGCGCCGGGCCATTTCCGAATTTCCGGGCTTTGCGAGCCTGAACGCGCGCCCTATTCGGCGTCGTCCGGCTCCGGCTGCTCCTCCGGCGGGGTCAGCCCTTCCAGACCCTTGAGCAGCTCCTCCTCGCTCATATGGTCGACCGCGACCTCGGTGTCGTCGGCATCGACCGATCCGCCGGCGCCCGCGATCAGCGGAACAGTATCGGACTCGGGCTCGTCGACCTCGACATACTTCTGCAGCGAGTGGATCAGGTCTTCCTTGAGATCTTCCGGGGAGATCGTCGTCTCGGCGATCTCGCGCAGCGACACGACCGGATTCTTGTCGTTGTCGCGGTCCACGGTGATCTGCGAACCGGACGAGATCATGCGCGCGCGATGGCTCGCAAGCAGCACAAGATCAAAGCGATTTTCGACTTTGTCGATGCAGTCTTCGACGGTGACACGGGCCATGGGCTCGGGCTCCTACAACGTGGCGTTGTCGTGAAATATCGGGCGCTTAGGTATCCTCCTGCGACCAAAAGCGCAAGGCCGCGGCTATACCTGGGGCGCGGTTCACGGCAATATGTGTCGACAGGGAGGAACCCAACTGCGATAACCCCGTTCTTGATTTTAGGGCGGATTTCGGATTTGGGATGATCGCGACTGCATTTTTGCGCGGCATCTAGCTGATCAGTCCCGAAAAATGACGGTCTAACAAGCTTACCCGGCCCACTGCCGGGCCCCGCCGTGTGCGGGAAAGTGTCGTTGCCAGCGAGGTAAGATGTCTGCACAGGTCGAGAAAATCGCGTTGTTCATCGACGGCGCCAACCTCTACGCCACTGCCAAGTCGTTGGGCTTTGATGTCGACTACAAGCGGTTGCTGCGGGAGTTCCAGTCGCGGGGCAACCTGCTGCGGGCTTTTTATTACACGGCAGTTATTGAAGATCAGGAATACTCATCGATCCGTCCCCTGATCGATTGGCTTGATTACAACGGCTACACCGTGGTGACCAAGGCCACCAAGGAATTCGTCGACCAGACCGGCCGCCGCAAGGTCAAGGGCAACATGGATATCGAGCTTGCGGTCGACGCCATGGAGCTCGCCCCGCACATCGACCACATGGTGCTGTTCTCCGGCGATGGCGATTTTCGCTCGCTGGTCGAGTCGGTGCAGCGCCGCGGCGTGCGCGTCACGGTCGTCTCTACCATCTCCACGCAACCGCCGATGGTCGCCGACGAGCTGCGCCGGCAGGCCGACGTGTTCCTCGACATCGCCGAGCTGCAGGCCAAGATCGGCCGCGACCCGTCCGAGCGCCCTCCCCGCGAGCCGCGGGAACCGCGGCAGCATGCGGCGCAGCACACGCCGCAGTTCCTGCAGCGTGGCCCGGGCTCGCAGCGGGCGCCGGTCAGCGCGGGCGACGATTTCGAAGATTGATCCGGCGGGGTTCCTCCCGCACAATCCCGAGCCATGGCTGGCCAATCGTCAAAAGCCGGCCACGACTGCCCGCGCTGTCCCCGGCTTGTTGCATTCCGCAAGACCTGGCGTGCGCGTGAACCGGACTGGTTCAACGCGCCGGTGCCTTCGTTCGGCCCGATCAACGCACGGCTGCTGATCGTTGGGCTTGCGCCCGGATTGCGCGGCGCGAACCGCACCGGGCGGCCGTTCACCGGCGACTACGCGGGCGATCTGCTCTACGCAACCCTCAAGAAGTACCGTTTTTCGCGCGGCACCTTCGCCGCGCGTCCCGACGATGGCCTCGAGCTCATCGACGCGCGTATCACCAATGCGGTCCGCTGCGTGCCGCCGGAGAACAAGCCCACCCCCGAAGAGATCAACACCTGCCGCGATTTTCTCAAACCGACCATCGCCGAGATGCCGAAGCTCAAGGTCATTGTCGCGCTCGGTCGGGTCGCCCATGAGACGGTGGTCAAGGCGCTCAACGGCAAGCGCGCCGCCGCACCATTCAGCCACGGTGGCCGGGCGACGGTGGGCGCCATCGAGCTGTTCAGCAGCTATCACTGCTCGCGCTACAACACCAACACCGGCGTGCTGACACCCGAGATGTTCCAGGCGGTGTTCGCGGCGGTGCGCAAGCACCTCGACCGTTAGGGCATGATCCCGAAAAGTGTGAAGCGGTTTTCGGAAAAGATCATGCCCAAGCAAACGAAAGAGCGACGGGTCTGATTCAACGAAGTTGAATCAGACCCTAGCCATCCGAGAGCCAGGCGACGACGGTCTCGGCGCTCTTGTCCGGCGGAAACACCGGATAGAACACATGCGCGATGATGTCGTCATCGATCACCCAGGCCATGCGCCTGATCAGCGTCATGCCGTCCACCGAAAAGGTCGGAAGCCCAAGCGCTCGGGTGAGCTTGAGATCAGCGTCCGACAGGATCGCAAACGGCAGATGCAGCCGTTCCCCCGCCTCGCGCTGATAGGCCGTGTCCTGTGTCGAAAGACCGAACAGCGCCGCGACGCCGAGCCGCTTCAGCTCCGCGAAATGATCGCGAAAGCCGCAAGACTGCGGCGTGCAGCCGCGCGCGCCCGGGATCGCGTCCCAACCGGTCGGCAGCGCCTGCCCGGGACGCCCGGTGCGCGGGTAGACGTAGACAACCGTGCGGCCTTTGAGCTTCGACAGGTTGACCGTGCCGCCATCAGTCGCGGGCAGCGCCACATCGGGCAAGTGCATCCCGAACAGATGACGTGCTGCGCCGTCGTCCTGCGGCACCGGCAGGTTCTCCGGCAGCACCGTCGGATCATGGATCGTTTCCGCCATCGCACTCAGCCTTCACTTGCACGCCCAGAATTCGTAGTCGACCTCGGACTCGTCCGGCATGCCGCTGAGATAGGCACGGCCGTTGTTTTTCGACACCGACCACACCACATCGGCCGCGCTCGCCACTGCGGGCACGAGCAGCAAAACCACGGCGAGGCAAACCAGCCCCAATCGCTTCACGCAAACCACCTCAACGCCGATAGGACATGAACTCCATCAGCGAACCGTCGGGATCGCGGAAGTAGACGCTGGTTCCCTCGCCCTTCGCGCCGAAGCGCGTCATCGGTCCGGCCTCGATCGCGATATTGTGCTTCTTGAGGTGCGCGATCGCGTCCTCGATCGGGCCGTCCCACTCAAAGCACAGATCGCTGTTGCCGGGCTGCACCGGCAAACGCGCGACCTCCGCTGGCCTCACGCCCTCGCCGTGGACGTTGAGCTGCTTGTCGCCCAGTCGATAAGCCCAGCCTGCCGGCCGCTGCACCAGCTCCGCGCCTATGACGTCACGGTAGAAGGCGTTGGAGCGCTCCCAGTCGGAGACATGGATCACGCAATGGTCGAGCTTGGTGGGAATGGCCATGATGAACCTCGATGGCCGCGCCTCACTCGATCACCTCGTCGGCGCGAGTGAGCAAGGTCGGCGGTACCGCAATGCCGAGCGCCTTGGCCGACTTGAGGTTGACCACAAGCTCGAACTTCGTCGGCTGTTGTACCGGCAGATCGGCCGGTTTGGCGCCCTTGAGGATGCGGTCCACATAAGGCGCGGCATTGCGATAACGGTCGGCCAGGCTGCCTGCATAAGACATCAGCCCACCTGCATCGGCAAATGCGCGATTGCCGGAAACCGCCGGAAGCTTGTGCTGCTGCACCAGCTGGACGATGGGCGGACGAGGCAGCGTCGGCTGGACCACCGCTGCTTCGATACGCTTGTTGGCGATGTCGGCGAAGGCCGCCTCGAATTCCTCAGGCGCGCGCATCATCACCACGTCGATGTCGAGAGCAAGCCCGCGAGCGGCCAGATGAACGTGCTCGAGGAACGGCTTTGTGAAGGCGTTGGAGGGGTCGGCCAGCGCAGCCACCCGCTTCGCCGCAGGGAGAACTTCGCGCACCAGCTCGAGGCTCTTGCCGGCAAGTTCTGCGGTGGCCGCTGAAAGGCCGGTCACGTTGCCGCCGGGTCTCGCCAGACTCGCGATCAAGCCGGTGCCGACCGGATCGCCGGAGGGCGCCATCACGATGGGAATTTCGCTGGTGGTGCGCTTGGCGGCCTGGACCGCAGGTGTTTCGGACGCAACGATGACATCGACCTTGAGACGGACCAGCTCGGCGGCAAGTTCAGGCAGCGCGCCAAGCCGGCCTTCCGCTGTCAGCACATGGAGCTGGATATTGCGGCCCTCCACGTAGCCCAGATCGCGGAGCCCGGCTCCGAATTCCCTGGAAAACGGCTCACGGTTTGCCACCAGCAGCACACCGAGCCTCGCCACCTTGGCTTCCTGGCTTGCCGCGCCGACCGGCCCGACAAGAGCCGCGCTGCCTGCCAGCGCGATGAATTCCCGCCGTTTCATGCCCGCCCCCTTGTCAATATTGCCAAACTATCGTCGTTGTTCGGACCGGTCAGGCCTCGCCTGGACCGCAAATCAGTCCCGCTTTCCGAAAAAAAAATCGGCCGAGACCCTACATCGGCTCATTCAATACATTGGCTTCAACTGCCGCCGGCAAGTGGTGCCTATGACACCGCAAGTGCTATTGAAACGCAACCTCGGCAAAGCTTCGAAGCTTGCGCGAATGCAGGCGCTCCCACTCCTGGGCTTTGAGCTTTTCCAGCGCCTTCAGGCCGATCTCCAGATGCTGCCCAACGCGCTGCCGGTAAAATTCGCCGGCCATGCCGGCGAGCTTGATCTCACCGTGCAGCGGCTTGTCCGACACGCAGAGCAGCGTGCCGTAGGGCACGCGGAACCGGAACCCGTTGGCGGCGATCGCCGCTGACTCCATGTCGAGCGCGATCGCACGCGATTGCGACAGGCGCCGGATGATGCCGGGGTCGCCGATCTCCCAGTTGCGGTTGTCGACGCTCGCGACAGTCCCGGTGCGCATCACCCGCTTCAGCTCGAAGCCTTTCAGCCCGGTGACCTCGCCGACCGCCTGCTCGAGCGCGACCTGCATTTCGGCCAGCGCCGGAACGGGCACCCACAGCGGCAGTTCCTGATCGAGCACGTGATCCTCGCGCACATAGCCGTGGGCGAGCACGTAATCGCCGAGCTTTTGCGTGTTTCGCAGCCCCGCACAGTGTCCGAGCATCAGCCAGGCATGCGGCCGCAACACCGCCACGTGGTCAGTCACATTGCGGGCGTTGGACGGACCCGTGCCGATGTTGACCATGGTGATGCCGCGGTCGCCGGGCTCGACAAGGTGAAACGCCGGCATCTGCGGCATGCGCGCGGCGGCAACCCCGCTCGTGCCGCCGCCAAAGCGAACGTTGCGCGTGATCAGATTGCCGGGTTCAACGAACGCATCGGAATCCGGGTGTCCCGACGTCATGCGCTCGCGGCAAAAGCGTGAAAAGGCATCAACGTAGAACTGATAGTTGGTGAAGATCACATAATTCTGGAAGTGCTCCGGATCGGTGCCGGTGTAGTGGTAGAGCCGATGCAACGAATAATCGATGCGCGCGGCACGGAACAAGGCCAGCGGCTCCGGTGCGCCGGGCGGCAACTGCCATGTGCCGTTGGCGATCGCGTCGTCCATGGCGGCAAGGTCGGGCGTGTCGAATACGTCGCGCAGCGGGCGCTCGATCGCCGGCTTTTCGCCGGCGGCGAGTGCCGCAGCGATGTTCATATCGTGGCGATAGGCGAAATGGACCGGGATCGGCTCGTCCGACTCGCCGATTTCGACCGGCACGCTGTGGTTTTCGATCAACAGCCTGATCTGCTCCGTGAGATAGGCCCGGAACAGATCGGGCCGCGTCACGGTGGTCTCGTGCACGCCTGGCCTTGCGATGAAGCCATAGGAAAGGCGTGAATCAACGCGCGCATGCGTCGCGGTTGTGATGCGCACGAAGGGATACGTGGCCCGCACGCGCGTCGCGAGCGGCTCGCCATTGGCATAAGCCTCAAAACGTTCGCGCATGAAACGCGTGTTGCGCTCGTAGATCTCGTCAAGGCGAGCAACCGCGGCCGTAGCATCGGTAAACGCTTCGGTTGCCAACTGCGGCGGGGTCAGAACTTTCAGTGCGGGGTGCATGTGTCGACCAGGTTTCCCGGACGGTCCCCGACGTGCCTTGTCTAAGGCGTCTGCGATACGCCGAGCCTGCGGCCGACGCGCTGCGCCACCTCGCGCCGCTGCTCGTTGAGCGACGCAAGGCGGCTCCGCAACACGGCAAGCAACTCGGCGGACGCGGTCTTGGGAGAACCGGAATTGAACGGCGGCGCGGGGTCGTACTCAATCTGCAACTGGATCTGCCGCGCGACATCCTCGCCTTCGAGGACCGCTGCGACGGCAAGCGCGAAGTCGATGCCGGATGCCACCCCTGCCCCGGTGATGATGTTGCCGTCGGTCACCACGCGCTCGCTCACCGGGATCGCCCCGAGCGGCCTCAAGTGCTCGATCGCGGCCCAGTGACAGGTGGCGCGTTTGCCTTTGAGCAGGCCCGCGGCCCCCAGCACCAGTGAGCCGGTGCAGACCGAGGTGAGATATTTCACGCCGCGTGCCTGCTTGCGCAGAAATTCGAGCACCACCTCGTCTTCCATCAGGTCTTGCTGGCCCGGGCCGCCCGGCACCATCACCAGATCGAGCTGCGGACAGTCGGCGAAGGTCGTGGTCGGCACGATCTCCATGCCGCGGTCGGTCTTCACCGGCGCTATGCCGTGCGCAACGAGATGCACCCTGGTGTTGGGCAGCCGCGCCAGCACTTCATAGGGCCCGGTCATGTCGAGCTGGGTCAGCCGCGGAAAGATCAGCATTCCGATCAGGCGTTCCGCCATCTTCCTGCTCCCTACCCTTTGTCGCGCATGAGCCGGCCGCGCTCGCGCGCCCAGTCGCGTTTCTTCTCGGTCGCGCGCTTGTCGTAGAGCTTTTTGCCCTTGGCGAGCGCGATTTCGACTTTGGCGCGGCCCTTTTCGTTGAAATAGATCTTCAACGGCACGACGGTCATGCCCTCGCGCTCGATCGCGCCCATCAGCTTGTTGATCTGCCGCCGGTGCAGCAGCAGTTTGCGCGGACGCTTCGGCGCATGGTTGAAACGCCCCGCCTGCTTGTATTCGGTGATGTTGGAGTTCATCAGCCACAGCTCGCCGTCGCGGGTCGCAGCATAGGCCTCGGCGATGCTGGCCTTGCCGGAGCGCAATGATTTCACCTCGCTGCCGGTAAGCGCGACGCCGGCCTCGAACGTCTCGTCGATCGCGTAGTTGAATCGCGCCTTGCGGTTGTCGGCGACGACCTTGGTTTTGGTTTCGGGCTTTGCGGCCATGGCGATTTGCGTTTTGTGCGCTGTGGCGACCTCATATCATGAATTGACAATGGACAGGCACGTTCCGCCAAAATTCGGGCCGCCCGCGCATCGGCCCCGGACCGCCAAGCCACCGATCAAATTCATAGGCCTTGCGGCTGACGCACGGCACGCCGCCAGGGCCGAACGACAAGGCCGGGCCGCGTCGCGACCCGGCCGTTTTGCATCGCGCAGTTGCGGCTCAGTTGATCAGGCCGGCGTGCACCATCGCTTCGCGCACCGCGGCCTGCGCCTTCTCCGACGCCGGCACTATCGGCAGCCGCACCGAGTTCTCGCATTTGCCGATCAGCGACATGGCGTACTTGATCGGCGCGGGGCTCGTCTCGACGAACAGGTTCAGATGCAACGGCGCAAGCTTGTCCTGAAGCTTCAGCGCCGTGGCGTAGTCGCCCTTCTGGCACGCCGCCTGGAACTCGGAGCACAGCCTCGGCGCGACATTCGAGGTCACCGAGATGCAGCCATGGCCGCCGTGGGCGTTGAAACCGAGCGCCGTGATGTCCTCGCCGGAGAGCTGGTTGAAGTCCTCGCCCATCGCCGCGCGCTGCTGCGAGACGCGCGCCATGTTGGCGGTGGCATCCTTCACGCCGGCGATGTTCTTCAACTCCTGGAGCCGCTTCATGGTGTCGACGTTGATGTCGACAATGGAGCGCGCCGGGATGTTGTACATGATGATCGGAATGCCGATCGCGTCGTTGATCGCCTTGAAGTGCTGGTACAGCCCCTCCTGCGTCGGCTTGTTGTAGTACGGCGTGACGACCAGCACGGCGTCTGCGCCGGCCTTCTCGGCATGTTTCGACAGGCTGATCGCCTCGGCGGTGGAGTTCGAGCCCGCGCCTGCGACAACCGGAACCCGTCCCTTGGCCTGGTCGACGCACCACTCCACGACCTGCTCGTGCTCCTTGTGGGACAGCGTCGGGCTTTCGCCGGTGGTCCCCACCGGAACAAGGCCGTTGGTGCCCTCGGCGATCTGCCATTCGACGATGTCGCGGAACGCCTTTTCGTCGACTGACCCGTTCTTGAACGGGGTGACGAGCGCGGTAAACGACCCCCGGAACCTCGTCTTGGCTGCCATGACAAATTCCTCGAACACTTGGTTAAGGCAGCCCCGATGGCCGCCTTTCGTCGCACGATAGCAGGAAATACCCGTCAGGTCCGGGCGTTAAAAGGTTTTTGGCCGCGTTCACCTTGGGGACAAATAGATGGCTGCGCCCAACTGTGGCCGCCTTTCCGCGGAATTTTCGCTTTCACCAATTCAATCAATGCAATAGCTATCGATACGGAAATCGACGATTCGCATCTCCCAAGGGAAGCCGCCGTTGGTCTCAAGAATCCGCCCTGGCTCGATCTGGCCGCTCGCCTTTGCAGGCGTGTTTGCGCTCACGCATCCGGTGATCGCCGCGCCCGATGCCAGCGGCGCCCTGTCGGTCTACCGGTCGATCCCTGTGCCGGCATCAACTGACGCGCTGAAGCTCGCCCAGAAGTCGAACAGCGTCGAGAAATCCAGAACACAGCCTGCGACGCAGGCCAAGCCGAAGACCAAGGCAGAGACCAAGGCGAAGCCTGACGCCAAAGCTGCGGCCAAGCCTGTAGCCAAGACTGCGGCGTCCGGCGGCAAGTCGGTGCCGCTTCCGCAGGCGCGCCCCGGCGCGAGAGCGGCGTCGGGACAAGCGATCGCGCCGCCCGTGGCTGCGGCACTGAAACCGTCCCTTGCGCAAGAGGAAGGCTTCGAGGCTCCACCACGGCAATCCGGGCCGGCCGACTCGCTCGCCAAGCCAAGCGCGATCCCGCAGCCAGCCACCACCATCATCACCGCGGCCGCGATCGACGTCGCAGCCGTCAAGCGCGCCGTCGAAATGGTGCGCAACGGCAAGGTGACGGAGGCCGGCGACGTCAGACGCAACATCTCGGATCCGGTTGCGCAGAAGCTCGTCGAATGGGTGATCCTGCGAAGCGACGACTCCGGCGCAGACTTCGCGCGCTACGTCGCCTTCATCTCCGCCAACTCCCACTGGCCGGGCATCGTCACACTTCGGCGCAAGGCCGAGGCGAGCGCATTTCAGGAACGTCCCGATGCGGGACGGGTTGCTGCCTTTTTCTCGCAATGGCCGCCACTGTCCGCCAAAGGCAAGTTCGCCCTGGCGCGGGCGCTCGCCGTCCGCGGCGACCGCAAGGGCGCCGAGGAGCTGGTGCGCGACACATGGCGCAATGACGGCTTCCATCAGGATGTCGAAAGCAAGGTGTACGAGGCGTTTGGCGATATCCTCACGCGCGCCGACCACAAGGCGCGGATGGACCGCCGCCTTTACGAGAAGGACGACACCGAGGCGGGTATCCGTGCGGCGCAAAGGCTTGGCGGCAACGAGGTTGCGATCGCCCGGGCGCGCAGCGCCGCGGTTCAGAAGGGCGCGAGCAAGGCCGTGCTC
>JAIESC010000213.1 GCA_019746355.1 Xanthobacteraceae bacterium | reverse complement strand
CTCATGTAGCAGTTCCAGGCGGTCGCGCCCTCCCGGATCGGCGTGCGCTTCAGGCCGAACGCCTTCTCGTAGAAATCAGCCGTCTCCTTGATGTCCTTCACGCAAAGCGCGATGTGCCGGATGCGGGCCGGCGGCCTCGCGGATGTCTTCGCGGAGCGTTTTGCAGCCATGGATCGCCTCCACCTTCAACCTGAAACCGGCGCCAGTCTGCCAGCTTCGCCCGGGGAGGGCCAGCGCTCGGGCCGCGGCAGGCGGCCCCGGTCACTCCGGCTTGAGGCCGGCGCTTTCGATGACCTTGCGCCACTTCTCGGTGTCGCTCGCGATCTTGGCGCGGGCTTCGGCCGGCATGAAGATCATCGGCACCGCGCCGACATCGGCGTAGCGGGCTTTGAGCGCGGGGTCGGCGAGGCTTGCATTGATGTCGCGATTGAGCCGCTCGATGATCTCGACCGGCGTCGCCGCAGGCACGCCGATGCCGGTGCCGGCATTGATCTCGATGCCGGGAATGGTTTCGCGGATCGCCGGCACGTCCGGCACCGCCGGGTTGCGCTGCGGCGACATGACCGCGAGCGCGCGCACCGCGCCGGCCCGGATGTGCGGCAGCGAGTTCGGCAGCGCGTCCATCCCGGCCTGAATCCGGCCGGAGACCAGGTCGGTGATGATTTGCGGTCCGCCCGGATACGGCACGTGAACGAACTCGATGCCGGTGTTCATCCTGAGCAATTCGATCGCGAGATGGCTGATGGTGCGCGCGCCGAACGACGCGAAAGTGATCTTGCCGGGATTGGCTTTGGCATAGCCGACGAACCCGTTCACGTCCTTCGCCGGAACGTCCTTGTTGACCACCAGCACCAGCGGCAGATCGGCGAGGCCCGACACCGGCGCGATGTCGCGCTGGAAGTCGAACGGCAGCGATTTGTAGAGCGAGGGATTGATCGTGTTGGTGGCGAACGTCATCGCCAGCGTGTAGCCGTCCGGCGGGGCGTTCACCACCGACTGGATGGCAATGTTGGTGCCGCCGCCGGGCTTGTTCTCGATCACCACCTGCTGGCCGAGCCGCTCCGACAGCGGCTGGGCCAGGATACGCGCCAGCAGATCGGTGGTGCCGCCGGCAGGGAACGCGACCACAAGTTTGATGGGACGGGTGGGGTAGCTTTGCGCGAAGGCGGGGCGCGATATCACAGGAGCCGCCGCGGTGGAGGCGGCGAGTTGCAGAAAATTCCGGCGCGGAATTTTTTTCATTGGCGTTCCCCCTCGGTCATTCCGGGACGGCGCGAAGCGCCGGGCCCGGAATCCAGTTCAAAACTCCGAACCCGCGTCTGGATTCCGGGCTCGCTCGCCATAGCGCGTCCAAGACGCGCGCAAACGCGCTGGTGGCGCGTGCCCCGGAATGACGCGGTGGCTATTCCGCCGCGGCCTGCTGCTTGCCCTGCGGCAAGCGGTTGCGGAAGTGCGACAGAATTTCCTCGGCGATCGCGTGCATGTTGGCGCGCGTCATGTCGTCGGGCAACGTGCCGAACTGCGTCTTGGTCAGCGAGGTGTTGAAGCCCGCCAGGTCCTGATATTCGGCAAGCTTTTCCCGCACCGTGCTTGGCGAGCCGACGATGACCACGCCGTTGCGGACCAGATCGTCGAGCGTCTGCGGCTTGCCGGTGATCTTCGCCGCGCGGATGCGCTTGATCGACTCGACGTTGGTGTAGCCCGGCGGCAGGAGCATCTCGGTCGGCATCTTCAGGAATCTGTTGGCCAGCGCCTCGAGATGCGGCCGCGCCTCGCGCATCGCCTTCTCGTCGGTCTCGGCGACGTAGATGGTGTTCGACCAGGCGAGCTGGTCGGGCGAGGCCTGGTAGCCGGCCTTCTCGGCCTCGTCGCGGTACATCTGGAACATGCGCGCGACGACGGCGATCGGCGACAGCGTCTGCGCGTAGGTGTAGCGCATCTGCGCCGCCCACTTGATGGTGCTGCTCGAGCCCTGCGAGGGGATCCAGACCGGCGGATGCGGCGTCTGGTACGGCCGCGGCCACGGGTTCACGTAGTTGAAGTGATAGTGCTTGCCGACATACTGGAACGGACCCGGCTCGGTCCAGGCGCGGATGATCAGATCGTGCGCCTCGGAAAAGCGCTCCTGCGAGAAGCCCGGGTTGATGCCCATGGCGTGATACTCGGCGCCGATGCCGCGCACGAAGCCGGCGATGAAGCGGCCGCGCGAAAGATTGTCGAGCATCGCGTATTCTTCGGCGATCACCAGCGGATTGTTCACGAGTGGCAAAGCGCGGCCGAGGATCGCGATCTTCGCTTTCTTGACGCTGCGTGCCAGCGCGCCCGCGAGCGGGCCGGGCGTCGGCATGATGCCGTAGGCGGTCTGGTGGTGCTCGTTGAGGCAGACGCCGTCAAAGCCGAGCCGGTCGGCGAGCTCCATCTGGTCGAGATATTCGTGATAGAGCCCCGCGCCCTTGTTCGGGTCGTAATCGCTGTTGGGGTAGGTGACCCAGGCCGAGCCGTTCCTGTCGATCGCGTCGAGATCCGCGTGGCGGTACGGCATCAGGTGAAAGTTGAAGAATTTCATGCGGCGGCCTTCTTCTTTTCGAGGAAGCCCTCGAGTGCGGTGACGAACGCCTCGCGCTGCTCGATATGCGGCAGATGCCCGCTGTCCGGGATGATGGTGACGCTCGAGCCGGGAATGAGCTTCTGGAACGCGAACGCATAGTCCTTGGGGAACAGCTTGTCGTTGGCGCCCCAGATCAGATGCGTCGGCACATCGATCCGGCGCAGCCATTTGTGCAGGTGCGGGTCGTAGCTGCGCGGCTGCCAGACGAGCTTCGCGGTGGTGGTGCGGTTCTTCAGGATGACGTCCTCGAGCTCGGGTCGCTTCGCCTCCGCAATCATCGCCTCGATCCGTTTCGGATCATCGAACAGGTTGCGGATCAGCTGCTCGTCGCTGAGCAGGAACGTATCGGCCTGCGGCACGCCCGGCACATGGATGCCGGCCGAGCCGACCAGGGTCAGCGAATGGAGCCGCCGGGTGTCGCGCACGGCGAGCTCGGCTGCGATCCAGCCGCCGAGCGAGGAGCCGACCAGATCGACACGGTTCAGGTCGAGCTGGTCGAGGAAATCGAGATAGAACCGTGCAAGGTCCTGGATGTTGTCGAGCCAATCCGGCGTGTCGGAGGCGCCGAAGCCCGGATGCTCGGGCACGATGACATCGTGGCGGGCGGCAAGGTCCGCCAGGAACGGCAGCCAGCCGGCGCCGCCGCCGGCGTGCAGGAACAGGAGCGGGCGGCCTGTGCCGCCGCGCATCAGCGCTATGTTGCAGCCGCGAGCGTGGAGCTTGGTTGTGACCGGTTCTGTCATAGGGAACGAGGATACCTCTGCGTACGATCAATCCTAGGGGATTGCGGCGATGAAATCTTGTTGACCGTCCGGGAACTGTCAAAATGCTGCGCCGGTTTGAGCCTTATTTGCTAGGCACACCATGCAGACCTCCATTGCAACGGTATCGCTGAGCGGCGGGCTTGCCGAGAAGCTCGAGGCGATCGCCGCTGCGGGGTTCACCGGCGTCGAGATATTCGAGAGCGATCTTCTGTCGTTCAACGGCACGCCGAAGGACGTCGCCCGCATGGTGGCGTCGCTGGGCCTGAAAATCGTCACGTTCCAGCCGTTCCGCGATTTCGAAGGGATGCCCGAGCCGCAGCGAAGCCGCACCTTTGCCCGCGCCGAGCGCAAGTTCGACCTGATGGGGGAGCTCGGCTGCAATCTCCTGATGATCTGCAGCAACGTCGCCCCCGATTCGCTCGGCGGCGTCGACCGCGCCGCGGCGGACTTCCACGAGCTTGGCGAGCGTGCGCAAAGGCGCGGCATCCGTGTCGGCTTCGAGGCGCTCGCCTGGGGCCGCCATATCAGCGACTACCGCGATTCGTGGGAGGTGGTGCGCCGCGCCGACCATCCGGCGATCGGACTCACGCTCGACAGCTTCCATATCTTTTCGCGCAAAACCGACCTCAAGGCGATCCGTTCGATCCCCGGCGACAAGATCGTGCTGGTGCAGCTCGCCGACGCCCCGTGGCTGGAGATGGACGTGATCTCCTGGAGCCGGCATTTCCGCTGCTTCCCCGGCCAGGGCGAATTCCCGCTGACCGAGTTCATGGATGCGGTGTCGGCGACCGGCTACAGCGGGCTCCTGTCGCTGGAAATCTTCAACGACCAGTTCCGCGCCGGCTCGCCGCGCGGTGTCGCGATCGATGGCCAGCGCTCGCTGGTCTATCTGATGGACCAGATGCGCGGGACCGGCGGTGCGCTCGGCAAATCTTCACTCAATGTGTCTGCGCCGCAGATCCCGCCGCGCGCGAAATGTCTCGGCATCGAATTCCTCGAATTCGCCGCGGACGACCGCGCGGCCGAGAAGCTTGGCAGGCTGTTTGCGGGGCTCGGCTTCAGCAATGTCGGCGAGCACAAGTCGAAATCGGTGACGCGCTGGTCGCAAGGCGGGATCAATCTCGTTCTCAACAGCGACAAGGAAGGCTTTGCGCATTCGCACCAGATTGCGCACGGGCCTTCGGTCTGCGCCATGTGTCTCAAGGTGGACGATGCGGCGGCCACGCTCGACCGGGCCGAAAAGCTGCGCGACACGCCGTTCCGCCAGGCGGTCGGTCCGGGTGAGCTGGAAATCCCCGCGGTGCGCGGCCTCGGCGGCAGCCTGCTCTATTTCGTCGACCCGAAGAGCGAGCTCGGACGGCTGTGGGACATCGATTTCAACGCGCCGAAACAGCCCAAGGGCAACGGCGGCGCCGGGCTGACCGCGGTCGACCACGTCTCGCAGTCGATGCACTACGAGGAGATGCTGTCGTGGCTGCTGTTCTACAACTCGCTGCTTGACGTGACCAAGACGCCGCAGCTTGACGTGATCGACCCGGGCGGCATCGTGCGCAGCCAGGTGGTGCAGACCGCGGACGGGAGCTTGCGTATCGCGCTCAATGCCTCGCAGAGCCAGCAGACGCTGTCGTCGCGTTTCCTGACGCATTATTTCGGCTCGGGCGTGCAGCACGTCGCGCTCGCGACCGGCGACATCGTCGCGACCGTGCAGAAGCTCCGCGCCAATGGCGTGGACATGCTGGCGATCCCGGAAAACTACTACGACGACCTCGAGGCGCGGACCGATCTGTCCGCCGAACGGCTCGACGTGTTGCGCGACCACGGCATCCTGTACGACTGCGACGAGGCCGGAGAGTATCTCCAGGCCTACACGCGGAGCTTCGAGGACCTGTTCTTCTTCGAGATCGTCGAGCGCCGCGGCTACAAGGGCTTCGGCGCGGTGAACGCGTCGATCCGGCTTGCCGCGCAGACGCGCGAAGCGAAAGCTTAAGCTCCCAAGATACGAAACGATCCGGCGGTCCATTCTACGGTAACGCGGTGTGTTTCCCGGCATTGGACCACGGTCCAACTCGATTTCACCGGTCGATCCTGACGATAGTTCCCGCGGCAGACGCGGACTACTTCCGCGCAGGGAGGCGGCCATGGACTTCGATATGAGAAAATTTGCGGCAGAAGCGATCGGAACCTTCTGGCTGACATTCGGCGGCTGCGGCAGCGCGGTGCTGGCGGCGGCCTTTCCGCAGGTCGGCATCGGCCTCCTTGGCGTGTCGCTGGCGTTTGGCCTGACGGTGCTGACAATGGCCTACAGCATCGGCCACATTTCCGGCTGTCATCTCAATCCGGCGGTGACCGTGGGGCTGGCGGCCGGCGGCCGTTTCCCATCGAACCAGGTGATGCCCTACATCGTCGCGCAGGTGGTCGGCGCGGTGATCGGCGCCGCAGTGCTGTATGTCATCGCCAGCGGCAAGGCGGGCTTCAGCCTCGAGGGCGGATTTGCCGCGAACGGCTACGCGGATCATTCGCCCGGCAAGTACGGACTGGGCGCCTGCCTCGTCGCCGAGGTGGTGCTGACCATGATGTTCCTGTTCATCATCATGGGCTCAACCCACGGCAAGGCGCCGGCGGGGTTTGCGCCGATCGCCATCGGGCTGGGACTCACGCTCATCCACCTCATCAGCATTCCGGTCACCAACACGTCGGTGAACCCGGCGCGCAGCACCGGCCCGGCGTTGTTCGTCGGCGGTTGGGCCCTGGCGCAGCTCTGGCTGTTCTGGGTCGCCCCGCTGATTGGCGGCGCCGCAGGCGGGCTGTTGTACCGCTGGCTGAGCGACGAGCCGTCCGAAGCGGTGACCGGACGGCCCGTGGCGCGTTGAGCGGTACGCGACGCGACGATCGAGCGCCATTTGCTCGGCGTCAGTTGCTCGGCGCCTCGATCTTGTTGTCGCGCACCACCTGGCCCCAGCGTTCGATCTCGCTTCTGAGATAGGCCGCAGCGCCCGCCGGTTTGCGCAGCTCCGGCGGATAGGGGGCCATGCCGCTCGCGGCCCACGCCTTGAGGATGTCCGGGTCGGCGAGCGCCTCCTGCAACGCGCCGTCGATCGCGTCGACGACCGGCTTCGGCACGCCCGCCGGCGCGAGCATGATCTGCCAGAAGTCGATGTTGAGCTTGGGTCCGTAGGTGGCGACGAAGCTCGGCACCCCGGGGAATTGCGGCGAGGTGTCCTTCGAGGTGATGCCGAACACCTTGACCTCGCCGGAGGCGAACTGGCCGACCACCTGCTGCGGGGTTGCGAAGAACAGGTCGATGTGGCCGCCGAGCGTGTCCTGCAGCATCGGTGCGGCGCCGCGATAGGGCACATGCGTGACCTCGACGCCGAGCGCCTGGGCGAGCAGCGCGGTGGCGAGATGGCCGGTGGAGCCGACGCCGGGATGGCCCATGCGGGCCTTGGAGGTTTTCATCCACGCCACCAGCTCGGGCAGGGTCTTGGCGTCCAGCGTCTTGCGGCCGACCAGCACCAGCGGGTTGGAGTTGATCATGGCGATCGGCAGGAAGTCCTTCTCGGTGTCGAACGGCAGCGACTTGTAGAGCGATACATTTGCCGAGACCTGCAGATTGTGGACGAACAGCGTGTAGCCGTCCGGTGCCGAGCGGGCGACGCGCTGGCCGGCAATGTTGGTGCCGCCGCCCGAGACGTTCTCGACCACGAAGTTCTGCCCGAGCTTCGCCGCCATCTTCGGTGCGACCTGCCGCGCCACCTGGTCGGTCGGCCCGCCGGCGGGGTAGGGCACGACGATGGTGACCGGGCGGTTGGGATAGGATTGCGCGTGCACGACCGATGACGCGCTTGGGATGGCGGCCATGAGCGCAGCCGCGGCGACAAGAGACAGCTTCTTCATTCGTCATCCTCCCGTGCGATTTTCTTTTGTGTCCGCAGGCTAGCGCAGCCGGGCGTGTGCGTCCCCGATCTTTTCGTCCGTCTCCATTGCTGGCTGGTTTCTCGGCAGGCCGCTTGCAGCGCAGGTGGCCAGGTGACAACGTCATATGGCCGGCAACCAAGAGGCTTGAGCAATGCAGTACCGAATGGGCCGTGGTGTCCGTTGCATGGGGGGCATGCTGGCGTTTGCCGCATGGCTCGTTCTCGCGGCAGGCGAGGCGCGGCCGCAGCCGGCCGGCGACTATCCGAACCGGCTCATCCGCATCGTCGTGCCGGTGGTGCCTGGCGGACTTGCCGATACGCTCGCGCGGGCGGTCGCCCAGCAGCTTCAGACTGCGTTCAACCAGCAGGTGATCGTCGAAAACCGGGCAGGCGGCAATTTTCAGATCGCGGTCAATTACGTGATGACCCAGCCGCCCGACGGCTACACGCTGCTGGTCGCGCAGGAGGGCGCGATCGTGCTGGACCCGCATCTCTACGGCAAGCTCTCCTACGATCCGCTGAAGGACCTCACGCCCATCACCGGCATCGCCAAGGTCGACCAGGTCCTGATTGCCAACCCGATGTTTGCGGCCGCGAACGCGAAGGAGCTGATTGCATTGGCGAAGAGCAAGCCCGCCGAGATCAACTTCGGCACCTTCGGGCCCGGCTCGACGCCGCATGTCTACATGGAGATGCTCCAGCACATGGCGGGGCTGAAGTTCACGCCGGTGCAGTACCGGGGCGCCGCGCCGATGCTGACCGACGTTGTGGCGAACCACGTGCCGATGACCTTCATCAGCCTCGGGCAGGCCCTGCCGCTCGCGAAGGAAGGCAAGGTGAGGATCCTTGCGGTCTGCACTGCGGAGCGGCTGGCGCTGCTGCCGGACGTGCCTGCGCTCGCCGAAGCCCTGCCGGGCTTCGAGGCGACGGCGTGGCACGGACTGTTCGCGCCGGCGGGAACACCGCCCGCGATCATCGACCGGCTCAGCGCCGAGGTGAAGAAGATGATCGGCGATCCGGATTTCCGCGCCCGGGTGTTCGAGCCGACCTATTTCCGCTCGATGGCAAGCACGCCCGCCGAGTTCGTCGAGACGATCAAGGTCGAGTCGGCGCGCTGGAAGAGGTTCGTCGACGACGCGAAGCTCCAGCTCGAATGAGCGCAGCCGCATGGATTCCTGCGGCGGCCCACCACCATGCCCAACGTTGTGTTGCCCGGCGGAGCGGAGTTTAATCGCGCGCGCCTTCCCTCCATCGTCCCGCATCACGGAACGCCTCAATGCCGCTTCTTGAAGAACGTCAACGCCGCATTCTCACCACGCATGTCGGCAGCCTGCCGCGTCCACAATCATTGTCGGCCAAGCTGTTCGCGCGCATGTCCGGCCAGAGCTATGACGCCAACGCGCTCGCCGACGAGCTGCATCAGGCGGTGGGCGACATCGTCAAGAAGCAGGCCGAGCTTGGTGTCGATATCGTCAGCGACGGCGAGCTGTCGAAGACGAGCTTTCAGTATTACGTTACCGACCGGCTGAGCGGTCTCGAGCCGTTCAAGCCGAAGCCCGGCGTGCGCGTCACCCGGGAGAACCAGGCGTTTCCGGCGTTCTACAACGACGGCTCGCATTCGGGCACGCAGCCGACGCGTTATGCCTGCACCGGCCCGCTGAAGTATGTCGGGCAGAAGCAGCTCGAAGCCGACATCCGGAACCTCAAGGACGGGCTCAGGGGCGCATCGCCTGCGGGCGTGTTCATGCCGTCGGTGTCGCCGTCGAGCTGCGTCGGGCTGATGGAGAACCGCCACTATAAGGACGAAGAGGAGCATCTCTACGCCGTGGCGGACGCCCTGAGCGAGGAGTATCGGGCGATCGTCGCCGCGGGCTTCATCGTGCAGATCGACGATCCGCGCCTCGTCATGAACTACATGCTCAACCCCGGCACCACGGTGGAGCAGCACCGCTCGTGGGCGCAAAAGCGCATCGCCGCCCTCAATCATGCGCTGAAGGGCATTCCCGCCGACCGCGTGCGCCATCACACCTGCTACGGCATCAACATGGGCCCGCGCACCAGCGACTTCGAGCTGAAGCACCTCGCCGATCTCATCGTGACGATCAACGCCGGCTACTACTCGTTCGAGATGGCGAACCCGCGCCATGAGCACGAATGGCGCGTATGGGAGAACGTCAGGCTGCCGGACGGCAAGGTGCTGATGCCGGGCTGCATCACCCACGCCTCGGTGATCGTCGAGCATCCGGAGCTGGTGGCGGAGCGGATCGTGCGGCTTGGAAAGCTCGTCGGCCGCGAGCGGGTGATCGCCGGCTCCGATTGCGGCTTCGCTTCGACGCTGTCGGTCAACGAGCCGCCGGAGATCGAGCCGGAGATCGTCTGGGCCAAGTTCCAGAGCCTTGCCGAAGGTGCGCGCCTTGCCACCAGGGCGCTGTGGAACGCGTGACGGATTTACAGATGGGGAGACATTTCGATGCTGACGCTGCCCAAGCATAACCGCTACGACTATTCACCGATCGGCGAGCGAAAAGATTACTCGTGGCCGGGCGGCAAGCGGCTCGCGTTCTGCACCACGACCAACATCGAGGTGTATGCCTATCGCAAAGGGACCGGCTGGGACCCGGCGAAAAAGGGCGAGCCGCAGCAGCAGCGCAATTACTCCTGGCGCGATTACGGCAACCGCGTCGGCATCTGGCGGCTGTTCGACATGTTCGAGCAGTTCAAGTTGCCGGCGGCGCACAACATCAACTCGCTGCTCTACGAGTACTACCCGCAGATCACCGACAAAATCCGGGCCCGCGGCGACGAGGTGGTGGCGCATGGCCGCACCAATGCCGAGCGGCAGGGCGATCTCTGGGAGCTGGACGAGAAGCGGCTGATCGACGACGTGACGCAGGAGATCGTGAAGCGCGAGGGCAGGCCGCCGAAGGGCTGGATGGGGCCGGCCGCGGCCGAGAGCGTTGTCACGATCGATCTGCTCAAGGAGGCCGGATACAAATACGTGATGGACTGGCCCGCGGACGACCAGCCGTTCTGGCTGAAGACGCGCTCGGGGCCGATCCTCTCGGTGCCATATCCCGCGGAGCTCAACGACTCGGCCTCGATCATCCACCGCGAGAACACCGCGCAGCAGTTCGCCGACATGATCGTCGATCAGTTCGACGAGATGATCGAGCAGTGCGCGGCGCAGCCGCTGGTGATGGCGATCTCGCTGCATCCCTTCGTGGTCGGCCAGCCGTTCCGCCTGCCGTCGCTGCGGCGGGCGCTGAAGCATTGCGTGGAACACGCCAAGCGCGACCGGGTGTGGTGGACCACGCCGGGCGCAGTCGCGGATTTCTGTTACGCGCTGCCGCCTGGCATCGTTCCCGGCGAGGGCCCCGTCATGACGGCACGGCCGATGCGCTGAGTTATCGCAGTTCGCGATAGAGCCTTGGACGCGAGTATCGCAGTTTGCGATAATCCATAAGGCATGAAGGCTGTCGTCTTTACGTCCGCCGCGGGCCGTCAGTGGATCGAACTCACGGCCAGCATCCGTGGTCGGATCATGCCCAAGCTTCAGACCTGCGCGTCAGCTGCGACCGGCGATGTGAAGCGGCTGAAAGGTCAGGCCGGGTGCAGGCGGCGCGTCGGCGACTATCGCGTCATCTTTTTCGAAGACGCCAAGACCATCACGATCGTTGCCGTAGGACACCGCCGCGACATCTATGATTGAAGAGGGTATGCGATGACTGTGAAGACCGGCAAGGGCGAGGTCGCAATCCTGCCCCGCAAAGAGTATGAGGCGCTGGTGGCAAAGGCTGCTGAGGCCGACGAGGACGCGGGCACCGCGCGTCTGGTCGCGCGCGCCCGCAAGGAGATTGCCGACGGAGACGCTGTCATTCCGTTCGATGTCGTCAATCGGATCGCCGATGGCGAGAACCCGGTCCGCGTCATCCGCCAATGGAGAGATATCACTCAAGTCCATCTCGCTTTCAAAACCCACCTGGGGCAGGGCTATATCTCCGACCTGGAGAATGGCCGGCGCAAGGGCACGGTCGCGGCGCTCAAGGAAATCGCCCGGGTGCTCGAAGTGCCGCTCGATTTGCTGGCATGGCGCTCCGCAGCAGTCCTTTTCGGCCGGCGATCGCAAGCGAGAAAGGTTGGCGCAGGCCGCCTGACGGTCTATCGTCCCGGCAAAATCACACCATTCAGGAGGACATCGTGGCTCAATCGTTGCCCAAGCGCACGCTCGGCAAGACCGGTATCGAGGTTTCGGGGGTCGGGCTCGGCTGCATGTCGTTTTCCGGCGTGTACGGCCCCTCCGAAGACGCTGCCGCGACGCAGCTCATTCATGACGCGATCGAAGCCGGCATCACCTTCTTCGATTCGTCGGATGCCTACGGCAAAGGCCACAACGAAACGCTGCTCGGCAACGCGCTGAAGGGCAAGCGTGCCGGCGTGGTGATCGCGACGAAATTCGGCAATCTCGGCGGCGCGGGCGGCAAATATGCCGACGGCCGGCCGGAATTCGTCGTCAGCTCCTGCGAGGCGAGCCTCAAGCGGCTCGGCATCGACACCATCGATCTCTATTACGCGCACCGCATCGATCCGACCGTGCCGATTGAAGACACCGTCGGCGCGATGGCGAAGCTCGTGCAGCAGGGCAAGGTCCGCGCGCTGGGCCTGAGCGAAGCCTCGCCCACGACCATCGCCCGCGCCCACAAGGTGCATCCGATCGCGGCCGTGCAGAACGAGTTCTCGCTGCTCTACCGCGAGCAGGCCGACGACACCCGCAACACCACGCGCGGCCTCGGCATCTCGTTCGTCGCCTACGCGCCGCTCGGTCGCGGCCTGCTCACCTCCGACATCGCCGATCCGGCGACGCTCTCTGACGGCGACACCAGGAAGCGCCAGCCGCGTTATGCCGGCGACAACCTCGCCCACAACCGGGCGCTGGCGCAGAAGGTCGAGGCGATCGCCAAGCGTAAAGGCTGCACGCCGGCACAGCTTGCGCTCGCGTGGGTGCTGGCACAGGGCCCGGACGTGGTCCCGATCCCCGGCACCAAGCAGAAGAAGCGCATGATGGAGAACATCGGTGCGCTCAGCGTCAAGCTCACCGACGCGGACATGGCCGAGATCGCCAGCGCCGTGCCGGCCGGCGCGGTGAAGGGCACGCGCTATCCCGAGGCGCAGATGGCGAGCCTCTACATCTGACGGTGCCGCGATGGCGGTGGCCGCCAACGTCCTGATCGTCGGTGCCGGCATGGCCGGCATGACGCTCGGCGTTGCGCTCAAGCGCGCCGGCATCGCCTGCGAGATCGCCGAGATCCGCCCGAATCTGACCGAGCCCGGCACCGGCATCTCGCTGCAGGGGCCGGCGCTCCGCGCCTTGCAGAGCGTCGGCGTGGTCGAGGGCTGCATCAGGCGCGGCTTCGGCTATTCGCACTTCAAGACCTGCGACGCCGAAGGCAACGTCACGGGCACCGTGGACCTGCCGCGGCTGCTCGGTCCGGACTATCCGGCGACGGTGGGCGTGCTGCGCCAGGCGGTGCACGAGGTGCTGGCGGACGAATTGAAGCGGCTCGGCGTGCCGGTCCGGCTCGGCTGCACGGTCGATGCCTTCACCCAGGACGACACAGGCGTCGACGTGACGTTCAGCGACCGCGCGCGCGGCCGCTATGACCTTGTCGTCGGCGCGGACGGGCAGGGCTCGAAGATCCGCGAAGTGCTGTTCGGCGCGCAGCATCGGCCACGCTACACCGGGCAGATGAACTGGCGCGCGACCGTGAGCCGGCCGCCGCAGGTGCAGGGCCGCTATTCGTATTTCGGGCCGACCAACAAGTCCGGCTTCAACCCGATCTCCGAGCGGCAGATGTACATCTACATCGTGCAGAACGTGCCGGAGCGTCCGCGCTGGGCCGATGCCGAGCTGCCGGCGATGATGCGCGGCTTGCTGGCCGAGTTCGGCGGCGCGCTCGGCAAGGCGCGCGACGAGGTGGTCTCGCCGGAGCAGATCACCTGCCGGCCGATCTTCTCGCTGATCCTGCCGCCGCCCTGGCACAAGGGCCGCGTCGTGGTCATCGGCGATGCCGCGCACACCACGACGCCGCATCTTGCCAGCGGCGCAAGTATCGGCATCGAGGACTCGGTGGTGCTGGCGCGCCTCCTGCAAGCGAGTGGAGAAGCGAGTGGACAAACCGGCGGCGGGGTGCCGGCGGTGCTGCAGGATTTTACCGCGCGCCGCTACGAGCGTTGCCGTATGATCGTCGAGAATTCCGAGCTCTTGGGCGAGTGGGAGAAGAACCCGAGCGCGCCGAACGCCGATACGGTCGGCGTGGTGGCGCGCTCATACCAGGCGCTGGCGCAACCGGTCTAGAGGCGCGAGCTATGACGCTGATCCGCGCGATGCGGCTGTTGCTGCTGCTTGCGGCGCTCGTTGCGCCTGCGGCGCTGTTTGGGGCTGCGCCGGCCACCGTCGATGCGCCGCAGGGCCAGTTCCTGACCGGGCAGCTTCTGGTGGCGACGCCGGAGATGGGCGATCCGCGGTTTCGCGAGACCGTCATCCTCATGGTCCGCCACAGCAAGGACGGCGCGATGGGCCTCATCATCAACCGTCCAGCCGGTGACCAGAAGCTGTCGCAGATCCTGCAGGACCTCGGCGACAGCGGCGAAGGCGTGACCGGCAACCTGCCGCTCTATCTCGGCGGCCCGGTGCAGCCGGAGCTCGGCTTCATCCTGCACACCACGGACTATCGCCGCGCCGGCATCATCGACGTCAACGGCACCGTCGCCGTGACCGCGACCAGGGAAATCATCCGCGACATCGCCGCCGGAAACGGCCCGAAGAAGTTCATGCTGATCTTCGGCTATGCCGGCTGGGGACCGGGCCAGCTGGAAGGCGAGTTGAAGCGGAACTCCTGGTACACGACGCCGTTCGATCTCCCGCTCATCTTCGACATCGACCGCGACCGGGTCTGGGAGCGGGCGGTGGAGCGGAGAACCCGCGATCTTTGATCCGAAAAACTACGGCGCCCGGTACACCAGCGCATCCTTGGTCTTCTCGACGAGATCGGTGGGGGTCGCGAAAATCTTCGCAGCCAGGTCCTGCAGGTCCTCGCCGGAGATCGGATCGATGGCAAGCCCGATCCGCTGCGCCTCCGCCAGCAGCTCGCGGTCTTTCATCGTCTCCATGAACGCCTTGCGCAGCGCCGCGACCCGGTCGGCCGGAATGTCGGGCGCCAGCAGATACGGCCGGCCGAAGGTCTCCGACGAGTAGACCAGCTCCATGATCCGGCGGTTCTCCGGCGAGGTTGCGAAGTCGACGGCGAGCGGCACGCCCATCTTGTTGACATCGGGATTGCCCTTGTCGTGCTCCTGCACGATGACGCGGACGAAGCCGGATTTCACCCAGTCGGGCTTCTGCGCGTTGAGGCTCGACCAGGAAAAGCCGCACAGCCCCTGCACCTCGTTCTTCTCGATCGCGAGCGTGATCTCGCGCGTGCCGGGATAGCCGCTGACCTGCCTGATCTTGGCGCCGGTCGTGTTGTTGAGCATGGCCGGATAGTCGCGCGTCGATGTGCCGGGCTGGCTTGCACCGATCAGCAGCTCCTTGCTCAGCGCCTCCTTGAAGCTCTTGACCGGCGCGTCCGCGCGGGCGATGCAGACATAGTGATCGGTGGTGGCCGAGCCGATGTGAATGAGCTTGCTCGCATCGTGGCGCAGCCGGCGCGCATTGCCGAGCAGGATGTCGAACAGTGCGTCCATGATGGCGCTGTTCTGCGGCGCGCCGATGACGGTGCCGTCCTTCGGCGCCACGTTGTAGACATGCGCGACCGCGGCGTTGCTGCCCGCGCCCGGCATGTTGGTGACGATCATGCTCGGATTGCCGGGGATGTACTTGCCCATGTGGCGGGCGAGCAGCCGGGCGTAGATGTCGTAGCCGCCGCCCGGCGAGGAGCCGACCACCACGGTGACCTGCCGGCCCTTGTAGAACTGGGCCACCGCATCCTGCGCGGCCGCGGGCCAGGTCGCCGCCGTCATCACCGCTAGCAAAGCAAGGAGCCTGATCATCGGGCCTCTCAACGCCGGAGTTCACGGATTGCGGCAAAACGATAACACAGCTTGAGCCGGTCGCGCCGTCCGCGCATTGTGGTTTGCAGCGAATCACCGGGGCTCCCAGATCACAGGCGCCATGCCCGACTACGATCTCGCCATCATCGGCGGCGGCATCAACGGCGCCGGCATCGCCCGCGACGCCGCGGGCCGCGGCCTGCGTGTGGTGCTCCTGGAGCAGAACGACCTCGCCTCGGGCACCTCGTCGGCCTCGACCAAGCTCATTCACGGCGGCCTTCGCTATCTCGAGCACGGCATGTTCCGCCTGGTGCGCGAGGCGCTGACCGAGCGCGAGGTGCTGCTCAAGACCGCGCCGCACGTGATCCGGCCGATGCGCTTCGTGCTGCCGGCGATACCGGGCCCGCGCTCGCCGATCCTGCTGCGGATCGGCCTGTTCCTCTACGATTGGCTCGGCGCGCGAAAGATCCTGCCCGGTGCGCAGAGCGTCGATCTCACCCATCACGTGGCCGGCCAGCCGCTGATGCGGAAGTTCACCTACGGCTTCGAGTATTCCGATTGCTGGGCCGACGATTCCCGACTGGTTGTTCTCAATGCGGTCGACGCCGCCTCGCGCGGCGCCGTGATCCGCACCCGCACGCGGGTGACCCGCGCCGAGCGCGAGGAGGAATGGCGGCTCATTCTCAACGTGCAGGGCCGCCGCGACGTCGTGACCGCGCGTGCCCTGGTGAACGCCGCGGGCCCGTGGGCCGGCGTCGTGTCCGAGACGATCCTGCGGATGGAGGGCACCCCGCCGCTGCGGCTCGTCAAGGGCAGCCACATCGTCGTGCCGAAGGTGTTCGACCACGACCGCGGCTATATCCTCCAGAACACCGACCAGCGCATCGTATTCGCGCTGCCGTTTGCCGACGACTTCACGCTGATCGGCACCACCGACGAGAACTTCACCGGCCCGCTCGATGCGGTCGCGCCAAGCGCCGACGAGGTGATGTATCTCTGCCGCGCGGTGAAGGAATATTTCCGCCAGCCGGTCGAGCCCGATCAGGTGGTCTGGGCGTTCGCCGGCGTGCGCTCGCTCTACGACGAGAGCGCCGGCAAGGACGCGGCGGAGGACGTGACGCGCGACTATCACCTGGTGCTCGACGAGCGCTATGGCGTGGCGCCGGTGCTCACGGCCTACGGCGGCAAGATCACCACGCACCGCAGGCTTGCCGAGGAAGCCGTCGACGCGATCGCGCACTTCTTCCAGACCCGCCGGAGCTGGACCGCGAAGGCGCCGCTGCCGGGCGGCGACTTCCTGTGGGACGCGATCGGAACCCGCGTGGCGCAGACCTTGCGGGCCTGGCCGTTTCTGGACGAGCCCGAGGCGTGGCGGCTCGTGCGCGCCTATGGCACGCGCGTCGAGCGGGTGCTTGGGCAGGCCAGGAAGCGCGAGGACATCGCGCCGTTCTTCGGGCCGCTCAGTGCCGCGGAAACGCGCTACCTGATGAAGGAGGAGTGGGCCCGCACCGCCGATGACATCCTGTGGCGTCGCAGCAAGCTCGGGCTGAAGGTTTCGTCGGGCGAGAAGGAACTGCTTGCGCGATTCATGGTGCAGTCGGCAAGCTAGAGCATGATCCCGAAAAGTGTGAAGCGGTTTTCGGAAAAGATCATGCTCAAACAAGACGCTAAAGCGGGATGACGATTCGAAGAAAAGTCATCCCGCTTTAGCTGGCAAACTGGAAACGCGAATTGGCCCACCTCATCGCCATCGACCAGGGCACCACATCGACACGCGCCATCGTGTTCGATGGAAAGCTCACGCCCGTTGCGACCGCGCAGCAGGAGCTGACGCAGATCTATCCCGCGCCGGGATGGGTCGAGCACGACCCGGAGGAAATCTGGACAGGCGTCGTCGCAACCGTGCACGAGGCGATGGCCAAGGCAAAGATCGCCGCAAAGGACGTCGCCGCGATCGGGATCACCAACCAGCGCGAGACGGCGATCGTCTGGGACCGCGCGAGCGGCAAGCCCATTCACAACGCGATCGTCTGGCAGGACCGCCGGACGGCGGACGCTTGTGCTTCGCTGCGCGCGGCGGGGCACGAGAAGGCGGTTGCCGACAAAACCGGACTTGTGCTCGATCCGTATTTTTCCGCCACCAAGATTTCCTGGCTGCTCGACAATGTCACAGGGGCGTATGCCGCGGCGGAACGGGGCTCGCTTGCCTTCGGCACGGTGGACGCGTTTCTCCTCTGGCGGTTGACCGGCGGCAAGGTGCACGCGACCGACGCCAGCAACGCCGCGCGCACCATGCTGTTCGACATCCGCCGTGGCGAATGGGACCACGACCTGTGCCGGATGTTCGGCGTGCCGACAGCGCTTCTTCCGCAGGTGCGCGACTGCGCCGCCGAGTTCGGCGAGACGCAGCCCCACCTGTTCGGCGGCGCGATCAAAATCCTCGGCATCGCCGGCGACCAGCAGGCGGCGACCGTGGGGCAGGGTTGCTTCACGCCCGGCATGATGAAGTCGACCTACGGCACCGGCTGCTTTGCCCTGCTCAACACCGGCGCGGAGCCGGTGCGCTCGCGCAATCGCCTGCTCACCACCATCGCCTATCAGCTCGACGGCAAGCGCACCTATGCGCTGGAGGGCGCAATTTTCATCGCCGGCGCGGCCGTGCAGTGGCTGCGCGACGGGCTTCGCATCATCGAGCAGGCGCCCGACGTCAACGCGCTGTCGCAGAAGGCCGATCCGGCCGAGCAGGTCTATCTGGTGCCGGCCTTCGTCGGGCTAGGCGCGCCGCACTGGGATGCGGATGCGCGCGGCGCGCTGTTCGGCCTCACGCGAAATTCCGGCCCGGCGGAGATCGCGCGCGCGGCGCTCGAGGCGGTCGGCTACCAGACCCGTGGCCTGCTGGAGGCGATGCGCGCCGACTGGCCGGTGGCCGCGGATATGGTTCTCCGCGTCGACGGCGGCATGACCGCAAGCGACATCACGATGCAATTCCTGGCTGACATCCTGGGCGCGGCCGTCGATCGGCCGGTGGTGATGGAAACCACGGCGCTTGGCGCCGCTTACCTCGCCGGCTTCAAGGCCGGCGTTTGTCCCGATCCCGCAGGTTTCTCGAAGACCTGGCGGCTCGACCGGCGGTTCGAGCCGGCCATGGGTGACGCGACGCGGGCCCGCAAGTGGGCCGGCTGGCAGGACGCGGTGCGCCGCGTGCTGACCCAGCAGCGTTAACAACACCTTGCGGTCGTACGCGCAAATTTGCCGACAAGTTTGACGCGAATTCAATCGGAAGATGGTCCAATCACCTCAAGAGATCGTCAGCATGGACGTCCCGCAGGATGCGGTAGCAGCATGGAACAGGTACCGGCCAGATCGTTGCAGCAGACCATCGAGACCATGAAGGTCCTGGTGGTCGACGACGAGCAATACATGCGCAAGGTCGTCCGCACCATGCTGCTCGCCATCGGCACGAAGACCATCTACGAGGCCGAGGACGGCCATGCCGGCCTTGAGATGATCTGCCGGCACCACCCGGACATCGTCATCGTCGACTGGGAAATGCCGGGGATCGACGGCGCGACGTTCGTGCGCATGATCCGCTCGCCGCAAACGTTCCCGTTCCCGGACGTGCCGATCATCATGCTCAGCGGCCATGGCGACCGCTGGCGCGTGGTCGAGGCGGCCAAGCTCGGCGCGCACGAGTACCTGCTCAAGCCGGTGTCGACCCGGGCGCTGCATGAGCGGATCGCGGCAATCCTCACCGTTCCGCGGCCCTTCATCGCGCTGGACAACTATTACGGCCCGGCGCCGCGCACGCTGTTCAATCGTGACGAAGGGCGCCCCGCATCGGCGCAGAAGGCCGCCAGGCCGCCGAAGGATGCCCAACCCGGCGCCAATCGCCCGGTGGCGGCGTCGCGGACGCTTCCGGCCCGCCCGATGGCGAACGCGGGCAGCGGCGAAGTCATCGAGAAAAAGATCGTCCTTCTGTGAATTGACGGCGCGCGCCAGATCCCGCGTCGACTCCTCAGTTGAGCCCGCCGCCCGGCACCGTTAGCGTGTCGGACCATGAGCGACGACAATCCATTCGGCCGCGATGCGGCGGACCGGCAACCTGCGGCGGCGCCTCCGGCTCCGGCATCAAAGCCCGCGTCTGCGGCGCAGTCGCTCGTGCAGTTCGACACGGTCAGCAAGCGCTTCGGCGGCTTTATCGCGGTCGATTCTGTCTTTCTCGACATTCACGAAGGCGAGTTCTTCGCACTGCTCGGCCCTTCGGGCTGCGGCAAAACCACGCTGTTGCGGATGCTGGCGGGCTTCGAGCGGCCGAGCGAGGGCCGCGTGCTGCTCAACGGCGAGGATATTTCCAACGTTCCGCCGCACCGGCGGCCGGTCAACATGATGTTCCAGAGCTATGCGCTGTTTCCGCACCTTTCGGTGGCGGGCAACATCGCCTTCGGCCTCAAGCAGGACGGGATGCCGGCGGCCGAGATCGCGACACGCGTCAACGAGATGCTGGCGCTGGTGCGGCTCGAGGGCCTCGGCGACCGCCGCCCGCATCAGCTCTCCGGCGGCCAGCGCCAGCGTGTCGCGCTCGCCCGCGCGCTCGCCAAGCGGCCCAAGGTGCTGCTGCTCGACGAGCCGCTGTCGGCGCTCGACCGGAAGCTCCGCGAGGAGACGCGTTTCGAGCTGATGGCGCTGCAGAAGCGGCTCGGCCTCACCTTCGTCGTCGTCACCCACGACCAGGAGGAGGCGATGGCGCTCGCCGGCCGCATCGGCGTCATGAACAGCGGCCGTCTGGTGCAGGTCGGTCCCCCCGGCGAGGTCTACGAGCAGCCGGGCTCGCGCTGGGTCGCGGGGTTCATCGGCGACGTCAACCTGCTGGAGGGGCGCGTCACCTCGTCCGGCATCGGCCATGCCATGATCGAGAGCGTGGCGGGTGGCCGGATCGGCGTGACGCACAAGGCGGATCTCGCGTCGGGCACGCATGTCTGGGTGGCGCTGCGACCGGAGAAGATCGAGATCGACGGCAAGGCGCCGGTCGCGGGCGCGGAAAATTCCTTCTCCGGCCGCGTGTCGGAGATCGGCTATCTCGGCGGCACCTCGATCTACAAGATCAGGCTCGACAACGGCATCGAGATGAAGGCCGCCGTGGTCAATCGGGAGCGCAAGGCTGCGGGCGTCGCGATCGGCGACCGCGTCTGGCTGAACTTCAAGGCCGAAGCCGGCGTGGTGCTGACGCGATGACGGACCAGAACATCCCCGCGCCGTCGCGCACGCGGACCACATTCGGGCAGAAGCTCGTCATTCTCATTCCGGCGCTGTGGCTTGCGGTGCTGTTCCTCGTGCCGTGCCTGATCGTGCTGAAGATCAGCTTTTCCCAGACCGTGATCGCGCAACCGCCCTATGCGCCGACGCTCGACCTGTCCGCGGGCTTCGAGGGGCTGAAGGAGTTTGCGTCGGCGCTGACGCTCGAGAGCTACAAAATTCTCGCTTCCGACACGATCTATCTGAAGTCCTATTTCCGCAGTCTCCTGTTCGCCGCGCTCGCGACCTCGATCCTGCTTGTGATCGGCTATCCGATTGCCTACGGCATCGCGCGTTCACCGCGGCGCGCACAGCCGGTGCTGGTGATGGCGGTGTTCCTGCCGTTCCTCACCGCATTCCTGATCCGCATCTATGCCTGGGTGGTCATCCTGCAGCGCGAGGGGCTGCTCAACGACGCGCTGATCGCGCTCGGCATCGTCAAGGCGCCGCTGGCGTGGCTCGCGACCGACACCGCGATCGTCATCGGCATGGTCTATTCGTACCTGCCGTTCATGGTACTGCCGCTCTATGCCAGCCTGGAGAAGATGGACGACACGCTGCTGGAAGCCGCGGCGGATCTCGGCTGTCCGCGCTGGAAGGCGTTCTGGCTCGTCACGCTGCCGCTGTCGCTGCCTGGTGCCGCGGCCGGCGCGCTGCTCTGCTTCATCCCGATCGTCGGCGAGTTCGTCATTCCCGATCTGCTCGGCGGCTCGAACGCGCTGATGATCGGCCAGACGCTGTGGACCGAGTTCTTCCAGAACAAGGACTGGCCGGTCGCGGCCGCCGTCGCGATCGCGCTGCTGGTGGTCCTGCTGGCGCCGATCATGGTCTATCAGCGCCTGCAACTGCGCGACCTGGGGGAGCGCTGATGCGAAAGGGCCTGTCTCCCTTCAACGTCATCTCGGTGGCGCTGGGTCTGGCGTTCCTCTACCTGCCGATCACGATCCTGGTGATCTACTCTTTCAACCATTCGCGGCTGGTGACGGTCTGGGGCGGCTGGTCGACCCGCTGGTACGTGGCGCTGCTCAACGACAGCGCCATGCTGGAGGCCGCCTGGAACAGCCTCCGGATCGCGGCGCTGTCGGCGACGCTCGCGACCGTGCTCGGCACGCTTGCCGCGGTGGCGCTGGTGCGGGCCGGCCGGTTTCGCGGACGCACCGCGTTCTCGGGCATGATCTATGCGCCGCTGGTGATGCCCGAGGTGATCACCGGGCTGTCGCTGCTGCTGCTGTTCGTCGCCATCAACACCGACCGCGGCTTCTGGACGGTGGCGATCGCCCACACCACGGTGACGATGAGCTTCGTCACGGTGGTGGTGCAGTCGCGGCTCATAAGCTTCGACCGGAGCCTCGAAGAAGCGGCGATGGACCTCGGCTGTCCGCCGCTGAAGACCTTCATGGTGGTGACCCTGCCGCTGATCTTTCCGGCGGTGGCGGCGGGCTGGATGCTCGCCTTCACGCTGTCGTTCGACGACCTGGTGATCGCAAGCTTCGCCACCGGACCCGGGGCGACCACGCTGCCGATGCGGATCTATTCGGAGGTGCGGCTCGGCGTGAAACCGGAGATCAACGCCATCTGCACCATCATGATCGCGGTCGTCGCCATCGGCGTGGTCGGGGCGGCGCTGGTCTCAAAGCGCAGCGCGCTGCGCCAGGCGCAGGCCGCCGGCTAGAGCATGATCGCGAAAAGTGTGAAGCGGTTTTCGGAAAAGATCATGCTCAAACAAGAAGCTAAAGCGGGATGACGATTCGAAGAAAAG
>JAIESC010000201.1 GCA_019746355.1 Xanthobacteraceae bacterium | reverse complement strand
TTCGCGGGCCCATCGTGCCCGCCGTCAGGCAGAAATTCCACTTAGCGTCCTGTGCAGATTTCCGGGACCGGCTCTGAGAGAGGTCTGACTTTCCCGCCGTTCAAGTTGGCGCACCGCGTCGATCTGCTTGCCTGGCTGGGCAGTATCGAGAGCAAGCGCGTCCGGTTGACGGCGTTTCCTGCGGCGGTACGGACAACGCTGTCGCCGACTAGCATCAACCGCAGTATGGCGGCGATCTCCAGTTTCTTCGACCATCTGGTGCTTGCCGGTGAGCCGGGCATTGACGCCAACCCGCTCGCGACGTCACAGGAACTGGCCCGTGGCGGCGTCGCCCGACGAAGGGCGGCTTTGCCTCGGTCGGCTCGCCGCGTCATGCTGCGGAACGGGCCGAGATACCGGCCGATGTCCGCGACCGCATCCTTGCGCTGGAGAACGAGGGCAAGACCGTTGTCGTGCTGATGGCGGGCAAGATTGTCGAGGGGCTGATCGAGTTGCGCGACGAGCCACGCGACGATGCGGCCGAGGGCATACGACGGCTGAAGGATCGTGGCGTTCGCGTATTGATGCTGTCGGGCGACAACCAGCGCACCGCAAACGCCATCGCCTCGGGACTTGGCATGGAAGCCAAAGGCGAGCTGTTACCGGAGGCCAAGCTCACCGAGATTGGCCGGTTAAAGGAGACAGGACCTGTCGCCATGATCGGTGACGGGATCAACGATGCCCCCGCGCTCGCGGCGGCCTCGGTCGGCGTCTCGATGGGCGGTGGCACCGATGTGGCGTTGGAAACCGCCGATGCGCCCTGCTTCGAGATCGCGTAGGAGGCGTCGCGGACCTTATCGCTCTTTCTTAGGCGACACTCGGCAACATCTGGCAGAACATCACAATCGCGCTTGGCGGGAAACGGCGCAGATTTCGACTGGCCGCACGCTGCGGACATACTTCGGGCGTCCGCAGATTCAATGACGCGCCACAATTCAGGTTAAATCAGCATTCAGAATGGGTTGGTATATGTGTAGCCGGTATGGCGAGCTGAATAGGGGTAAACGGGGTGGTGAGCTTGCGTGGTTGGAAGAGTTTCGTGTTCGCTGGTGGGCTCATCGCGGCGCTCAGCTCTTGCGCTCAGGATTCCTATAGATCCACCCGTGGTCTAGCTCCCGTTCCCGCAAAAACATTGGCGCTCATGTACGATAAGGGCATGGACCCCGGCGCTCCAATCCTTATGCGTTCCTTCAAAAAAGAATCCGAGATCGAGGTGTGGAAGCGCGGGCGAGACGGCAAATATGCCCTGCTCAAGACATATCCCATGTGCAGGTGGTCAGGGCAGCTCGGACCGAAAGTTCGAGAGGGCGATCGTCAAGCCCCCGAGGGCTTCTATGAAGTGACCGCCGCCTCGATGAACCCCAAATCGAGCCTCTTTCTTTCATTTAATATCGGATATCCCAACGCGTTTGACCGCTCGCACGGGCGCACTGGTTCTCACCTTATGGTCCATGGTGCCTGCTCGTCGCAGGGCTGTTTTGCAATGACCGACGAGGCGATGAGCGAGGTCTACGCTTTAGCCCGCGAGGCTTTCGCTTCGGGGCAACGGTCTTTCCAATTTCAGTCATACCCGTTCCGAATGACTGCGGAGAACCTGACCAAGCACCGCGCCGACCCGCATCTCGCGTTTTGGAAAAATCTGAAGGACGGATCCGACATCTTTGAAGTGAGCGGCGATGAGCCGGCATGGACGGTTGCGGCCGGCCGTTACGCGTTCAACATAGCCCCCGCCCACGCCGCAGATATTTCGGCCAAGGCATCGCGCGACGAGCGCGATGTGGCGGCGCGCATTGCCAAAGGCGCGCCAGCCGTTCGGCTCGTTTATCAGGACGGTGGTGGGCACCCGTCTATGAAGAAACTTGCATTGGCTGCCGCCGCCGGTCCGTCGTCGGAAGTTGACGAAAATATAAGACGGTCACTTGGCGACGTCAGTCGGCCGGATGCGCTCGCGGCAGAGCCAAGCGAGATCGTGGTTCAGACAGGTTCGGCCCCCGTTTCGCCGCCGACCGCTCACCCAGTTCCCAACCAGGTGAAGCGGGACGTGATCGGTTCCTCTACCGCACGCAACTCTCCGCCCGGTGTTCTGGCATCGGTGCCGGCAGTCCCGTCCGATGAACAGCGATCGGCCTCTTCGGCCAATAGCACGACAGGGAAGCCCTCATTTACCGACCGTTTCCGCTCTTGGTTGCCCAATTGAAACTGGGCTAAGTCATATCGCCGCGTCCCTAGTCGTTTCATGGGCAGGCGTCGTGTTTAGGCTAGCGGTATCTCGCCAAGTGCTCGGTCCAGCTCATCCAGCCATACTTCCGCAGAGCTATCCGAGGGAGCGCGCCAATCCCCCGCGCTGACAATGACCCTCCTGATGATCTTGGGCCCGTTCGGCATGACCGAACGTTCAAACTGACTCGTCGCAAAGAAGCGATGCAGGAAAACACGAAGCCACTTTTTGATTTGGTGGAGATCATAAGACGTGTGGCGGTCGGGGGAATGTTCGTCGGCCAGCTGCCCCGAGCGGCGTCATTCCACGCACAACAAGCCAAATAAGCTACTTTGGACGGCCGAAAGCCGTATCTAGCCGTGTAGTAAAGGTGAAAATCCTGCAGGGCATAAGGCCCAATGACAGCCCCGGTGGACTGTGGCGAGCCACCGTCTTCAGGAGGGACAAGTTCAAGACTGATGACGGCGGCAAGAATGCTCTTCAGAAGATTTGCGGTATCTGAATTCACATCGCCCGAGTCCGCAACGAATCTAATGAGATGCTGGATGAGGGTTTTTGAAACAGACGAATTGACATTGGAGTGGCTCCCACTAGCAATTCTCCGCGAGCTTGCTGGCATCGGATGGAACATAGGGGAATCGTTCTACAAGGCGTCTCAGGGGTAGCTCATCCGGCGGGCAATCAATCGTCGCCGTCACGGTACGAAAGGAACAGTCACCTGCATCTCTGTGGAGGCGATGACGTGCACAATCTCCGAAGGTAACACGTCGCATTCGCTCTTGGCGCAGCCGACCGAGATCGACATCCGCGACGGCCATGGTCGAGCCGGTGGGAAAGCGCTCCGTCTCTGCCAAGGTGCCAAGGGCAAGCCGTTCTCAAAGATTCCTGCATGGCCATCCCAGGCTAAGTCGGTGGTCGATTCGCCCGGGCCGGCAGCCGAATAAGCGCAAGCCGCGATGCAACGCATTGACTGCGAACCGCATAGAAGTCTGCGGTCGTCGGCTTTGCCGATTGTTATGTTAGACGCAGATAGATTAAGGAGCATCTCGGCGCCGCCGTCTTGCTCGCCATGACTAGTTTGGTGACGGCAGATTGAACGGCATCCAGAACCGCATCTTGCTGCAAAAGGTCACGACCAATCGCGTTCGCTTTGAAAATTGATTTGCCCTTGTTCATCTGGTTAGCTTGGTCTGTTCGGGCGGTAAGCAGCAGGCGATTCCGTTCGACAATCGATCGGAAAGGAGCGGCGTTCGGTCCTTCAAGCGAGGAGATCGCGATCCCCAAGGCTCTTCTCCAAAATTCGCTCGATCAAGCAGTTTTGGCCGTCGGTGCACATTTGGTCCTTGCTACGGCTCTCCGGGGCTTGGAACTGGTGGTCATCCCCCTGCTCGTCGCCCTTTATTTGCTAGGCCGGGTGAGCTTTTCATTGCGCTACTCTCAAGGCGCCGCACAGCGCTCGTTTGGCATGGCTCTAACAGCATCGCCATCCGTCGCTTCCTATGTCGTCGCAGCCGGATTGATACTGGTCGGCCGATGAGCCTCGTCCCCACACTGCGCATCGTTTGAAGCTCAATAAGGGACTGAAACCTCGATTGCCTCCCGATCCGCAGTCGCAGTCAACCTAAGCATGGCGCCGCTCGTACCCACGCCTGCCGGAACTCCGGTGAGATCGAGGGAAAAGCGCCGCAAGTCGCCTTCCGCCGAAATTGGCTGCGGGAGTGGCAGCGACCAATCAGAACCGGGTCCTTCGGCAAAGAGATCGACGCTAGCAGCGGCGGGCGCCGCCACGTCGATTACGATCCTCGGGCCCGTTCGTCCCATCTCACGTTGAATCGCGTGGATGGAAAGTCTGCCACCTTCGCCAATTCGCGCTTTCCTAGGCACTCTGGCTTCCGCAGCAGCGAGCGCAGGCTCATGGGTTGTCGTATCACCAGAGAGCAGCAGCTCGGATTGTGCTTCAGCCAGGATGCAAAGTTTTTCGCAAATTCCGTAAACCAACTTGAGTCGTAACGTCACAGGCTTCGCTGCATGTTCCGGCACGACGCGCAGCGGCAGCACGACGCGGTCCTTATAAACGATCAAATGGGTACCCTCGTCGGTGAACCGCTGTGGTGCTGGCCACATCACGGTGACATCGGTGACATTCGTGGACCCGGCAAAGTCGAAGCTTGGAGGAACGCCGGCATCGCCTGGATGGCGCCAGTACATCTTCCATCCTGCCCCGAGCTTTATTTCAATACCCGCTCTTCCAATTCGCGCGCCATCCTCGCCGACGAAAGCTCCAGCAATAAGCCGCACGGCCGAGCGGTTATCTCCATCCCACTTGGATGCGTCCGCCGCCAGGGCGAACGCCGTCAGCCCCACTGTCAGCATCACACTCGTTGCACTCGCCAGGAACCAATGACAGTTCCGTTGGACAGAGAGGAGCGAGATGCCGCCAGGATCGATGAGCATCATTTCCGGCCTTCCGTAAGGATATCTAATTTGCGCCGCGATCACGCCTAATGAAACTGTCCGTTATCAGAAGCGCTGCCCCACAGACCACGCCAACATCTGCCATGTTGAATGCAGGCCAGTGCCAGTCGGCCAAATGAAAATCTAGGAAGTCGGCCACTGCTCCGTGACGGAGCCGATCCAAAGCGTTGCCGAGAGCTCCTCCGATGATCAGAGCGAGGCCCGTCGCGACCAGCCGATCACGCGTCCGCAGCAGCCAAATAATCAGGCCAGCAGCAATGCTTCCGGAGAACAGCGCGAGAATCCAAGGGGGCAAATCATGGCCACCGAGCATTCCAAAGCTAATGCCTCTGTTCCAACCGAGCACAAGATTGAAGAATGGTGTGACGTGAATTGCGCCATGCGGCGAGACTACCCCTTCGAGGATCCACCACTTCGTCACTTGGTCGAACACGAACCACCCGAACGCGAAAACCAGTCCATAAATCTTCAGAGACGCTGGAGGATCGGCGATGGAGTGGGTCGTCATCCGATTGTCCCGAGCGCTGGAAATGTCTCAAGCATGAAGATTGCAAAGAGCGTCAGGTGACCCGTGATCATAGCGATGCCCATAACGACCATGATGGCGCCAGCTGCTAGCTGCAACGCGCGCCCGGCTTTGCGGAAGCTTCGTAGCCTTTCCACAAATCCGCCCATAAAAAGTGCTGCGAGAACGAACGGCACGCCAAGCCCGAGTGAATAAGCGGTCAGAAGGGCAACCCCGCTCAGACTAGCTGATGATGTCGAAACAGCCAGAACCGCGCCGAGCACTGGCCCGATGCAAGGGGTCCAGCCAAACGCAAAAGCCATTCCTAGGAAATACGCTGCGACAGGGCCACTTCCGGGAGGATCGCCATGCCATCGCAACTCCCGCTGAAGCCACGGCAAGCGGAGCAGGCCCGCCGTGAACAGCCCGAAGACGATCACCAACACACCGCTGGCGAGGTTAACTTCCCACCGGTACGCGTTCAAAACCATGCTCAAGGCGTTTGCGCCTAAGCCCAACACTACGAACACTGTCGAAAAGCCGAGAACAAAGCAGAGGCTCAGTCCAAGCGTTCGCCATCGCGCTTGGCTGACGGTAGCACCGGCCACCGACTGCCCGGCCATATAGGAAACGTAGCCCGGGACCAGCGGAAGCACGCACGGAGAGAGGAACGACACAGCCCCTGCAGCAAAGGCGGTCACGAACCCAATATTCGAGGCCAGTGCCAAACCGAGATCCCTGAAAAGCGTTGCCACGGGGCGCCCAGAAGCGCGTCGTTAAGCCTGCTGCTGTTGCCCACGCGTGAGCAGCCGCAAACCGTTGAGAACAACCAGAAGAGAGGCGCCAACGTCCGCAGCAATTGCGCCCCAGAGCGATGCAAAGCCAGCGATCGTCAAACCGGTAAACAACAGCTTCACGGCGAGCGAGAACCCTATGTTTTGCCGAATGATGGCCAGCGTCGCCTTGGAGTGTCGGATCAACCAAGGCAGCTTTGATAGATCGTCGGACATTAGAGCGATGTCGGCGGTCTCGATGGCAGCATCTGAACCGATGGCGCCCATCGCAATACCGAGGTCCGCTCGCGCCATTGCTGGCGCATCGTTCACGCCGTCGCCAATCATTGCGATGGCACCACCCGACGTGTGATAGTGGCAAGCCAGTTCTTCAACGGCTGCTACCTTGTTTTCGGGAAGAAGCTCGGCGCGCACTTCGTCCACACCGGTTTCGCGGGAAATTGATTCGGCAGTCGCGCGGTTGTCCCCGGTAAGCATGATCACCCGCTCGATCCCCGCTGCATGTAGTTCTGCAACGATGCGTTTAGCTTCGGGACGAATTGCATCGGCGACAGCAATCAATCCCCAGACAGCGTGCTCATCACCGATCGCGACGACAGTACGCCCAGCTCCCGCAATACGATCCGCGACAGCCAGCACCTCGGCCGTGGCGGTGGTCTTTCCGCGCTCGACCAGGTAGCTTCGTGATCCAAGCCAAGCTTCAGCGGCCCCAACGCGCCCGCTGACTCCTTTCCCACGCATTGCCTGTACGGCCGACGCTGGCGCTATAGTGAGTCCGCGCTGCTTCGCCTCAATGAGGATGGCACGAGCCAGAGGATGCTCGCTGCGGGCCTCCAGAGCGGCGGCAAACTCCAGCAACTCTGCCTCGCTGCGACCACCGAGTGGCACAAGCTCGACGACCTTTGGCCGGCCCTCCGTGAGGGTGCCGGTCTTGTCCGTAGCAATGGCTTTCAGCTTTGCCGGCGTCTCAAGGTGTACTCCGCCCTTGACCAGCACACCCTGTTTTGCGGCGCCTGCTAGCGCCGCGACGATCGTGACTGGCGTAGAGATAACGAGCGCACAGGGGCAGGCGATGACTAGGAGCACCAGCGCTCGATAGAACCACGGCTCCCATGCTCCACCAAAGACGAGCGGCGGGATAAGAAAGACGATCAACGCCAAGATCATCACCGCGGGCGTGTAGACTCGCGCAAATTTTTCGACCCACTGCTCACTCGGTGCCCGCCGGCTCTGAGCCGAACCGACCATGCGAATGATGCGAGCAAGAGTTGTGTCTTGCGCTGCTTTAGTCGTTTGAATTTCTAGAGCACCCTCGCCGTTGATGGTGCCGGCATAAACCTCGGTGCCGGCCTGCACTGCGACGGGAACACTTTCCCCAGTGATCGGGGCTTGGTTGACCTCGCTTTCGCCCTCGATGACTCTTCCGTCGAGCGGGATCTTGTCGCCCGGACGCACCACAATATGCGCGCCGACTGGCACTTCGACGGCAGGCAATTCGACCTCGATGCCGTCGCCGCGCCGGACGCGGGCAACTGTCGGTGCAAGCTCCATCAGCGCCGCGACCGCTCGGCGCGCACGCCCCAAGCTCCAGGCCTCGAGAGCCAATGCCAGCGCGAAGAAGAACGAAACGGTCGCCGCCTCAAACCACTCACCGATGCCGACCGCACCTGCAACGGCTACTACCATCAGCAAGTTCATGTCAGGGCGCAGGCGCCGAACCGATAGCAGCGCTTTCGGAGCCACATAACGGACAGCGCAAAGAATCGAGAGAACGTAGGCCGCTATCGCCGGGGTCGGCGTCCCGGCCCCTGCCTCGGCTGCACCCACGGCAGCGGCAATCCCTCCCCCTAAAACGGAGTGCAGCCCGAGACCGGCTGCGGCTAGAACTCCGCTTGCCGTTGTCAAAATCGTCTGGGTTCGCCTTCGCCGCTCTTCAGCAAGCGTTGCATCAGATGTCGAGCCCTCTTGCCAAAGCTCCGCCGTCATGCCGGTTCTAAGAACGGCCTTTTCTATGAGTTCGCGCGGCAAGGCGTTTACGCTGCCTAGAACGGACATCCGCCCGTTGACCAAGTCAAACGCCAGCTTGTCCTCGCCCCCAACGACTGGGCCGACTTCACGCTTCAGGGCTGCGACTTCATCCCCGCAGTCCATGCCATGAACCCTGAATACCGCATGTCCCGGCAAAATAGGAACCGGCGTGGTGAGCGCCTGATCGCCAACCATGTCAGCTGAGCAATCGGTACAGGCCGCATCGCCTGCCGCGGAGGTTGCGGCGGGCCTTCGCGCAGTAATTCCGGTCCCGGCAACTTCGGCGAACATTCCCGTGGTTGCGACGGCATTCTGAATTGCCGTCACTGGAGCGCCTGACGCGGGCGCCACCCGCATGATGCCTCCTTTCGTATCGAAGGTTAGATTGTGGTCTCCGCCGACCAGAGGTCCGACGGCTGCCTTCAGCGCTCGGACCTCATTCTGGCAATCGAGACCACGCACTATAAATTCTAAGGGAAGGTCTTTGGTCGCTTCTCCGGGATCTATGACCGAGCGCAGCTTCGCCCGCATCCCGGTCGGTATGACTGCGCTTTCGATGTCATTCGCGGTAGCGAGGTTCTGCGGGCTCACCCGCATGGTGCCAGCCTTCGTGTCAAAACTCAGCTTTTCTTCTCCCACCAAGATACCGACGGCGGCCTGGAGTTGGCGGACTTCATTCTGGCAATCAAGCCCCTGAACATCAAAGACCAGCTCGCTGTCTTGCGCGGTATGTGAAGTCACTCGCATTCCGGTGCGCGCGACCGCCGTGATGATGGCTTCGATTCCCGGCCAGGCACCGCCAAAGCTGACCTCCATCACACCGCCCTTTGGGTCAAAGGCGAGCATCCCATCACCGCCGACGAGAGGACCCACCGCGGCCTTCAGCTGGCGGACTTCATTCTGGCAATCTAGTCCTTCAATTTTGAACCGAAGGGACTGCTGGGACGCCTTCGCTAAAACCACTGAGTCCGACATGGGTCACCTCGATTTCTATGAAGTGACGGCTATATAGACCCTGTAGGAACTAGAGGGTCAATGCGATGGGCGCCGAAAGATTGCAGATCGGTGATCTGGCACGGGCAACGAACACGAAGGTCGAAACCATCCGGTATTACGAGCAGATCGGCTTGCTCCCGGCTCCCTCGCGTACCCGCGGGAACTTTCGAGCTTACGCAGCGAAGCACCTGGGACGACTGAGCTTCATCCGACGAGCCCGCGATCTGGGGTTTACGTTGGACCAGGTTCGGGAACTCCTCAGCTTATCAGACCAGAAGCGCCAATCCTGCGAGGGGGTCGACCTGATCGCCCGCCAACACCTGGCTGACGTTGATCGCAAAATTGTAGACTTGACGGCCCTCAGGGATGAACTTTCCAGCCTCATTGAGCAGTGCAGCTGCGGCACGATCGCCGATTGTCGCATCATCGATGCTCTTGCGCCGTCGCTCCCTGACAGCACGAAATCGGGAGCGTTGCCTGCGTAGCCGGCAACGCCGCCTTGACTTCCAGACGTCGAGCAAGTTGACCCTCTAGCCGCTTAAGGGATTAGGCTCCCCGATCTTTGATCCCTGCTAGGTCACGGATGGCTGAGAGCGACGAACCTTCACTGGATCCTGCCGACGCCGCAGAGCGGCGAACGCTACTGTTGGTTCTGGGAATCAACTTCGCCCAGTTCGTCGTCGCCGGCGTGGTCGGTCTGATCGCCTCTTCTACTGGTCTCCTGGCGGTCGCACTCGACAACCTCTCTGATTCCGCCGTGTACGCCGTGAGCCTGTATGCCGTCGGGTGATCACTCGAGACGAAGCAATGGACCGCCCGGCTGTCAGGTATTCTTCTCATCGCGCTGTCCCTCGGATTGTTCGTGGAAGTCTTGCGACGCTTCTACGTAGGAGGCGAGCCTTACGGTCTCGCGATGATCGGCACGGCCATTGTAAACGCCGCAACTAATCTTCTCTGCCTCAGATTACTCCGCACTCATCGAAACGAAGGGGTACATCTGAAAGCCTCGTGGATTTTTACGACCAATGACACGCTGGCGAACTTGGGCATTGCCGCGTCAGGCGTGTCGGTGATGATATTTCGCTCACCGACCCCTGATTTGCTCATCGGTTTAGCGATCGTCGTGGTCGTGTTCAAAGGCGGTCTGGAGATCCTGCGGGAAGCAAAAAGAGAGTAACTGTGCCTAGAGGCCCCTCGTGCACTGCTGCCAGTCACTTTTTGAGATTCGCGTTCGTGGCAGCCTTGGCCGCAAGTCCATCAGCCGCGCGTTCCGACCAGCACCAGGTGTATAAAGCCGTCGTCTTGGAACGCGGTCTCTATCAAGCGGGAAGCGAGCCTTACGCGATTGCACAAAGCAGCGCCGGACCAGTTACGATGATCCGGAATGCGACTCTCGTTCAGAGCACAACGACAATCCTTGCTAGACGTTTCATCCGCTTCGGAGTACGTTACGCAATCACGGGGGGCCTACCGGGCGCTCCAGTTAATATCAAGCTGGTGACTCGTTTTCCGGAACCTGGGCTGTTGGACACAAGGACAGGCGTTCGCCACCAGCGGGGGGGGGTACAAAATTACCGCGCAAATTGGCGCTCAAGCATACCGTGAGTTCAAGTTTGACCACCCGTGGGAAATGGTACGCGTGGTTCGGTACCTCGATCGACGTCGCCACCTGCTCGATCAGACCGGAAGCCGAGTACGCCACCTATCCTGACCGGCTGCCGGACACGGCACCCTACCTCTGGTCAGTGATGGGAGTGGGTCGGCCAATCTTTGGCATCGGCGCTTCGTCATGGCCACTCGTTTCGTCTTTTACCAAACCCGATGGATCGCTCGGGCTGTTCTACGGCGGAACGATCAGCGACGGTTATGTGATACGGGCCATTCAGCACCTGCACAGCTGGGCTACATTCTTGATGATGGACATCCCTCCGCCCCGACCCGGCGCCGTTTCCATGGCGCGGGCGCATCGGCGGATTAGCAGAAAGTGTCGCAGGCTTTTTTGAACAGCCAGACGGTTATCTGCGCTTCGTGCGCCATTGCATGACGCTTTGCGAAGATGCGGGCGGCGTGGACGGCTTCGTCATCGGCTCTGAAATGGTGGCGCTGGATAAGCTGCGCGACGGCGGCGGCGTCATCCTGCGGTACCTTTTTGGCAGTCGATTGCAGCAGAGGCGAAGAGCCGCCTCTGATCGGACTGCGTCGTCACTTACGCGGCGGACTGGGTCGAGTATCGATATGACGATCGTTGCAGTGGCAACGTCGACTTTCCGCTTGACGCGCTTTGGTCCGATCCTAACATCGATGTCGTCGGGATCGACGCGTATTTTCCGCTTACTGATGTCCCCCGTGCGATCTACGACAAAGACTCGATCAAAGTCGGTTGGGGTTAGACCGGCAGATTGGGCGAGAGCGCGAGACCGGCCGATCCGATAGCGAGAAACACCGCGCTGGTCGCAAGCACAGCGCGGCCGCCAAGCCGCTGGATGCGGTCCCCGACGCGCGGCGACACGATCCCGGCGACAGGAGGCTGAGGGAGAGGCCGCCGACGATCCACGCCAGCGGCCAGCCGGTATCGGCCGCGATCGGCTGCGCCAGAACAGCCAACAGATAGTAGGAAGAGCCCCACGCCAGAATCTGCGTCACGCCGAGGACGGGAATGACGAGTAGAAGCCTTGGCGGCCGATAGGTCGAGGTAAGCTCGCCCACCACAGGGACGCTCATGCGGCGACGCCGCAGCCGCATCCCTCCTTGCCGTCGTCCTTCGCCACGGCGTCGGCCCTATCCGGCGCTGGCCCGCCGCAGCATGCGGCTGCCGCGCTGCCGTCCACGGAGAAGGAGGTGTTGCAAACGCCCGTTTCGGGAAGCACGAGCTGGACATTGTCGGCGGCTGCCATGTCGCCGGCGAGCGCGGCGGCGACGGAGCGCACCTGCTCGTAGCCCGTCAGCAGCAGGAAGGTCGGCGCGCGGCCGTAGCTCTTGACGCCGACGGTGTAGAAGCCTGGCTCGACATGGGCGAGTTCACGATGTCCGTGCGGCGGGACCGACCCGCAGGAATGCTCGTTCGGGTCGATGAGCGGTCCAAGAGCCTTGGTGCTTTCGAGCAACGGATCGAGATCCAGCCGCAGTTCTCGCGTCAGCGAGAGGTCTGGACGCTGGCCCGTCGCGGCTATGATGCGGTCGATAGGGCCGATGCTGCGCGGACCCGCCGCCGTCTCGCCGTCGATCATGACCCGGCCGTCCGCCTCGCGGATGCGGATGATCGAAAAGCCCGCAAAGAGCGACACGCGGCCGTTCTCGACCAATGCCCGCGTCTGCGCCCCAAGCTCACCGCGCGCCGGCAACTGGTCGGCGTCACCGCCGCCATAGATGCGCGCGAGGTTGGTGCTGCGTGTCGACCAGATCGACGTCGTAGTCGGGTCAGCGTCCGACAGCCGCGCGAGATCGAGCAGCGCATTGGCCGCGGAATGGCCGGCACCAACCACCAATGTCGTCTGCCCGGCATAGAGATGCCGGTCCCGGCCGAGGACGTCGGGGATGCCATAGGCAATGCGATCCGCAAACGTGGCCTCGCCGTCGGCGGGCACGCCGCTCGCGCCGAGCGGGTTCGGGGTTGCCCATGTGCCGGAGGCGTCGATCACGGCGCGAGCGAGATCGCGCCGCATGCCAGTGGCCGTCTTTACGGCCACGACGAACGGCCGCTCTTCGCGGCCGTGGCTGACGACCTTGTCGATGCCGAGGCGCGAGATGGCGACGACGCGGGCGCCGGTCTCGACAATGTCCGCAAGCGCGGGTGTTGCTGCAAGCGGTTCGAGATAGTCGCGCACGATCTCGCCGCCGGTCGGAAACGCATGGGCGGGCGGCTGCTTCCAGCCCTGGCGCTCCAGGAGAGCGACGGACGCCGCGTCCACGCAATAGCGCCACGGCGTGAACAGGCGAACATGCCGCCAGTCGCGGATATTAGCGCCGACCGTGGGACCAGCCTCGTAGAGCTTCACCGGCACGCCTCGTCCGACCAGATGGGCGGCGGCGGCAAGACCGACCGGGCCGCCGCCGATGACCGTCACGGGAAGCGCTTTTTGGGAATGTTGCTGCATATTCTATCCTTCCGGGATCATCGAAATAAGGCGCAAAACGAAACGCCGTCAGGCGACCGCTTCCTCCTCGCTCGCTACGCAGCCCACATCGGCGCAACATTCGTCGGCGAGGAAGCCGATGAGGCCGTTCATCGCCGGGTAGCTGGCGCGGCAGATCAGCGTGGTGGCCTGACGTTCCTGCGTCACAAGCCCCGTCGCCACCAGCCGCTGCAAGTGATGGGAGAGCGTCGATGCCGGAATGCCGAGCTTGGTTTGCAGGCGACCGACCGGCAGCCCGTTATTCCCGGCCCGGACGAGGGTTCGATAGACGCGAAGACGGGTCGGGTTGCCGATCGCTTCCAGCTGCTTTGCTGCTTTTTCGAGATTCATGGAAACAAGCTACGTCAGCAGGCCCGGGTGGTCAATCCATATTTCTAGTGTGATGGAAATAGGAGCATCGGCAGCTTCATGCAGCCTTCCCTAAGACAACAGAAGCTTGATGCCGGCGACTACGAGGATGCACGCGAGAATGTAACGCAGTGCGCTGTCCGGCAGGTAGCGGCTACCGATAAAGGCTCCGGCCGCACCGCCGATGCCGACCGCGAGAAGCCACACGGGTAAGCTCTCGGGGATCGCGTTGAGGATGCTATAGGCGCCCGCCAAAGCGGCCGCGGAGTTAAGCAGATTATACGCTGCCGTCACGGCGGCCGTCTTGCGGAGACTTACCCAATTCATCGCCAGAATGATCGGAGCCAAAAAAATGCCGCCGCCTGTGCCCGTCATCCCGGACAGGAAACCAATGCCCGCGCCGACCAGCAGGGCCGGAAGAAACGGAGGCTCTGATGGAGGCAATTGCTGCTCAGCAGCGGGCTTCAACGCCGAGCGAACCATCTGCAACGCGGACAATATGAGAATGACGCCTACGACGGGGTAATAGACATGCGCCGGGAGCTGAAGCGCTCCTCCAAGCAGTGAGAATGGAAATCCAAGAATGGCGAATGGATAGAACGTACGCCAGGACAACTGGCCTGTACGCCAGAACTGCAATGTCCCGATGCCTGCCACGAGCACGTTAAGCGACAAGGCCGTGGTTTTCATGGCAGCGGGAGCAAGTCCAAAAAGACCCATGACCGCGAGATAGCCGGACGCCCCCGCCTGGCCGACTGACGCATAGAACAGCGCGATAACGAGAAATAGAATGGCCAGCCAAGCGGCTTCGCTGCTCAATGCGCTGTCTTTCGGTCTCGATGTCCTTTGGAGGGGGATTCCTAGCCGTCTTGAGCGGCGTCCGCCACCACCTTCGATGATCTCGAAGAGCCGCTCTCGTACCAGCCCTTTGAGCGGTTGACGATCCAGACCACGGATAGCATCACCGGCACCTCGATCAGAACGCCGACGACGGTGGCGAGAGCGGCGCCCGACTGGAAACCGAACAGGCTGATGGCCGCGGCGACCGCCAACTCGAAAAAGTTGGAGGCGCCGATCAGGGCGGAGGGGCCGGCGACGCAATGTTGCTCGCCCGAGATGCGGTTGAGCAGGTAAGCGAGGCCGGAGTTGAAATAGACCTGGATCAGGATCGGCACCGCCAGTAGCGCGATGATGAGCGGCTGCGCCAGAATCTGTTCACCCTGAAAGCCGAACAGGAGAACGAGGGTGGCGAGAAGCGCGACCAGTGACAACGGCTGGAGCCGGTCGAGAAACCGCTTCAAGGCCGGCTCGCCGCCTGTCGCGAGCAATCGGCGCCGCAGCAGTTGCGCCGCGATCACCGGGACGACGATGTAGAGCACGACGGAGAGAACCAGTGTGTCCCACGGCACGATGATGGCCGAGAGGCCGAGCAGCAGGCCGACGATCGGCGCGAAGGCGAACACCATGATCGTGTCATTGAGCGCGACCTGGCTCAATGTGAAATGCGGCTCGCCCTTGGTGAGGTTCGACCAGACGAACACCATCGCCGTGCAGGGCGCGGCCGCGAGGATGATGAGGCCCGCGATATAGCTGTCGATCTGGTCGGCCGGCAGGTAAGGCCGGAACAGATAGCCGATGAAGAGCCAGCCGAGCGCCGCCATCGAGAACGGCTTCACGGCCCAGTTGACGAACAGCGTCACGCTGATGCCGCGCCAGTGCTCCTTCACCTGACCGAGTGCGGCGAAGTCGATCTTCACCAGCATCGGCACGATCATCAGCCAGATCAGCGCCGCGACCGGCAGGTTGACCTTGGCGATCTCGGCCGCGCCGATGGCATAAAACACGCCGGGCATGACATGACCGAGCGCGATACCGGCGACGATGCAGAGTGCGACCCAGAGGGTGAGATAGCGTTCAAAGGTGGACATGGCCGCTCCTCACGCCGTCGCCACGCGGCGGCCGCGCTCGTCGACCACGCGCTCGCCGTCTTCCTTGATGAACTCGCCTTGTTGCGGCGGAAGCAGGTCGAGCACGCCTTCGGAGGGGCGGCAGAGCTTCACCCCCTTTGGGCTCACGACGATTGGGCGGTTGATGAGGATCGGATGCGCCATCATGGCGTCGAGCAGCTCGTCGTCGGTCAGCTTTGGGTCGCCAAGGCCCAGCTCCGCATAGGGCGTGCCCTTCTCGCGGAGCAATGCACGAACGGAGATGCCCATCCGTGCGATGAGCTGTTTGAGCATGGTCCGCGTCGGCGGCGTCTTCAGATATTCGATGACATGCGGCTCGATGCCGGCATTGCGGATCATCGCCAGCGTGTTGCGCGACGTGCCGCAATCGGGGTTGTGATAGATGATGACGTCCATGACCGGCCTCATGCGGCGCTCGGACGCGGCTTGGTCGCGCCCTGTAACTGGCCGATCTCGACGATCTTGGAGCCGAGCGTCATGCGGTCGAGACTGGCAATCGGCAGCGCCGTGAAGACCGAAATGCGGTTCTTGAGATAGCGGAAGGCGGCTACGAAAGCGGCCTCCTTCTGGATGTCCGGTCCCTCGACCGCGGCGGGGTCCTCGATTCCCCAATGCGCCGTCATGGGCTGGCCCGGCCAGACCGGACAGGATTCGCCGGCGGCGTTGTCGCAGACGGTGAACACGAAATCCATCACCGGCGCATTGGGCTTGGCGAACTCTTCCCAACTCTTCGAGCGGAAACCGTCAGCCGGATAGTCGAAGCTGCGCAGCACCTTCAGCGCGAGGGGATTGACGACGCCCTTTGGCTGGCTGCCGGCGGAGAAGGCACGGAAGCGCCCGCGGCCGTCCTTGATCAGGATGCTCTCGGCCAGGATTGAGCGAGCGGAATTGCCGGTACAGAGGAAGAGCACATTATAGATGCGGTCAGTCACGGACGGTCTCCTTGGCAGCGGTCTTCTTCGGCGGACAACAGGGAGCAAGGTCGGCGATCAGCGGTGCGCAGATCTCCGGACGGCCGCCGCAGCAATCCTTGACCAGGAACCCGGTGAGCATACGCACGGCATCGAGCTTCGCGCGGTAGATGATCGAACGACCCTGGCGTTCGGCCTCGACCAGTCCGGCGCGGGTGAGGATCGCCAGATGCGAGGACATTGTGTTGTGCGGTACGGCCATATGCCGGGCGATCTCGCCGGCCGGCAGTCCGTCAGGTTCGTGCTCCATGAGGAGCCGGAACACGTCGAGGCGGGTCGGCTGGGCGAGCGCCGCAAACGCGAGGATAGCTTGCTCTAATTCCATATGTCGAGACTAATCGACATAATGGTAAGAGTCCAGCCCATTGAGGGCTTGCCGCATGGTCTCCGTAGCGGATGGCTTGTTTCAGCGACGCCATCACCCGCTTATCGGAAATCCCGTGTCTTCACGCGGATCTGGTCGATGTGCCCGTATGTATTGCCGAGATCGCGCGTCCGCGGACCCTTCGGCAGCCCGCGCGGATCAGGCGACGGACTGCCGTGGTGGAATTCATCGCCGCGGCCATGCGGCAGCGGGAAGGCGTCATCGCGCTCGCCGACGCTCGCGAGCGCGCCTGAGAGGTCGGACAAGTGCCGAGCCACAAGATGCACCACCTCGCCCTCCCGCTGAATCCGCCCTCGAACTGAGAGCATTCCGGCCGACAGCACGACGCGCCGATATTGCTCGAAGACCTTCGGCCAAATCACGAGATTGGCGATGCCGCTCTCATCCTCCAGCGTCACGAACATCACGCCCTTGGCGCTGCCCGGCATCTGACGGACCAGGACGAGGCCGGCGGCCTCGAGCCAGCGTCCATCGCGCGACGCCATCGCCTCGGCGCAGGTGACGACGCGCCGGCGCGTAAGATCGGCGCGCAGAAAGGACAGCGGATGGGCGCGCAGTGTCAGGCCGACATGCCCGTAGTCTTCGACTACCTCACCGCCGGCCTTCATCGGGCGCAGCGTTACGGTAGGCTCGTTGATCTCCGCGATGGTCCTCGCCTCGCGCGCCGCGGCGGCAGCGAACAGCGGCAGCGGCTCGTCGCGCAGCGCCTTGATCGCCCACATCGCATCGCGCCGAGGAAGACCGAAAGCCGGGCGGAAGGCGTCGGCGTCAGCAAGGTGAACAAGCGCAGCGGACGGCACGGCGGCGCGGCGCCATAGATCGTCGACCGAGGAGAATGGCCGATCGCCGCGGGCGGCGATGATCTGCGCGGCGTCGCCATTGGCGAGGCTGCGCACCATGCGCATGCCGAGCCTGACCGCGAAGCGATCCTCCTGCTCAGTCGGCTCCAACGTGCAATCCCATCGGGACAGGTTCACATCGACGGGCCGCACCTCGACGCCGTGATCGCGCGCGTCACGGACGATTTGCGCCGGCGCGTAAAATCCCATCGGCTGGGCATTGAGCAGCGCCGCGCAGAACACGTCGGGGTGATGGCATTTCAGCCAGCTTGAGGCGTAGGCCAGCAGCGCGAATGACGCGGCATGCGATTCCGGAAACCCATACGAGCCGAATCCCTCGAGTTGCGAGAATGTCTTCTCAGCAAACTCGCGCGTATAGCCGTTGGCGATCATGCCGTTGACGAGTTTGTCGTGAAACGCGCTGACTCCGCCCGTGTGTTTGAACGTCGCCATGCTTCTGCGGAGCTGATCGGCCTCGCTGGCGGAGAAGCCGGCGCAAACCATCGAGACCTTCATGGCTTGCTCCTGAAACAGCGGCACTCCCAAGGTCTTGCCGAGGACGGCCTCGAGCTCCGGCGTCGGATAGACGACATCCTCCTTGCCTTCGCGCCGGCGCAGGTACGGATGGACCATGTCGCCTTGGATCGGTCCCGGCCGCACGATCGCGACTTCGATGACGAGATCGTAAAAGGTGCGCGGCTTCAGCCGCGGCAACATGCTCATCTGCGCCCGGCTTTCGATCTGGAACACGCCGAGCGTGTCAGCACGGCGGATCATCGCGTAGGTGCGCGGGTCCTCGGCGGGAATGGTGGCGAGATCGAGCGCGACGCCCTTGTGCTCCGACAGAAGGTCGAAGGCGCGCTTCATGCAGGACAACATGCCGAGCGCCAGGCAATCCATCTTCATCATGCGCAAGGCGTCGACGTCGTCTTTGTCCCACTCAACGACTTGTCGTCCGGCCATCGCCGCGGGCTCGATCGGCACGAGGTCGTCGAGCCTATCGCGCGTCAGGACGAAGCCACCCGGATGCTGGCTGAGATGGCGCGGCGTGCCGATCAGCGCGCGCGCCAGATCGAGCGCGAGGCGCAGGCGCCGGTCGCCAAGATTCATGTTGAGGTCGGCGGCGTGTTTGTCCTCGATGCCGGTCCGCGACCAGCCCCAGACCTGGCCCGACAGCATCTTGATCGTATCCTCGGTCAGGCCCAGCGCCTTGCCGACGTCGCGCAGCGCGCCTTTCGATCTGTACCTGATGACCGTCGAGCACAGCGCCGCCCGGTCGCGTCCATAAGTTTCATAGACCCATTGAATCACCTCCTCGCGCCGTTCGTGTTCGAAATCCACGTCGATGTCGGGCGGCTCCTTGCGTTCGACGCTGACGAAGCGCTCGAACAGCAGGTCGTTGCGATCCGGGTCGATAGATGTGATGCCGAGCACGTAGCAGACGGCGGAATTGGCGGCCGAGCCGCGACCCTGGCACAGGATGCCCTTCGATCGTGCGAAACGGACGATCGCATTGACGGTGAGAAAATACGGGGCGTAATCGAGCGTGCGGATCAGCGCGAGCTCATGAGCGAGGATCTTGCTCACCCTGTCGGGCACGCCCTCGGGATAACGCTCCGCGGCGCGCTCCCATGTGAACTTCTCCAGAGCCTCCTGCGGCGTGAGGTCCGGCAGGCTGCGCTCTTCCGGATATTGATATTCGAGCTCGGACATTGAGAAGGTGCAGCGCTTCGCGATCGCAAGCGTGCGCGCGAGCGCTTCTGGATAGCGCGCGAACAGCCGGTGCATCTCTTCGGGCGGCTTGAGAAAGCGATCCGCGTGCCGCTCACGCCTGAAGCCGAGGGTGTCGATCGTCACGTTATGGCGGATCGCGGTGACGACATCCTGCATGATGCGACGCCGAGGTTCGTGAAACAGCACGTCATTGGTCACGACGGTCTCGACGCGCAGCGACGCCGCAAGGTTCGCCAGCTCGTGCAGCCGGAGCTGGTCGTTGGGCCTGCGGCGCAGCGTCAAGGCGAGGTAGCCGCGATCGCCGAAGGCCTCGCGCAGCCGGCACAGCCGTTCGGCGCAGAGCGCGTCGGCGTCATCCGGGAGAAGGATGGCGATCAGGCCCTCGCCATAGGCGACGACATCGCGCCATTCGAGGTGGCATTTCGCTTTGCCGGCGCGCCGCTTGCCTTCCGATAGCAGGCGGCAGAGCCGCGCATAGGCGGCGCGGTCGGTCGGATAGACGAGCAGCGAGAAGCCGTCCGCGAGGTCGAGGCGGCAGCCGACGACGAGGCGGACGCCCGTCGCCTTGGCGGCTTCATGCGCCCGGACGATGCCGGCCAGGGAATTGCGATCGACGATGCCGAGCGCCTCGATGCCGAGCATCGCCGCCTGCGCAAACAATTCTTCGGCGCTGCTCGCTCCACGCAGGAACGAGAAGTGCGAGGTTGCCTGCAGCTCGACATAGCGCGGGCCGGTCATCCGAAGATTCCGTGCAGATACCAGCGCTGCGAGCCGGTCTCGCCGTGCTCGCCGTCGCCGGCGCGATAGATCCAGAAGCGCTCGCCCTGCTCGTCTTCGACGCGGAAGTAGTCACGCACGGCGTCGAGCTCGGCATCGCCGCGCCACCATTCCTCGAAGATCCGTTCGGGGCCGTCGGCGCGCCGCACGCGCCGGCGCACGCCGCGCCAGGTGAATGTCACGGGCGGATGATCGGGCAGCAGCGCCACGGTCTCGATCGACTCGGGCGAGGCGAGGAGCCGCACGGGCCGCGGCCACGATCCCGACCAGGACGCGCCGGCGTCGGGCGCTGCCGGCGCCGCGCGCACGACCGATCGTTCCGGCACGTCGTTCTGAACCGGAACGATGCGATAGAGGCGTTCGCCGCCGATGCGGTTGGACAGCGTGTCGATCAGATCGCTGATATCCGCCTCCGGCGGCGCGGCGAGATCGGAGATGGTCTGCTTCGCGTCCAAGGGCTCGGCGATCGTCGCGGCGAGCCGCATGAGCTCGATGCCGAAGCCCGGATCAATGGTCTCGATCTTGTCGGTGAGGAGCCGCGTCAGCCGCCTGGCGTCGCGCACGGGCAACGCCGTGCCGACGCGAACCGCCGCCATCCGCGCGTCCACGCGGTGACAGAGAAGGTCGAGGCGCCGGGCGCCCTGCCCGCGCGCCTCGAGCAGGATGCAAAGCTCGCTCACCAGCTTGGCGATGTAGCGGGCGATCGTCTCGGCCGCTGAGATCGGCTCGGGAAATTGCCGCTGCACTTCGGCGATCTCGGCGGGACGGATCGGGTCGATCGGCTCGCTGAGACGGCGCATCGCCTGGTCGAGGCGGCGGCCGATGTCGGACCCGAAGCGCAGCGCGAGCGGCGCGCGCGGGGTGCGCTCGAGATCGCCGATATGGTCGAGGCCAAGCCGGCGCAAGCTGTCGACGGTCGTGGCCGGCAGCCGCAATGCCGCGATCGGCAGGGACATGATCGCTGCGGCGCTCTCGCCGGCGGGAACGACAAGCGTCGGCCGTGCGGCGAAGCGCGCGAGCGCATGCGCTGCGCCCCAGGTGTCGGCCATCGCCGCGCGCGCGGACAGGCCGGCAGCTTTCAGGCGCGCCACCATGTCGGCGAGCATGGCGGCCTCGCCGCCGTGAAGATGGGTGGCGCCGGTCGCCTCGATAACGAGGCCGTCGGGCGGGTTTGCCGCGACAATCGGCGAATAGCGGCGCAGCGCCCAGAGCGCGAGCCGGTCGAGCGCGGCGAGGTCCGCGTCCGGCTCGGCGTCGCGCATGACGAGATCCCTCACGAGTGCCTGCGCCTTGCTGGCGGCCATGCCGATGCGCAGGCCCGCGCGCTGCGCGGCCGCATCGGCGGCCAGGATCTCACGTCGGCGACCCTCACGGCCGACAAGGACGAGCGGCGTCTCAGGCGGAGGCGCGGCGTCGCCCAACATCCTTCGCACCCTGTCCGTCGGCCAGGCTGGAAGGAAGAGCGAGACGACCCTGGTCATCACACGCCTCCACAACGAAATCCGCGCATTCTCCGGCGCGCGATCGGATGAGCTCGAGCAGCCAGCGCGGCCGTCCGACGCCGGGGACCGGGAGCGGCGCCGACGGCAGCGCCGACACGCGCCATCGCGTGGTGGCCGCCGTCGGCATCCCGAAATCCGCCGCCTCGGTCTGCCGCCGCCAGCGCCGGACTGCGAGACCGAGCGTGCCGGAGGCCTCGGCCGCGAGCTGGAGCCGGCGCGAGGCGGTCATGGAGAGACGCGACACTTCGGCGACGACGGCGCCCAATCCGGGATGCCGCAGCCCTTCCTCGAAACACGCGAGCAGGGCCTTCTCGTCGCCGCACTCGACATAAACGACCCGGCCGGGCGCGAGACCCGCCTGGGCGAGCGCCGGCGCGAACAGATCCATGCGCGTCACGCACCACAGCACCTTGCCGCCGCTGCGCGCCGCGACGCC
>JAIESC010000078.1 GCA_019746355.1 Xanthobacteraceae bacterium | reverse complement strand
CAGCCCATTCACTGCCAACGCAAAGACGAACTCATTCACGAGGCGGCCATTGAGATGCCCGGCAACTGCGATGCGGCAATCTTGAAAGCCTCTGGCAGCGGCTGTCAAGTCAGATCGACTGGACAATTGCGCATATCTCAACGGTACCAATATTGTGGGGCTATTCGCATATAAATTGATGTCCTGTAGGCCAGACTGTAGACGCTAATTGACACCCTGTGATAGACGTTTGGCAGGTGACGCAGGGCATCACGCACGCCATGAGCATCGACCAGGTTCTTGCGCAGATCGGCCTGCCGGAGACCGAAGCCAGGTTCTATCTCGCCGCTCTGGAACTCGGCGAAGCGCCGGTGCGGGACATTGCCGCCAAAGCCGGGATCAGCCGCACCAACGCCTACGACGTGCTGGCGCGTCTGCTGGAACAGAAGCTCGTGACGCAGACCGGCGGCAGCGGAAGCAAGACCATGATGGTCGCGGCCGAGCCGCCCGATCAGCTCACCGAGCTGCTCGACGCGCGCCGCCGCAGGCTCGACGTGCTGCTGCCGGAGCTGATGTCGCTCCACAACCGGTCGAGCGGCAAGCCACGCGTGCGTTTTCATCAAGGCCTGGAGGGTATCCAGCTCGTCCTCGACGACACGCTGACGGCCCGCGACAAGAAGCTGCTTGGCATCCTGTCGATGCGGGACCTCTACGAGGTGCCCGGCCGCATCTGGATGGACGACCTGGTGCGGCGGCGCATCGAAGCGGGCGTTCATCTGCGCGTCATCCGCTCGCCGATCAAGGACGTTCCGAACGTCTGGCCGCAGAGCGAGGCCGATCTGCGCGAGGTCCGCTTCGCCTCGCCCGACTTCATCTTCACCATGACGAGCTACATCTACGACGACAAGGTCGCGATCATCTCGTCGCGGCGCGAGAATTTCGCCATGACGATCGAGAGCGAAGAATTCGCCATGATGCAGCGAAACCTGTTCGAAGTGCTCTGGGCATCCTGCCCGCCGCGCCGCAAGACGGGCGCGGCACGGCTGGCTGCCGATGCCGCGTCTGAGACGGTTTGATCGAAGTTGGAGAGTGGTGTGTCGACACATTATCCTGCGTTCAAGGCGGCTGCCTGCCACGCAGCGCCGGTTTTCATCGACAGCGCGCGTACCATCGACAAGGCGCTCAGCCTGATCGAGGAGGCCGCCGGCAACGGCGCCTCGCTGGTGGCTTTCCCGGAAAGCTTCGTGCCGGGTTTTCCGGTCTGGGCGGCGCTGCGCGCGCCGATCGTCAATCACGACTTCTTCCGCGCGCTCGCCCGCGAGGCGCTGCTGATCGACGGCCCCGAGATCGGGCGGGTCCGCGCCGCGGCACGCCGGCACGGCATTCACGTGTCGCTCGGCTTCACGGAGGGCACGCAGGCGAGCGTCGGCTGCCTGTGGAATTCGAACCTGCTGATCGGCCCCGACGGAAGCATCCTCAACCATCATCGCAAGCTGGTCCCGACCTTCTACGAGAAGCTGATCTGGGCGAACGGCGACGCGCGGGGCCTGCGCGTGTCGCAGACCGCGATCGGCCGCATCGGCATGCTGATCTGCGGCGAGAACACCAACCCGTTGTCGCGCTTCGCGCTGATGGCGGACGGCGAACAGGTCCACATCTCGACCTATCCGCCGTGCTGGCCGACCCGGCCGCCGGCGGAGAGCGGCGCCTACGATCTGCGGCGCGCAATCGAGATCCGGGCTGGCGCGCATGCCTTCGAGGCCAAGGTGTTCAACATCGTCTCCTCCGCCTTCGCCGACCGGACCTTGAAGGACGCGATCGCGAATGTCGACAAGGCCGCGCTCGACGTCATCGAGCGCTCGCCGCGCAGCGTCTCGATGGTGCTCGACCCGACGGGCTCGATCATCGGGACGCCGATATCGGACGACGAGGGCATCGTCTACGCGGACATCGACACCGCGCAGTCGGTCGAGCCCAAGCAGTTCCACGACGTGGTCGGCTACTACAACCGCTTCGACATCTTCGACCTGCGGGTCGACCGGTCGCGCCGCGAACCGGCCCGCTTTGCGGAGGGCGCGGAGGACGGGGCCGGTGACGGCGGCGCCGAGGTTTCGTCGGAACGCGCGACCGTGGTGTCATTCCGCGAAGGTGCGTCGGGCCGGCGCGAGCGTTAGCTCGCTTATTCCGCGGTCCAGCCGCCGTCGAGCACCAGCGCCGAGCCGGTCATCAGTGACGAGGCGTCGGAGGCGAGGAACACGATGGCGCCGGAAAGCTCGTCGAGCTGTCCGAGCCGCCCGAGCTTGATCTTTCCCAGCACCTCGTCGCGGAACGCCTTGTTCTCGAAGAACGGCCGGGTCATCGGTGTTTCCAGGAACGTCGGCCCGAGCGAATTGACGCGGATGTTGTGCGGCGCAAGCTCGATCGCCATCGCCTTGGTGAAGCCCTCCATCGCGTGCTTTGACGCACAATAGACGGTGCGGCGCGCCGCGCCGACGTGGCCCATCTGTGAGGAGATGTTGATGATAGAGCCGGAAAGCTTCGCCTCGATCAGCCGCATCGCGATGGTCTGCGCCATGAAGAACGCGGCGCGCACGTTGAGCGAAAAGATCGCGTCGAAGTCCTCGATCTTGACGTCCGGCAGATAGGCCGGGCGGTTCATCCCGGCGTTGTTGACCAGCACCTGATAGGGCGGGAGCGCGGCGAGCGCCCGGCGCGTGGCCTCGACGTTGGTGACGTCGAGCACCAGCGCGTCGGCCCGTTCGCCGCGGGCGCGGATCGCCGCCGCGGCATCCTCGATCTCGCTTTTGGTGCGCGCGGCGAGCGTCACATGCGCGCCCGATGCGGCGAGCGCCCCGGCCGCGGCCAGTCCGATGCCGCGGCCGCCGCCGGTGACCAGCGCGCGCCTGCCGTCGAGGCGAAAGCTTGGGCCTTTGGTGAGATCGATCGACATTGTCATGCCCGGCTCATCCGAACATCTGCCGGCCAGAATAAATCGCGACGCCGATGGCGGCGACCAGCAGCGCGCCGAAGGTCAGGATCATGGCGGCGCGCCGCTGCCGGATGTCCTCGTCGGTGCGGCTGACGCAATAGGCGTGCAGCGAGCGGCCCAAGATCAAGGCGATGCAGAGCATGTGGATCAGCCACTTCGCGCCGCCGTAAAGCTCCAGGAACGTCAGCAGGATGATGGTGATCGGCACGTATTCGGAGAAATTGCCCTGGACGCGGATGCGGCGCTCCAGCAGGTGATGGCCGCCGAAGCCGACGGTGACACGGAACTGCCGCCGCGCGGCGATCACCCGCGCCGAGAGAAATATGAAGATGAGGCCGAGGATCGCGGCATAGAACGGCACAATAACCGGCATGGCTGTCGCCCCCTCGCGACGTTTTGCTTATTCGGCCGCCTGTCCGTAGCCGACATTGCGGCCGCCGTAGCGGCGCACCCGCACGTTGGCCTGCTCGGCATGCGCCACGAAGCCCTCCAGCATGCACAGCCGCGAGCAGTATTCGCCGATCATCGACGAGGCCTGGTCGGTCATCACCTTCTGATAGGTGCAGGTCTTGAGGAACTTGCCGACCCACAGCCCGCCGGTGTAGCGCGCCGCCTTCTTGGTCGGCAGCGTATGGTTGGTGCCGATCACCTTGTCGCCGTAGGCGACGTTGGTGCGGGCGCCGAGAAACAGCGAGCCGTAGTTCTTCATGCCGTTGAGGAAGGTGTCGGGATTGCGCGTCATCACCTGCACGTGCTCGGAGGCGATGCGGTCGGCCTCGCGGATCATCTCGTCCTCGCTGTCGCAGACGATCACCTCGCCGTAGTCGGCCCACGCCTTGCCCGCGGCGTCCGCGGTGGGCAGGATTTTCAGGAGCCGCTCGATCTCGCTCATGGTGTCTTTCGCGAGCTTCTCCGAGTTGGTGAGCAGCACCGCCGGCGAGGTCGGCCCGTGCTCGGCCTGGCCGAGCAGATCGGTGGCGCAGATCTCGCCGTCGACCGAGTCGTCGGCGATCACCAGCGTCTCGGTCGGGCCGGCGAGCAGATCGATGCCGACGCGGCCGAACAGCTGGCGCTTCGCCTCCGCCACATAGGCGTTGCCGGGGCCGACGATCATGTCGACCGGCGCGATGGTCTCGGTGCCGAGTGCCATCGCCGCCACCGCCTGCACGCCGCCGAGCACGTAGATCTCGTCGGCACCGCCGAAATGCATCGCCGCGACGATCGCCGGATGCGGTCCGCCCTTGAACGGCGGCGCGCAGGCGATGATGCGTTTGACGCCGGCGACGCGCGCGGTGACGATCGACATGTGCGCCGAGGCGACCATCGGATAGCGCCCGCCCGGCACGTAGCAGCCGATCGCGTTCACCGGGATGTGGCGGTGGCCGAGGATCACGCCGGGCAGCGTCTCGACCTCCAGGTCCTGCATCGTGTCCTTCTGCTTCTGCGCGAAGTTGCGGACCTGGGCCTGGGCGAACTTGATGTCGTCGAGGTCGCGCTTTGAGACCTGCGAAATCGCCTTCTCGATCTCGGCCGGCGTCAGGCGGAAGTCCTTCGGCTCCCAGTTGTCGAACTTTTTCGACAATTCGCGAATGGCCGCGTCCTTCTTGTCTTCGACCTGCGCGAGGATACCTTCGACGGTGTTGCGCACCGCAGCGTCGGCGGCCTTGATCGCGCCAGCGTCCATTCCACGTTTGAGCCAGCGAGCCATGAGGCGTTCTCCCGTCTTTTTGAACTGCGGCATTTGAAACGCTTCATAGACCCTCGGGTCAAGCCCGGGCTGACAATGGCGTGCGTGTCGCGGTCATCCGAAAACGACAAACCCGGGGTTGCCCCGGGTTGCCGCCTCTCGGATTGGCCGTCGCCTCGATGTCGTCAGCCCTTGTTGCCGCCTGCATCGGCCCGGCCGGGCCGTCCGGCACAGGAGCGAACAAAGTCACGCCGGGCGGCACCCACGACCTTCTTCTCGACTGCTTCCTTGACGCAGGCGAGCCGCTGCTCCTCCATGCAAATCTCCATGGCGTCGCGCGCCGCCTGACCACGCAGACCTTTCGACTGGGCTTGGCCGCGGCAATCTACCGGGGGCGTGCTTGGGCTCGGCGCGCCACCGGCCGCAGGCGGCGCTGCGGACGGCGCGGCATCGGGCGGTGGCGCTGTCTGGGCCTGAGCGACCGCTGCGAAGCCAATGAGTGCGGCCGCGATGACGAGACGTCTCATGTCGGTTCTCCTGAGTGGCAATCCCCCGGACAACGTGGTCCGGGATTTTGTCACCCCGCCGACAATGTCGCGTCTACTTGATGGCCTGGGGATTGATCGGCGAGCCGGTTCCGCCGGTGATGATCAGCGGCGGGCCGCAGAAGAAGAACTCGTAGATGCCGTCGTTGTCGCAATCCTCGGCCAGCTCCTTGAGGTAGAAAATCTCGCCCATGCACAGCCCCATCGCCGGGATCACAACCCAGTGCCACGGCTGGTTGGCTTCCGTGGTCTCGTTCGGCCGCACCTCGACGCCCCAGGTGTCGGAGCAGATCGCGGCGATCTGCTTATCCTGGGACCAGTAGCAGTTCTCGAATTTCACGCCCGGCGCGTCGCCGCCAGCGTAGCCGCCCCATTGTTTCTCCTGCAGACAACGTTCCATCTGCCCAGTGCGGACGATGACGAAGTCGCCCTTCCGAATCTCGACGTTCTGGTCCTTCGCGCACTTGTCGAGCTCGTCGTTGGAGATGCCTTCGCCGTCCTTCAGCCACGGCACCTTGCGATGGCGGGCGATGTCGAGCAGCACGCCGCGGCCGACCATCTTGCTCTTGGAATGCTCGATGCCGAGCACAGCGAGGCCGCGCGAGTCGATCAGCTTGGCGTCGTGGCCGTTGTAGGCCTTGTCCTCGTAGAAGATGTGGCCGAGTGCGTCCCAATGCGTGGCGCCCTGCACGCAGAGGTTCAGCGTGTCGTCGGCGTAGCGGATCTTGTTCCAGTCCTGCTGGCCGGCCACCGCGTCGGTGCCGGTCGCGAGCATCTGATGGATCGGGTTGAAGCGGCCGCCGAACAGGCCGGTCTGCGGGCCGTCGCGGTCGAGCGGGATACCCAGCGCGAACACCTTGCCGGTCCTGATCAGCTTGGCGGCGTTGGCGATGTTTTCCGGGGTGATGTGGTTGAGCGTGCCGATGTGGTCGTCTTTGCCCCAGCGGCCCCAGTTGGACAGCTTCTTGGAGGCTTCCTCGATCGCTTTCCTGCCGACCTTGATATCCATTGTTCTCATTCTCCCGGTACCGGATGTGGCAGGATAGTGGACCGAGGCGGGCCGGCGATGCAACCGGATGCCGCACTAAGCCGTTGCATTTGCATGACAACATCAACGGGAGACGAAGCCATGCCCGACCGACGCGTTGTCCTTGGCGGCGCGCTTGCTGCGCTGCTCGCCCCGGCTGTTGCCCGTGCCCACCACGGGTGGGACTGGGCGGAAGACAAGACATTCGAGATCACCGGCGTCATCAAGTCGGCGAAGCTCGGCAACCCGCACGGCATCCTCAAGATCGACGTGAAGAAAGAGGAATGGACCGTCGAGGTCGGTCAACCCTGGCGCAACGAGCGCGCGGGCCTGAAGGATTCGATGCTGGTGAAGGGCGTCGAGCTGACGATCCAGGGTCACCGCGCCAGGGACCCCAAGCTGAAGGTGGTGAAGGCCAACCGCGTCGTCATCAAGGGCCAGACCTACAACCTCTACCCCGAGCGTAGCTGATCCGGCCGCGCGATGCTGGTGCAATGGCTCACGGCGCTGCAAGAGTTCGCGCCGGTTGCGGCCTTGCGCTCGGCCCGCTGGACCTATGCCGCGGTGAACGCCGGCCATATCGCCGGCATCGCGCTGCTGTTCGGGGCGATCGTGCCGCTCGACCTGCGGCTGATGGGATGCTTCCGGCAGGTTTCGATCCGGGCGCTGGCGCGTGTGCTGGTGCCGGTCGCTGTATTTGGGCTGCTGCTGGCGATCGCCGCGGGCGCGCTCCTGTTTTCGATCCGCGCCGTGCAATACGCGGGCACGACGCTGTTTCAGATCAAGATGGCGCTGGTCGCCTGCGGCATCGCCAACGCACTGCTGCTGCGCAAGGCCAGGGCATGGGAGGCAGCGCGCGACGATAACTTGGCCGTGCCGCCGCCACGGCTGCGCGCCGCGGGCGCGCTCTCCATCGCGCTGTGGCTTTCGGTGATCGCCTGCGGCCGGTTCGTCGCGTTTGTCGATTGAGGCCGCTCAAGTCTGCCCGGCCTTGAAGCACTTGGCCGCTGATGCTATCATGATAGCATCAGGAGTCCGATGATGGGCCAAATCCTCGTCCGCAAGATCGACGACACATTGAAGCGCAAACTGCAGCGCCGCGCCGAGCGCCATGGGCACTCCATGGAAGAGGAGGTCCGGGACATCCTGCGCAATGCTGTTAAAGACGAGGGTAAATCGGAAAAGGGGCTAGGTACGCGTATCGCCGAGCGATTCAAGGGGATTGGACTTCAAGAAGAAGACTTGCAGGCGTTTGAGATCGAGCCACGCGTTCCGAAATTCAGGCGATGATCATTCTCGACACCGACGTAATGTCTGCGATCATGCGCTCGCAGACGGAGGTCGTCGAATGGCTGAATCGACAGCCATTGTTGTCGGTTTGGACAACGACAATTACGACGTTCGAAATCCGAGCCGGGCTTTCCATCTTGCCGACAGGACGGCGCCGCGCTGCTGCTGAAGCGGCGTTTGCGGTCTTGGTTGATGAGGATCTAGCTGGTCGGATTCTTCCGTTCGATCGCGTGGCGGCGGAGGAGGCAGCACGTCTGATGGCGCTTCGCCATGCTGCGGGCCGTCCGAAGGAGGGCCGCGACACCATGATTGCCGGTATTGCCCTCGCACAGAACGCCGCGCTCGCCACGCGCAACGTTCGTCACTTCGATGACCTGCGCGTACCCGTCGTCGATCCTTGGCGCGCCTAGTCCTATACTTTTCCCAGCGCCTGCAGAATCTTGTCCGGCGTGAACGGCATGTCGGTCAGCGTTTTCGCGCCGAGCGGCCGCAGCGCATCGTTGATCGCGTTCATCACCGAGCCCGGTGCGCCGGCGGTGCCGGCTTCGCCCGCGCCCTTCGCGCCCAGTTCGCTGTCGGCGGTCGGCGTCACCACGTGCCCCACCTCGATGTCCGGCATCTCCACCGCCATCGGCACGAGGTAGTCGGCCATGTTGCCGTTCAGGAGCTGGCCGCGCTCGTCGTACTGGCAATGCTCGAACAGGGCCGCGCCGATGCCCTGCACCACGCCGCCGCGCACCTGCTCGTCGACCAGTTGCGGGTTGATCACCGTGCCGCAGTCCTCGATGCACCAGTGCTTCAGGAGCTTGACGAAGCCCGAGTCGGTGTCGACCTCGAGATAGCTCGCCTGGATGCCGTTGGTGAACGAGAAGGCCCAGGCGCGCGGCACATAGTGGCGCGTCGCCACCAGCTCGGCCTGAATGCCGGACGGCAGGGTGTCCGGCCGGAAGTAGGCGATGCGCGCCACCTCATCGAGGCCGATGCGCTCCTTGCCGGTGTCCTTGTCGACCACCACGCTGTTCCGGATATCCATGGTCTCGGGCTTCGCTTGCAAAATGCTGCCCGCGACCGCGAGCACGTTCTGCCGCAGCGCCTTGCCGGCCTGCCAGGCCGCCTCGCCGCCGATTCCCGCCGCGCGCGACGCCCAGGTGCCGCCGCCATAGGGCGTGTTGTCGGTGTCGCCCATGATCACGCGCACCTTGTCCATCGGCACGCCGAACGAGGACGCGACACATTGCGCAATCACGGCTTCAGCGCCCTGGCCCTGCTCGCTGACGCCGGTGTGGCAGAAGATCGCGCCTGTTGCATCGAGGCGGACCGTGGCGCCGTCCTGCGCGGAGATGCGCGCGCCGCCGACGCCGTAAAACGCCGCACTCGGATTGGTCACCTCGACGAAGCTCGCAAAGCCGATCCCGCGATAGATGCCCTGCTTGCGCAGCTTCTCCTGCTCGGCGCGGAGCCCCGCGTAGTTCATCATCGCGTCGAGATGCGCCAGCGCCTCGTGATGCGACAGCGCCTCGAACTTGATGCCCGACGGGCCCTGTGAGGGATGCGCATCGTCGGCGATGAGATTGCGCCGCCGGATCTCCAGCGGGTCCATGCCGATCCGCTGCGCCGCCAACTCGACCAGGCCTTCGGTGACGGCCGTGGCGATCGGATGGCCGACCGCGCGGTACTGGCACATCACGTTCTTGTTCTGGAACACGACTCGGGCGCGGGCCTTGTAGTTGCCGCAGGTGTAGGGCCCGCCGGTCAGGTTCACCACCTGGTTCGCCTCGATGCCCGAGGTGCGCGGATAGACCGAGTAGGGGCCGATGCCGGTGAGGTCGTCGATCTCCCAGGCGGTGATCGTGCCGTCCTGCTTCACGCCGATCTTCGCCTTGACGCGGTGGTCGCGGGCGTGGATGTCGGTGACGAAGCTTTCGATCCGGTCGGCGACGAACTTGATGGGCCGCTTGAGCAGCTTCGACAGCGCCACCGTCGCCATCTCGTCGGCATAGGTGTGCACCTTGATGCCGAACGAGCCGCCGACGTCCTTGGTGACGACGCGGATCTGGTGCTCTTGCAGATTGAGATGCTTGGCGAACAGGTTCTGCATCATATGCGGCGCCTGCGTGCCCTGGTACACGGTCATGCGCTGCTCACCAGTGTTCCAGTCGGCGACGATCGAGCGTGCCTCGTTGCAGACGCCGGTGTGGCGGCCGAATACGAAGGTGGTCTCGACCACCTCGTCGGCGTCGGCAAAGCCCTTGTCGGGATCGCCCGCGACGTGCACGCGCTCGAAGGTGAGATTGTCGCCGAGCTCGGGATGGATCACCGGCGTGTTCGGGTCGAGCGCGGTCTCGGGATCGGTGACGGCCGCAAGCTCCTCGTACTCGACCTCGACCAGACCGCAGCCGTCCTCGGCCTCGGCGCGGCCGCGCGCCACCACGGCGCAAACCGCTTCACCGGCCCAGCAGGCGCGATCGACCGCGATGGCGTGCTGTGGCGCAGACTTGATGCCCTTCAGATGCGTGAGCACGCCGACCCAGGGCGTGATGACCTTCGCAAGCTCCGCGCCGGTGACCACGGCGATCACGCCCGGGACCTTCTTCGCCGCATCCGAATTGATGCTGTTGATCTTCGCATGCGCGTGCGGCGAGCGCACGAACGCCACATGCGCCATGCGCGGCAGCACCACGTCGCTGACATATTGCGCGCGGCCCTGGGTGAGCCGCGCCATGTTAGGTCGCGGCACCGAGCGGCCGATATAGGAGTTCGGCCGGTCAAGCGCGGTGAGCACGGGCGGGGAGTCGTCGACGATCTTCATTTTTGTCCTCCCGCGCGCGCCTTCGCCACCGCCTCGATGGCGTCGACGATGGCGTGATAGCCGGTGCAGCGGCAGTAGTTCCCGGAAATGTGCTCGCGGATCTGTTCGCGGCTCGGGACGTGACCGGTGGTCAGCAGCTCCTGCGCGGTCAGCAGCATGCCGGGGGTACAGAAGCCGCATTGCAGGGCGTTTCTTTTCTCGAACGCCTCCTGCAGGTCGGCGATCTCGCCCGAGTCGGACACGCCCTCGATGGTCTCGACCTTGGCGCCCTCGCATTGCGCCGCCAGCATCAGACAGCCGCGCACGATGACGCCGTTCACCCGCACCGTGCAGGCGCCGCACACGCCGTGCTCGCAGCCGATATGGCTGCCGGTCAGCACCAGCTGCTCGCGCAGGAAATCGACCAGCGATTGCCGGGCATCGACCGTCTCGTGCACGGCCTCGCCGTTCACCGTCAGCGAGATATCACAGCGCATGTCGCTCATGGCCGCGCCTCCCTGAGCTGCTTTGCGATCCGCCGCAGCAGCACGCCGGCGAGATGCTTCTTGGTTGCAGCGCTTGCCTGCACGTCGTCGTGCGGGTCGAGATCGCTGGCCAGCGCCTTCACCGCCGCGTCGACATCGCCGCCGGCAAGCGCTGCTTCCGCCTTCTTCGCCCGCACCGGCGTATTGCCGACGCCGAAGTAGGCGAGGCGGACGTCGCTCAGCTTCTCGCCGTTTCCTTTGCCATTCGCCGCGAGCCCCACCATGGCGTAGTCGCCATGCCGGCGGGCGAATTCGGCAAAGCCGGTGCGGGTTTCCGCGGTTGCCGCTGGAACGCGGATCGCGGTCAGCACGTCCTGTGGTCCGAGCGCAGTCTCGAACAGGCCCATGAAGAAATCGTCCGCCTTCACCGTGCGCTTGCCCTTGGGGCCTGCGATGTCGAGGTCGGCGCCGAGCGCCAGCGCGCAGGCGGGCAGCTCTGCCGCGGGATCGGCAAACGCAATCGAGCCGCCGAGTGTGCCGCGGTTGCGAATGGCGGCATGGCCGATGTGCGGCATGGCCAGCGCAATCAGCGGGACGTGCTTGGCGATGTCCGGTGAGTGCTCGACCTCGGCATGGCGGGTCAGCGCGCCGATCTCGACCATGCCGTTCCTCACGGCAATGCCCGAAAGTCCGCTGACGCCGTTGAGATCGACCAGCAGCTTCGGCGCCGACAGCCGCATGTTGAGCGTGGCGATCAGGCTCTGACCGCCGGCGAGCAGACGTGCCTCGCCATCCGGGCGCGCCAGCAGCTCGATGGCGTGCTCCACCGATTTCGCCCTGGCATAGGCAAATGGCGCGGGCTTCACTGCGCGTCCTCCCTGGTCAGTTTTTTTCCTATTCTGGCCGGGAACGCGGACGCGGGCAATGCGGCCCCGCTGTCATTCCGGGGCGCACGCGAAGCGTGCGAGCCCGGAATCCAGACGCGTATTCAGAGCGTGCATCTGGATTCCGGGCCGGGCGCTTCGCGCCGTCCCGGAATGACCACTACTGCACCTTCTTCACAATATCGATCGCCCGCCGCAGCAGCGTCATCGACGCCTCCAGCGTGCGGAATGCGGCATGGGCCGCGAGCGTGACATTGTCGAGCCCGGCGATCGGATTGTCGGCCTTCAGCGGTTCGTTGTGGAACACGTCGAGGCCGGCGTGGCGGATGTGCCCGCTTTTCAGCGCGTCCAGGAGCGCGGCTTCGTCCACCAGCGCGCCGCGGGCGGTGTTGACCAGGATCACGCCGGGCTTCATCCGCGCGATGCGGGCCCGGTCGATGAAGCCGCGGGTCTCGTCGTTGAGCACGAGGTTGAGCGAAACGATATCGGATTTCTGCAGGAGCTCATCGAGCGCGACCATCGGCACGCCGGCGTCGGGGCGCGGCGAGCGGTTCCAGGCGATCACGTTCATGCCCATGCCCTTGGCGATCCGCGCCACCTCGGCACCGATGCCGCCGAGCCCGATCACGCCAAGCGTCTTGCCGAACACCTGCATGCCTTCGAGCGGCTGCCAGGTGCCGGCGCGGATGGAGCGGTCCATGCGCGCGAGGTCGCGGCAGGCCGCCATCATCAGCGCGATGGTCTGCTCGGCGACCGCCGTGTCGCCATAGCCCTTGATGGTGTGCACCTTGACGCCGAGCGCCTCGATCTCGGGCACGGTCATGTAGCTCGCCGCGCCGGTGCCGAGAAACACGATGTGCTTGAGGTTCTTGCATTGCCGGACCAGAGCGGTCGGCATGTAGCTGTGGTCGTCGATGGCGATCTCGTAGTCGCCAACGACGCGCGGCAGGTCGTTCTTCTCGAACGGAACGGTGTTGATCGTCACCGGCGGATCGTCCGGACCGTGGACGCGCTGCCACACCGCGCCGAGCTGGGCGTTGCAGTCGATAAAGATGGTTTTCATGGATTGCGCTGCTACCTCATCGGACGCCGCACCTGGCAGAGGCGGTTGGCTTCCTTCCAGGAGTCCGCCGCGTCGCCCGCGAGCTTGTCGAACATGTCGGCGGTTTCGCTGTTCTGCATCGTTTCGAGCCGCTCGCAGACCTGGGTCAGGGTGACAGCGCGGCTGAAATAGAGCCGGTAGACCGTCGCAAAGACGATGGCGATGGCAAGCAGGATCAACAGCTCCAGGACCGAAACGGAAATCCGTCGCATTAAGAATGACACGTGGCCCTCCTTTGTCTCGGCCCGCCTTGGCGAAGCTATCGCGCCACCACCGGCCGTGCCTCCAATACCGGATCGCGGACCGGCACGGAAGAAAACTCCGAACCCTCCTCGAACCAGGATTTCGGCGCGGGATGACCCCAAAGCGTCTGGCGCTGCGGATCGGTCAGGGACCAGCGCAGCGGCTCGAGGTCGGGATCGACGGTGAGATAGTCGCTGGTGAACAGCTCGATGCGATGTCCGTCCGGATCGCGGATATAGAGGAAGAATGCGTTCGAAATGCCGTGGCGTCCCGGTCCGCGCTCCATGTTCGGCAGGTATCCCGACGTCGCCATCACGTCGCAGAGGTGCAGGATGTCGAGCGGCCCGGCCGCCCAGACTCCGATATGGTGCAGCCGCGGCCCGCGGCCGTTGGTGAAGGCGAGGTCGTGCACGTTGCCCTTGCGGTGCAACCATACCGCCCAGAGCTTCGGATCGCGAGTGTCGTCGGTCTCGGTGTATTCGGTCAGGCGGAAGCCGAGCTCGGTGTAGAAGTCATAGGATGCCTGCACGTCCGGCGTGAAGCAGTTGATGTGGTCGATGCGCTGGATGCGGGCGCCCTGATAGGCGGTGTAGCGCTGCAGCATCCGCCCGCCTTGGTCCATCTTGAAATAGAGCTCCAGCGGCATGCCGGTGATGTCGGCGGTCCGCAGCGTGCGGCCCTGATAGGGCACCTCGGGAAACGAGGTGGGCAGGTTGCGCCGCTTGAACCAGGCGGCGGCGCGGTCGAGGTCGTCCTCGCTTGCGACCTTGAAGGCGATCGTCGTCGCACCCGCCTCCTTGGCCTGCCGCAGCACCACCGAATGGTGGTTTCGCTCCTCGACCGCGCGGAGGTAAAGCGCCCCGTGCTCCTCGGCGCTCGGCAGGTAGCCGAGGCAATCCACGTAAAAGGCACGGGAGCGGGCGAGGTCGCGCACGACCAGTTCCACATGGCTGGCGCGGACGACATTGAAGGGGGGATCGAAGACGGGCCTGCGGATCGGCATTGCAAGTTCTTTTGGCGGGTTCTATGGCGGTTGCCTACGGCTTATTGTAACACGAGCGACTCGCGCCGCGCCGCCCTTTGCGCGCCGGTGCGACCGTTCTGCTGCTGGGAGTCTGCATGAATCTGGCCACCTATAACATCCGCGGCCGTGCGAGCTTCGGGGTCGTCGTGGGCGACGGGATCGTCGACCTCAAGCCGCGGCTTGCGCCCCGGATTCAGTCGGTGCTCGACATCCTGCGGCTCGACGCGCTCGATCAGGTGAAGACGCTGGTGGCGGGCGTGCGGCCGGATTTCCAGCTGTCCGAGGTCGAGATGCTGCCGCCGGTGCCGGGCGGCGAGAAGATCCTGTGCATCGGCGTCAACTACGCCAAGCGCGACACCGAACTCGAGGCCGCCGGCGGCAACACCGAGGCCAGGTATCCGAGCATGTTCTTCAAGCCGCCGAACTCGTTCGTGGCGCACAACGCGCCGATCCTCCGGCCGCCGGAATCCGAGCAGCTCGAATACGAGGGCGAGATCTGCCTCGTCATCGGCAAGACCGGCCGCCGCATCCCGAAGGATCGCGCCTTCGAATGGGTCGCCGGCGTCACCATGTGCAATGAAGGCACGATCCGCGACTGGATCAGGCATGGCCGCTTCAACGTCACCCAGGGCAAGGCCTGGGACGCGACCGGCAGCATGGGGCCGTGGATCACCACCGGTGTCGACCTGGGAAAGCCGCTGCACATCACTTGCAAGATCAACGGCGAGGTGACGCAGGACGACACCACCGACAGCATGATCTTCAAGTTCGCCGATATCCTGTCCTACGTCTCCACCTTCATGACCTTGAAGCCCGGCGACATCATCTGCACCGGCACGCCGATCAAGCTCAACCAGAAGGACGGCGAGCGGACGTGGCTCAAGGCCGGCGACGTGTTCGAGATGACCGTGCCGGAGATCGGCACGCTGAGGAACGTCATTCGGGACGAGAAATAGACCTCTCAGTCGTCATGCCCGGCCTTGTGCCGGGCGGGCATAGGCGAGCGAAGCGACGCCGTCCTTCGGACGGCTATGCCCGGCCATGACGCGGTGCGAGTTCAGAGAATCAAACCAGCGTAGCGGGGGAAACGAAATGCCAGGCGAGTTTGCAGGAAAAGTCGTTGTCATCACCGGCGGCAGCCGCGGCATCGGCCGCGAGATCGCGGTCGACTTCGCGCGGCAGGGCGCGCAGACCGTGATCGTGTCGTCGTCGGCGGAGAATCTGGCCGCCGCGGCGAAAACCATCGCGGCCGCGGGCGGCCCTGCGCCGGTCGCCATCAACGCCAACCTGAGCAAGCTCGAAGGCTGCCAGCAGGCGTTCAACGCCGTCAAGGAGAAGTTCAACCGCTGCGATGTGCTGGTGAACTCGGCGGGCGCGACGCGCGCCGGCAACTTCGTCGATCTGCCGGACGAGGCCTGGATGGACGGCTATGCGCTGAAGCTGTTCGGCTGCGTGCGCATGTGCCGGCTGTTCTGGCCGATGCTGAAGGCCGCGAACGGCTTTGTCGTCAACATCGGCGGTGGCGCGGCGCGTTCGCCTGGCGCGGATTTCTCGATCGGCGCTTCGGTCAACGCGGCGATGGGCAATTTCTCCAAGGCGCTGTCGCAGGTCGGCAAGCGGGACGGGGTCAACGTCAACGTGATCCATCCCGGCGCGACCGAGACCGAGCGCTTCTACCAGCTCATCGAGCAGCGCTCGAAGGCGTCGGGCAAGTCGGTCGAGGAGCTGAAGAAGGAAGCGACCGTCAAGGACGGCCTGCGCCGGCTCGGCAAGGCCGAGGACGTCTCGGCGCTCACACTGTTTCTCTGCTCCGAAAAGGCGCGGCACATCCAGGGCACCGCGATCGCGGTCGATGGCGGTTCGACGGTCGGCTACTACTGACCGAGCGGCGCCCGCGAGGACCGGACAATGGCTGAAGGCGTGCGAGCGGCCTGCGTGATCGGTTGGCCGATCAGGCATTCGCGCTCGCCGTTGATCCACGGCTATTGGATCAGGCAGCACGGCCTCAAAGCCGACTACCGGTCGGAGGCGGTCGCGCCCGAGGCCTTCGCCGATTTCATCCGCAATCTGTCGTCGCGCGGCTATGTCGGCGCCAACATCACCATCCCGCACAAGGAGGCGGCGCTGGAGCTGTCGGAGCCCGACGACCGGGCCAGAGCCGTCGGCGCGTCGAACACGCTGTGGTTCGACCTCGGCCGGCTCCGCTCGACCAACACCGACGTGGAAGGCTTCACCGCCAATCTCGACGCCGCGGTGCCGGACTGGGCGCTGCGCGGCGGCGAAGCGGTCGTTCTGGGCGCGGGTGGCTCGGCGCGCGCGGTGGTCTATGGGTTGATCGAGCGCGGCATCGGCAAGATCAATGTCGTGAACCGGACGCTCGACCGGGCGCAGGCGCTGCGCGAGCGTTTCGGCCCGGCGGTGCATCCGGCGCACTGGACCGCGCTGCCGCATCTGCTCACCCGCGCGAGCCTGCTGGTCAACACCACCTCGCTCGGCATGACCGGGCAGCCGCCGCTCGAGGTCGATCTCGGCTCCCTGCCGCGCCAAGCTGTCGTCACAGACCTGGTTTATGCCCCGTTGGAAACCGCGCTGCTGGCGGCGGCCCGCAGCCGCGGCCATGCTGTCGCCGACGGCCTCGGAATGCTGCTTCACCAGGCCGTGAGGGGCTTCCAGCTCTGGTTCGGGATCCGGCCCGAGGTCACACCGGAACTGCGGTCCCTGATCGAGGCTGACCTGATAAAGTAGGGGAATAAGACCCGGGGCCGGGGGGTTACGGCAGAACGGGTTCACGCGGCCGGTCGCATAAGCCCGGACGCATTCTCCAGGGAGGACGGTCATGCAGACGATCACACGGCGTGCGCTCGGAGCCGCCGGATTGATGTTGATGGCTTCGGCTTCGGTGGTTTGGGCCCAGCAGGCGCCAACCGTGCGCGTGCGCGGCGAGATCACCAAGGTCGACGGCAATACGCTGTCGGTGAAATCACGAAGCGGCGAGACCCTGACGGTGAAGCTCGCCGAGCCGCCGCGCATCGCGGCGATGGTCAAGTCTTCGCTCGGCGAGATCAAGGAAGGCTCGTTCATCGGTGTCTCGGCCATGCCGCAGCCGGACGGCACGCAGAAGGCGTTTGGCATCCACATCTTCATGGATTCGCAGAAGGGCGTCGTTGCCGACCGCTTCTCCGACTGGGACAGCCGGCCCGGCAGCACCATGACCAACGCCAATGTCGCCACCACCGTCTCCGGCAACGACGGCCAGAACCTGCTGGTCAAGTACAAGGACGGCGAGAAGAAGGTGCTGATCCCGCCGGGCACGCCGATCGCCAAGTACGAGCCGGGCACGGCTGCAGACCTGAAGGTCGGCGCCAAGGTGTTCGTCGGCGCGGCGCGCAAGGAGGCCGACGGCACGCTGACCGCGCCGAATATCGCGGTCGGCCGCGACATCGACCCGCCGCAATAGGCGGCGGTGAGCCGGGACATTTGTTCCGGCCATTGGAGACCGCGAGTGAAACCGGCGCGCCGCTGTCGAACGGCGGCGCGTTGGCTTCCGAGGGAGATGAGGAGAGCAACAATGAAAACCACGCTGAAATTCATGCTGGCCGGTTCGCTCGTTGCGGCAACCTGCGCGCTCGCCTCTGCGCAGCAGGCTCAGACGGTGCGGCTGCGCGGCACCATCGAGAAGGTCGACGGCAATGCGCTGACGCTGAAGACCAGGGATGGCGAAGCGACGCTTTCGCTGACTGGCAATGCGACGATCGTCGCGGTGGTCAAGGCCACGATGGCCGAGGTCAAGGAAGGCACGTTCCTCGGCAGCGCGGCGATGCCGCAGCCCGACGGCTCGCAGAAGGCGCTCGAGGTCCACATCTTCCCCGAGCAGATGCGCGGCACGGGCGAGGGGCATCGTCCCTATGCGCCGGTGCCCAACAGCACCATGACCAACGGCACCGCCTCGGGCGCAACGGTGGCCGGCGTCGACGGGTCGACCATCCTTCTCAAATTCAAGGACGGAGAGAAGAAGATCGTCGTGCCGCCGAACGTGCCGATCACCCGGTACGAGATCGGCAGCGCGGCCGATCTGAAGGCGGGCGCGGCGTTTACCGTTCTGGCGGCGACCAGGAAGGCCGACGGCAGCTACGAGGCGGCGCGCATCAATGTCGGCCGCGACGGGGTAACGCCTCAATAGCGAGGTCGATCAGGGCGGCCGGCGGGGCGGGGCCTGCGAGGCAGACTCAGCCGGTTTTTTCATCGGACCGGCGAAAAAATCGGCATCTGCCCAGGGATCGGGCGGGTTCGCCCCCAATTGCATACAAGAACCCTGCATTTTTGAACGCCAGATAGCCGCGGCGCTGCGCCGGCGCGGCTTGGCACGGCCATTGCAAAAATCGGCTCGCCATCCCCGCGCGGACGCGCGGCGACAACGATGGGGGGCGTGCCGATGTCCATGTTCGACAATCCTTTCGACGCCAAGCGCGGTCTCAACCGCTCCGGCTGCTCCTGCGGCCGCCATGTCAGCGAGGCCGAGCACGCCCGCGACGCTCAGCCGCCATGCGTGCCGGTCGCGGGCCCGAGCGACGAGCAGCGTTACGAGGGCGTCGTCGCCTCCGCGGTGATGCGCGCGGTGTTCCCGCACGACGCAAGCCGGCGCGCGTTCCTGAAATCGGTCGGCGCCTCGACGGCGCTCGCCGCGCTCTCGCAGTTCCTCCCGTTGTCGACGGCGACCGATGTCTTCGCGCAAGGCGGCACGATCGAGAAGAAGGATCTCAAGGTCGGGTTCATCCCGATCACCTGCGCCACGCCGATCATCATGGCGCACCCGATGGGATTCTATTCGAAGCACGGTCTCAACGTCGAGGTGATCAAGACCGCGGGCTGGGCGGTGATCCGCGACAAGACCCTGAACAAGGAATACGACGCGGCGCACATGCTTTCGCCGATGCCGATCGCCATCACGCTCGGGGTCGGCTCCAATCCGGTGCCGTACACGATGCCGGCGGTGGAAAACATCAACGGCCAGGCGATCACGCTGTCGGTCAAGCACAAGGACAAGCGCGACCCCAAAACGTGGAAGGGCTTCAAGTTCGCGGTGCCGTTCGACTATTCGATGCACAACTATCTGCTGCGCTACTATCTCGCGGAGCACGGCCTTGACCCCGACACCGACGTGCAGATCCGCGCGGTGCCGCCGCCGGAGATGGTCGCAAACCTCCGCGCCGACAACATCGACGGATTCCTCGGCCCGGATCCGATGAACCAGCGCGCGGTGTTCGATGGCGTGGGTTTCATCCACATCCTCTCCAAGGACATCTGGGAGGGCCATCCGTGCTGCGCCTTCGCGGCGTCGAAGGAGTTCGTCACCGGTTCGCCGAACACCTATGCGGCGCTGCTCAAGGCGATCATCGACGCCACCGCGTTCGCGACCAAGGCGGAGAACCGCAAGCAGATCGCCGAGGCCATCGCGCCCGCGAACTACATCAACCAGCCGGTCACCGTGCTGGAGCAGATCCTGACCGGGACCTTCGCCGACGGGCTCGGCAGCGTGCAGCGCGTGCCGAACCGCGTCGACTTCGATCCGTTCCCGTGGGAATCCTTCGCGGTCTGGATCATGACTCAGATGAAGCGCTGGGGTCAGCTCAAGGCCGACGTCGATTACGCCGCGGTCGCCAAGCAGATCTACCTCGCCACCGACACGACCAAGCTGATGAAGCAGGTCGGGCTCACGCCACCCGCCGCCACTTCGAAGGCGTTCTCGGTGATGGGCAAGATATTCGATCCGTCGAAGCCGGACGAGTACATCAAGAGCTTCGCGATCAAGCGGGCGTGATGATGCTGCCGGGCACTGCGCTAGTGTTGCGACGCCAACGCGTAGGGTGGGCAAAGGCGCGAAGCGCCGTGCCCACGTGTGCTTGCTCGAAACAAAGACGTGGGCACGCCGCTGGCGCGGCTTTGCCCACCCTACGATTGCTCGCGCTGTCTGCCGGGAGGGTGCGTCCATGAGCCGCTCGCTCACGCTCCGCGCAGCGCTCGTGTCCATCGTGATCTTCGTCATCTTCCTGATGGCGTGGCACCTCGCCACCCGCGGCACCGGGACGGTCCAGCAGATGGACCCGGAATACGCCAAGCTGATGGGGCTCACCGCGACGCAGGGCAAATCGGCGATGCCGGGCCCGCTCGATGTCGGCGCCAAGCTCTGGGAGCACTTGCGGCAGCCGTTCTACGACAAGGGGCCGAACGACAAGGGCGTCGGCATCCAGCTCGCCTATTCGATCGCCCGTGTCGGCATCGGCTACCTGCTGGCCGTTCTGGTCGCGATCCCGATCGGCTTCCTGATCGGCATGTCGCCGGTGATGAGCCGGGCGCTCGATCCGTTCATCCAGGTGCTGAAGCCGATCTCGCCGCTCGCCTGGATGCCGCTCGCGCTCTACACCATCAAGGACTCCGGCCTTTCCGCGATCTTCGTGATCTTCATCTGTTCGCTCTGGCCGATGCTGATCAACACCGCGTTCGGCGTCGCCTCGGTGCGCAAGGAATGGCTCAACGTCGCCCGGACCCTCGAGGTCGGCGTGTTCCGCCGCGCCTTCACGGTGATCCTGCCGGCCGCAGCGCCCACCATCGTCACCGGCATGCGCATCTCCATCGGCATCGCCTGGCTGGTCATCGTTGCGGCCGAGATGCTCGTCGGCGGCACCGGCATCGGCTACTTCGTCTGGAACGAGTGGAACAATCTCTCCATCACCAACGTCATCAATGCGATCCTGCTGATCGGCCTGGTCGGCATGGTGCTCGACCAGATCCTCGCCTTCGCGGCGCGCATGGTCACCTTCCCGGAGTAGCGCCATGGCGGAGAAGTTCATCTCGCTCGAGGCTATCTCCCGGCGCTATGCGGCGCCAAACGGCGGAACGACGACGATTTTCGAGAACCTGTGGCTGACGATGAACCGCGGCGAGTTCACCTGTGTCATCGGCCACTCCGGTTGCGGCAAGACCACGGTGCTCAACATTCTCGCCGGCCTCGACCAGCCGAGCGGCGGCACGGTGATCGTCGACAACCTCGCCATCGAGGGGCCGAGCCTCGACCGCGCGGTGATCTTCCAGGGCCATTCGCTGCTGCCCTGGCGCACGGTGATGGGCAACGTCGCCTACGCCGTGTCGTCGAAGTGGCGGCGCTGGAGCGCGGCGCAGGTCCGCGCCCAGGCGCAGCAGTTCATCGATCTCGTCGGTCTCACCGGCTCCGAGCACAAGCGGCCGTCCGAGCTCTCCGGCGGCATGAAGCAGCGTGTCGGCATCGCCCGCGCGCTTTCGATCCAGCCGAAGATGATGCTGATGGACGAGCCGTTCTCCGCGCTCGACGCGCTGACCCGCGGCACCCTGCAGGACGAGGTGCGCCGCATCTGCCAGGAGACCGGCCAGACCACCTTCATGATCACCCACGACGTCGACGAGGCGATTTATCTCGCCGACAGGATCGTGCTGATGACCAACGGCCCCGGGGCGGTGATGGCGGAGATCGTCGAGAACCCGCTGCCGAAGAGCCGCGAGCGCGTCGGCATCCATAAGCATCCGCTCTACTACCCGCTGCGCAACCACATCATCGATTTTCTGGTCACGCGCAGCCGCACCTTCGTCAGCCAGACGCCGGACTTCGATCCACGCCATGTTCCGGTGGTGCAGCCGGGCGTCGACGGTCCGCCGGTCGATCCGGACTCCACCGTGATCCGCCTCGCCAGTCACGGGCATTGATCTGGCGGGCATTGAACTTTCTTGAAGTCACCAACCTGCCGGGAGAACACCATGAAACGTTCCGACCTCACCGAAAAGCTGCTCGACATCAAGCGCGAGAAGGGCTGGACCTGGAAATACATCTGCGAGCAGATCGGCGGCATGTCGCCGGTGATGAT
>JAIESC010000196.1 GCA_019746355.1 Xanthobacteraceae bacterium | reverse complement strand
GCGATTTCGAGCGAAAGCCGCGTGTCCTTGATCTGCACGGGCAGATGCGCGCCCTCTTCCAGCATGATCCCGGTGCGGTCGGCAAGGGCGTGCAGGCAGGCGAGCAGTTCCGGCGTCGAGCGCGGCGCGTTCAGCGCCTCGACGTTCGATCCCGCCGCCTCGAGCGCATCGCGCGGGATATAGACCCGGTCGAGATTGCGGTAATCCTTCACGCAGTCCTGGAGATGGTTGATGATCTGCAACACCGCGCAGACATTGTCCGAGGCGGGCCAGGTGGCGCGGCTCTCGCCATGCACGTCGAGCACGAAGCGGCCCACCGGCATGGCCGAATAACGGCAATAGTCGATCAGCTCGTCCCAGTCCTTGTAGCGCAGCTTGGTCACGTCCTGCCGGAACGCGCGCAGCAGATCCTGCGCGTGCTGCGGCGAGAGGTTGCGCTCGGCGAGCGCCGCACGCAGCGTCACGCCGGCGGTGTTGTCGGTGTTGTGACCGAGGAGGCTGCCTTCAAGGCTGTCGAGATGCTTGAGCTTCGCCTCCGGCGGCAGGCCCGCATGGTCGGCGATGTCGTCGGCGATGCGGACGAACTCGTAGAACGACAGGATCGGCCGGCGGTGCGGCTTTGCGACCACCCACGAGGCCACCGGGAAATTCTCGTCCCCGGAGCCCTTGCCCGACCGGTGCTGTGCCGCGTCCAAATTCATGATCCCAAGCTACGATCCCGACGCGTTAGCCTGAACGCGCCCCTTCCAGATGCCGCCCTGCCCGCGTGCGTAGCGATAGGCGGAATCCAGCGTATATAGCATGTACGCCACCGCAATCGCAGGTAGCAAAAGCCCCCACAACGGCGACATCCGGTAGAACCGCAGCATCGGCTGGAACGCCAGCGCCATCAGGGCCCAGGTCAAAAGCCCGCAGATGCGGGCCAACCCCTCGCCGAACAAAGCAAACCACGGGCCGGCCAGAAACGTCAGCGCCATGCCGAGCGTGACGCCGGCCAGCAACAGCGGCGAATATTTCAGCTGGGCATAGGCTGAGCGCGAAATCATCCGCCGTACCTCGTCGAAATCCTCGTAGCGGCGGATGCTGCGGACCCGATCGGTGAGGCCGAGCCAGATCGGCCCCACCGCCTTCATTTTCTCGGCGAGCGAGCAGTCGTCGATCAGCGCGTCACGGATGCTCTCGACACCGCCCGCCTGCTTCAGTGCATCGGCCTTCACCAGCATGCAACCACCGGCCGCGCCCGAGGTTGCATTGCGCGGATCGTTCACCCAGGCGAACGGATAGAGCATCTGGAAGAAGAACACGAAGGCCGGAACATGGCTCTTCTCCCAGAAGCTCTCGCAGCGCAGCCGCGCCATCAGCGAGGTCAGCACATAAGAGCCGCTTTCCGCCCGCGCCACGAGTGCGCGGACGGAATCCGGCGTGTGCACGATGTCGGCGTCGGTCAGCAGCAGATAGTCCGGCGGCTCCTGCGCATGGCACGCAGCCTCGACGCCCTGCCGCACGGCCCACAGCTTGCCGGTCCAGCCCGGCGCAAGCCCGCGGCTCGAGATCAGCGTGAACGTCCGCTCGCCGCCGAGGCCTTCAGCCGCGCGCTGCGCCAATGCCGCGGTGTCATCCTCGCTGTCGTCATCCACAAGAACGATCGAGAACACGCCGCGATAGTCCTGCCGCGCCAGCGAACCGATGCTTTCTCCGATGCCCTCGGCCTCGTTGCGCGCCGGGATCACCGCGGCAACGCGCGGCCAGCGCGGCGGCGTTGCCTGCATGGCATCGTCCCGCTCGCGGCATAGCCAGAAGCCGCCGCGCGCGAAGATCAGATAAAGCCAGGTGGCCAGAGCCAATGCTGCAACCGCGGTCAGAACCATGCTGTCTCTACGCGCCGGAATCCTCTGTTGGGCGTGGTTCTGGTATCACAAATGCTCCCATTTTGGGGCAGCGTGCCGGACACACCGTCCGACGCATTTCGAACCGCGGAACAGCGGCGGTTTCCTTCACTTTTTGTCGCCTTGTGCCGACGGCATCCGCCGTGCAAATTGCCGCCGGGGTAGCAACGGTAAACGCGCGGGGAAGATCAACCGGACATGGCGGCTCATTCGCCCACTGAGGGGTGGATCGGCGCGAGCCTGCTTCGCAAGGAGGACGCCCGCCACCTGAACGGCCACGGCATGTTCATCGCCGACGTGCGGATGCCGGGAATGCAGGACATTGCCTTCGTCCGCAGCCAGATGGCGCATGCGGCCGTGCGGCAGGTGACGAAGCCCGAGGGCGAGACGAGCGCAGTCTTCACGCTCGACGATCTCGGCCCGCTCAACGTCCTCGAAGCCGGCCCCGAGCTCGCCGCGCACCGCCACAGCCCCTACCCCGCGCTGTCGGACGGCATCGTGCGCTACGCCGGCCAGCCGATCGCCGCCTGCATGAAGCCTTCGCGCGCGCAGGCCGAGGACCTCGCCGATCAGGTCGGCGTCGATCTGCAGGAACTGCCCGCGGTGGTCGACTGCGTCGAAGCGATGCGGGGGGGAAGCCCGCGCCTGTTCGAGAGCTGGCCGGACAACGCCTACATCACCAGCACGGTCGTCGAAGGCGATCCGATCGTCATCCAGTCTGCGCCGATCCGGCTGCGCCGCCAGTTCCGCATGAACCGTCAGGCCACCGTCGCGCTCGAATGCCGCGGCTTGCTCGCCTACTGGGACCATCGCAACGACGAGCTCGTGGTGCACCAGGCGACCCAGGGCGGCCACGTGATGCGGCTTGGCCTGTCGCAGGCGCTGGGGCTCCCCGAAAACAAGCTCCGCGTCATCGCCCCCGATGTCGGCGGCGGCTTCGGCGGCAAGAACCGGCTGATGCCCGAGGACATTGCGGTCTGCGCCATCGCCATGAAGGTCGGCCATCCGGTGCGCTGGATCGAGGACCGCCGTGAGCACCTGCTCGCCTCGGTGCACTGCCGCGACCACTTCTACAACCTCACCATCGCCGCCGACCGCGACGGCACGCTGCTCGGCATCGAGGGCGATGTCTATATCGACGCCGGGGCCTATTCGCTGTGGCCGACCGGCTCGTTCATGGAAGCGAGCATGGCGTCGCGCAATCTCACCGGGCCCTACCGCATCCGCCATCTGAACCTGAAGACCTACACCGTCGCCACCAACAAGGCCCCGATGGGACCCTACCGCGGCGTGGCGCGGCCCGGCGCGTGCTTTGCCATCGAGCGGCTGGTCGACGAGGTGGCGCGTGAGCTGAACCGCGAGCCGTTCGACCTGCGCCGGCAGAACATCGTCACGTCCTCGGAGCTGCCGTATGAGACCGCGGCCGGCATGCGGCTCGACACCGGCGACTACATCGCCTCGCTCGACACCGCACGCGAGATGGTCAAGTTCCGGGAGATTCGCGCCCGCCAGGAAAAGGGCGAGCCGGACGGTCGCGCCATCGGCGTGGGCTTTGCGTTCTACACCGAGCAGAGCGGCCACGGCATCACCGAATGGGTCAAGCGCAAGTCGCGCGTCGCTCCGGGCTACGAGTCGGCCAACGCCCGCATGCTGCCCGATGGCTCGCTGATGCTGCATGTCGGCGTGCAGAACCACGGCCAGGGCCACGACACCACGCTGTCGCAGATCGCGGCCCATGAGCTGGGGCTTGATCCGTCGCAGATCTCGGTGCGCTACGGCGACACCGCCACCGCGCCGTTCGGCTTCGGCACATTCGGCTCGCGCTCGATCGTCTTTGCCGGTGGCGCGGTCGCCCGCACTTGCCGCATCCTCGCCGACAAAATCAAACGCATCGGCGCGCATCTGTTGCAGACCGACGTCGCCAGCACGCGGATCGAAGCCGGCGCGGTGCATGGGCCACAGGGCAGCGTCAGCTTTCCCGAGATCGCCTATGCCGCGAACGTCCGGCAGGAGCACCTCCCCGCGGGCATGGAGCCCCTGCTCGATGCCACCTCCACCTATGAGCCGAAGGAGACCGGCGGCGTGTTCGCCTACGGCACCCATGCCGTGGTGGTCGCGGTCGAGCCCAATACAGGCGTGATCGAAATTCTCGATTACGCCGTGTCCGAGGACTGCGGCGTCATGATCAATCCGATGATCGTCGACGGCCAGGTGCAGGGCGGCATCGCCCAGGGCATCGGCACCGCGCTCTACGAGGAGATCCCCTACGACGAGCAAGGCCAGCCGCTCGCCACCACCTTTGGCGATTACATGGTGCCGTGCGCGCCGGAGATTCCGATCATCCGCATTGCCCACATGGTGACGCCCGCGCAGGCCACCGAATACGGCGTCAAAGGCCTCGGCGAAGGCGGCGCGATCGCGCCTCCCGCGGCCATCGCCAACGCGGTGTCCGATGCGTTCCGCAACATCGGCGCAAGCTTCAACGAGACGCCGCTCACCCCGCGACGGGTGTCAGACGCGGTCGAGCGCGCGCGCCGTGACAAGGATCCGCTGAACACGGGCGACCGGCCATGAAGGCTGCACCATGAAGCCCGCGCCGTTCGATTATGTCCGGCCCACGTCGGTCGCCGAAGCCAGCGTCGCGCTCGGCCGCCGCGGCGCAACCACCGCGGCCATCGCCGGCGGCCAGTCGCTGCTGCCGATGCTCGCGTTGCGCGTCGCCTTGCCCGATCTGCTGGTCGATATCAGCCGGCTCGACGATCTCAAGATCGTGACGCGGACACCCGACAGCCTGTGGCTCGGCGCGCTGACCACCCATGCCGCCATCGAGGACGGCAACGTGCCCGACATCTTCAACGGGCTGATGCGGCGCGTCGCCGGGCAGATCTCCTATCGCGCGGTGCGCAACCACGGCACCGTCGGCGGCAGCGTGGCGCTGGCCGATCCGGCCGCCGACTGGCCGGCCTGCCTGCTGGCGCTCGATGCGAGCCTGCGTGTGGTCGGGCGCAGCGGCGTGCGCGTGCAGAGGATCGACGAGTTCTTGCAAGGCGCGTTCGAGACCACGCTGACCACCGGCGACATCATCATGGGCTTCGACATCCCCGCGCCGCCCAAGGCATTTCGCTGGGGCTTCGCCAAGGTGGCGCGCAAGAGCGGCGCGTTTGCCCAGTCCATCGCCATCGTCACGCAAGCCGGCAAGGACGGGCCGGCCACGGCCGTGCTCGGCGGCGCGGGCGCGCGTCCGCACGCGCTCACCACGACCGCGAAGTTGCTGCGGTTGCCTGCCGGCACCGAGGAGCAGTTGCGCGCGGCGATTGTCTCGGACCTCGTCACCCTCTTTCCCGATCTCGACGCCTATCAGTCACGAATGCACACGGCGAACATCCTGCGCGCCGTGCGCGAGATGCGGACTTAAATGACAGCCGTCACCATTGATCTCAATGGCGTAAAGATCGCCGACGACGTCGAGCCGCGCCAGACGCTGGCCGATTTCCTGCGCGACCGCTGCGGGCTCACGGCAACGCATCTCGGCTGCGAGCACGGAGCATGTGGCGCGTGCACCGTCGTCATGGACGGCAAGGCCACCCGCTCCTGCCTGTCGCTTGCGGTGATGTGCGACGGCCGCGCGGTGCAGACGCTGGAAGGGCTCCGCACCGATCCGGTGATGGAGATGCTGCGGCGTCAGTTCCACGAAGGCCACGCGCTGCAATGCGGCTTCTGCACGCCGGGCATGCTGATCATGGCACGCGACATCCTGCGCAGGCATTCGCGGCCGAGCGTGGAGACCGTCCGCCACGAATTGAGCGGCCAGATATGCCGCTGCACCGGCTACGCCAACATCGTCAAAGCCATCGTCGCGACCGGACAGGAAATCGCCTCGGTCGCGACGTCGGAGGAGTAGGCGTCCTCAGACCTCGGTTTCACCTCGGTCATGACAAAATGGTGCCATGTGCCTGTGTGCGTTAGACCGCGATCCGCGACGACAGGACGCGAAACAGGCATCGGTTCTGACCGCTGCCGCCGTTGCGGTCGCCGACGCGCCGAGTAGCATATTTTCCTTGTCGCCGGATCGGCGTTGAGCAGACGGGACGCACATGCCAGGAGCTTCATCCCGAATTGATCGACGGTCGCTTCTCGCCGGCTGCGCCGCCGCCGGTGTTGCAGCCGCCTTGAGACGCTCGCCAGCCGGTGCCCGCGAACTTCGCGAGCAGCGGCTTGTCGCGGCTGTCGGCAACGGCTCCATCGTCGGCGAAAGCGGTCCGCAAACCCGGGTATGGGCCTATGAGGGCTCCGTCCCCGGCCCGCAAATCCGCGTCCCGCAAGGCGGCCGGCTGCGCGTTCGCGTCGAGAACCAGTTGCCGGAGCAGACGACCGTGCACTGGCATGGGATACGGGTGCCGAATGCCATGGACGGCGTGCCGCACCTGACCCAGCCGCCGATCGCCCCGGGCGCGGCGTTTGTCTACGAGTTCGACTGCCTGGATGCGGGCACGTTCTGGTACCACCCTCATGCACGCAGCTTCGAACAGGTCGAGCGCGGCCTTGCCGGAGCGTTGATCGTGGAGGAAGCGCAGCCGATTACGGTTGACCGTGATCTGGTCTGGGTGCTGGACGACTGGCGGCTCAAGCCCGACGCCCAGATCAGCGAAGACTTCGGTCACATGATGGACGTGAGTCATGCCGGGCGCCTCGGCAACACCGTGACGATCAACGGCCGGGTGCCGGAGCGGTTTGCGGTACGCAGCGGAGAGCGCATCCGGTTGCGGCTCGTCAACGCCGCCAATGCGCGGATCTTCGGACTGGAGTTTGACGGACATCGGCCCCTCGTCATCGCGCTCGACGGGCAGCCCACGGAGCCGTTCACGCCCGACCAGGGACGCGTCATTCTCGGGCCGGCGCAACGCGCCGACCTGCTGCTCGATTGCATGGGAAGCCCGGGCGCCAAATTTTCCGTGCTCGATCGCTTCTACCCGCAGCAGCAATACCGGCTCGTTGACCTGTCTTATGACGAAGGCGCCCCGCTGCGGCAGTCGCCGCTCGACGCCTCAACGCGGCTGCAGCCAAATTCCCTGGCGGACCCCGACCTGCAAAAGGCCGTGCGACACACCATCGAGTTCGGCGGGGGCGCGATGGACCCGAAATTGATGCGGGGAACGGGTCGCGACGACGGCCGGCGACGAACGGGAATGATGAACGAAATGATGGACCGGATGCGGCGGGGTGCGATTTGGACCATCAACGGCGTGTCGGTGCCCGGCGGCGAGCATGTTCATGACCCGCTTCTCACGCTTGCCCGCGGCAGGTCCTGCGTGTTCGACATGCTCAACGACACGGAGTGGTGGCATCCGATGCATCTGCACGGCCATGTTTTCCGCGTGCTGTCGCGCAACGGCCGGCCGAATGTCCGGCGCGAGTGGCTCGACACCGTGCTGATCGCTCCAAGGGAGCGCGTCGAGATCGCCTTTGTCGCTGACAACCCCGGCGACTGGATGTTCCATTGCCACATCCTGGAGCATCAGCAGGGTGGGATGACGGGGACGGTCCGGGTCGCCTGACGCAATCGGCCTGCCGGCGGTCGATGTGCCGCGTGGAATTCCATGGAAGAACCGGTCGGCGGCTCGCGCCCCTTGCCCTAAAACCCCTTCGGCAGGTCCTTCGCCCACTTGGCGCGGATGCGGTCGTCGAGCCCCTTGCTGGAGCGCGCGATCTTCGGGAACGTCTTCTTGCGCCGGAACGGGATGCAGGCGTCGATCACCACCCGTGAATTGCGCCGGTCGTTCTCGGTGTCGTAGCACATCGGATCGAGCGCCGAGCTCCAGCCGCCGTGGATGATGTCGACCTGCTCGCGCGGGTCGCAGCGCGTGCACATCGCCCAGATCACGTCGTTGAAGTTGGTCGGGTCGATGTCGTCGTCGACGACGATGGTCCAGCGGTTGCAGTAGGCCCCGGCGTGGCAATGCGCCGCGACCATGGCCGCCTGCTTGGAATGCCCGCCGTAGAGCGTCGAGATCGAGATCACCAGCATGAAGCGGCTGCCGCCGGCCTCGTGCGCCCACACGCCCTTCACGCCGGGGATGCCGGCCGCCTCGAGCTGGTTCCACACCGCGCCGCAGCGGTAGGAGCCGAAGTAGAAGGTGTTGTCGTTCGGCGGCACCGCCGGGATCGCGCCCATCAGGATCGGATCGTTGCGGTACATCAGCGTGTCGATGCGGATCGCCGGCTCGAGATCGCTGCCGCTCGCGTAGTAGCCGGTCCATTCGCCGAGCGGGCCTTCCTTGATCCTATCGTCGGGGTGAATGTAACCCTCGAAGGCGATCTCCGCGTTCGAGGGCACCGGCAGGCCGGTCTTCGGCATGTTGATGACCTCGACCGACTCGCCGAAGATTCCGCCCGCGGCCTCGAGCTCGTTCTTGCCGTAGGGAATCTCGATGCCGCCGAGCATCACCAGCGCCGGGTGCATGCCGGCGATCACCGCGACCGGGCACGGCTGGCCGCGCTCGTGATACTTCCGCATGATGATCAGGCCGTGCTTGCCGGGCGACATCATCACCGAGGCGACGTCCGGCTCGTGCGACTGCACCCGATAGGTGCCGTAGTTCACCCAGCCGCTATCCGGGTCCTTCATCACCACGAGACAGGCGGTGCCGATGAACGGCCCGCCGTCGAGCTCATGCCACACCGGCGTCGGGATCTTCTCGATGTTGACGTCCTTGCCCGACAGCACGTTGTCGAGCAGCGGCCCGCCGTTGACCGCCTTGGTCGGGCGCATGGGGGCTTCCTTGAAGTAATTCCGCCACCACTGGATCTGGTCGAGCTCCGTGCTTTCCGGCGGCAGCCCGAGCGCGATGTTGACCCGCGGGATCGAGGTCAGGATGTTGGCGATGACGCGATGGCCCTTCGGATAGCCCGGCACCTCGTCGAACATCACCGCGGGATTACCCATCTTGCGCATGTAGATGTCGACGATGCCGCCGATCTCTTCCTTCGGCTCGGCCCCGTTGATGACCTTCAGCTCGCCCGCGGCTTTGACGCCGTCGATCCAGTCGCGCAAATCCTTGTTGGCCACGGCCTTGCTCCCTTTGTCTCGTGCGCCTTGCGGCGACCTTTGAACGTTCCTCGCACACTGCCGCCATGCTGACAATTGCCCCGCACGCAACGCGAGGCTGCCCGGCGCGAGGCGCATTGACGCTCCCCCGAGGCCGCCTTAGCGTTCATCGTCGCGTTCACACGGCAGGGGCTTTGCGATGCACAACTACGTCGTTCCGCAGTCGGTCAAGGACCGCGTGATCAAGCGGCAGGGCAAGCTCCTGGGCCATGACAGCATCGACGCCGGCCGGACCGCGCTGGTCGTGGTCGACATGCAGAACTATTTCGTCGCCGAGGGCTTCGCCGCCGAGGTGCCCGAGGCGCGCGACATCGTGCCGAACATCAACCGCATGGCGAAGGCGCTGCGGGCCGCGGGCGGCACCGTGGTCTGGATCCAGACCACCGCCACCGGCGCGCTGGAGCACTGGGCCAATCACCACAAGCACATGCTCACGACCGATCGCGTCGACAAGCGGCTGACGCAGCTCAACGAGAGCCACGACGGCTTCAAGATGTATCCGAAGCTTGAAACGCTGCCGACCGACCTTCGCGTCAAGAAGATCAAGTACAGCGCCTTCATCGCCGGTTCCTCGGACATCGATGCCCAGCTCAAGAGCCGCGGCATCGACACGCTGCTGATCACCGGCACGGTCACCAACGTCTGCTGCGAATCGACCGCGCGCGACGCGATGATGCTCGATTATCGCGTGGTCATGCTGTCCGACGGCAACGCCTCGCTCACCGACGAGGAGCATGCGGCCTCGCTCAACAACTTCCTGATCTTCTTCGGCGACGTGATGACGACCGACGAAGCGGCGGCGCGTCTCGTCGCGACCGAACGGCGCAGGACGGCTTAGGGTCCGGACTCAACCAGCGTGCCAGTGAACTTCCGGTTCCGACCCGTCTCCAACTTTAGTGACGTCCGCTTCCGGGCACCCGGCGTGCGCACGCGCGCTGGTTCACGCCGAGCATGCCCGAAAGATCGGTTGCTCTAGGTCTGGCAAGCACAGGCCTCGAAGAAATCGCGGGGCCCGGCCGCTTGCGTCCCTACTGTCCCGGCATGGTGAGGATCAGCGGTCCGTTGCGTGTGGCAACGACGGTATGCTCGTATTGGACCGTGAGGGCTCTTGGCTGGCTGTAGAGGGTCCAGGGGTCGTCGCCATCCTCGGCGAACTCAGCGCCGAGGGACAGGAAGGGTTCGACGGTAAACACCAGCCCGTCTCCCATGATCCGGCGCTCGGAGCCATCGGGCCAGGTCGCGATCCCGGTCGGCTCCTCATGCAGCGACAAGCCCACTCCGTGGCTGGCGAGATTTCTCACCAGCGTGTAGCCATTCTTTCGCGCGAAGGCGCCGACGGCCCGGCCAATGCCCGCCAGCGGCTTGCCGGCACCGACCTGACGCAATCCTGTCCACATCGCCCGGCGCCCGTCCTTGCAAAGCCGCTCGACCGCGCGCGTCACGGGCGGCACGGCGAACGACGCCCCGGTGTCAGCGAAGTAGCCGTCCTTCTCCGCGGAGACGTCGATGTTGACCAGGTCACCCGGCCTGATCCTGCGGACACCCGGGATGCCGTGCGCGATCTCTTCATTGACGCTGATGCAGGTCGCTCCGGGAAAGGCGTAGACCATCTCCGGAGCCGAACGAGCCCCGGCAGCTTCCATGAATTCCCGCCCGACCTGATCGAGTTCGAGCGTGGTCATGCCGGGCTCGATGGCTTTGCCCATTACCTCCAGCGTGTCGGCAACGATGCGCCCGATCTGCTTCAGCCCCGTCAAGTCGTCGTCGCTCGACACCGTCACGTTGTTTCCTTTCGCAAAGCCGGAGGAGGTTCCAATCGGGCATTTCTGCCATCTTTAAGGGACCCGGCGAAGCCATTGAGTGGCGCCGTCCCGGAATGACAGCCAGCAAGCTTCACCGCCTTCGCATCACCGCCACCTCCAGCCAGTAGATCGCGAGATACATCAGCGACGACACGATCGCGAGAATGGTGATCGACGTCATCACGATGTTCATCTTGAAGATCTGGCTGCCGTACTGAATGAGATAACCGAGTCCCAACGTCGCCGACTGGAACTCGCCGACGATCACGCCGACCAGCGACAGGCCGGCATTGACCTTCAGCGCCGCGATCAGCGTCGGCACGCTCCCCGGCAGCACCACCTTGGTCAGCACCTGCCACTTGCTCGCGCCGAAGGTCTGCGCCAGCTTGATCCTGTTCGGATCGATGCCCTGGAAGCCGCTGTAGATCATCAGCACCGTGATGAACAGCGAGATCGCAAGCGACATCCCGTAGATGGAAAGCGTCGCGCCGAGCCAGATGTAGAAGATCGGCACGAACGCGGTCTTCGGCATGGCGTTGAGCACGACGAGGTAAGGGTCGAGCACGCGATAGAGATTGGCCCACCACCACAGCGCCGCGGCGATTGCGGTGCCGAGCACCATCGCCGCGGTGAAGCCGACCACGGTTGCGAACACCGTCGCCCAGGTGTGCACCAGGATGCTGGCCTGCTGCGGCGTGGTCTTCAGCAGCTCAACGAAAGTCGGCCAGATGGTCGACGGATAGCTCGTGAACAGCGGGTTGATCAGGTTGTAGCGCGGCAGCAGCTCCCACAGCACCAGGAACACGACCAGCAGGCCGAGTTGCGAAAGCCTCACGGTCAGCCGGTCGCGCCGCTCGCGGCGCAGCCATTCGAGATATTGCGGGCTCGGGCTTGCGGCGGGAGGTGCCCCGCCCGCGGTCTCAACCTTCGACATGGACCTCGAGCTCCTTCCAGAGCGCGTTGAAGTAGCCGTTGAATTCCGGCGCGTTGCGCGCGGCGAACGGTGCCGGGCGGCCGTCGGGCCCGGCGTAGCGGATGTCGTGCTGCGACTTCACCCGCCCCGGCCTCCGCGACAGCACCACCACCCGCTCGGCCATGCTGACCGCCTCGCCGATGTCGTGGGTGACGAGGATCGCGGTCTTGCCCTCGCGGCGCAGGATTTCGGTGATCTCGTCGGCCAGCGCGATGCGCGTCTGCGAGTCGAGCGCCGAGAACGGCTCGTCGAGCAGCACCACGTCGGGCCCGGTGCAGAGCGTGCGCGCCAGCGCCACCCGCTGGCGCATGCCGCCGGACAGCTGGCGCGGCAGATGGTTGAGGAACTGGCCGAGCCCGTAACGCGTCAGCAACTGCGCCGCGCGCTCGCGCGCCTTGCCCATGTCCGCGCCCTGGATTTCCGCGCCGAGCACCGCGTTCTCCAGAATGGTGCGCCACTCGAACAGGTAGTCCTGCTGCAGCATGTAGCCGACCTTGCGGCTCGGCCCGGTCACGGCCTGCCCGTCCACCAGCACCTCGCCCTCGGTCGGCTTCAGGATGCCGGAAATGAGCGACAGCAGCGTGCTCTTGCCGCAACCGCTCTGGCCGATGATGGCGATGAACTCGCCCGGCGCGACCTTGAGCGAAATGTCCTGCAGCGCCTCGGTCTCGCCCTCAAGCCCGAAATAGCGGAGCCCCACGCCGCGCAACTCGACCTTCGGCGCAGCTCCGTTCGTCTTGTCCGTCACGGATCACTTCGCCTTGCTGGCGAACTCGGTCCGGACCAGGTCCGCAAATTTCACGCGCTTGCCTTTCTCCAGCACGTTGCCGTTCACCAGGATGTCCTGGAACTTGTCGATCGCCTTCGGTTCGATCACCGGCGAGCTCTTCCAGATCTTGAGCTTCTGGTAACGCTCGGCTGCCGCCGCCATAGCCTTCGGATTGATGCCCGGGAAGAACTGCTCGAGCGCGCTGACGATCTCGGGAACCTTCGCGGTCTCGGTCCACTTCTGCGCCCGCGCGATCACGTCGGTCCAGGTCTGGACCACGCCCGGGTTGTCCTTGATGTACTGATCGGTCGCCATGAACGAGGTGTAGTCGGCAAATCCCACGGTCTGACCGATCGAGGCGAGGAAATGCGCCTTGCCGTCGAGCTCGAGCTGGGCCGCGTCCGGCTCGATGAAGATGCCGTACTGGTTTTGCCCGGCGAGCCAGGAGCCGACGCGGGCCGGGATCGCGACGTTGTTGTTGAGCTTGACGTCCTTCTGCGGGTCGATGCCGTTCATCCGCAGCGCCTCTTCGAGGAACAGGAGCGGCGTGCTGCCGGGGCGGAAGCCCAGGATCTCCTTGCCCTTGAGCATCTTCCAGTCGAACTTGTCGACCTTGTCGCGCCCCATCAGCATGAAGCCGTCGGTCGAGGTGAGCCCGCAGAAGATGCGGATCTTGCTCGACGAGTCGCTGTTGAGCACGTAGATCGCGGTCTCAGGCCCGATCAGCGCGATGTCGGCGGTGTTGGAGAGAAGCGCCGCGGTCGACTTGTCGCCGCCGAACGCGGTCGTCATCGTCACGTCGAGGCCCGCATCCTTGAACAAGCCCTTGGTGATGGCGACGTAGGCCGGAGCATAGAGCAGCGACCGCACCACCTCGTTGTAGCGGATCTTCACCGGTGGCTTGGCTTGCGCGAGCAGGCTTGCGGGAGCGGCGAGCGAACCAACGGCGGCAAGTCCGCCCTTAACGACATGGCGGCGATCGATCATGGCAGGCCTCATCCCTATCGTGGCGCGGCGTGTTCACGCCCGGCGCATAGACCCTCGATAACCAAACGTTAGCATCGGCTCTTGCGCATGGCCACACGGGCGCTGCTGCAAACTTTGTCACACCTTGAGGTACGGCTCGTTGCGAATTCCGCGGCGTTCGGTCACGCCGCGGGACGCTCGCCGTTTTTTGCGACAAGCCGCCAAAGATTTGCCGGCGAAAGCGGCAGCTCGCGCAGCTCGATGCCGAGCGGGCCGAGCGCCGCGGCGACCGCGTTCGCCATCGTCGCCGCCACCGCCACCATGCCGCCCTCGCCCGCGCCCTTCGCACCGAGCGGATTGGTCTTGGAGCGGCGCAATTCCATCGTGATGGCACGGACGTTGGAGAAATCGGTGGCCAGCGGCACGAGATAGTCGGCGAGCGAGGCGTTGAGCATTTGTGCGTCGCGGTCGTAAATGATCTGGTCGAGGAACACGCCGCCAAGCCCCTGCACCAGCGCGCCGATCGCCTGGCCGTGGACGATGTGCGGATTGATCGCGACGCCGACGTCCTCGATCGCGACGTAGTCGAGGATATCGACGTGGCCGGTGCGGGCATCCACTGCGACATGGCAGGCATGCGCGCCGTAGCTGTAGGTGCGGGTCGTGGTCGCGAAGCTTCCCTCGACCTCGAGGCCCGCAAAGTCGGACAGCTTTGCCTGCTTGCCGCCGGCCGCGACGATACCGTCGGCGATGGTGATCTCCTCGTTGGGGAGGCCGAGGCGTTCGGCCGCAGCCGAACGGATCGCCGCGAGCAGATTGTTGCAGCCGTCCATCACCGCCGAGCCGCCGACCACCATCGAACGCGACGCAAAGGTGCCGAAGCCCTCGCGCACGTAGGTGGTCGAGCCGTGCAAAATCTTGACGCGCTCGAACGGCAGCTTCAGCGTATCGGCCGCCACCTGCGCCAGCGTCGTCTCGAGCCCCTGCCCCAGCACCGACGAGCCGACATAGACGCTGACCGCGCCGTCCGGCTCGATCACGAGCCGCGCGTTCTCCTTGCCGGAGCCGCCGCTCTCCACGAACGGCACCGCGGCCAACCCGTGATAACGGCCGTCGATCAGCTTGCCCTGCAGGTGCTTGTTCTCATCCCAGCCGATCTCGCTCACCGCGCGCTCGAAGGTCGCGTGATAGTCACCGGTGTCGAAGTCGGTCTCCGGCTCGTAGGGCACGAGCTTGCCGGTCGCAAACGGCAGGTCTGCCTCTTTGATGAGATTCCTGCGGCGGAACTCCACCGGATCAAGACCGAGATCGCGCGCCACCATGTCGAGGAGCCGCTCGCGGAAGAAGTTCGCCTCGAAGCGACCCGGCGCGCGCAAGGTCCCGACTGGCGTCTTGCTGGTGACGAAGGCCTCCACCACGAGCTTCACGTCGCGCACGCGGTACGGCCCCGGCAGGAACTGCGCCGCCTTGGCCGGCACCACGCCACCGTTGGTGCGGATATACGCCCCCATATCCGCCGCGATATGTCCGCGAACCGCGAGGATCGTGCCGTCGCGCTGGCAGGCGATCTCGATCTCGCAATCGACCTCGCGCGAATGATTGGTCGCGGTCAGGTGCTCGCGGCGGTCCTCGATCCACTTCACCGGCCGGCCGGTGAGCCGCGCCGCGAACGGAATGAGGAAATCCTCCGGGTAGAACTCGCCCTTCACGCCGAAGCCGCCGCCGACGTCGACCTCGATCATGTCGATGTCGGCCTCGGTGACGCCCAGCATCGGCGCGAGCGTGCGGCGGTTGAAGAACAGCACTTTCGTTGCGCCGAACACGGTGAGGCGCTTCGTCGCCGCGTCCCATTCGGCGATCTGGCCGCGCGTCTCCAGCGGCAGCCCGGTCAGCCGGTGGCAGCGAAACCGTTCCTTGCGGGTGTATTCGGCCTTGGCGAAGACGGCATCCGCATCGCCGAAGGATGTCGCATAACGAACCGTTCGGTTGCTGCCGTCGAACAGGCGCGGCTGGTCGGCCGCGGCGGCATGACGATCGGGCACGGCCGGCAACTTTTCGATGTCGATCGTGATCGCCTCGAGCGCATCCTCGGCCTGCGCCTGCGTCTCCGCGACCACCACCGCCACCGGCTCGCCGACGTAGCGCACCTTGTCCCCGGCGATGACCGGCTGAAGGTAGCCCTTGAACTCGGGCAGGTTCGCGAGCCGCAGCGGGATCAGCGGCACTTCGCCGATATCCGCCGCGGTCATGACCGCATGCACGCCTGGCATGGCACGAGCCGCGCTGGTATCGATGCTGCGGATGCGGCCATGCGCCACGCTGCTCCGCAATACGACCGCGTACAGCATGCCGTCGCGCTTGATGTCGTCGATGAAGCTGCCTGCGCCGCGCAGAAAGCGGAAATCCTCGGCCCGGTGCACGGGCTCTCCGATCAGCGTCCGGACATTCATCGCGGCAAAAGCCCTGCGTGCCTTCGCTTGAACGGTAGTGCGCAGCCTGAGAACATACAAGCTGAACACAACGCCGGGGAGTTGCCATGAAGATCATCGACATGTCGCACGTGATGAACGTGCATACGCCCGGCTGGGTCGGCTATGCCGGCAACAAGATGTATTACGCACAGAATCTGCAGACGGTGCGGATCGTCGCCCAGCGCATCGACACCGCGCTTCATGTCGGCACGCATTTTGACGGTGCGATGCATGCCACCGACAACCGCCAGGGCGACATGGCGCACCTGCCGCTCGATTACCTGTGCAACCGCGGCGTGGTGGTCGACATCTCAAAGCACATGTACGACTGGGCGGTGATCACGCCGGAGATCATCGAGAGCGCGGGGGCCGACATCCGCGAGGGCGACATCCTCATCCTGCACACCGGCTGGCACAAGCATTACGAAGGCCAGTCGCAGCAGGACCTGGTGCGCTACTTCTGCTATCACCCGGGCCCGAGCCTCGAGACGCTGCAGTGGATGTTCAAGAAGAAGATCAGGTGGTGGGGCATGGACACCGGCTCGTGTGACCACGCCATGAACACCTCGATTCGCACCATGCGGCCGGACCTCGCGGAGGAGTTCACGAAGAAGCACGGCAAGACGCCGGGCGAATTCTTCGGCACCTTCGAATACACCCACAAGAAATCCGGGCGGAAGGTTTCCGCCGACGTGTTCCCGTTCCACAACTGGGCGTTCCAAGAAGGTTTGCTGCACGCCGAGAACCTCGGCGGCGACATCGAGATGATGCTCGGCAAGCGCGCCATCATCGGCGCGTTTCCCTGGCGCTATGAGGGTCTCGAAGGCTGCCCGTGCCGCATCGTCGCCTTCCTCGACTGCGGCGAGAACGTCGAAGCCGTCGGCAACGCCGCCAAAGCGATCCTCGGTTATTAGGAGAACAACAACATGGACCTCCAACTCAAAGGCAAGACCGCCTTCGTCACCGGCGGCAGCGAAGGCATCGGCAAGGGCATCGCGCTCGCGCTGGCCAAGGAAGGCGTCGACGTCGCGATCTGCGCGCGACGGAGCGATGTGCTGGAAGCCGCGGCCAACGAGATCGCCAAAGCCACCGGCCGCAAGATCGTGCCGATCCCGGCGGACCTGCGGAAGAACGACGACGCCAAGAACTTCATCGAGCAGGCCCACAAGGCGCTCGGCCGCGCCGACATCATGGTCAACAATGCGGGCTCCGCCGCCGGCGGCGTGATCGAGCACCTGAGCGAAGACGATTGGGAAAAGGGCCTTCAGCTCAAGTTCATGGGTTATGTGCGGTGCCTGCGCTACGTGCTGCCGATCATGGTGAAGCAGGGCGGCGGCCGCGTCGTCAACCTGATCGGCAATGACGGCGTGAAGCCGTCCTACTGGGAAATCTGCCCGGGCGCGGCCAATGCCGCGGGCCAGAACCTCACGCTCTCGCTCGCCGGACAGTACGGCAAGCACGGCATCAGCTTCTGCGCGGTCAATCCCGGCCCGGTGCGGACCGAACGCTGGGCGGGACTGGTGAAGGCCATGTCGCGCGACATGAATCTCTCCTACGAGGAGGCCGACAAGCTCGCGCCCTCCTCGATCCCGATGGGGCGCATTGCCGAGGTCGACGAGGTCGCCAACCTCGTGGTGATGCTCGCCTCCCCGCTGATGCACATGGTCAACGGCACCATGATCGAGATCGACGGCGGCCAGGAGAAGTCGCTGATGGATCGGCTGCGCGACCGCAAGTAAAGTGCCCGCGCATCGTCAGGAGTAACGCGTGCCGATCGACACCCATGCCCACTACGTCCCGCCACAACTGATCGCCGCGATCAAAAGCCAAGGCAGCGCCATCGGCGTCCGGCTTAGCCCCGCCGACGGCGGCAAGGAGGCGCTCGCCTTCGACTACGGCTTCAAGGTCCGGCCGTTCTTCCCGCGCCTCGCCGAGCCGGTGGCCGAGCGCCACAAGTGGCTCGACGCGCAGCGCATCGACCACCAGATCGTCGGAACCTGGCCGGACATCTTCGGCTATGGCCTGCCGCGCGAGAGCTGCATCGCCTGGCACCGGATGCTCAACGACACGCTGGCGGAGTGGACCGCGGACAACGCCAAGCGCTTCTCGTGGATCTCCTCGGCGCCGCTGACCGACGCCGAGGCCGCGGCAGTCGAGCTCGAGCGCACCGCGGGCAACGGCGCGATCGGCGTCATCATCGCCGCCAATATCGAGAACGTGAACATCGGCGAGCTGCCGCTCGATCCGTTCTGGCGCAAGGCCGAGGCGCTCGGTCTGCCGGTGCTGCTGCATCCGGTGCTGTCATCGGCGGTGCCGCGCGTCGGCAAATTCGCGCTCGGCCAGATCGCGCACTACACCTACGATACCACGCTCGGCACCGGCTCGCTGATCATGTCCGGCGTGCTCGACCGTTTCCCCAGGCTCAAGCTCCTGCTGTCGCATGGCGGCGGCACCTATCCCTATCTCGCCGGCCGCTTCGACGTGATGCACAAGCGCATGGACAAGGCCGGCCAGCACAATGTCGCGGCCAAGACACCGTCCGCCTATGCCCGCGAGATGCACTACGACAGCATCGTGCATGCGCCCAAGGCGCTGCGCTTCCTCATCGACATCGCCGGCATCGGCAACGTCCATCTCGGCACCGACTATTCGTTCCCGCCCGCCGACATGGAGCCGCTCGACCTGATCAAGGCCGCGGGCCTGTCGAAAGCCGACAGCGAGGCGATCTCCGACGGCAACCCGCGAAAATTGTTCTCCCGCCTGAAACAATAAGGAAGCGAAAATGCTCGCCTTCAAGACGCTGAAATGGTCGGTCCAGGCTCCCGGAAGCCAGCCGGACAATCCCTGCATCGGCCTCATCACGCTGAACCGCCCCGAGGCGCTGAACGCCATCGACGTGCGCATGCGCGTCGAGCTCGACCTGATCCTCGACCAGATCCGCCGCGACGACCGGCTGCGCGTCGTCGTCATCACCGGCGAGGGCCGCGGCTTCTCGGCCGGCGGCGACCTGCGATCGGAGGCCGCCCCGCTCGGCGCGCTCGACGAGGAGCACGACTTCGGCGCGTTCGGTCCCTACAAGGAGCTCGCCAACTACTTCTTCAACGACCTGCGCCACGTCGTCATCCAGCGGGCGATCCGCAAGCTCGAGGAGCTCCCTTGCGTCACCATCGCCGCGATCAACGGGCCCGCGGTCGGCATCGGCCTTGAGCTCGCCACCGCCTGCGACATCCGCTATGCCTCCGACAAGGCCAAGCTCGGCGAGGTCGCGGTGCCGGCGGGCTTCGTCCCGGAGTCCGGCGGCGCGCGCAACCTGCCGAAGTTCGTCGGGCTGGGCCGCGCCATGGAGATGATCCTCACCGGCGAGATCATCGACGCCAAGGAAGCCGAGCGCATCGGCCTCGTGGTGCGCGTGTTCCCGCACGACACGATGCTGGACGAGGTGCTGAAGATCGCCGACAAGATCGCCGCGGCCCCGTTCCTTTCCGTGCGGCATGCCAAAGCCCTGGTGCGCCGCTATTGGGATTTCAACAAGAGCGCCGAAGGCGCGCAGGCCGAGCTCGACGCGGTGATGGAGATCACCCGCACCGCCGATTGCCGGGAGGGCATCCGCGCCTTCCTCGACAAGCGGCCGCCGAACTATCGCGGACCGGGCTACGACGAGACCGGCGGCCCGAGGAAGAATAAATGAACCTGGCTGAAATCGCACTGCGGCCCGGGCGCGACCCCGCCCGCGCCGGTCACGCGGCGTTCCGCCACTCGACCGGTGCCGTCAGCAATGCCGCGTTTCAGGCGATGGTGGCGGCGCTCGTGGCCGACCTTGAGAGGCTCGGCCTCAAGCCGGGCGACAAGGTCGTCTTCCGCATGACCAACACCGCAGATTTCGCGGCCGCGTTCCTCGCCTGCGTCTGGCTCGGTGCAATCCCGGTTCTGCAGAATTCGCAGCTCGGCCGGAGCGAGCTTGAGCACATCGTCAACCTGTCGGATCCGGCGCTGTTTCTCCTTGCCGAACACATGCGTGACGATGCCGCCACCGCAGGGCTCAAGCCCGCCGTGAAGCGGATGATCGTCACGCCGGATGGACTGATTGAATTGTCAGAGCGGGATTCTCTCCCCGTTCGTCCCCGCGAAAGCGGGGACCCAGGGCAACAAGGGGATAAGTCGCGTCGCGTAGCCCTGGATTCCCGCTTGCGCGGGAATGAACGGTTACCACCCTGCTTCGATGCGGACCGCGACACGCAGGCCTTCATCGTCTTCACCTCCGGCACCACCGGAAAGCCCAAGGGCGTGGTCCATGCCCACCGCTGGCTCGAGGCGCTCGGCGACAGCAACCGGGCCCGCGTGCCGCCGCGGGAGGGCGACGTCATCCTCGCCACCGGCGAATGGAGCTTCATCAGCGCACTCGGCCACAACGTGCTGTTTCCGCTGCGCAACGGCACCACCGGCTCGATCATGGAGGACCGCGCCGCGCCCGAGCGCATTCTGCAGACCATCGAGCGCGACCGCGTCACGCTCCTGCATTCGGTCGCCACGCTCTACCGCCGCATCCTCGCGACGCCCGGCATCGAGAGCCGCTACGACCTCTCCTCGCTGCGCGGCGCGAACTCCACCGGGGAACCGCTGGAGGACGCCGTCCGCAAGGAGTGGCAGGCGCGGTTCGGCTGCCCGATCTGGGAGCACTACGGCATTTCCGAAGCGCAGATGGTGATCGGCGACGGGCCGGACATCCCGAAGAAGGAGGGCTCGACCGGCAAGACCTGGGGCGCGCGCGGCGCCGTGATCGATGAGAACCTCAACGCGCTGCCGCCGGACAGCGTCGGCACGCTCGCCTTCGGCGCGGACTATCCCGGCTTCTTTCTCGGTTATCTCGGCGACGAGGCGACGACCAAGGCGACCTTGCGCGGCGGCTGGTACGTGACCAGCGATCTCGCCCGCATCGACAGCGACGGCTACGTCTTCATCATGGGCCGCGCCGACGACTGCTTCAAAAGCAAGGGCGTGCTGATCGCGCCGCGCGAGCTGGAAGAGGCGATCCTGGGCTTGGGCTCGTTCGCCGAGGCCTGCGTGTTTCCGATCCCCGACCGCGAGATCGGCAACCGGATCGGCGCGGCGCTGGTGCTGCGCCCGGGCACGTCGGCGCAGCTCGCCGAGCGGCCGGCGCTGACGAAAGCGCTCTCCGGCCGCATCGCGCCGTTCAAGCTGCCGCACAGCGTGCTGGTGATGGATCAGCTTCCGAAGAACGCCAACGGCAAGACGCAGCGCAGCCAGGTCGCGCGCATGGCCTTGGGACAATAATGATCCGGCTTGAAGGCCGCTCCGGCGGGCCTTTTTGCATGGGTTGACATGTTCTCTTTTTGTTCTATTAAGGTGTCATCCCCGCTCGTTCGAGGGTGTCAACCGGTGACAGCCGTTGGTGGAGCGGGGAGCGGTGCCTGCGGGTTCGGCCTTGTCAGCCGGACACCTCGGGGCGCCTCGGGACTCCGCCTCATGGGCACTACGACCCTGGCGCAGGGAGCACTGCTGTACGACCGGGCGAAAGAGCAAGTAGCCCGGCACGCAAGCGCGGCCCGAGCGTGTGGAGCCAGGCTCCACGGAAATCACCGCGGTGAAGCGCCGCAAGGCGCGCCGGCCCGCGTCATGGGCCGGCAGTCCCTTCCGTTGAAGGGACTGGCCTGACCGCAAGGTGGCCACCGGGTGCGGCGGATTCCGCACCAGCGTCTTGTGGCGCTTCACTCCCCTCGAG
>JAIESC010000300.1 GCA_019746355.1 Xanthobacteraceae bacterium | reverse complement strand
GCCCGCCGGTGAGCGCGGTGCCGATGCGGCCGCGCTGGGTCATGCCGAGATTGGCGCCCTCGCCGATCACCTTGGCGCGCACCTGGGCGCCGGTGATGCGGATCGCGTCGTTGGCGCGGTCGCCCACCGCCTCGTCGGTTTCGGCCGAGGCGCGGATGTAGGTGCCGATGCCGCCGAAGAACAGCAGATCCACCGGCGCCTTGAGAATCGCGCTCATCACCTCCTGCGGCGTCGCCTTGGCCTTGTCGAAGCCAAGCGCGTTGCGCGCCTCCTTCGACAGCGCGACCTCCTTGAGCGAGCGCGGGAACACGCCGCCGCCCCTGGAAATCAGCTTCTTGTCGTAGTCCTGCCAGCTCGAGCGCGGCAGATCGAACAGCCGCTTGCGCTCGGCAAAGCTTTTTTCCGGGTCGGGGTCCGGATCGATGAAGATGTCGCGATGATCGAACGCGGCGATGAGCCTGGTCGTCTTCTCGCGCAGCATGCCGTTGCCGAACACGTCGCCGGACATGTCGCCGACGCCCACGGCCGTGAACGGTGTCCTGCCGATGTCGATGTCCATCTCGCGGAAATGCCGCTTCACCGACTCCCACGCGCCGCGGGCGGTGATGCCCATGCCCTTGTGGTCGTAGCCGGCCGAGCCGCCGGACGCGAAGGCGTCGGCGAGCCAGAACCTGTGCTCCTCGGAAATGCCGTTGGCGATGTCGGAAAAGGTCGCGGTGCCCTTGTCGGCGGCGACGACGAGATAAGGATCGTCATCGTCGTGCCGCACCACGCTATCCGGCGGCAGAACCTCCTTGAGATCGAGATTGTCGGTGATGTCGAGGAGCGTCGAGATGAATATCTTGTAGGCGGCCGTGCCCTCGGCCTGAATTGCCTCGCGCGGGCCGCCAACGGGCAAATGCTTCGGTACATAGCCGCCCTTCGAGCCGACCGGCACGATCACCGCGTTCTTGACCTGCTGCGCCTTGACCAGGCCCAGCACTTCGGTGCGGAAGTCCTGCGGCCGGTCGGACCAGCGGATGCCGCCGCGCGCCACCTTGCCGAAGCGCAGATGCACGCCCTCGACGCGCGGCGAATAAACAAAAATTTCGTAGAGCGGGGCGGGCCGCGGAACACCGTCGAGCCGACGGCTGGACAACTTGATCGCGATCTCATGCTTCGGCCGGCCGTCGCGGCCAAGCTGAAAGTAATTGGTGCGGATCGCCGACTGCATCGCGTTTACAAAGCGGCGAATGATGCGGTCCTCGTCGAGCACCGCGACGGCGTTGAGCCCTTCGTCGATTTCCGCGGCAATTTCCTGTTCGCGCCGGCTGCGCTCGGCTTCGCCCCCGGTCATTCCGGGACGGCCCGAAGGGCCGGGCCCGGAATCCAGACGCACGCCCCCGACTTGTTTCTGGATTCCGGGCTCGCTCGCTTCGGGAGCGCCCCGGAATGACGGTGGCCGCGGATCGAACCGCGCGTGGAACAGCTCGACGAGCTTGGCCGCGAGGCCCGCATGCTTGCGCAGCGTTGCCCACATGTAACCCTGCGAATAGGGCACACCGATCTGCCGCAGGAACCGTGAGACCGTCCGCACCAGCGCCACGTCGCGCCACTGCAGGCCAGCGGCCATCACCAGCGCGTTGTAGCCGTCGTTCTCGGCGAGCCCCCGCATCACAACGATAAAACAGGACTCCAGCGCCGCCTTGATCGGTTCGAGGCCAGCGGGCTCACCATCGGCGCGTTCCAGCGCCATGTCGTGCAGCCACGCGCCCGGCTCGCCGCCGACCTCGAAGGTGCGCTCGTCGACGACCTTGAAGCCCATGTTTTCCAGCACCGGCACCCGCTCGGACAGCGGGATCGGCTTGCCGTGGCTCCACACCTTCAGGCCGACGCAGGGTTTGGCGTCCTCGCTGCGCGAATAGAATTCGACGCCAAGCGGGCGATCCGCCGAAAGGCCTTCGATGACATGGATGTCCTCGATCGCGTCGCCGGGCGAATAGGCCTCGCGATAACCTTCGGAGAACGCGTTGCCGTAGCGATCAAACAGTGCCCGCGCCCGCCCCGGCTCCTGCGTTTCAGCGAGTGCCGCGCCGAGCGCGTCGCTCCAGGTGCGGACGATCGCGCCGACCGCTTGCTCCAGCGTGGCCCGATCGAGGTCGGGCGTCTCGCCTCCGCTTCGGCCGATGATGAAGTGGACCCGGGTGATACCGGCTTCCGGAAACGTCGGATAGAACGCGCTGACATGGCCCTTGAAGGCCTCGGCGAGATAGGCGCCGATCCGCGCCCGCACGCGCGAGTCGAAGCGCTCACGCGGCACGTAGACCAGCACCGAGACAAAACGGTCGAAACGGTCGCGCCGCGCCAGCACCCGCACACGCGGCCGCTCCTCGAGCTGCAGGATCGCCTGGGTGAATTCGTAGAGCGTGTCCTCGTCGATCTGGAACAGCTCGTCGCGCGGATAGCCCTCCAGCACGTTGACCAGCGCCTTGCCGGAATGGGTGTTCGGGTCGAAGCCTGCGCGCTGCAGCGTGGCATCGGCCTTGCGCCGCAGATAGGGAATCGAGCGCGCCGAACGCGTATAGGCGGTCGAGGTGAACAGGCCGAGAATGCGAAATTCACCGACGGCGTTGCCGTCATTGTCGAAGCGCTTGACGCCCACATAATCGAGATAGACGCGTCGATGCACGCGCGATTTGACATTCGCCTTCATGACGATGAGCGTCTTTGGCTCATCGAAAAACGCGCGAAGCTGCGGTGTCACCGTCACCGCCTTGCCGCCGCGCGTGAACACCGGCACGTTGTCGGCGCGAAGAAGCCCGAGCGCCGTATCGTTGACCGGCGAAAGCTCCCGGCTCTTGCCGGTGAAGGCGTATTCGCTGACCGCAAGCAGCGTGAAATTGTCGTCGGCCAGCCATTCGAGGAACTGGATCGCCTCGGCGATGTCGTCCACCGGCACCGGCGGCGGATTGCTTTTCAGCTCCTGGATGACGCTCGCGACGCGCGCGACCATCGGCCGCCAGTCCTGCACGACAACGCGCACCTGCGCCAGAACCTGCTCCAGCGACTGCACGACCTCGGCGCGGCGCGCATCGTCGGCCACGCGCTCGACATGGATGTGGATGAAGCTTTCGCGCAGGCCGCCGTTGCCGTTGCCGCGGTTCGCATCGTACGGCTCGGATTTGAGCTTGCCGCTCTTGTCACGGTCGGCAGCGATGATCGGGTGCGCGACCAGGCGGATATCGAGCCCGCGCTCGGTCAGCTCGTCCATCACCGAGTCGACCAGAAACGGCATGTCGTCGTTGACGATCTCGATGACCGAGACGGTCTTGAGACGATCGCCCCACGACGCATCCGGCGATTCGAAACGGATCTTCGGCGAACCCGGCTTGCGCGTGACAAAGAACGTCCAGGCCTCGCGGGTGAGCACCGCGATCTCGGCCGCGTCGTAGCGCACCAGATCTTCGGGAGCCGTGCGCGCGAACAGCAGCGCGGCGAATCCGTCCGACGCGCCGCTCTTGCTTTCGCGCAGGAGCTTTCCCGCTGCGCCGATCCGGGCGCGGGCGCTGCGATCCTCGGGAGAGGAACGATCGGCTGTGACGTGCTGAGTCATCCGAAATTCATTCCGCAGAATTCAACCGGACCGCCCAACCGATTGCGATAGCCCGACTGTAGTGGTTTCGCTTGGCGACGGAAGGGTTGTAGGCTTCAGCCTATCGAAACGGGAGAGCGACGTGCCGACCAAACGCAGGAAAGCGAGCAATATCAAGGCGGATCGGTCCCAGGCGGCAGGGGACATTCCAAAGCAGACCGCCCGGGACGACACCGACATCACCGCGCTCTCGCTGCAGCGCGGCAAACTTTCGCCGGCGATGGAAGGCTATTTCGACAAATGCCGGGAGAAGCTCGGCTTCGTGCCCAACGTGCTGCAGGCCTACGCCTTCGACAACGCCAAGCTCGAGCCGTTCGTGGCGATGTACAACGACCTGATGCTGGCGCCGTCGGGGCTGTCCAAGCTCGAGCGCGAGATGATCGCGGTCGCGGTGTCGTCGCACAACAAGTGCTACTACTGCCTCGTCGCCCATGGCGCCGCGGTGCGCGCGCTGTCGGGCGATCCGGCACTGGGCGAGCTGCTGGTGATGAACTACCGCGCGGCGCGGCTGTCGAAGCGCCATCGCGCCATGCTCGATTTCGCGGTGAAGCTCACCGCCGAGCCGTGGGCGGTCGAAGAGGAAGACCGTGACGCGCTGCGCAAGGCGGGATTTGTCGAGCGCGACATCTGGGACATCGCCGCGGTGGCGGGCTTCTACAACATGAGCAACCGCGTGGCGACGGCGACCGACATGCGGCCGAATTCGGCCTATCACGCACAGGGGCGTTGAGCGCCCGCTTTCAGCAGAATTGCCACCGGCCTAGCCACGTCATGCCCGCGCTTGTCGCGGGCATCCACGTCTGGATCCAAAGTAAGGCGTGGATGGCCGGGACAAGCCCGGCCATGACGGCGGTTAGGTTTCCGCAGGTGAAAGAGCGTCTACGTGCGCGCCGCCGCGCTCACTCGATCTTGATGTTGTTGCGACGGACCACCTCGCCCCAGCGCGACGACTCATCGCGCATGAAACTGGCGTAGTCCTGCGGCGAGCCGCCTGATGCTGCTGCGCCCTGCTTGGCAAAGGCCTCGCGGACCTCAGTGGACTTGAGGATCGCTGCGAACTCGGCGTTGAGCCGCTGCGCGACCGTCTGCGGCAACCCTGCGGGGCCGGCGATGCCGTACCACAGCGAAATCTCCATGCCCTTGATGCCCAGCTCATCGAAGGTCGGCGCATCGGCGACGATCGGATTGCGCTCGGCACTGGCCGCGGCAAGCGGGCGAAGCTTGCCGGCCTGGATCAGGGCGAGCAGCGACGGCACGGCATCGAACATGATGTCGACACGGCCGGCGCCCACATCGACCACGGCCGGCCCGCTGCCGCGGTACGGCACATGCAGCATCTTGATGCCGGCGACGGTCTGGAACAGCTCGCCGGAAAGATGCGGCGCGCCGCCGTTGCCGGACGACGCGAACGACAGCTTGCCCGGATTGGCCTTGGCGTAGGCGATGACGTCCGCAACCGATTTCATCGCGTGGCCGGTGTTGATCGTCATGATCAGCGGCAGCTTGGCCACCAGAATGACCGGCGTGAAATCCCGCACCGAGTCATACGGCAGGCTGGCATAAAGATGCGGGCCGATGCCGTGGGTGGTGATGGAGTTGAGCATCAGCGTGTAGCCGTCGGGCGCGGACTTCGCGACGTTGTCGGAGGCAATCGTGCCGCCGGCACCGCCGCGGTTGCTGATGACCACCGGCTGGCCGACCGCCTCGGACAGCTTCTGCCCAACGAGCCGGGCGATGAAATCAGCCGCGCCGCCGGGTGGGACCGGCACCACCAGGGTGATGGCCTTGCTGGGATAGCTGTCCTGCGCGTGAGCCGGAACAAGCGCCGCAATCAGGAGACACCAGAGGCCGAACAGGGTTCTCATGCTGCAAATCCTCGTCGTACACTTCCGGCATCCGCAAGCTTAAGCCTGTCCCCGCCATCCGGCCAACGCCAATCCAGCTTCGCGACAAGGTGCCGTACATGCCGATCCGGCTCATGGAGAACTTCCGCGCGGTGTTCTATGCGCCCTACTACGCGACCTATGCGCTCGGCTTTTACGAGCGTGAGGGCGTCCAGGTGGAGCTTTTGACATCGGACGCGCCGGGCGACGCCGTGCCGAAGCTCCTCGACGGCAGCATCGACCTCACCTGGGGTGGGCCGATGCGGGTGATGAAGGCGCACGATCAGGACCGTCATTCGCCGCTCCTGAGCTTCTGCGAGGTGGTGTCGCACGATCCGTTCTTTCTGATCGGCCGAAGCGGCGGCAAGCCGTTCCGCCTGACCGATCTCGCGCAGATGACATTCGCTTCGGTCGCCGAGGTGCCGACGCCGTGGATGTGCCTGCAACAGGACCTGCGTGACACCGGGGTCGATCCGGACAAGCTTCCGCGGTTTTCCGACCGCGCGATGACGCGCAACTACCATGCGCTGCAGGCTGGCGACATCGAGGTGATGCAGGCGTTCGAGCCATTCGCGTCGATGGCCGAGCAAGATGGCGCGGGAGAGGTTCTCTACGCGGCGAGCTCGCGCGGGCCAACCTCCTACACGGCGTTCATCGCAACGGGCGAGGCGTGCGAAAAATACCGCGAGGAGTTCTCGGCGATGACGCGCGCGACCGCCAGGATGCTGCAATGGGTCTACACCCGCCCGGCCGAAGATCTGGCCGCGGGCGTCACGACGTTCTTTCCCGACGTGCCGAAGGAGCTTCTGACGCGCTCGCTGCGTCGGTATCGCGACGCAGGCCTCTGGTCGCGCGAAACACGGATGATCCGGCAAGGCTTCGCGCGCCTCGGACAAAGCTTTGTTTCGGGCGGATCGCTTGCCCGCCCGCCGCGCTATGATGAATGCGTTGAACCGACCCTCAATGAAATCCGCGTTGGACCATAAGACCGGACCCTCAGCATGACCGACATGACCATCAAGGCCGTCCGCACCACCATGCTGCGCGTGCCGTGGCCGGAGACGCCGTGGCTCAAGGGCCACGCCTTCGGCGACGCGCGCAACTTGCTGGTGCTCGAGGTCGAGACCAAGGGCGGCATCGTCGGCATGGGCTATCTGTTCTCGTTCCGGCCGGGATTGAAGACCGTTGTCGCGGCACTCGAAGAGACGCTGCTGCCGCACGTGATCGGCAAGGACGCGACCGCGGTCGAAGGCATCTGGGCCGACCTCTGGAAGCGCACCGTCACCTACAACCGCGGCGGCATCGTCACCATGGCGATGTCGGCGCTCGACATCGCGCTGTGGGACGCGATCGGCAAGCGCGCCAACATGCCGCTGCACCGGCTGTGGGGCCACGTGCGCGCGCAGCTCCCGGTGTACGGCTCGGGCTGCTTCCGCGGCTCCGGCGGCGACGGCATGATCGCCAAGGCGCTGCACTACAAGCAGCAGGGCTACAAGGCGATCAAGATGCAGATGGCGCACACCGACGATCTGCGCCGCGACGTCGACAACGTGAAGCGGATGCGCGAGGCGCTCGGGCCCGACATCGCCATCATGATCGACATCAACCAGGGCTGGACCGCGGACGTGGCGATCAACCAGGGCCGCAAGATCGTCGACTACGACATCTACTGGCTGGAGGAGCCGGTGCCGGCCGACGACTTCAAGGGCTACATGCGGGTGGCACAGGCATTGCCGATCCGCATCGTCGGCGGCGAGACGCATTTCACGCGCTACGATCTGCGGCCGTTCTTCGAGAATCCGGCCTGCCCGATCCTGCAGCCCGATCCGATGCGCGGCGGCTACACCGACCTGCGGAAGATATCTGTTCTTGCCGACACCTGGGGCCTGCAGATGGCGCCGCACCTGTTCCCCGAGCTGAACGTGCAGCTCTTGGCGTCGATCCCGAACGGCGCATGGATCGAGGACATGGGCCTGTCGGAGGATCTGTGGGTCGAGCCGGTCAAGGTCGTCAACGGCACGATCACCGCGCCGGAGCGTCCGGGGCACGGGCTGGCGTTCAAGCCGGAGATTCTCAAGGACTGCAAAGTGTCATGACGTTCGTTGCGGCCTCGATCTCTCCGCGAGTCATTGCCGGGCTTGGCCCGGCAATCCATGAGCAGGTGCTACAAACGCAAATCGTAAGATTGGCTTTGGCACACTCTCATGGATGCGCGGGTCAAGCCCGCGCATGACGTGGAGAGAGTGTGCCCTATTCACTCATGAGAGCATTTCATGGTCCAAGTCATTACCGAAGAGATGATGGTGCCCTCCGGGCCGGGCATCGAGATCTTCGTCCGCAACAAGCGGCCTGCCGATCTGAAAGCGTTCACGCCGGAAAAGACCGTGCTGTTCGTGCACGGCTCAACCTATCCGGCGCACACCGGCTTCGACATTCCGCTGGGCGGCCAGTCGTGGATGGATTTCGTCGCCGCGCAAGGGCACGACGTCTATTGCCTCGACGTGCGCGGCTATGGCCGCTCGACGCGGCCCAAGGCCATGGACGAGCCGCCGCAGAACAACCCGCCGGTGGCGCGCACGCCCGAGGCGGTGAAGGACATCGCCGCCGTCCTCAATATGATCCTCAAGCGGCGCAACATCGCGCGGCTCAATCTAGTCGGCTGGTCGTGGGGCTGCACGCTGATGGCTGTCACCGCGATCGAGAACCCGGACAAGGTCGTGCGCCTTGTGCTCTATGCACCGGGTTACCTCCGCACCACGCCATCGCCGCTCGCCCAGGGCCCCGGCCCGCTCGGCGCCTACCGCACCGTGACCCGCGAGCAGGCGAAAGCGCGCTGGCTGAACGGGGTGCCGGAGCACAAGCAGGCATCGCTGATCCCATCCGGCTGGTTCGACCAGTGGGCTGACGCCACATGGGCCACCGATCCGGTGGGCGCGAAACAAAATCCACCGGTGGTGCGCGCGCCGAACGGCACGGTGCAGGACACGTCGGAGTTCTGGACCTCCGGAAAGATCATGTACGACCCGGCGAAAATCACCGTGCCGACGCTCATTGTGATCGGCGAGTGGGACAGGGACACGCCGCCTTATATGGCGCAGACGATCTTCCCCCAGATGGTGAACTCACCCGGCAAGCGGCTGGTCATGCTGCCGGAGGCCACGCATCACATGATGCTGGAGAAGAACCGCATGATGCTGTTCCGCACCGTGCAAACCTTCCTAGACGAGGCGTTCCTCGACGAAGCGGCCTGAGCTAGAATAGCTCCAACGACAAAAAACATTGCCGGCAAAACATACTGGGGAGAACGCCATGACCTTCAAGTCCATGGTTGCCGCGCTCTGCGTTGCGTTTGCGGCCGCAGGCGCGTTCGTCGCCGACAGCGCCCGCGCGCAATCGCAAGCGCTCGTCACCGAAGAGATGATGGTGAAGTCCCCGGACCCGGGGATCGAGATTTTCGTCCGCAACAAGCGCCCGGCGGGCATGACCTCGTTCCGGCCCGAGCGCACCGTGCTGTTCGTACACGGCGCAACCTATCCGGCGCACGCGGCGTTCGATCTCAAGCTCGACGGCCAGTCGTGGATGGATTACATCGCCGCGCGCGGTTACGACGTCTATCTGCTCGACGTCCGCGGCTACGGCAAATCCACCCGGCCGAAGGAGATGGCCGAGGACCCGAAGAACAATCCGCCGATCGTGCGCGGCGACACCGCGGTGAAAGACATCGGCACGGTGGTCGATTTCATCCTCGTGCGCCGCAGCATCCCGCGCCTCAACCTGCTCGGCTGGTCGTGGGGCACGACGCTGATGGCGACCTATACCACGCAGAACCCCGGCAAGGTCGAGCGGCTCGCGCTCTACGCGCCGGTCTGGATCCGTCAGACGGCATCGCTGGTGCAGACCGGCCCCGGCCCGACCCCGGCCTACCGCACCGTGCGGCGCGACCAGGCGCTCGGGCGCTGGCTCACCGGCGTGCCGGAGGACAAGAAGGCCGCGCTCATTCCGGCCGGCTGGTTCGACGCCTGGGCCGACGCGACGTTCGCGAGCGACCCCGAAGGCTCAAAGCAGAACCCGCCGGTGCTGCGCGCGCCGAACGGTGTGGTGCAGGATGGCCTTGAGTTCTTCGGTGCCGGGAAGCCCTATTACGATCCGGCGATGATCACCGTGCCGACGCTGCTGGTGCTCGGCGAATGGGACCGCGACACGCCGCCCTACATGGCGCAGACGCTGTTTCCGCTCCTGGTCAACGCGCCGGGCAAGCGCTTCGTGATGCTCGCCGAAGGCACGCACACGATCATGATGGAGAAGAACCGGCTCGAGCTGTTCAAGGCGGTGCAGGGCTTCCTCGACGAGGCCGGCGGGTCGTGATCACCCGGACGCGATGCAATCGTAGGGTGGGTTAGGCGCGAAGCGCCGTAACCCACCAAGGGGAATCGCGGTGCACTCGATGGTGGGTTACGCGCCTTCGGCGCTAACCCACCCCACAGCCCCTGTCCGGAAATCCTACTCTTCGCGAAACACCTCCTCGCGCTTCCGCTTCACGGCCGGAAGCACGAGGATGACCAGCAGCGCGACCGACATCAGCAGCAGCAGCGCGCTGATCGGCCGCTCGATAAAGGTCATGGGATTGCCGCGCGACAGATACATCGCGCGCCGAAAATTCTCTTCCATCAGCGGCCCGAGGATGAAGCCCAGGATGAACGGCGCGGGCTCGGCGCCGGTCTTGTAGAAGAACACGCCGAGAAGCCCGAACAGCAGCATCACCCAGATATCGAACACGGTGTTGCCGACCGAGTAGGTGCCGATGCAGCAGAACAGCACGATCGCCGGAAACATCACCCGGTAGGGCACGCGCAGGAGCGACACCCAGAGCCCGATCATCGGCAGGTTGAGCACGATCAGCATCAGGTTGCCGAGCCACATCGAGGCGATCACGCCCCAGAACAGCTGCGGTTGCGCGGTCATCACCTGCGGGCCGGGCTGCACGCCCTGGATCATCATCGCGCCGACCATCAGCGCCATGATGGCGTTGCCGGGAATGCCGAGCGTCAGCAGCGGAATGAAGCTCGTCTGCGCGCCGGCGTTGTTGGCGGCCTCGGGCGCGGCGACGCCTTCGATGGCGCCGTGGCCGAAGCGCTCCGGCGTGCGCGAGCTTTTCTTTTCCAGCGCATAGGCGGCAAACGACGACAGCGCAGCGCCCCCGCCCGGCAGCACGCCGAGCACCGAGCCGAGCACGGTGCCGCGCAACATGGCCGGCACGCACTGGCGCAGCTCGGCCGCGGTCGGCCACAGGTTGCTGAGCTTGAACGCAAGGAGGCTCCGGTCCTGCGGCCGGCCAAGCGTGACGGCGAGCTCGGCAATGCCGAACATGCCGATGGCGATCGGCACGAAGCCGATGCCGTCGCCCAGGTCGGCAAGGCCCATGGTCATGCGCGGCGAGCCGGTGTTGACGTCGATGCCGACGAGGCCGAGCAGCAACCCGACCAGCACCATGGCCACGGCCTTTTCCGGCGCGCCGTGCGCCAGCACCACGGCGCCGGTGAGCCCCAGCACCATCAGGCTGAAGTATTCCGCGGCGTTGAATTGCAGCGCGAGCCACGCCATCGGCGCGCTCGCGGTCGCGATCACGATGGTGGCGATGGTGCCGGCGACGAACGAGGCAATGGCGGCGATGGCGAGCGCAGGCCCGGCGCGGCCTTTCTTCGCCATCTGGTGGCCGTCGAGGCAGGTGACGATGGCTGAGGATTCGCCCGGCACGTTGACGAGAATGGCGGTGGTCGAGCCGCCGTACTGCGCGCCGTAGAAGATGCCGGCGAGCATGATCAGCGACGAGGCCGGCGGCAGCGAGAAGGTGAACGGCAGCAGGATCGCGATGGTGGTGATCGGCGCGATGCCGGGCAGCACGCCGACCAGCGTGCCGATCAGTGCGCCGAGGAGGCAGAAGCCGAGATTGGCCGGCGTCAGCGCGACCGAGAACCCGGTGGCGAGATTGGCGATCAGATCCATCGCGGCCAGACCGGGATCGGCAATCCGAGCGCGGTGACGAACAGCAGCACCGCGAAGATCGCGAGCGCGAGCGCCAGGATCGCGTTCTCCTTGAGCCGCACGTCATAGGCGGCGAAGCCCGCGGCGATCACGACCGCGACGCTGGTGATGGCGAGGCCCATCACCGGCAGCAGGATGCCGAACAGCATCACCGACGCCGCGATCAGGATCAGCGGCCGCCAGGCCACCGGAGGAAACGGCACATGGCCGGTGAACGCGGCGCGCAGGCCGAGCACGATCCCGTAGACCATGATGATCAGCGCGAGTCCGCGCGGGACGTAGCCCGGGCCCATCGACGCCGCGGTGCCGACTGTCAGCTCAGCCGCCAACGCATAGGCGAGCGCACCGAGGGCGACGAGAAACACGCCGAAGGCGAGATCGGGGACGTTGAGGCGGAGGGTCATCTCTTGCCGCGCGCTCCGTCACTCTCTCCCCCTTGTGGGAAAGGGTGGCCCTACCGTGTTGTTAGTTAGCCGTCGACCTGAATTCCCTCCGCCTTCACCACCGCGCCCCATTCGTCGATGGCCTTGGCGAGCCAGCCGCTGAATTCGGCCGGGTTTGCACTGGTCCGCACATCGCCGCCGAGCTCGGTGATCTTCCTGGCAATGTCGGGCATGGCGAGGATCTTCTTGATCTCGTCGTTCAGCCGCGCCGCCATCGCCGGAGGCGTCGCCTTGCTGGTGAGGAAGCCCTGCCAGGAGCCGACCTCGACGATCGGCATGTCGAGCTCCTTGAAGTTCGGCAGGTTCGGCACACCGGGCAGGCGCTTGTCGCCGGAGACGGCGATGCCCTTGAGCTGGCCCTGGGTGACGAACGGCAAGGTCGCGAGCGCGCCGTTGAAGATCACGTTGCTCTCGTTCGACACCACCGCCCGCACGGCCGGCGCGCCGCCGCGGTACGGCACCATGCCCCACTTCAAGCCGTACTTCTTGGCGATGACGATGGCGAGCAGATGCTGAATCGAGCCGACGCCGCTGTTGCCGACATTGAGCTTGCCGGGATTGGCTTTGTCGTAGGCGACGATCTCGGCGAACGTGCTCACCGGCACGGACGGATGCACCGCGAACAGATACGGCGAGAACATCACCATGCCGACCGGAACGAGGTCCTTCTGCACGTCGAAGGCGAGCCGTTTCACCAGGCTCGGCTGCGTCGCCAACGTGCCGACGTCGGTGATCAAAAGCGTGTGGCCGTCGCCGGCCTGCTTGGCGACGTAATCCGCGCCGATGTTGCCCGACGCGCTCGGCTTGTTCTCGACGATGACCGGCTGGCCGATCGCTTCCGACAGCTTCGGCCCGATCAGCCGCGCCAGAATGTCGGAGGTGCCGCCCGGCCCATAGGGGACGATGATGTGAACCTGCCTGGTGAAGCTCTGGGCCTCGACCCGGACATTGCCGCAGGCCAGCATTGCCAGAGCCGCAAGCCCAGGCAGCATCGCGCGCCGCATCAGCATAAGCGTCCTCCCCGATATTCTTTGTGATCGGCGCAAACGGTACCACCCCGTCCCGGCTTCGGGTAGGCTCGCGCCATGCCTGGAATATCGCGCCGCGCGCTCGTCGCGCTCCTGCTGCTGACCGCATGGGGGACTGGCCCCGCACTCCCGCGGTCCCCGCAATTCCCGCCAGTTGAGCCGGTCACCGCCCGCCACGGCATGGTGGTGACGCAGGAGTCGCGCGCGAGCCGCATCGGCGCAGCGATCCTCAAACGCGGCGGCAATGCGGTCGATGCCGCAGTCGCCGTCGGTTTTGCGATGGCGGTGACCTATCCGCGCGCCGGCAACATCGGCGGCGGCGGGTTCATGGTGATCCACCTCGCGGGCAGCAAGCAGAAGCCCGCGCAGAACATCGCCATCGACTATCGCGAGCGGGCACCGTCGGCGACCACGCGCGAGGTGTTCCTCGACCCGCAGGGCAAGGCCGATCCAGCGAAGTCGCGCGACCAGGGCCTCGGCATCGGCGTGCCGGGCACGGTCGCGGGGCTTGCGCATGCGCACGAGAAATACGGCTCGGGGACATTCACGCTGGCGCAACTGATCGAGCCGGCCATTGAACTCGCCCGCAAAGGCTTCCGCACCGGCGACGAGTTCGAGGACACCGGGCGTTCGGCGGTCGAGCGCATGCGGCGCTTTCCCTCGACCGCGAAGCTGTTTCTGAAGCCCGACGGCTCGCTGATCGACCGCGGCACGCTGCTGGTTCAGGCCGACCTCGCCAACACGCTCGAGGCGATCGCCAAGAACGGCCCGCGCGCGTTTTACGAGGGCCCGGTCGCCGACAGGATTTCGGCGGCGGTGCGCGAGGCCGGCGGGCTGATGAGCAGCGAAGATCTCAAGAATTACGCCGCGGTCGAGCGGCCGGTGCTGCGCGGCAGCTATCGGGGGCTGACCATTCTCTCGATGCCGCCGCCGTCATCCGGCGGCGTGCTGCTGATCGAGATGCTCAACGTTCTGGAGGGCTTCAACCTCAAGCGCGACGATCCGGCGTCGGTGCATCTGATGGTCGAAACCATGCGCTACGCCTATGCGGACCGGGCAAAGCTGCTCGGCGACCCCGACTTCGTGAAGATGCCGCTCACAGGCCTCACCTCGAAGCGCTATGCGGCGGCGCTGCGCGCGCGCATCGATCGCCAACGCGCGACGCCGTCGGACAAGATCCGCGCCCTGGACCCGCAGCCCTACGAGAGCCCCAACACCACGCACTATTCGATCATCGACCGCTCCGGCAACGCGGTTTCCAACACCTACACGCTCAATCTCAACTACGGCGTGGGGCTGATCGCCGAGGGCACCGGCGTTCTCCTCAACAACGAGCTCGACGATTTCGCGGCGGCACCCGGCGTGCCCAACGCCTTCGGGCTGGTCGGCTATGAGGCGAACGAGCCCGGCCCGGACAAGCGGCCGCTGTCGTCGATGACGCCGACCATCGTGCTCCATCGCGGCAAGCCGCTGATCGTCACCGGCGCGCCGGGCGGCAGCCGCATCATCACCGCGGTGCTGCAGGTGCTGGTCAATGTCATCGACTTCCGCATGAGCATCGCCGCGGCGGTGCAGGCGCCGCGCATCCATCACCAATGGCTGCCGGACGAGACCATGGTCGAGGCCGACTATCCGGACGCGATCGCGCGGGCGCTCGCGGCGCGGGGGCATAACGTGCGCGTCTGGCCGCCCTTCACCTCGACGCCGTCGATCATGGTGATGCCGGACGGCATCGTCGGCGCGGCGGATACGCGGACGCGCGGGGCCTTGGCGGCCGGATATTGAGCGATCTTGATGGCGCCCGCCCTGGCGATTTGAGGTTAACGCAACCTTAATCCGATACCGTCAAATTGTCCGAATCCCCATAGGCCCTCTTTCCGAGGCGGGCGTCGGATCGGCCAATGCCTTTTTCCATTTCGTCGCTGACGCCTAGGCAGATCGCGGGGCTGACCACCACCGCCATCATCGGCCTCGAGACCACCGACATCGCGGAGCTGAGCACGTCGCAGGCCGCTGCCTTGACCACGGCCCAGGTCAACGCCATGGAGACCACCGACCTGCAGCACCTGGCGGCGACGCAGGTCGCGGCGCTTTCGCCGCGGGTGATCAGCCACCTGCTCACGCTCCAGTTCGAGGCGTTCACCGATACCCAGATCGCCAGTCTCACCGCCGCGCAAGTCAGCGTTCTGACGGCGAATGAGATCGGCGCGCTCACCACGACCGAGCTCCAGGCGTTCAGCGCGACGCAAGCCAATGCGCTGACGGCGCGCCAGCTCGCAAGCCTGACGACGACGACGCTCGCCAACTTCTCGACCACGCAGATCGGTGCGTTCGCCACCACCCAGGTGCAGGGCCTGACTGCGGCGCAGCTCAACGCGCTGCCCGCCGACGTGTTCAATGCCCTCGACGTGACCAGGCTGTCGTTCAACCAGCTGCGCGCGCTCACCACCACGTCGATCGACAGCCTCAGCGACACGCAGGTCGCGACGCTGACCGCGACCCAGATCAGCCTCCTGAATGCCTTGCAGATCGGCGCGTTGTCGTCGACCGAGGTGCAGGCGTTCACCACCACGCAGGCCAACGCGCTGACCGCGCGACAGCTCGGCGGGATTGCCACGACCGAGCTCGCCGACTTTTCGACCACGCAGCTCGGCGCGCTCAGCACGACCCAGGTGCGGGGGCTCACAGCGTTGCAGCTCAACGCGCTGTCCGACGAGGCGAGCGACGCGCTCGACGTGACCAAGCTGTCGGCAACCCAGCTCCGCGGGCTCAACACCACGTCGATCGACAGCCTGACCGACACGCAGGTCGCCGCTCTCACCTCCACCGCGGTCAGCCTGCTCAGCGCCGCGCAGATCGGCGCGCTCTCCTCGACCGAGGTGCAGGCGTTCACCACCACCCAGGCCAATGCACTGACCGGCCGGCAGCTCGCCGGCCTGACGACGACGGCGCTCGCCAACTTCTCGAGCACGCAGATCGGCGCGTTCGCAGCCACCCAGGTCCAGGGCCTGACCGCGACCCAGCTCAACGCCGCGCCCGACGCCGTGCTCGAGGCAATCGACCTGAGCCGGCTGTCGGGCACCCAGCTTCGCGGGCTCAACACCACATCGATCGACCGCCTGACCGAGACCCAGCTCGCCGGCCTGACCACGACGCTGGTTTCGCTGCTTTCGACCGTGCAGATCGGCGCGCTCTCCTCGACCGACATTCAAGGCTTCAGCACCACGCAGGCCGGCGCGCTGACCGCGCGGCAGCTCGGCGGTCTCACCACGACCGCACTCGCCAACTTCTCGACCACGCAGATCGGGGCGTTCAGCACCGCGCAGGTGCAGGGCCTGTCGGCAGGCCAGCTCAATGCCGCGCCCGGTGACGTGCTCAACGCGCTGGACCCGACGCGGCTGTCGGCGGGCCAGCTTGTCGGCCTCAACACCACGGCGATCGGCAACCTGACCGACACGCAGGTCGCTGCGTTCAGCGCCACGCAGGTCGCCCTGCTCAGCGCCGCGCAGATCGGCGCGCTGTCTTCGACCGAGGTGCAGGCCTTCACCACCACGCAGGCCAATGCGCTGACCGCGCGGCAACTCGGCGCGCTCACGACCACGGCCCTCGGCAACTTCTCGACCACGCAGATTGCGGCCCTCAGCACCGCCCAGGTCCAGGGACTTGTCGCGGGGCAGCTCAACGGCGTATCGGCTGACACGCTCGGAGCGATAGACCTGACGCGGATTTCCGGCGTCCAGCTCACCGGCCTCAACACCACCGCGATCGGCAACCTGACCGACACGCAGGTCGGCACGCTGTCGTCGACGCAGGTGGCGCTCCTCTCCAGCGCGCAGATCGGCGCGCTGTCGTCGACCGAGATCCAGGCCTTCACCACCACCCAGGCCAACGCGCTGACCTCGACGCAGCTCGGCCGGCTGACCACCACGGCGCTCGACCTGTTCTCGAGCACGCAGATCGGCGCGCTCTCGACCACGCAGGTGCGCGGCCTCACCGCGGCGCAGCTCAACGGGCTTTCCGTCGACTCGCTCGACGCCGTGGACCTGACCAAGGTCACCAACGCGCAGGTCGCGGGCCTGACCAGCACCACCTTCGGAAACCTGAGCGACAGCCAGGTCGCCTCGCTGAGCTCGACGCAGGTGTCGCTGCTTTCCACCGGACAGATCGGCGCGCTGTCGTCGACCGAGATCCAGGCGTTCACCACGACGCAGGCCGATGCGCTGACCGCGGCGCAGCTCGGCGGCCTCACGACCACCGCGATCGGCCTGTTTTCGAGCACGCAGATCGGCGCGCTGTCGACCACACAGCTGCGCGGGCTGACCACGACGCAGCTCAATGCCCTGTCGGTCGACTCGCTCGACGCCGTCGATGTCACCAAGGCGACCGCGACGCAGATCGCAGGCCTTTCGACCACCGCGATCAGCCAGCTGACCACCACGCAGGTCGGCGCGTTCTCCACGGCGCAGATCGCGCGGCTCTCGGCCAGTCAGATCGGGACGCTGACATCGACCGAGGTGCAAGCCTTCACCACCACGCAGGCGGGCGCGTTCACGGCCGCGCAGCTCAGCGGCCTCACCACCACGGCACTCGGGCTGTTCTCGACCGACCAGATCAACGGGCTGACGACGACACAGGTGCAGGGGCTCACCACCGTGCAGCTCAACGCCGTGGACGCGGCGGTGATCCAGGCCATCGACGTGGGCAAGCTCGGCTGGAACCAGATCCGCGGGCTCTCCACCACCGCGTTCGCGGACCTGACCGAGACCCAGATCGGCGAGCTGAACACGTCGCAGATCGCGCTCCTGTCCACGTCGCAGATCGGCGTGCTGACCTCGACCGAGATTCAGGCCTTCACCGAGACCCAGGTGGGTGCGCTGACGACCCGGCAGCTCAGCGGCCTCACCACCACGAGCCTGGGGCTGTTCGCGAGCGACCAGATCGCCGCGCTGACCACCAACCAGCTGCAGAGCCTGACCGCGACCCAGCTCAACGCGCTCTCGGTCGATGCGCTCAACGCGGTGGACGTCGCCAAGGCCACCGCGGCGCAGGTCGCGGGCCTGACCACGACCGCGATCAGCCAGCTCACCGAGGACCAGGTCGCCACGTTCTCCGCCGGACAGATCGCGAGCCTCTCGACCGACCAGATCGGGGTTTTGACCTCGACGGAAATCCAGGGGTTCACCGCCACCCAGACCGCCGCGCTGACCGTCACCCAGCTCCATGGGCTGACGACCACGGCCATCGGCCTGTTCGCGAGCGAGCAAATCGGCGCGCTGACCACCAATCAGCTGCGCAGCCTGACGACGACGCAGCTCAACGCGCTCTCGGCCGATGCACTCAACGCACTGGACGTGACCAAGGCCACGGGCGGACAGATCGCGGGCCTGACCACGACGGCGATCAGCCAGCTGACCGAAGACCAGGTCGGCGCGTTCTCCGCGGCGCACGTGGCAAGCCTCTCCACCGCGCAGATCGCAGCGCTCTCGTCGACCGAGGTGCAGGCCTTCACGACGACCCAGGCCAATGCGCTGTCGGCGGCGCAGCTCGGCGGGCTCTCGGCTGCGGCACTCGGCCTGTTCGCGGCCGACCAAGTGGGCGCGTTCTCGACCCTGCAGGTGCGCGGCCTGACCACCACGCAGATCAACGCGCTGTCGGTCGACTTGCTCAACGCGGTGGACGTGACCAAGACGACGACGACGCAGATCGCGGGGCTGACCACGACCGCGATCAGCCAGCTCACCGAGGAGCAGGTCGGCGCGTTCTCCGCGGCACAGATCGCGCGGCTCTCGACCGGTCAGATCGGCGTTCTGACGTCGAGCGAAATCCAGGCCTTCACGACGACCCAGGCCAACGCGCTGACGGCGACGCAGCTCGGCGGGCTTACCACCACGGCGCTCAACCTGTTCTCGGCCACCCAGATCGGCGCGCTGACCACCACGCAACTGCAAAGCCTGACCACGACGCATCTCAATGCGCTGTCGGTCGAGGCGCTGGAAGCGGTGGACGTGAGCCGGGCGACCGCGACGCAGGTCGCAGGACTGACCACGACCGCAATCGGCCAGCTCACCGAGGAGCAGGTCGGCGCGTTCTCGGCGGGGCAGATTGCGCTTCTGTCCACGTCGCAGATCGGCGCGCTGTCCTCGACCGAGATCCAGGCCTTCACCACCACCCAGGCCGACGCCCTGACGGCGACGCAGCTCGGCGAGCTCGCGGCAACGCAGCTCGGGCTGTTCTCCACCACGCAGCTCAACGCGCTCACCACCGCACAGGCGCAGGGTCTCACCACAGCGCAGCTCAACGCGATCAGCATCGATCTGCTCGAGGCGCTCGATCTCGCGCGGCTCAGCGCCGACCAGGTCAGCGGGCTCACCACCACGTCGTTCACCAACCTGTCCGACACCCAGATCGGCGCCCTGACGGCGGCGCAGGTCGGCGCGCTGTCGGTCGATCAGGTCGGCGTCTTCACCACGACCGAGCTCGGCAATCTCACGGCGGGGCAGGCCGGCGCGTTGACCGCGGTGCAGATCGGGAGCCTGGCGACGACCGCGTTCGCGTCGCTCTCGGCCACCACCGGCATCCCGTCGCTCAGCACCGAGGCGATCGCCGGAATCAGCGCCGAGGGCATCTACGCGCTGAGCACGGAACAGGCCAATTCGTTCGCGCAGACCCAGATCGACGTCATGAGCAGCGAGCAGCTCGCCGCGCTGATCGACGTGCTGACGGCATGACGCCCAATCTGATTGGTCTCGCCTGGCGCGGGAAGGGATTCGATCCCTCGACCCCGACCTTGGCAAGCTGACGGACAAACCTCTCCGCCGCCTCCACCTTACCTGACACGCGTCCCGCTTTGGCTTCGCACCGTCGTGATTGCTCATCCGGGCAGCATTCGGCGACCCGGGGCTTTGAATTCGGGCGCTCGGGCCGGCCCGCCGTTTCCGTCCCCGCTTCGCTGGGACACGCTTTTCCTTCCCCTCGAAAAGAGGGGTTGGAGCGCCGAGAGGCGCCGGGAGCTTTGCGAAGGCTCCCGGACCGGCCTTGCGATCGGCCGATCCGCGCCAAGATTCCGGGACCCATAGGCTTTGAGGGGGGTGGGGGTCCCGGGGCGCGGGCCCTTGCGAGGGGCCCGGCGCCTCCCGGCGCTCCAACGCGATGCCAGTTGTCGGGCACCGCGTCCTGCTCCCTGTTCGGACGCCGCGATCGACGGTCATCTTGATGGGAACAGAACAGGAACACTCCTAGCTTGTATAGAACGGATGTCAACCCCACAAAAATGCGAGCGCATGATGAGTTTTGGTCGATCCGCTCCTCGCGGCGACTACATCGCCCGTCGGCTGGCGTGGGCGATTCAGCATCCGACCGACCCGGCTGAAAGTGCTCGAACAAGACGTGCATGCAAGGTGTCGCCGTCCTCGGTGACTATTCGTGTCATGACCTCGATCACCAGTACGCTTACGAGCATCGATATTCGTTCCGCACGTTTCATCCGCCTCTAAAAATCATCAGCGTACCGGAAGGATCGCCTGCGCCGATCTCTGAAGCATTGGAACGCAGCTTCGCGCTGTTCTGGTCCGACCACGCCGCGTGTGCGGGCGTCGTCCGTGTAGCGATCGAGGCTCTGGCCGAACACCTAGGCCAGCCTCGAATGGTAGGCGATAAGTTCGTGCCGTTCGGCGTTCGGCTAAACAATTTGAAGTCGAGCCATCCCGATGTCGCAGAGGCGGGCGAGGCAAACAAAAATATCGGCAACGTCATGGTTTGGCGGTGCTGTTCATTTCGCACTTCAATAAAAACGGCAACGGCCGGGCGCTGAGTCGGCTGACGGACTCGCTGGCGTTCGGCGCACTGGCGCGTTGTGGCTGGCTTGTCATGGGCGAGGAGAAGCAGGGAGTCCCGACCGGCCGTAAGCTTTTCCTTCGCGGCAAGAACAATCTTGCTGCGGGCGTTGGCGGGCTGGCTTATCGGATTGGCGAGCGCACGATTGATCCCGGCAACGGCCATGACCCTATTAACGTGCCGCACGTCGAATGGCTTGGGCCGGTCAACATCACGGCCGACGAAGCTCTTGCCTCGTCAGGCACCAAGCCGAGCGCGTTGGATGCGGCAATGACGTTCCTCGGAGACGTGCTTGAAAATGGGCCGCTGCCACAAGCGGAAGTGCGCGAGCGCGCGGAAGCGGACGGACATTCATGGGCGACCGTGCGACGTGCGAAGGCGGCTCTTGGCGTCGCGTCAGTGCGCGACAGGTTCACGGCGGGCGGCTGGCTTTGGACTCTGCCGGGACAGGATGACGACGAACGTGCGGGCACCGGCTAGCCCGGATATCTCACACTATGTTTGCAGGGTCGGGCTGCGGTGCGCGACGTTTTGCTGGCATTTTCGGGGACATGTTGGCTCGTGGCGTCAGGAGGACGCGAGCGGGGCTGGGATTTTGCTGGGCTGCGGGGCGCAGCGAAGAACGGGTCTCGGTGGGCCTGGGATGATGCCGCGGCTGTTACGCGCTGCGACAGCGCGGTCAGGCGGGCGAGCCGCGGGCGCTGGCCGCGGCATTGAGACGGACGGCGGCGCGGCCCCAGGCTTCGGCGGCCGGACAGCTCGACGC
>JAIESC010000303.1 GCA_019746355.1 Xanthobacteraceae bacterium | reverse complement strand
AACCTACCACGGGGAAATCGGTAGGGAAGCCACGGCCTGCCAAGATCGGTTGTATTCTCACACTCAAACCTACCACGGGGAAATCGGTAGGGAAGCCACGGCGTGTTCATTGGTGGTGGCGTGGCGATGTTTAACCTACCACGGGGAAATCGGTAGGGAAGCCACGGCTCATTCTCGCATCCATCAGGAGGGCATCCGAACCTACCACGGGGAAATCGGTAGGGAAGCCACGGCCCGTGACGCTGATGGTGATCATCGGCGGCCAACCTACCACGGGGAAATCGGTAGGGAAGCCACGGCTTCATTGGCGCGGCGCCCGGCAAGGATGCCAACCTACCACGGGGAAATCGGTAGGGAAGCCACGGCTGTTTCAACAACCGGCCGATGCGCGGCGGCAACCTACCACGGGGAAATCGGTAGGGAAGCCACGGCATCGGCGCCGAGTTGCGCCGACATGAGCGCAACCTACCACGGGGAAATCGGTAGGGAAGCCACGGCGCGCGGCTGTGATCATGGCACATACGTAAAAACCTACCACGGGGAAATCGGTAGGGAAGCCACGGCTCCAAGGCATGTTCATCGACAACGGCGCCAAACCTACCACGGGGAAATCGGTAGGGAAGCCACGGCACCCATGAGCAATTCACCGGTCTGCTTTCCAACCTACCACGGGGAAATCGGTAGGGAAGCCACGGCAGAGGACGCGATCTACATGCTGCCGCGCCAAACCTACCACGGGGAAATCGGTAGGGAAGCCACGGCCGCTGAGCACGTCTGGACTCGTTGGGCTTGAACCTACCACGGGGAAATCGGTAGGGAAGCCACGGCCACGCGCACCGTGTCGGGCGCCGACTGCGTAACCTACCACGGGGAAATCGGTAGGGAAGCCACGGCCGATCACCGATCATCTCGGTGCGGCGATGGAACCTACCACGGGGAAATCGGTAGGGAAGCCACGGCCCGTCACCGAGAGATAACCGATCAACACCGAACCTACCACGGGGAAATCGGTAGGGAAGCCACGGCATTCGCGCCACCCGCTGTATTCGCCGGTCGAACCTACCACGGGGAAATCGGTAGGGAAGCCACGGCTCTGTTTGTGAAGGTTGGTTGTTACGCGGTAACCTACCACGGGGAAATCGGTAGGGAAGCCACGGCTGGAATCGCAAGCGGTGGCTCATCTACCGGAACCTACCACGGGGAAATCGGTAGGGAAGCCACGGCCTCCGAATAAGAAGGGCAGTATTTCTGGAAAAACCTACCACGGGGAAATCGGTAGGGAAGCCACGGCCTCCAACCGTGGCGACCGCAAGCAAATGGCGAACCTACCACGGGGAAATCGGTAGGGAAGCCACGGCCAAATCGTTCGAATAGCGCGCAGCCTAGCCAACCTACCACGGGGAAATCGGTAGGGAAGCCACGGCACCAATTCGCGTGAGACGCCGGAAGCGGATAACCTACCACGGGGAAATCGGTAGGGAAGCCACGGCTTCGCACGAGGAAGCACTTGAGCAGCTTGAAACCTACCACGGGGAAATCGGTAGGGAAGCCACGGCGCCTTAGCGTCAGGTCAAATTCGCCGGCCTAACCTACCACGGGGAAATCGGTAGGGAAGCCACGGCCAGCTATCGTGATTGCCGGTGCCCCTGTCGAACCTACCACGGGGAAATCGGTAGGGAAGCCACGGCCTTCCACAGCGGGTCGAGCACCTCGCGCCGAACCTACCACGGGGAAATCGGTAGGGAAGCCACGGCTAAATTCTCGCGCGACACCAGCATATTGGCAACCTACCACGGGGAAATCGGTAGGGAAGCCACGGCTCGTTCGGCCTGTACACCATAGCGGAGGCAAACCTACCACGGGGAAATCGGTAGGGAAGCCACGGCGCAGATCCTCCTGCAGGTGCACTTCGTCGAAACCTACCACGGGGAAATCGGTAGGGAAGCCACGGCGACCAAGGCGTTGTCCGTGAAGGAGCAACTAACCTACCACGGGGAAATCGGTAGGGAAGCCACGGCCTCTGCCGCATGTTCGAGGAGGCCGAAGAGAACCTACCACGGGGAAATCGGTAGGGAAGCCACGGCGACAAGTACGGCCGGCGCGTGACCATGACGAACCTACCACGGGGAAATCGGTAGGGAAGCCACGGCTGGAGCCCGCGACGATGACCTTCCAATGGAAACCTACCACGGGGAAATCGGTAGGGAAGCCACGGCTAGCGACGAGAACGGGCGCGCTCGGGGGCCAACCTACCACGGGGAAATCGGTAGGGAAGCCACGGCAGTGCCTGCACCACAACCGTTTCCCGGGCTAACCTACCACGGGGAAATCGGTAGGGAAGCCACGGCTCTGTGCGGGCGCTGGATCAACGCAAGACGAACCTACCACGGGGAAATCGGTAGGGAAGCCACGGCGAGTTCGCCACTCGCGAACCCCCACAAGAGGGTTCACGAGTGGCGAGCGCTTCGCGCCAGAGGGCCGCCAAGAAAATTTGCCTGTGGCAAGCTCGACGTCTCGGTGATCGAGGACGGGCGTCACTTCGCCCGGCTGTGTCCCGAACATCTCGCATAGGCTTGCATAGTGCGTCCCTAAGCGAGGTGCGCGGGACAAGCCCACGCATGACCATGGAGATAGCGCAACAGACCAATCGGAATAGCTTTACGCGGCGGCCTTCCCGCGTACCAACTCAAGAATCCTTGCCGGGCTCACCGGCGCCTCATCAATCCGCACACCGTATTCACTGAGCGCATCCTCAATCCCGGAGATGACCGCCGACGCCGCCGGCACCGTGCCCGACTGGCCGATGCCCTTCACATCAAGCGGATTCTTGGTGCTGGGATATTCAGCGAGGTGCACGTCGAACAGCGGAATTTCGGCCGAGGACGGCAAAAGACAATCCGCAACGTTCGTCGTGCCCGGTTGCGCGTTCTCGTCGTAGCCCATCCACTCGAACATCGCGTTGCCGATGCCGTGCACCCGCCTTCGCTCGCGATGCGAGCTACGGCGGGCAAGCCCGCCGCCGTGGATCTGGCCTTCGGCGGTCATCGGGTTGATGACGCGGCCGCAGTCGTTGACCACCACGTCGTTCAGAAGCGTCACGCCGCCGGTCAGCTCATCGACCTCGAGCTCGACGGCGTGCACGCCGATGCCACAGGTCAGCGCCTCGGTCTCGAAGTTGACCGCGGCGTCGAGGCCGGCCCACGCCTAGCAGGCTGCTGAATCCCAAAAGCTGAAAATCCCGATGTTCTGGATTCCGGGCCCGCCGCCGTAGCGCGTCGAAGACGCGCGTGAACGCGCTTTAGGCGGCGTCCCGGAATGACCGCGCGAGCGTTTTCAGCAGCCTGCCAGAGCATTTACCAGTTGGCTTGCACCTCCCGCTCCACGTCATGCCCGGCGATAGCGGTTCGAAGAACGGCGTCGCTGCGCTCGCCTATGCTGCCGGGCATCTCGATCAGCAGGGCACAGTGCCCGCCCAGGCGAGATGGCCGGGAAGCCCGGCCATGACTACGGTTGATTCCGAGCAAGTGGAAAATGCGCTAGATTGGTGATGGTGCCCATCGGGAGCCCGGCCATGCAGTTCGTGATCCACGCGTTGGACCGGAAGGACGGCCTGACCACGCGCGCGAAATTCTATCGCGCTCACCGCATCCATCTTGATGAAGCGCCCGCCCACAGGATCGGCATCGTGACGGCCGGGACCCTGGTTGCCGACGACGGCGAGACGCCGGTCGGAAGCCTGTTCGTGGTCGAGGCCGAGGACCGCAACGCGGTGGAAGCCTTTCGTCGCAGCGATCCCTATCACGTCAACGGCGTGTGGGAGCGGGTGGAGATCCACTCTTATCACAAGAAGCGCGGATAGAGTTCTGGCCCGGCACGCCGGGTTCGCAGGTCCTCCAGCGGCCCCCTAAAGCGTGATGCGTTTGGATTGAGTCGCACAACCTCGATTGTCATGCCCCGCGAAGGCGGGGCATCCACTGGATCGCCCGCCTGCGCGGGCGATGACGGGCGAGGAGGCGGATCGACCAAAAATCATCATGCGCCAGGCCGCCGTCTTCCTGCGCATCAATTCAAAAATCCTTGCCGGGCTGACCGGCGTCTCATCAATCCGCACGCCGTATTCGCCGAGCGCATCCTCAATGCCGGAGATGATCGCGGGCGCGGCCGGCACCGTGCCGGATTCGCCGTTTCTGGATTCCGGGCTCGCGCCTTCGGCGCGCCCCGGAATGACGTCTCGGGCTCTTTCAGCAGCCTGCTAACCCGCCGCGCCGATCAGCACGTCGTCACGTCGGCTGCCGACGACCTGCGCCGCCTCGCTCCGCGTTGTCACGTGAGCAGCAATCCGCCCAATCACCCCGTCACCCGCCGCTCGCGAACAGCCCCGCATACGCCCGCAGGTAACGCGGCCAGCCGTCGTTGCCGCCCACGCCCTCGCGGATGCCCTCCCAGCCGGCGCCGTGGCGCTCGATGTGGCGGTGCTCGAGCTCGACGCGGGTGCGCCGCGGCGTCTCGGCGATGAAGCGCACCTCGACCTCGCTGGTCTTCGTCGGGTCGGTCTCGACCTGCCAGCGCGGGCTGATGTCCCAGCTGAACACGACGCGCGTGGGCGGCTCGTACGCCAGCACGCGCGCCCAGCGGCATTCGCTGCCGTCGACGCCGCGGTCGTAGATGTGGCCGCCGACGCGCGGCTCGAACACGCTCTCGGCGATCGCCACGCCGAGCATGTTGTGCTCGCGCGGCTTGAAGCGGCCGAAGTCCTCGGTGAAGACGCGGAACGCGCGCTCGATCGGCGCCTCGACGACGACCGAGCTGCGGACGACGGTGGTGTTGGCGGCGGTGACTGTGGCCTGCGTGCTCATCGGTCCTCCTCGTTGCCTTGCTCGACGATGGCCTTGTAGGTGGCCAACGCCCGGTCCCAGAACCGCTCGAGGTCGGCGCGCAACGCGCCCACCCCGCTCGGGTCGAGCCGGTAGATGCGGCGGGTGCCCTCGGCCCGCTCGGTCACGAGCCGCGCCTCCTTGAGCACCCTCAGGTGCTGGGAGACGGCGGGGCGGCTGATCGGCAGCTCGCGGGCGAGCTCGCCGACGGCGCGGGGCCGCTCGGCCAGCCGCTCAACGATCGCGCGCCGGGTCGGGTCACCGAGCGCGGTCCAGCCGTCTATCGCCGCATCCATTCTCCGGCTCGGTAAGTGGTCACGAACGGTAAGTTATGACGAACGGATTGGACTGTCAACCGGCAGCGGCCAGCGGCGTGTCGCGGGCGCAGCGCCAGAAGCGCGTTTACGCGCGTCTTCGACGCGCCATGGCGCAGCGATGCGCCCCGCCTGCGGGGCCGAAGCCTTCGGCGCGGCGAAGGCCCGGGACCCCGGTTTTCCATCCAGCCCGCCGACCCAAACGCACACTTCGGCTTTCCGGTATACTGATTTCGCAGGACCGAAGGCTTGTGAGGCCGCTCATGGCGCACAGCACACCGAAGTCCGAGCTTCGCAACACATGGGAATCGGCGGCGCCCGGCTGGGCGAAGTGGGAGCACGTGTTTGCCGCGAGTCTTGCCCGCGCCACCGATGCGATGATCGATAGGGCCGGTATCCGACCGGGGATGCGGGTTGTCGATCTGGCCTGTGGTGCCGGCAGCCAGAGCATCCAGGCGGCAAAGCGTGTGGGTCCGAACGGCAGAGTCGTGGCCAGCGATATATCGCCCACCATGCTGGAGCATGTGCGCCGAAGCGCCGATCGCGCAGGCCTCAAGAATATCGAAACGCTCGAATGTGCGGCGGAGGACCTGAAGGCGGAGGCGTGCTTCGACGCGTCGATCTGCCGACTGGGGCTGATGCTCTTTCCATCGCCGCGCAAGGCATTGGGGGCCGTCCGACGCGCGTTGAAGCCCGGCGCGCGCTTCTCGGCCCTGGTCTTTACGACCCCCGCCAGCAATCCTTTCATGGCACAGCCGATGGCGATCCTTCTGTGCCATGCCGGCAAATCGTTTCCTGCGCCCGGGCAGCCTGGAATATTCGCGTTGGGAGGCGAGGGCGTCCTGGAACGCATGATGAAGGACAGCGGTCTTGACGATGTGAAGACAGAAGCGGTCCGGGCATCGCTTGTCCTGCCGGGCGCGTCCGACGCCTTGAAGCTGATGCAGGAAGCCGCCGGGGCATACCGTGCGGTGGTCGCAGACCTCAGTGACGCAGAGAAATCCAAGGCGTGGAGCGAGGTTCATGAATGCCTGAAGCAGTTTGAAGTCGAAGCCCGTGGCGGCTTCGAAACCGAGATCGAGCTGATGATCGGGTCGGGGGCCAAGCCGGGTTAGGGTTCATAGACTCGCTCGTACGGGATGCCGTCACGGCCGGCGCCAATAATCAAATCGCCGTCATCGTCCTTTACCTGCAGGACTTGCGATAATCTTATCTCCCTCATTGCAATTGCGCTCGTATGTGTGCCCGCCAGCGCGCTTTCAGTTGGCTTGCGCCAGCCTATCCACGTCATGGCCGGGCTTGTCCCGGCCATCTCGATTAGGTTGGCACGATGCCCCCTAAGCGGGATGCGCGGGACAAGCCCGCGCATGACGGCGGAGATGGTCAGCCAAACCAACTGGAAGTCAGATCGACGTGCGCAATCCCGGCGACCTCCCTCATAGTCTGCGTTCCAGGAACGCACCGATGCGTGCAATCGCCGTACGCGCTTCCGGCAGGATGCGAGCGAACATCGGCCAGACGTGAAACATGCGCGGCCACAGTTCGAGCTCGACATCGCCGCCGGCAGCCTGCAGGCGCCCGGCGATCCGCACCGCATCATCGCGCAGCGCCTCATCGGCGGCGGCAAGAATGAGGGCCGGCGGCAGGCCCGCCGCATCGCCGTAGAGTGGAGAGGCGTAAGGCCGGCGCGGATCCGCGCCGGCGAGATAAAGATCGACGGCCTTCGGCATCAGCTCAACCGGCACCATCGGGTCTGAAAGGGCGTATGCCGTGAGCGATGGGCCGGTCAGCGCGAGATCGGTCCACGGCGAGAGCACGACAGCGGCAGCCGGTAGGGGCAAGCCCTCATCGCGCAGGCGCATCATGCTCGCGAATACCAGCCCTCCGCCGGACGAATCGCCGATAAATGCCACCTGGCGCGGGTCGGCGCACTCCGAGATCAGCCATCGATAGGCGGCCATCACATCGTCGAGCGCTGCCGGAAACGGATGCTCGGGCGCGAGCCGATAATCAACACATAGCACTCGCGCGCCGGTCACGTCGGCGATGCGCCAGGTAAAATCGCGAAACAACGCCGGAAAGCCGAGAAGATAGGCGCCGCCGTGCAGGTGCAGGACGTATCTGCCCGGCAGCGAGCCGGGCCTCGCGACCCGCTCCGCCTTGACGCCGCCGGCGTCGACGACAAGCAGCTCGGTTCCTCGCGGCGGGGGCGGCACAAGCCGCGCCAAGCGGGCGATGCTCCGCCGGGCATCCTCGATCCGAACGTCCGCTGAGCGTCGCGGCCGCATGAACCAAGGCAGACAGAAGCGGATCAGCTCAGCGCGCAGAGTCATTTCTCAAGCTGCCGAAGTCGAGAGAAGGTCGCCAGACTAGCAGGCTGCTGAAAACTCTCCCGCGGTCCCGCCTTTTTCAACGGCCTGCTGGTTCTACTGCGTCAGAAGAGCCGAGGCGCTTGTTGTTGTGCCCTCTCCTTGTGGGAGAGGGCTACACCGACCGCTCAGCGAAAAGAAAGGGTGAGGGGTGACGGTCCATCGATAGGTCGTAACCCCTCACCCATTCGAATGTACTGCACAGTTGGTGTAGCCCTCTCCCACAAGGAGAGGGCGCAATAACCAACGGCGGCGGTTTTGACGCAGTAGAACTAGACCGGGGCCTGTTGCCGGATCAACTCAAAAATCCTCGCCGGGCTGACCGGCGCCGCATCGATCCGCGCGCCGTATTCGCCGAGCGCATCCTCAATCCCGGAGATGACCGCCGACGCCGCCGGCACGGTGCCGGATTCGCCGATGCCCTTCACCCCGAGCGGATTCTTGGTGCTGGGATATTCGGCGAGATGCACATCGAACCGCGGAATTTCCGTCGCGGACGGCAGCAGATAATCCGCGAAGTTCGTGGTGCTCGGCTGCGCGTTCTCGTCGTAGCCCATCCACTCGAACATCGCGTTGCCGATGCCGTGCACCCGCCTTCGCTCGCGGTGCGAGCTACGGCGGGGCAAGCCCGCCGCCGTGGATCTGGCGCTCGGCGGTGATCGGGTCGATGACGCGGCCGCAGTCGCTGACCACCACGTCGTTCAAGTTGAACTTCACAGCGCTGACAGGCTCACGACCCTCAACGCTCAGTATGATTTGATTTGGGATTTGAGGCGATCGACGATGTCGGAAGGGGCCTTTGCGTACTCTGATCTCGTACCTGGCTGACCATCTCCGGGGCGCGTTGTTGCCACCATCCCGATTTTTGTGACGGTAAGACCGTCATGCACCGGGTCGCATCGGTCCGCCGTTGCGCCGGGAACGATGACCAGGTCTTCGTGTCCACGAAAACGCGCAGCCAGCGACCATTCCACCTCGCGTGGACTCTCGGGGTCGACATCGTCTTCAACCACGATCACGAGCTTAAGCAAGTTGACCTGCCCCAGAGCCAGCAAGACTGCGCGCTTGCCCTCGCCAAGCCGCGGCCGGTGCATCGTTATGACCGCGTGCAGGCGTCCCATGCCGCCGTCGGTGATGAAAACGCCGCGGACCGAAGGGATCATGCGCTGCAAGGCAGCGCACAAAGTCGTGCCGATGGCGAGCCCGCCGAGCAGGCCATGCTCGGCAAAACAGCCCGGTAAAACAACCTGAAAAACCGGTTTATCGCGGTGGGTCACGCAACGGATTTCAACGCCAAGACCCGGTCCGTAATCGACGTAGAAGCCGTGAAACTCGGACACCGGACCTTCTGGAACCAGATGCTCGGGATCAAGCTCGCCCTCGAGCACGATCTCCGCTTCGGCCGGCACCTCCAGGTCAACCGTCTTGCAGCGCACGAGCCTGAGCGGCTCACCGAGCAGCCCGCCGATATTGTCACACTCATCGTCGCCCCGACCAAGATAGAGCTGCGAGCCCAGCAGCACTGCCGGATGATTGCCAATCGCAACCGCGATCTCAAGTCTGCGACCAAGCGCCTTGGCCTTTTCCGCCAAGATGTTGAGATGATGGTTCTTGGCGATACCCGCCATCAACCGGTTGCCGCCTTCAAGCCGCAGCCGCGCGATCGAAACATTGCGTTTGCCGGTCTCCGGATCTTTCGCGATGATGACACCTGCCGTGATATACGGTGCGGCCTCGCGCTCGAACCAGTGCGGTACCGGCAGCAGCTTTCCGATATCGATATCCTTGCTGTGAACGATCGCCTGCGCCGGCGATTCCGCCACAATCACCGGCTTGACAGGTTCTGCCAGCGCCTTCAGACAATGCGCATCAAGCGCTTCGCGTTTCACGCCGAGCGCCAGCGCAAAACGATCGCGCGACACCAGCAGATTGCCCACGACCGGCATCGTGCCGGCCACGACGTTTTCGAACAACAGCGCCGGCCCGCGGTCCCGCAGGGCCAGCACCGCACCCAGCTCGAATTTCGGATCGACCTCGCGGGTCACGCGATGCAGCTCGCCCGCCGCGTCGAGGGCAGACAGAAAGCCGCGCATGCTCTGATCGGTCATGGCGACAACCGAAAATGATCGATGGATTTCTGCTTCGCTTCGTCGAGCGCATCCTCATATCCGGCATCGGCATAGCGCATCACCCCGGTCGAGGTGTCGTTGGTCAAGGTCAGCGAAAGCCGCTCATCCGCCGCGCCGCTGCCGTCGGCAATCAGCGTCACGCCGGCGCTGGTCATGTAGCCGGCATAGCCGCCGCCGCCGGAATGGATGGCGACAAGATCGGCCTGTGACGCGCAATTGACCATTGCATTGAGCAGCGGCCAGTCGGCGATGGCATCGGAACCATCGCGCATGCCTTCCGTCATGATGTTCGGATGCGCCATCGCGCCGGCGTCGAGATGGTCGCGGGTGAATGCAATCGGCGCCGACAGCGTGCCGTCGCGCACCATGCGGTTCACTTCCAGTCCCAGCTCCGTGCGCTCGCCGTGACCAAGCCAGGCGATGCGCGCCGGCAGGCCCTCAAACGGCACATGCTTGCGCGCAAGCTGTACCCAGTTCGACACGATCCGGTTGTCGCCAAACTTCTCCAGCAACAGGTCGTCGATCCTGCGGATGTCGTCCGGATTGCCGGACAGCGCGATCCAGCGAAACGGACCTATGGCGCGCGCGAACAGCGGCCGCAAGAACGCCTCAGTGAAAATCGGAATGTCGAACGAGTTTGCGACGCCACCATTCCTGGCCTGGGTGCGGATCAGGTTGCCGTTGTCAAAAACGACCGCGCCCTTGTTCTGGAATTCCAGCATTGCGCCGACATGCCGCACGATCGAGCGGGTCGATTCCTCCATCAGGATTTTCGGATCGCCCTTGCGCATCTGCCGCACCTCGTCGAGCGAGCGGCCGGCCGGGATATAGCCGTAGACAAGGTCATGCGCGGAGGTCTGGTCGGTCACCACGTCGGGCACGACACCGCGCTTGGCGATTTCCGGGTACATGTCGGCCGCGTTGCCGACGAGCCCAACCGACAACGGCCGCTTTTCATGCTGCGCCTTGCGGATCATCGCGAGCGCCTCGTCGAGCGAATTGGTCTTGGTGTCGAGGAAGCCGATCGCCATCCGCTTGTCGATGCGGGCCTCATCGACCTCGACGCAGAGGATTGCCGCCTTTGCCATCGCGCCGGCGAGCGGCTGCGCGCCACCCATACCGCCGAGACCCGCGGTCAGCACGAAGCGGCCGGCGAGATCGCCGCCGAAATGCCGCGCGGCGATCCGCATGAAGATCTCATAGGTGCCCTGAATGACGCCCTGCGAGCCGATATATTGCCAGTCGCCCGCAGTCAGCCCGCCCCAACAGATCAGGTTCTTCTCGGCGAGCTCATAGAACTTCTCGGCCTTCGCCCATTGGCCGACGATGTTGCAGTTCGCCATGATCACGATTGGCGCCTTGGCATGCGTGCGCAGGACACCGATCGGCTTGCCGGACTGCACCAGCAAAGTCTGGCCCGTCTCCAGCGTCTTCAGCGTCTCGACGATCTTGTCGTGCGAAGGCCAGTCGCGGGCGGCGCGGCCGAGCGCAGCGTACACGACGAGATTGTCCGGGTCTTCGCCGACCGACAGCACATTCTCAAGAAGGCGCAGCAGGCCCTCCTGCCGCCAGCCGCGGCAACGCAGAGCGTTGCCGGATGTCACGGGAAATGCGCGTTTCATCGCAGGGTCTTCCTCAGCTCAACGCATACTTTGTCAGGTTGATGCCGAGCGCCTTTTCGACGATCGGATAGACCGCCGGATCGGTGACGCTCGACGACAGCGGGACGTCCTTCTTCGCGATCCGCAGCACCGACAGCTCGTCACCTTCGCGCAGTTCGCCGACACTGACCGGCACACCGTCGGGATTGAGCGTCGTGATGACGTCGGGAAATCCCGCCAGTCGCGTGCCGTGCGCATCATCCACGGCCATGTATTCATTCATCACATGAAGCACGACGGCCTTGGCGCCTTGCCCGACCGTCACCGTGCCGATGTCGAATGCCTCTCTGGTATATTGCACTGCTTTCCTCGTCACCGTGCCGCTGCCGATGATCTCGCCCTTGGTCTCCTTGCAAATGGCATCGATCACCGCCTTGCCGCCCTTGGGCTCGGCATTCAGGATCGCCTCACCGAGCGCCAGCGCGATCGAAATGCCGCCGAGTGCTGCGTGCTTCCTGACGTAGGACGCCCGGACCGGGTTGCGACACGACGCGATAAAGCCGCCCGCCATGTCCGACGCGGTGCGCAACACCGGCGAAATTTTCCCGGTCGCGCCGCGGATCACGAGCTCCATGTAGGCGTTCCGGCTGCGGTTTCCGCCGACCGCGGACTGGATCATCGGCTCCGGGGAATTGGCGAGGCCGATCGAGCCCATGTCGCCGGTCGGATGCGCGCGGATGTCGCCGACAGCATCGATCACCTTGGTGCCGAGAACAGCCGACGGCAGCCATGCGTTCAGGGTGGAGGATTTGCCGTTCTGCCCGATGATCAGACCATAGATCGGCTCGCCCAGCTCCTTCTGCACCAGCTGGACGGCTTTCACGTAATCGATGCCGAGCATTTCCCATTCCGTCGTGCTGGCCGGTGCACCGATTGCCGCGGCCGTCGCGATCCAGGCATCGTCCGGCACTTCGTCCACCGTCACAAGCTCGGGCTTTCCGGCATTCACGGCCGCGGTGCCGAGCATGCGCCCGTGATCGGCCCAGCCACCGCCACCGGCGGCAAAGACCGAGCCCCCCTTCACCGCGAACTCGACATCACGTGGTCCGAGAAAACGTCGCATCGGGTCAAACTCCGGTTTGTCGGTTCTGCCCGTCCAGCAAATGGACGGCTTCGTAGAGGGTGGCTGCGCCGGCCGCGACCTGATGCTTCTCAGTCCACTCTTCCGGCGCGTGACTTTTGCCGTCGCGGCAAGGAATGAACAGCATGGCGCTCGGTGCAATGCGGGCAACGAACGCAGCATCGTGCCCGGCGCCGGACGCCAGCGCCATGGTCGAGAAGCCGAGCTCCTCCGCGCCACGCTTCAGCAGACCGAGCAGGCGCTTGTCGCAAATGGTGGGTTTCGTGCTCGACAGCACGTCATAGTGTGCACGTTCGACGCGATAGCGTACGGCGATCGCGTGGCTCGCGGCATCCAGCGCCTGCAGGAACTCGCCAATCATGGCGTGATCCCCGGCACGGATGTCAAAGACAAGACGCGCCTGGCCGGGCACGACATTGGCGGCATTGGGCCGGACTTCAAGAATGCCGGTGGTGGCAACAAAATGGCCCTGCTTGCGTGCAGCGAAAGCATGAGCGTGCTCCGACACGAACAGCGTCAATTGTGCGGCCGCAAGGCTGGCATCTCTGCGATATTCCATCGGCGTCGTGCCGGCGTGATCGGCAGCGCCTGCGAATACGATCTCGACACGGGTGATCCCGACGATCGCGGTGACAAGGCCAAGATCGATCCTGCTGTTCTGCAGGACGACGCCCTGCTCGATGTGCAATTCGAGATAGCCCGCAATGTCGCTCCGCCGCGCGCGATCAAGGTGGGCGACATCACCGCCCACGCGCGTTATCGCGTCGGACAGCCTCTCTCCCGCCGCGCTGGTGCAGGCGAGCATCTTCGCGTCCAGTGCGCCAGCCATGCCGCGGCTGCCGACGCAGGAGACGCCGTATTCGCTCGGCTCCTCGGCCAGGAAATCGACGACCTCGATTGCGTGACGCGGCCTGTACCCTGCCGCCTTCATCGCACGCACGACTTCCAGAGCAGCGAGCACGCCCGCCGGTCCGTCGAAGCGGCCGCCGGACGGTACCGTGTCCGAGTGCGAGCCCAGCATGATCGTCGGCGCGTCGCGCCCGGCGCCGTCGATCCGGCCGATCAGATTGGCGGCGGTATCGAGCCGCACCGTGAGCCCCGCCTGCTCGAAACGCTGCCTCAGCCACTCACGGCCTTTGAGAAACAGCGGCGAAAATGAGCGCCGTGTATAGGGCGTGTCCGGATCGGTGATGGCTCCGAGCGCCATCAGGTCGTCCCACAAACGCTCGCTGTCGATCGGCGGCCTTGGCATCAACCTGCCTTTTGCTGCACGTGCCCGCGCGGGAATGGCGGACGTATGAAGGCGCCGCTGCCCGGGACGGCCAAAACATCCTTGCCATCATAAATCATCCTGCCGCGCAGGAACGTCGCGACCGGACGATAGGGCAAGTCGATGCCCGCATAGGGCGACCATTGCACGAAATTATGTCCACTCGCCGAAGGATCGTAACGATGCGGATCGTGCGCCAAGACCACAATATCGGCATCGCGATCGATCGCGAGCGCGCCCTTGCGATCATCCATGCGGAACAGCTTCGCCGGGTTTTCAGCAAGCAGACGCGCGGCCCACGTGACGGGCAGCTTGCGCTCGGTGAGCCCTTTCATCAGCAGTGCATACAGCACCTCCAATCCCGGGACGCCGGACGCATTCTTCAGCATGTCCGGGTCGGTCTTGCGATCTTCGGACCAGCTCACGTGATCGGTTGAGACAACGGTGATGTCGCCGGCGGCAAGGTGCCGCCACAGCGCTTCCACCTCGCGGCGCGGGCGAATCGGTGGATTGATCTTGGCCTTGCCGCCGAGGCGTTTCACGTCATTCTCCTCATCGAGAATGAGATAGTGGATGCAGGCCTCGATGGTCGCGTCAAAACCCTGTCCGCGATATGCCTTGCATAGATCGTAGCCGCGCCCGAGCGAGCAATGCACGACATGCGATGAGCATCCAGCCTGCGCGCCAATCTCGTAGACCTCGGCCATAGCCAGCGTCTCGCTGACCGGAGGACGCGACAGCGCATGCGCGCGATAATCGCGGATGCCGGAGGCTTCCACGGACTTGATCGCGGCGCGCACCATCTCATCGTCTTCGTTGTGTACGCCGGCCATCAGGCCGCGCGCTCCAATCTCGCGGAAGCAGGCATATAATGTCTGCGGCGGGATGCGCGGAAAGCGCTTCGGATCGGTGCAGAAGGTCGAAAACTTGAACGCTGACGCACCCGCGGCAACCATGTCCGGGACATGCTTTGCGCCGTCGTCCGGATCGATCGTGGCATAAAGCGCAAAATCGACTCGCGTCTGCGCGCCGGCTTCCGCGATCTTCTGCTTCACGCGCTCGCCGGTGCAGACCAGAAAGCCCGCGTCATACGGCATATCCACAATGGTCGTGACGCCGCCCGCGGCCGCCGCCCGCGTCGACCAAATGAAATCCTCCTGGTCCTTCTGCGAACGCGAATGCACCTGTGAATCGATCGCGCCCGGCAGAATATAGGCCTGGCCGAAATCGTGGCGGTCCTTGCCTTGCGGTGCCGCGCCCTCGCCCACCCGCACGACACGGCCGCCGCGGACCGCAACATAGCCATTGTCGATCACCTGCTCAGTGGTGACGACACGGCCGGTGATCACCAGATCGAAATCACTCATGGTACACCCGATCCTTGCTCAGTGGGCGCTGACGAACACATCGAACAGCCGATCATCTGCCTTGGCCTGTGCGGCCGAGCCGGAAAACGCCAGCGATCCGGACGTCATGACGCAGACATGGTCGGCGAAATCGAGCGCGCGCGCAGTGTTTTGCTCGACCAGCAGGATGGTGACTCCGTCCTTGCGCAACGTTGCAAGCGCGTCGAAACACAGATCGACCATCTTCGGCATCAGACCGAGCGACAGCTCGTCGATCAGGAGGAGCTGCGGCTCCGCCATCAGCGCACGGCCCATGGCCAACATCTGCTGCTCGCCGCCGGAGAGCGAGCCTGCGATCTGCGTGCGGCGTTCGGCGAGGCGCGGAAACAGAGCGTAAACCCGCTGGCGGTTGATGTGGTCGCGCGCCATGGTGCGGCGATAGCCCCCGACCGTCAGATTGTCCTCGACCGACAAATCGGAAAACAACAGGCGCCCCTCCGGAACGAGGGCAATGCCAAGCTCGACCCGGTTGACCGGCGGCACACGGGTGATGTCCCGGCCGCGGAACAGGATACGCCCGCCGTGAATCGTGGTGTGCCCCATGATGGCCATGATGATCGAGGTCTTGCCGGCGCCGTTGGGGCCGAGCAGCGCCAGCGTCTCGCGCTCCGCGATCTCGAGCGAGAGATCGTGCACGGCGCGGACCGGGCCGTAGCCGCAGGTCAAATGTTCAAGCCGCAGCATCGTCGCCGGCCTTTCCGATATAGGCCTCGCGCACGGCCCTGTCGGCCATCACCGCTTTCGCCTCGCCATCGGCGATGATACGGCCGCCATCGAGCACGACGAGGCGCTTGCAGACGCGCAGCACTTCGCCGAGATTGTGCTCGATCAGTATGGTGGTGATGCCCTCCATGTTCAGCGCGGTCATGGTGTCGGCCTGGGTCGCAGCCTCCTTGTGATTGAGGCCGGCGAGCGGTTCGTCGAGGATCAGCAGACGCGGATCGACGGCAAGCGCGCGCGCCACTTCGAGGCGCTTCAATTGGCCGAGCGGCAGCGCGCTGACCTGCCTGTCCTCGGTGCCGGCAAGCCCGACGCGGGCGAGGATCTTTCGGGCGCGCGCATCTTCCGGCTGGCGGGCGATATGGAACAACGCACCGAGCGGGTTCGACGTGAACCGGTGTCCGGCAGCGAGCGCAGCATTGTCGAGCACGCTCATCGATCGGAACGGCCGCACGATCTGATGCGTGACGGCCAGGCCCCGCTTCACCCGCGCCGCGGTCGCAAGCTTTGTGACATCTGCGCCGTCCAGCAGCACACGCCCGGTATCGGGCTTCAGCACGCCCGCGATGATCTTGAGCAGCGTGGTCTTGCCGGCGCCGTTTGGGCCAATCAGCCCGACAAACTCCCCCGCATCGACGGAGAAAGATACGTCGGTCAGCGCCTGCACGCCGCCGAAGCGGATGGATACATTCTCGACTCGCAGGGTCGGTGCTGCTTGCGTCGGTGTCATGCGCGACGAAGCCTCCGCGCGAGCGAACCGACAATTCCAGCCAGCCCACCCGGGGCGAAGCGCATCACCAGCATCAGCAGGCCGCCATAGATCAGCAGCCGGTAGTCGTTGATGAAGCGGAACGCCTCCGGCAACAGCGTCAAGATGATGGCGGCGGCGACCACGCCCCATGTCGAGCCGGTACCGCCGATCACCACCATGGCCATCAGCGTGACGGACAGGATAAAGCCGAACGAATCCGGCACGATGAACTGCGTAAAATAGGTATAGAGCCCGCCGGCCAGCCCTGCGACCGCCGTACCGATGGCGAAAGCCACCAGCTTGTAGGTCGAAGCCGGGATCGCGACGGTGCGCGCGGCCTGCTCGTCGTCGGCGACGGCCCGGAACGCAAAACCCATCCAGCACCGGTTGAGATAAAGACTGAAGGCGATGGTGGCGAGGGCGAAGATCAGGATCATGATCGCGTTGCCGTCGGGCCCGAAGCCGCTTGCAGGAATCTTGCTCAGGCCCATCTCGGCGCCCAGCCAATGCTGCTTGCGCACGAAGCCGACGAACAGAAAGCTGACGCCGATGGTCGTCACCGCAAGGAAGTCCTCGCGCAGGCGCACGGACGCGAAGCCGACGATGAAACCCAGCACGCCGGCAACCACAATGCCGGCCAGCAGCGCCACCGGCACCGAATATCCCGCTGTCGCGCAGAGTGCCGCGGCGTAGGCGCCCGCTCCATAGAAGGCGCCATGGCCGAGGCTGAACTGGCCGCACAGACCGCTGATCATGTTGAGGCTGACCGCCAGCATGATGTTGATGCCGAGGATCGACAGGAGGCTATAGGCGTAAAGGCTCATGACGCCCGCGCTCCGGTCAGACCCTGCGGGCGCAGCAGCAACACAATGATGAGGAACAGGAATGCAAGCGCGTCACGATCAAGATATCGTCCGACCAGGATCGTTCCGAACGACTCGACCAGTCCGAGCGCGAAACTGGCGATCAGTGTGCCCCGCACGCTGCCAAGTCCCCCCAGCACGATGATCGCCAGCGCCTTGTAACTGACGACGAAGCCCATGGTCGGCTCAACATAGTTGTTGAGGAGCGCAATCAATGCGCCGGCAAGCGCTGCAAGCGCCGAGCCGATCAGGAAATTCAGGTAACGGACCTGGATGGCGTCGACGCCAAAGCTCGTCGCCATCTTCGGGTTCGAAACGGTGGCCCGCCAGGCAATTCCGATCCGTGTCCTGGTCGTGAACAGGATCAATGCCGTGAGACAAATGGCCGTTGCGACGATCATCGCGATCTGAACAACGTTGATGGTCAGACCAAACAGATTGTAGATTTGCGTCGGATAAGGATTGCGCGTGAAGGTCAGCCCCTGCTCGCCGAACACAATGCGGAAGCCGTCTTCCATCAAGATCAGCAATCCGATCGACGCGATCATCGGCACGTAGGGCGGGAACGTGAGCAGCGGCTGATACAGCAGGCGATAGATCGCGGCTCCAAAGATCGCCGAGGACGGGATCGCCACCAGCATGCCGAGCGCGATGCTGCCGGTGGCGTTCGCTACGACCACGGTGATGAAGGCACCGAAGGCATAAACCGCCGCATGCGAGATGTGCAAAATGCGAAGCAGACCGTAGACGAGCGTCAGACCGACCGCCATCAGCGCATACATGCAGCCGAAGATCAGCCCGTTCAATGTGAGATCGACGTAATACACCCGGCCGTCTCGTTTCGTTGCTGCAGTCGCCCGCGCAAGCGGGAAGCCAGATTGCTTGTTCTGACCCCCCGCCTTTTTCGGACGGGTGGAAGGCAGGCCAAATCGCCCAGCCTTACTGCGTCGGCGGCGCCAGCAGCTTCAGATCGTCGATCCACGCGTGATGGACGAATTTGCCGCCCTTCACGATGTTGACGTTCATGGGCATGTTGATCTCGCGCAACTGGTTGAAGCTGACCAGCTCGCCGGCAAGATGGTTGAAGTTTTTGGTTGCCGCCAGCGCGTCGCGCACCTTGGCCGGGTCGGCAGCGCCGGCGCGCTTGATCGCATCCGCCATCAGAACAATGCCGGAATAGACGGTCGCACCGACATTCTCGCCCTGATAGCCCGCCTGCTTCTGGAAATCGGCGAGATAGGCTTTCAGCTCGGCATTGTCGCGGTCGCGGTTAAGACCGCCAACAATATAGACACCTTCCACGGCTGAACCGGCGATCTCAAGCAGCTTCTGAGCGTCGAAGGCCTGCGAGCCGATGATCGGCACGGTGATCCCGGCGGCACGCAGTTGAGTCGCCAGCGGGCCGGCGGTGAAAAAATAGCCGGTGATGTAGATGGCCTGCGGATTGTCGCGTTTGACGCTCGCAACGATGGAGCCAAACTGGCGATCGCGCAGCGGATACGAATATTCGCCAATGATCTTGATGCCGAATTGATCGATCGCGCTCTTGAAGCCTTCGAGCGTTGCCTGGCCATAGTCATTGTCCATCGAGATGACGGAGATGTTCTTGAACTTCAGATTCTCGCCGATGAACTTGGCCCCGGCGCGGCCCTGGGGCTGGCCGAGATGCACCGTGCGGAACGCATAGTCGCCTGCACGCGTGATGTCCGGGTGCACGCCATAGGCGGAAATGAACGGTACCTTGGCGTTTTGAAAGATCGGCGCAGCGGCGCGTCCGGACGCCGAATAGCTTCCGGAAACCGCGAACTTCACACCATCCTGGCCGACCAGCTTGTTGGCGGTGAACACGGCTTCTTCGGTCTTTGCCTGGTCGTCATACATGACCAGTTCGGCCTTCTGCCCGAGGATGCCGCCGGTCGCGTTGATACGCTCGATGGCGAGGTTAGCCGCGACTTTCGCTGAGACGCCATCGGTTGCGGCCGGGCCGGTGAGCGGCGCCTGGAAGCCAATTTTGACCTGCGCGAAGGCCGGCGTGCCGGCGAGCATGAGTGCGAGGGCGGCCGCGCCGACCAAGGCTGACGACCGCAGTCCCGAGAGAGTGCATGTCATGGATAGGTCCCTCTTGTTCCGGTGCTGCCTCGGATGTCCGCGCGCCGCGTGAAGTAAGCCTGCTACGTCTCCGGCATGCCCGATAGCCGTGAGCAAGTTTGAGACCCGTTCCGGGAACCTGCCAATACAGATTGCCGATGACGGTCATCAGAAATTCCTATACCCTCTGCGGAACGAAGAAATCGTTCCTGCATGGACCTTCGACAGCTTCAATATTTCAGGGCTGCCTTTGAATGCCGCGCGATGAGTGCGGCCGCCCGCATCTGCCGCGTCACACAGCCGACGCTGAGCGCTCAGATCAAGCGGCTGGAACTGGAGCTGGGCGAAACGCTGTTTGGCCGCACGGCTGTCGGACTGGAGCCGACCTCGTTCGGAAGCGATCTGTACAATACGCTCGGACCAATTCTCGACCGAGCCGCCGACGGATTGCGGTTAATTGGGACAGCCCGTCAAACCAAAGCTGCCGATGCTGCTCCGCCGCTCCTACCCAATACACGGCAGCTGCGCTATTTCGTTCAGGTCTTTGAAGATGGCGGCATGTCGCGCGCTGCGGCAAAATTGAACGTAGTGCAGCCCGCCATCAGCATGCAGATCCGCTCGCTGGAGGAGCGCTTCGGCGGCACATTGTTCGAGCGCACGAAGCAAGGCATTCATCCGACGGACCTCGGCCGCCGGGCTTACGCGATTTACGCACCCATTCTGGATGCGCTGAAGTCGGTGCAACGGCGGCGCACGGATGTCGGCCAACGACCGCGTGCGGTGTTGCGTATCGGCGTACTGCCGGGACTGGACGAAGACAGCCTGCTGATCAGAGCGACCACCACAACCATTCTCGAATGGGGCAAGACGTTTTCGAGCGTCGAGCTCAAGGTCGTCGAATCGCATAGCGGCGTGCTGCTCGACTGGCTCTCCGACAATGTCATCGACGTTGCCATTGTTGAAGACATGCACGCGCGAAACGCGCTGCGCGAGACGCTGCTCTCATCAGAGCCGCTGGCGATATTGACGAGCGCATCATGCGCTGCTCACCCTCCAGGGCCGATCAGGCTGAACGAGATCGGCAATCTCAATCTCGTTCTGCCGTCGAAGCGACACGGCTTGCGTGCATTAATGGATCGCGCCTTCGCGCGTGCCGGTCTTTCGTTGGTTCCAAAACTGGAGCTCGACTCGATGGCATCAGCTGTGCGTCTGGTCAAATCAGGCGGATGGGCAACCGTGATGCCGCCCTCAGCCGTGCAGCGTAGCCTGGACGACAATCTTTTGATCGCACGCCCCATCATCAAACCGTCGGTGAACCGCGAATTGCGCGCAGTTCAACTGCCCCACCGACGAAGCAAATGGGAGACAATCTTCATACGACTACTGCGCGACAAGCTAATATCGCACAGATACCTTGGATAGACGTCCGCCTTGGGTCAAAAGCGCAAGATCTCAATGGGAGCTCTTCCTTGCGCGAACTTCGCTTCAATGAAAACCGCCTAATTTAGGTCGCCATCTTCCCGCGGATCAATTCAAATATCCGCGCCGGGCTCACCGGCGCCTCATCGATCCGCACCCCATATTCGCTGAGCGCGTCCTCGATACCCGAGACGACCGCCGACGCCGCCGGCACCGTGCCCGACTCACCGATGCCCTTCACCCCGAGCGGATTCTTGGTGCTGGGATATTCCGCCAGATGCACGTCGAACAGCGGAATTTCCGTCGAGGACGGCAAGAGATAATCCGCGAAGTTCGTGGTTCTGGGCTGCGCGTTCTCGTCGTAGCCCATCCACTCGAACATCGCGTTGCCGATGCCGTGCACCGCGCCGCCGTGGATCTGGCCCTCGGCGGTCATCGGGTTGATGACGCGGCCGCAGTCGTT
>JAIESC010000056.1 GCA_019746355.1 Xanthobacteraceae bacterium | reverse complement strand
TCTATCCGGACAAGAAGCTGACGTTCCAGTACACGACCTCGTCGACCAGCCTGCAGAAGAAGCTCGGCGTGGCGTAAGGGTCGGAAGCGGCGCCCACTCGTCGTTCGCCGCGCCGTTGCCGCCGCGATATTGCGTCGGCGAGCGCCGACCTGGCGACGGAAGCAGCGGTTGAAGCAGGATCTCTCACTGATGCCGCAGGCGAGCGGCACAGGGATGGCTCGCCGCGTGCCAAGCGTGAATTGCGCTATCTTGACGCGCTCGACGACAGCGTAGCCCCGGCGGTCGACCTGACCAACAGTGCCCCTGCCAAGAGCCAGATCGAGCGCTGGTACATCATGTCGTGCACGGCGGCCATGGCGCAGAAGCCCGCCAAAATGAACAGCAGTGCTGCGGATTCCGAATCCTTCGCCTGGATCGCCGTCTGCGTCATGCGCCAACCGAACCAGCAGAAAACGGCAAAGCCCACGATCCCCATTTCGGCAAGCAGCCACACCGGCGTGGAATGAATGACCAGAGGTTCGCCAAGGCGTGTCTGCGCCTCCATGTAGGAACCGAGCCCGGCGCCAAAAATCGGATGCTGCAGGAACAGCGCGAGCCCTCCCTCCAGGCTCTTCAGGCGTTCGGCCAGCGAATAGCTTGAGTAGAACAGCGCCGATACCGTTGCCTGCGTCGTGGTCGAAGCCTCAAAGAAATGCTGCACGGGTGCGGCAAGTCGGACGCCAGCGACGATCGCCAGCCCCACGGCAGCGGCTTTGACCAAGACACGGATGCCAAGTTCTCGTTTCCACAGCTCCAGCGACAGGACAAAGCATGCTGCGCCCAGGCCGGCAAAGGAACCGGTGAACCAGACACCAACGCCGAGAACTCCGAGGACGGCGGCACTCACTTTCGCAGCCGGGGCGCAAGCCAGCGCCATGACGATCAGGAAGGCAAACGCGTTACGATTTCCCGAGAGGCCCTCAAACGGCACAACCGTTACCTGCCCCAGTGAGGTCAAGCCAGCGTTCTGGCCGACCAGCATCAGCAGGTTCAGGATGATGGCGCCGGTCACAGCGCCGATGAATGTCCGCAGCAAAATCGAAGTGCTGACCGGGCCGGCGGTCTGGACGATGAGAGCTCCCGTGGAGGCATAGGCCAACAACACGAACCAGCCCAGCGTTCGATTCAGAAACGCCCAGTCCGTCAGCCCGAAAGATGCCAGGCCAATCAGAAAGGCGATAAGGACCGTCGCCGTCATGCAGGCCACGTGCAGTCCCAGGTTGGGAATGCGCCAGTCGGGCCAGCCGGTCCGGTACACCGCGTAACAGAACAACAGGGCGCCGATCACGGCGAACGGATCGGCTGGATTGAGATTGAGAAGGCTGGTTGCGGTCGGCACCTTGACCTGAATGACGATCAACGTCGCGGTGACCACGGCAGCGAGCCATGCAAGCGCCGAAGCAATCATCGCGGGTCGAGCGCCGGAGTCTGGAGCGGAAGCAGCCGCAACGGATTGCTTTGCGAACAAGCTGCTGAATGCCGCGACCAAGGCGACCGCGAGCAGAGAAAGGGCGCCCACCGAGATGGCAACCGCAACCGCCGTCCCCGGGGGAATACCGACCGTCGTGAGCGCAAAAACGGCGCTCAGTTCGCGCACGCCCCATCCAGAGAAACTGATCGGGATGCTCGCGGCAAACATGATGATAAACGAGGCGGCGACCAGGTCGCTGATGTGAATGGCAGGCGCCAGCGATTTTGCCGCAATGACATAGGCGGTCGCCGTACAGCTTTGCATCGCCACGGTGTAGGCGATGCTGATCAGCAAGGGCGCAACGACACGGGCGTTCGCGAAGTAGTGCGCCTTGCGCCAAGCCAGTGCGCCCCATCCGACCAAGCCGCTGCCCACGGCGGCGAAAAGAAGTCCGAAGATCAAATGCAGGAACTGAATGCCACCCTGATCGAGCCGAAGCGCAATCTCGCCGAACAGCCAGACCGCTCCGCCCATCGCCATGGCCAGCGAAACGGCCAGCGCCGCCAGCTTCTCCAGTGACGTCATGGCAATGTTTGCAGGCAACTGGACGCCGCGGGAGCGAAGCAGCGCGGTCCGTGCCGCGATCTGGCCGAAATACTGAATGGAGAGCGCGCCGCCGATCTGGCCGAAGGCCATCGCCTGCATCGCCTCGGTCAATGTCAGGCGGTGTCCGATTTGCCGGGCGATGGTTCGCAGCCGCAGACCGGCCAGGATGGCACCGGCGAGGAGAAACAAGCTCGCGGCGGCGAGCGACCGAAATGGAAGGGAGCCCAACGCCCGCGCAATTTCCTGCGGCTCGAGAAACCAGATCAGCGCGGCAAGCAAGGCCAGAGACACGAGCACCGGGGCGCAAAGGCCCAGGGCGCGAAGCACATTTTCCCTCAACAGCGCACCTTTGACTTTTGTTCTTCTTTTGTTCTATACGACTAACGGTTTCTACCAGCAAGAGGAATGAATAAAAAGGTGAAAATATAGGGAATCCCCTGACAAAGGGTCGCAGCAGGGGTGAAATGGCAATCAGCGCAACGGCGGAAGCGGTCCCGCGGTCACGCTTGCGGGCGCTTTCAGTCCCAGCACATCGCGCACCGCGGGCAGCGCCGCGTCGGCCATCACCGCGTGGCCCTCGGCGGTCGGATGGAATGCGCCGCCATAGACCGCCGACAGCGCGCCCCAGGTCGCGTCGTGAATATTGCTCGGCTGCATGGTCGCGGGCAGACCGCGCGGGAACGTCATCGCGGTGAAATAGCTGTCGTTCGCCGTGCGGATCCAGCGCGCGCGGGGTGCGTAGGGGCGGAACTCGCTCGGCCGCCGCGGGCAGACCAGCGGCGACCCGGCGGCCGTCACCGGATCGGGATCGAAGCTCTTGCCGTCCGGCGAGAAGCAGTCGCGGTCGAACTCCGGGTCGTCGCTCGCGCGCACGCAGAGGCCGTGCCGGGCGAACGCATCCTGGTGCGTGTCGATGAAGGTCATGCGGTCGGTTTCGGGATTGCCGCATACCACGCCGTGCTCGCAGCGCGCCAGTGCCTGGAGCCGCGGCATGAACCGGTTCATCACGAAGTCGGTGACGAGCTTGAGCTTGCGGCCATCGGCATTGAACGAGGGATGCACGTCGAGGCCGTCGCGGCCGCCGGGGCAGGGCTGGTCGCCGTTCATGGCGGGATGTCCGTAGGACACATAGACCACCCGCGCGAGATTGCCGCCGACCAAAGGCTTCAGCGCGGTGCGGAGTCTGGCGAAGCTCTGCGGTAGCGTGCGGTCGAGCAATGTCTGCGACTCCGGAACCGTCGCGATCAGGCCGCCCTGGTTGAACAGCACGCGCTCGACGCCCGGGTTGATCGTGACGTCGGCGACGAGACCGGAGAACTTGATGTCGTTGGCGCCTACCGTGAGCATCACGACATCGAGCTTGCGGTTCGGATCGGAACGGCGCGCGCGTGCGAGCGCGTCGGCGAGCTGCGCGACCTGTGCCGGCACCGTGCCGGCGCAGCGCCCTGTCGGCGGGCAGTCGCTCGCGCCTTGTGAGCCGAGCAGGCCCGCGTCGATGGTCGCGCCGCTGCAAGCGAGCGGAATGAAAGTGACGGCGGCCTGCCGGTTCTCGATCGCCACGGTCAGCGCGGTGCGGATCTGATAGCCGTAGAGCGAGCGGTGGCAGGCGGCCGACATCCAGAGCGCGCCCTGGCTCGACCAGTCGTTGGTCGCGTCCGACCCGGTGCCGGCCGGGTTGCCCTCGCAGGCCTTGTCACCGCGATAGCCGGCGCGGCTCGGCCGGAAATATTCGCCGCGCACCGCGCCGAGGAAGCGCTGGAAGCAGAAGCCTTCGTCGGCGAGCGCGACAGGCCTGTCGGGATTGCCTTCGCCCGCGGCGACCGAGTCGCCGAGGCCGGCGATCAGGAGATCGCGCACCTGGATTTCGGTCGAGACGCTTTCGACGCTGTTGTCGGGCCGCGTGATGCCGACCGCGGCGATGGTGGGCTTGCCGTAGGCGACCCGCTGCTGGACCGTCTCGGTGCAGGGTGCGTTCACCTGCTTCGGCGGGATCGTGCCGTCGTCGAAGCTCCAGTTGCAGGTCGCGCCCGGCGGCACCGCGCCCGTGAGCCGCACGACGACCGGATGGGTCTTCGGCGCGAGGTAGTTTTCCCGCTCGCCGTCGCGCTCGCAGGTCTCGAGCAGGGTGCCCGCGGCGTTGACGCACAGATGCGGCAGAATCTCCTGCGCCCAGCCGCGGCCGCCGGTCAGGCTTTCAAGCTGATGCTCGGCGGCGAACTGGTTGCCGGCTCGCGCCGCAGCGACGTGCCGCTGGAAGTCGGAGCTGCGCTTGAACAGCCGGAAGCGGTTCTTCACCTCCCAGTCGATGTGAATGCCGGGCTCTTCGGTTTGAGCGAAGCCCGGTCCGACGGAGGAGGGGGAGACAACAAGGGCGGCAAGCGCCGCAACGGCTAAAGCGCGCATCTCGGTCCACAATTCGAGGCGGCGCATTTAGTAGCGTGTATAAGGCGGAATTTGGAGCGGCCCGGCTGACAGATTTGGCCCGAAACGGTCATGGGGGCGTCACGGGACCGTGCCGTCGGGGACGGCCTGCGGCCGCATCGCGGGAGCCGCGGTTTCGTGCCGGCGCTGCTCATAGAGCCTGAAGGCGGCAAGGCCCACGACCAGCGGCGCAAGCCAGGCAAGCCTGGCGCCATAGCGGTCGTGCGGGTTGGCGAACACGCCGCAGACCACGGCGTTGGCGAGCAGCGCGCAGGCGATGGTCGCGGCAAGGCGGCCGAGATCGTGCATCGGCTGTCGTCGCATGCCCCACAGCATCAGCGGCACGAGCAGCAGCATCGCGGCGAGCGCGAGTGGCCGCTGGATCGCGTTGATCGCGGTAAAATCGAGCTCGCCCTGCTGCTGCCGCGAGGCGCGCATGGCCGGGGCCGCGTGCGGCGTGAACTTCTCGATCATGCCGACGGTGTGCCACGCGGTCGGCACGACGCCTTCGCCGGTCGAGACGCGGACGAGCTGACGCAGCGTCGCGACCGCCGCAGCCTGAAGCTGCCACGCCGGATAGGCGCGCAGGCTCTCGCCGACGATCAGGCCCATCTCGTCGCCGAGCCCCGCAAAGCGGCCGAGCCGGTTGAACACCGAGCCGTCGCCGCTCCAGAAGAACACGTCGGCGTCATCAGGCAGCTCGTGCCGGTGTGTGCACAACCGCAGCCGTCGGTCCGGGCAATGCTCGTGGAGATAGCGGGCGACAATGCCGTCCTGCAGCATGCGGCCGAACGACAGCGCGATGCCCCCGGGCGTCCAGACAAAGCGGCCGGAGGTGACGTAGTTGGCGCTGAGCAGCATGAGCGCGCCGAGCGCGAGCGCGACGGCGCCGCGCAGGACGCCGCTGAATGCACCCATGCCGAGGGCGTAGCGCGCTGCTGCGGCGACGAGCACCAGCGCCGCGAGCACGGCGAACGTCGCGCTGTGGGTCGCGACCGAAAACGCGATCAGCGCGATCAGCGCCGGCCGCTCGAAGCGCCGCAGCGCGTCGCTGCTGAACACCAGGAGATAGACCGCAAGCACCGGCAACGCGGCGAAGATGTCGGTGAGCAGGATGCTGGTCAGCCACGGCAGCGTGGTGAATGCGCACAGCGCCGCGGTGACGCCGACCAGCAGGTAGGGCCGTCCGCCGAAGCCAAGCGCGCGCAGCGTCAGCGCCAGCACCCAGACCGTCACCAGCGACTGGGCCACCACCACCGGCCAGAAGTCGAGCCAGGAGAGAAGGGTCAGGAACAGGCCGTAGACGGTCGAGCGGCTGGGCACGAGATAGCCCTCGTACCATCGCGCGAGATAGCCGCCGGTGTCGTATTGCAGCAGCGGAAACCGGTTCCAGATCGCTGGCGCGAGCAGAACCACGGTGGCCGTGAGCACGGCCCCGAGACGCATCAACCCCGGCATTCAGCCCCGGCCTTCTTGACCCTTGTTATCGCCCGATGACGTTTTCGGATCAGCCGGATGAACGGCAGATGAAGGCGGGGCCGGTCCCGCTGCGGCATTTTGGTCGCACGGCCGGGCCCATGCTATGCTCGCGCCATGTTCGTCACGTTCTTCCACGAGCTGAAATCCGCAGGCCTGCCGGTCACGTTGCGCGAATATCTGACGCTGATGGAGGCGATGGACAAGAATCTCGCCGGCCGGCGGGTGGAGGACTTCTATTACCTGTCGCGCGCCGCCCTGGTGAAGGACGAGCGCAACCTTGACAAGTTCGACCGGGTGTTCGGCCACGTCTTCAAGGGCCTCGAGCTGATGGAGGACGCGGTCGCAACTGAAATCCCGTCCGAGTGGCTGAAGGCGCTCGCCGAGAAATATCTCACCGAGGAGGAGAAGAAGCAGATCGAGGCGCTGGGCGGCCTCGACAAGCTGCTCGAGACGCTGAAGAAGCGCATGGCCGAGCAGAAGGGCCGCCACCAGGGCGGCAACAAGTGGATCGGCACCGGCGGCACGTCACCGTTCGGCAATTCCGGCTACAACCCCGAAGGCATCCGCATCGGCGGGGAGAGCAAGCATCGCCGCGCGGTGAAGGTGTGGGACAAGCGCGAGTTCAAGGACCTCGACGGCGACGTCGAACTCGGCACGCGCAACATCAAAGTGGCGCTGCGGCGGCTGCGCAAGTTCGCCCGCACCGGCGCCCCCGACGAGCTCGATCTCGACGGCACCATCAAGGGTACGGCGCACAAGGGCTATCTCGACATCCTGATGCGGCCGGAGCGGCACAATGCGGTGAAGGTGCTGCTGTTCTTCGACATCGGCGGCTCGATGGACTGGCACATCCAGGCGACCGAGGAGCTGTTCTCGGCGGCGCGCACCGAGTTCAAGCACATGGAGCATTTCTACTTCCACAACTGCGTCTACGAGCGGCTGTGGAAGGAGAACCGCCGACGGTTCCAGCAGACGACGCCGACCTGGCAGGTGCTGCACACCTATCCGCACGACTACAAGACGATCTTCGTCGGCGACGCCTCGATGTCGCCCTACGAGATCACGACGCCGGGCGGCTCGGTCGAGCACTTCAACGAGGAGGCCGGGGCGACATGGATGGAGCGCATCACGCGCACCTATCCGGCCTGCGTGTGGCTCAATCCGGTGCCGGAGAGCCAGTGGGAATACACGCACTCGATCCGCCTGATGAAGCAGCTGATGGGCGGGCGGATGTACCCGCTGACGCTCGAGGGGCTCGATCAGGCGATGCGGGAATTGGTGCGCTGACGCCGGATAGCGGCATGCGAACGGCGCGCCGGCGCGCGCCGTTCCGTTTTCCGTAGGCACGAACTGCTAGCAGCCGGCGCCGGAGAAGCTCCCCGAGCCCGTCGTGCTGTTGAGGTTCGGATAGGCGCCGGTTGGCGACCCCGCCGTGCCGGGCGCCGGGTTGGGGCTCGTGACCGTCGAATCCTGCGCCGCGCTGCCGGTGGTGGAGCGGCCCGGCGCGCCCTGGCTCGTTCCTGCCGTCGGGCCGCATGGCCGGCCCGGCGCGTCGGCGCGTCCGGTGTTCGGCGTCCCGGCGGACGACGGGTTGGTCTGAACCGTGCCTGGCGCTGACGGGCTCGCGCCCATGGTGCCGGGAGCGGATGGAGAAGCCGACGGGTTGGTCGGTGACGTGCCAGATCCGCTCATACCTGTACCGGCGGATCCGCCGGTTGTGCCCGACGAGGCGCCCGCACCGCCACCGGCTCCGCCGCCACCGCCGCCGCCACCGCCACCACCGCCACCTTGGGCCAGCGCCAATCCGGCGCTGCCGGCGAGAAGAATGGCCGCGATCATGGAAAGAGATTGTCGTGTCTCTGGCATAGCCAACTCCTGTCAAGTTTCCATGTGGGCCAACGGAGCGGGACATGCGATGTTCCTGGAACCGAAGGTTTGGGATGTGCCGCGCGTTGTGCAACTGAGCGTGAAGCTGGAACACTTGAGAACGATTCATCCGCGATGAAGCCGGTCGAAATCTACGTCGACGCCGACGCCTGTCCGGTGAAGAACGAGATCTATCGTGTCGCGGCGCGGCACGGGCTCAAGGTTTTTGTCGTCAGCAATACGCCGATCATGGTGCCGCGCGAGCCGTGGATCGAGCGCGTCGTGGTCGGCGGGGCGATGGACGCGGCCGACGACTGGATCGCCGGACGCGCCGCGAACGGCGCCATCGTGGTGACCGCAGATGTGCCGCTCGCGAGCCGTGGCGTGAAGGCCGGCGCGGTTGTCATTGCGCCGAACGGAAAGCCGTTCGACGACAACTCGATCGGCATGACGGTCGCAACGAGGAACCTGTTGCACGAGCTTCGCAGCGCCGGCGCGGTCACCGGCGGGCCGAAGCCGTTCGCGCCGCGCGACCGCTCGCGGTTCCTCTCGGCCCTCGACCAGGCCATCGTGCGGCTGAAGCGCGCCGCGGCGGCGCCGTGATCCGACCAACTTTTGCCACGAAGCGCGCAGCGCGCGCTTAGTCGTCCGGCTCATGCGGCAGGTTCAATCTCGATCGATCGCATTTTTCAATCGAAACCATCAGAAACTTCATCTTGCCGGAACGCGGCGTGCAAGGCATTTCAGCGCGCCTTGCGGCGGTCGGCTTTTCCGCCGACATTTCTGAATTTGATGTCGATCGTTCAATTCATTCTGAAAGGAATGTGCCGTGACACTTCTGTTTGAGTCGCAGAGGCGGTCCCAGCCACGGCAGGACACGCGCGCCGGCGGCAAAAGTTCGTTGCAGCAGCAATCGCAAGCCGCGGGCCGGCTCGCGTCCATCGATTTCCTGCGCGGCCTCGTGATGATCGTGATGGCGCTCGACCACACCCGCGATTTCTTCGCGGCGGGCGGCTTCAATCCGCGCGACGTCGCCGACCCGGCGCTGTTCCTGACGCGCTGGATCACCCATTTCTGCGCGCCGGCCTTCATCTTCCTCGCCGGCATCTCGGCCTGTCTTTACGGCTCGCAGGGCCGTACGGCCGGCGAGGTGAGCCGCTATCTGCTGACGCGCGGCCTGTGGCTCGTTCTGATCGAGTTCACCGTGGTGCGGCTCGGCTGGATGTTCAGCTTCGACCTCGGCAATTTCGTTATGCAGGTGATCTTCGCCATCGGCGCGTCGATGATCGCGCTTGCGGCGCTTGTCCACCTGCCGCGCTGGGCGATCGCGGTGGTTGGGCTCGGCATGATCCTCGGCCACAACATGCTCGACGGCTTCAAGGCCGAGACGTTCGGCGCGGCGGCACCGCTCTGGCACCTGCTGCATCAGCCGGGAATGCTTGATCTCGGCGCGGGCATCAAGCTGTTTGCGCTCTATCCGTTGATCCCGTGGATCGGCGTGATGGCTGCGGGCTACGCGCTTGGCCCCGTGTTTGCGCTGCCGCGGCCGCTTCGGCGGCGCTGGCTCGGCGGTCTGGGCATTGCGACGATCGCGGGCTTTATCCTGCTGCGTGCCGGCAATCTTTACGGCGACCCGGCGCCCTGGACCGCGCACGAAAGCCTGCTCGCCACCGCGCTCTCCTTCGTCAACTGTGAGAAGTATCCGCCGTCGCTGCTCTATCTATCGATGACGCTTGGCCCGGCGCTATTGTGTCTCGCGGCTTTTGATGGCGTCCGCGGCCGGGCAGCCGACGTGATCATGACCTTCGGCCGGGTCCCGTTCTTCTACTACGTCGCCCACCTGTTCCTGATCCATGCGCTCGCCGTTCTGTTCGCGGCCGTGACGCTGGGCCAGGTCGGATGGCTGTTCGGCGGCATGCCGGCTGGAAAGCCCGCGGGCTACGGTCTGGGATTACCGGGCATCTATGCGGTGTGGCTCGCGGTAATCGCGATCCTCTATCCGCTGTGCCTCTGGTTCTCGGCCGTCAAGCGCCGACGCCGCGAGTGGTGGTGGACTTATCTCTAGCCAGCCGTTGCAATTTCGGACAGGCGATTGAAGCTTGACATAAGGGCGGTGCGCCGCATCGGACGCGCCGTCAAAGCTTTCTTCCGTCATCCGTACCGCCGCAAATTATTTTGCGCTGTGTTGTTGGCGCGACATGCCGGCGAGCGTTCCCGCGAAGCGTCCGGCACCGCTCGCGATTTCGGCCGCGTGTTGATCGCCGGTGACCACCGCTTAACCGACATCGCAAGGCGCAACAAAATCCCGATGCAGGCCGCAAATCGCGCCGTTATTTTTCCGTCACAAATGGGGAAAACGGATGCTGCTGCGGGTGGACAAGTCGGTCACCGTACTGACCGGGATGATTATTGCTGCGATGTACGTCGTCCTGCTGCTCGGCTCGATCCGCGAATCCTACATGAAGCGCGATGCCGAGATGCGCTTCGAGCTTGCAAGCGCGAAATCGGTGCCCGTCGATGCGCCAAAACGGACCTGCCGCGCCGAGCACCCGCTCTGCGTCGAGATGTTTGCCGATGCGGGCGAGCGGCAGCAGTGCTCTGCGGCGGTCGACGTCATGCGACGGTTGCTCGGCGCGTCAGTGCCGCAACTGACGCTTGATGAGCTGCGCCAGGCGCTGCGTGCGGAACAGTGAGGAGCGGGTCGGGCAGCGGAAATTTTTGACAAGGCCCGAATCTGCCTTAGGCTGGAGTTCCCTGAAACAACTGAAAGGAGGTGATCCAGTGTCTCATTGTCTATCGCCGCGTGTGCCGGCATCCGTGAGCTGGATCCTCGCCTCGGCTGGGGTTCTGAGCTAGCGCCGCGCGATACGAATCGCTGCGCGGTCGCGCACGGCCGGCCCGCCTCGCGCGGGCTTGGACCGGACGCGGTTTGACAATGGAGGGGCTGTCCACAAGGGCGGCCCCTCTTTGTTTGCATTCTAAGCGAATGCGGTGAAAACCCAGGCAGAGTGCCGATTTTTTGGAGGTCGCCTCGTTGCAGAATTGCTGCACTCGCCGGCGTTCTTCGAAATATCCCCCGTGCTTTGGGCTTGGCGCCTCGACTTTGCGACCCGAGCATCATCAGTATGGTGCTCGTCCAACACAGGTGGGGCTGGGGACCGGAATGAAGCGCTGGTTGGGAATTGTGACCGTCGTCGTGACGGCCATGGCGTTGCTCTGTCCCAGTGCGGAAGCCAGGATCCTCAAGCGGAATAAGGACGACCCGCGCCTGTTCTGGTCCGGGCTGGCCGTCGGCGTCGGGATGACCGCCGGCTACTTTGCGTTACGCGACTGGAAGTGGAAGGAGCCGCGCAACGCCAAGGTGAGCAACGGCGGCGCCGCGGTCCTCACCACGGTCGGCTGCATGGCGCTTGCTCCGATCGCCGGCACGATCGCCGTGCAGCGCGAGCTGACGCTCCGCGAAGTTTATGTGATGACGGCGGACTGCGTCGTTCCCTTTGTCGGCGGCTGGCTGATGGGCCAAGCCTTTGACGCCCATCCCGAGTGGGAAGCCAAGGGCAAGCGCGCGCGCCGCTGACGCAGGCGGAATGTCGCACCGGCATGATTTACGGGTGCGACGGATCGTCCAGCGGATTGATCCATCCGAAAGGTTGCCGACAATCGCCCCGATCCGACCATTCGGATTGATAAAAGCGGGGTGACGATATGGGCAATGGCGGCAATACGCTTCGGGTTCTGCTTGTCTACGTGGTGGTGCTGATCGTCGGCCAGGCGCTCGCGGTCGGCGTCGGCTTGGTGCTCGATCCGGTGTCCAAGACGGTGGCGCTCGCCGCCTTCATTCCGATCTACTACGCGATGTACTGGGTTGCCTGGCGGGTCGCGCTGACGATCGCGGACCGGTCGCAGGACATGGAGGGCGGCTCACCTGCCAAACTTGCGACCTGGTTGCTCGCGCCCGCGGTGCTGGCGCTCGACATCGCCGAGTAGAACACCGGCTTCATGACCGGAACCTGGCCGCGTGGCGGAATACGCCGCGCGGCCTTGTGTTATTCTCCCTGACCCGAGAAACAGCGCGGCACCAAAGCCGGCACGGGAACTCATGGGGAGTTGGCGTCATGGAAACGATGGCAAGGATCGTCGCCGCCTTGGCTATTGCCGGGCTCTGTGCGTTGCCAGGCGAGACAGCTATCGCTCAGGCCAAAACCGATACCGACAGGACCGGCATCGAGAAGCTTTACATCCTCAATTGCGGTGAAGGCGTCGCTGGCGACATCGGCCGCTGGTCGCCGGGCGTCAACGAAGGCAAGTCGATGGACTTCGTCGACAACTGCTACCTCATCAAGCATTCGCAAGGCTGGTTCCTGTGGGATACGGGCGTGGCCGACGCCATCGCCGACATGCCGGACGGCCAGAAGCCGTCCGATCCGCGGGCCACGCACTGGAAGCGGCCGAAGAAGCTTGTGGCGCAGCTTGCGGAGCTTGGCGTCAAGCCCGCCGACCTCAAAGGCATGGCGGTGTCGCACACCCATCCCGATCACGTCGGCAATGTCGAGATGTTCCCGCAGACGATGCTGTACGTGCAGAAGGCCGAATACGACTGGCCCAATCCGCTCGGCGTGGGTCGCTTCAAGCCCGAGCACCCGGTGACCAAGCTCGAAGGCGACCGGGACGTGTTCGGCGACGGCAGCATCGTCATCATCGCGACGCCCGGCCACACCCCGGGGCACCAGTCGCTGCTGGTGAAATTGCCCAAGACCGGCGCCCTGGTGCTCTCCGGCGATGCCGTGCACTTCAAGGGCAACTGGGACAACCGCGGTGTGCCGGTGAACAATTTCAATCAGGAGCAGTCGAAGGCTTCGATGGAAAAGATCGCGGGCATTCTCGCCAAGGAGAAGGCGACGCTCTGGATTAATCACGACAAGGCGCAGCGCGACACGCTGAAAATGTCGCCGCAATTCTACGAGTGAGTCGTTCGTCGAGCTAGCGCGCTTTCCAGTTGGTTTGCGCCAGCCTCGCCACGTCATGGCCGGGCCATAGCCGTCCGAAGGACGGCGTCGCTTCGCTCTCCCATGTCCCGGCCACCTCGCTTGGGCGGGTACTGTGCCCTCCCAAGCGGGATGCGCGGGTCAAGCCCGCGCATGACGGCGGATGGAGCGGTGCAAACCAACCTGGAAACCGCTCTTAAGCGCGCTCCAGGCCGCAGTGTTTGGCGACCGCGACCGCCAGATCAAGCAGCGCCTCGTCGCCGCCGGCCCAGCCGATGAACGACAATCCGGCCGGGCAGCCCGACACCGTTCCCACCGGCACCGAGATCTGCGGCAGGCCGCCGAGCCCGGCGATGCAGGTGAGCCGCATCACCCGCACGCGGAACGACTCCAGCGCATCCTGCGGCGTGTCGATCCTGGGCGCAATGCAGGGCGCCGTCGGCAGCGCCATGATCGTGCCGGGCCTGACCAGCCCGCGGATGTGCTCGCGGGCCGCGCTCCGCACTTCGCCTGCGGCATCCGCCTCGGCCCTGGTGATCTTCGCCGCGATCTGCATGCGCTCGGCGACGCCTGGTCCGAAGCGCGGCTTCTTCTCCTCGACGAAACGGCCGTAGACCTGCCAGATCTCGTGCGCCTGGATGACGCGGACCGCATCGCGCCACTTCTCGAAGCCGCCGGGGGCAACGTTCATGGCCTGCGGCTTCGGCAGCGCGCCCGCCATCGCCCTGAGCGCGTCGCGCAGGAGTGCCGTCACCGGCGGGTCGGCCTCGGCGAAAGCGTCATCCGGCACCAGCAGGTTCGCGATCGGGGCCGACACGCCCGCCTTGTCGAGCAGCACCTGGCCCACGGTGCGAAACAAACCCGCCGACGCCGCAAACCAGCCGACGGTGTCGAACGACGGCGCCATGTCCATCGCGCCGCTTGTGTCGATGCGGCCGTGCGTGGTGCGGATGCCGTAGAGCCCGCAGAACGAGGCCGGCACGCGCACCGAGCCGCCGGTGTCGGAGCCGAGGGCGAAGTCGCAGCAGCCTGCCGCGGTCGCCGCGGCCGAGCCGCTCGACGAGCCGCCCGGGATGCGCCCGGGCGCGCGCAGGTTCGCCGGCGTGCCGTAATGCGCGTTCATGCCGGTGACGCTGTAGAAGAACTCGTCGGTGATGGTCTTGCCGATGATGGTTGCGCCCGCGGCGAGCAGTTTGTCGACGGCCGCCGCGTGTTGCGTCGCAGTCGGAGCCTGCGCAAGCCAGTCCGGGTTGCCGGGGCCGGCCTTCTCGCCGGCGATGGCATACGGGTCCTTCACCGCGGCGGTTAAGCCCGCGAGCGGGCCGCTTGCCGCGCCCTTGAGCGGTGCCTTGAGATCGTGCGGGACGAAAAAGCCGCTCATGCCTTGCCCTTCTGCGTGCCGAGATACCAGTCGAGGATTTTTTCGCCGTCCCAGCAGGCGACGCCGGGCTTGGACAGGATGTCCTCGAACGTGCGCTCGACGTGCTTGATGCGGTGCGTCTGGCCGGCCAGGAACGGATGCACCGCGATCGACATGATCTTGGCGCGGTCCTTCGATTCTTCGTAGAGGCAATTGAACGCGTCCATCGAGCGTCGGTAGAGCTCCTCCGACGGATGGCTCTGCAGCACCATCATGACGATATCGTGCAGCTCGAAATTGTAGGGCAGCGCCACCATCGGCTTGTGTCTGGTCTTCAGCGTCACCGGCTCGTCGTCGAGCACCCAGTCGCCGATGTATTCGATGCCGGCCTCCGACAGGTAATCGATGGTGTCGAAGGTCTGCGTCAGCCCCGGCCCGAACCAGCCGCGCGGCGGCCGGCCCCAGAACTTGCCGACGATGTCGATGGCCCGCTTGATCTCGCCGAGCTGGTTTTCGACCTTGTGCATCGGGACCTGGTCGTAGCCGTGCGCGTTCAGTTCCCAGCCCGCGTCGGCGACCGCCTGGATCACCTGCGGATAGGCCTCGCAGGCGCGGCCGTTGACCGTGACCGTCGGTGTCATCTTCAGCCGCTCGAACACGCGCTTGAGCCGCCAGAAGCCGACCCGCATGCCGTACTCGTGCCAGCTCCAGTTCGGATGGTCCGGCAGCATCGGCTGGCCCTGCGGCGGCGTGATCACCATGCGCGCCATCGGCCGCGAGATGTCCCACTGCTCGAGCGACATCAGCGGCCAGAGGATGAGCCGGAGCCCGTCGGGCAGCTTCAGCGGCGGGCGCGTTTCGATCGGAGAGTAGGCGAGGCGTTCGTGCGGTTGCATAGGCGACATCCCGGCATTGATGGCGGCGTGAGACTGTTGGGCGGATGGCGATCTGTCAAATGCCAGGCAGGATGCCGGTCGGCACGCGTCCTTTGCCCAACTTAATCCGTTGCGTTCACGAAATCGCACCGAAGCCCGCTGCCAGGGCTGACGCTTAGTACCTGGGGACGTTCGTGGTGTCCTGGCTGGCCAATTCGCAAGGCCTTGAGGATGTGCGTTGCCGCTTCTGCTGAATCGATATGACCTTTGAACAGCGGTTCATCGTATAGCGAATGCAGATCGAAATCTGTGGGCTTCCCTACGTTTGCGAGTCTTGCTTCTGCTGCGATCGGCTCAAGCAGGCCATGCCAGATCGTGACGTAGCTGCCATCCCTTGAAAGATAGAGGTTGAGGCGAAGGAAGTTGGGGACGCCATCCACGGTGGGATGATTTCTATATTCGTAAACGTGTACCCCGCCTGGGAACTCAAAGCGCTCCAGGAGAGTAAAACCGAGTTGGGTGGGATCGAACGCTTCCATGAACCACACGGTACGGGCTTGGGAGTGGTGTGCAACCGCACATCCATGCACCGCTATTGGTAATTCGGCTGAACACCCATGCGCAGCCAAGTATCGCTATGTGAAGTGGCGTACCAACACTATAGGGGCCTGCGCCAGCCGCGCCACGCTGGTCTCGGCGCTCGTGAAAGTGGCGGTCAACTCGCAACATGACGACCAAAAGGAGTGCGATAGTGGCAGATGTTCTGATCGCCGGGGCCGGTCCCGCCGGTCTCGTGCTCGCCTGCGATCTCGCGCGCCGTGGCGTGGCGTTCCGCATTGTCGATGCGCTTCCCGCGCCGCCGGACCACCGCTCCGGCTCGCGCGGCAAGGGCATCCAGCCGCGGACGCTGGAAATCTACGACGACCTCGGCATCATCGACCGGGTGCACGCCGCGGGTGGTCCTTATTCTCCGGCGCAGGCGTGGGACGGGCCGAAGCCGCTCGGCGCCGCCAAGTTTCATCGTATCGAGCGGCGCGAGCCGACGCCGGACGTGCCTTATCCCAGCATGTGGATGCTGTTGCAGCCGCGTGCGCTCGACGTCCTGCGCGCGCGGCTCGCCGAATTCGGCGGCAAGGTCGAGTTCGGCAGCAAGCTTCAGTCGTTCACGCAGGGCGCGGACAGCGTGGCGTGCACGCTCGCGCATCCGGACGGGCGGCAGGAGACGCTGCGGGTGCGCTATCTCGCCGGCTGCGATGGGGCCCGAGGCGCGGTGCGCGCGGGCTCAGGTGTCGAGTTCGCCAGCGAGACCATCGACCCGCATCCGATGATCACGGCCGACGTGGTCATCGAGGGCGGCCTCGACCGCGAGCATTGGCACATGTGGGACAACGCCAAGGGCGGCGCGCTGTGGCTTGGGCCTTTGGTGCACACCAACGCGTTCCAGCTCTACGCCAAGTTCGAGAACGAGGAGCCGGATCTGTCGTTCGAGACATTGCGTAAGCTCGTGCGCGACCGCACGGAAAAGCCCGAGCTGAATGTCACGGAGGTGCTCTACGCATCGCATTTCGGCTCGCGCAGCGGCTTGGCGAAACATTTCCGCATCGGCCGGGTGTTCCTGGTCGGCGACGCGGCGCACGTGCATCCGCCCGCGGGCGGGCAGGGCATGAATACGGCGGTGCAGGACGCCTACAATCTCGGCTGGAAGCTTGGCCAAGTGCTGCGCCACGGCGCCCTCGACGCCTTGCTCGACACTTACCAGGAGGAGCGGCTGCCGGTCGCGGCGCACCTTCTCGAGTTTGTCGTGCAGATGCACAAGGACTGGCTCGGCAAGGCGAAGGACAAAGAGGAGCCGCGCAAGGGCGAGCACATGCAGCTCGGCCTCAATTATCGCGGCGGGCCGCTGTCGTGCGACGAGCGCGGTGCGGTGGGTGAGGGCGTCGCACGGGCAGGCGACCGCGCGCCGGATGCGCATTTGACCGACGCGAGCGGTGCGCCGGTGCGGCTGTTCGATGCGTTTCGCGGCGGGCATTTCACGATGTTGGCGCTTGGCGGGGCTACACCGCCTGCGCTCGACGAACAGGCTCGCCGCGCTGTGCAAGCTTATCGTGTCGTATCAGCCGGCAGCGCGGGGGCGGACGGCGCGACGTTGATCGACACGCATGGGCAGGCCCATCGCATCTACGGGGACGGAGTGATCGTGGTCCGTCCGGACGGCTACCTCGGCTATGCCGGGCCAGCGGGTGCCGCCGGGGTCTACAACTGGCTCGCCCGCTTCTTCGGCTGACCTGATTTTTCGGACTGCGAAAGCCACCAGCGGTGCCGTGGGTGCGGCGTGCCCGCGCTGGAAACAGCCGCGGCAAGCGTCTAGTTTCGTTCCAAACAACAGAGGGATGGGAGAACGAACATGGCACGCTGGCTTGCCGGCCTCGGTTTGGCGCTCGTTGCGGCGCTCGCGATTTCACCAGGCGCATCCGCGCAGGACTATCCGACGCGCACGGTGAAGATCATCGTGCCGTTTCCGGCCGGCGGCACCGCCGACGCCATGCCGCGCATCGTCGCCGACTATCTGACGAAGAAGTGGGGGCAGGGCGTGGTGGTCGAGAACCGCGCCGGCGCGGGCGGCAATGTCGGTGCCGACGTCGCCTATCACTCCGAGCCGGACGGCTACACGCTGTTCGCGGCGCCGCCGCCGCCGCTGGTCATCAACCAGAACCTCTATCCCAAGCTTTCGTTCGACCCGGCCCAGTTCATTCCGCTCGCGGTGATGGGCAAGGTGCCGAACGCGATCCTCACCAATTCGCCGAAGCTCAAGAACGTGAAGAACGTGGCCGAGTTCATCGCCTTCGCTAAGGCCAATCCGGGCGTGCTGAACTCGGCGACGCAGGGCATCGGCACGACCTCGCATCTGACCTCGGAGCTGTTTGCACAGATGGCGGGCGTCAAGTTCCAGCACATCCACTATCGCGGCTCGGCGCCCGCGGTCACCGACCTCGTTGCCGGCAACGTCGACGTCGCCTTCGACAATATCGGCGCGGCGGGCTCGCTGATCCGGGCCGGCTCGATCAGGGCTCTGGGCGTGGCGACCGAGAAACCGGTGGAGACGCTTCCGGGCGTGCCGGTCGTCAAGGACACCGTGCCGGGCTTCGTGGTGGTGACCTGGTTCGCGCTGGTTGCGCCGCCCAAGGTGCCGCAGCCGATCATCAACAAGCTCAGCGCCGACATCAACGAGGCCTTGCGCGATCCGGACGTGAAGAAGCGGCTCGGAAACCTGTCGGCCGAGGTGGCCGGCGCCTCGCTCGCCGAGACGGCGGCGTTCTTCAAGTCGGAAATCAACACCTGGCACGACGTGATCAAGAAGGCGAACGTCAAGCTGGAGCAGTAACGCTCGCGGAACTCTCAGCGCGGTCATTCCGGGGCCGGCCGAAGGCCGAAGCCCGGAATCCAGACGCAGGTGCTGAGCTTGGTTCTGGATTCCGGGTTCGCGGGCTTTCGCCCGCGCCCCGGAATGACCGGGGATAGGCATTGGTCACGAGGAGGGGGCGCGCTATGAAGGCGCGCCCTCTTCGTTCATGGCCCGATGGCCCATGTCTTCCACGCCCGAGACATCCGCGCCCGAAACGCTCGCCGAGCCGCAGTCCTCGCTGCTCGGATACCGCTCGTTCGTCGCCTACTGGGGCGCGCGCACCGCGACCAACGGCGCCTATCAGATGCAGGCGGTCGCGGTCGGCTGGCAGATCTACGAGCTGACCGGCAGCGCCTTCGACCTCGGCCTGGTCGGTCTGGTGCAGTTCTTTCCCGTCGTCGTGCTCGGCGTCGTCATCGGCCATATGGCCGACCGCTACGACCGCCGCGTCGTGGTCGGCACCTGCCAGGTGGTGAAGGCGCTGGCGGCCGCGGCCTTTGCGGTCGGCACGCTCGGCGGGTTTCTCACGCGCGACGCGATGCTCGCGATCCTGTTCGTCAGTGGCACCGCGCGCGCGTTCGAGACGCCGACCATGCACACGCTGGTGCCGGGCATCGTGCCGCCGTCGCTGCTGCCGCGCGCGATCGCGGCGTCCGGCACCGCGAGCCAGACCGCGATCATCTGCGGACCGGCGATCGGCGGGCTGCTCTATGTGTTCGGCGCCGCGACCGTCTATCTGGTCAGCACCGCTGTGTTCGTGCTGGCGAGCGCGCTCATCAGCCTCATCCGGCTGCAGGGGCCGCCGCCGGAGAAGAAGCCGGTCACGCTCGAGACGCTGTTCGCGGGCTTCCGCTACATCCGCTACAACAAGGTGGTGCTCGGCGCGATCTCGCTCGATCTGTTCGCGATGCTCTTGGGCGGTGTCACGGCGCTGCTGCCGATCTATGCCAAGGACGTGCTCGACACCGGCCCCTGGGGGCTCGGCCTTCTGCGCTCCGCGCCCGCGGTCGGCGCGCTGGCGATTTCCGTCTGGCTTGCGCATCACCAGCTCGAGCACCGCATCGGCCATGTGCTGCTCGGCGCGGTGTCGGTGTTCGGTCTCGCGGCGATTGCGTTTGCGTTCTCGACCTCGCTGGTGGTCTCGATGGCGGCGCTCGCGGTCTATGGCGCGGCCGACGCGGTCAGCGTCGTGATCCGCCATTCGCTGGTGCAGACGCGGACGCCGAACGAGATGCTCGGCCGCGTCATGGCGGTGAATTTCATGTTCACCGGCACGTCGGGGACGCTGGGCGAATTCCGCGCCGGCGCCGTCGCCGCGCTGTTCGGCGCCTTCACCTCGGTGCTGGTCGGCGGCATCGGCGCGGTCGCCGTGGCGCTGCTCTGGATGCGGCTGTTTCCGGAGATGGCGCGGATCGACCGGATCGGGAGCCAAAAGAGCTAGCGCGGTCGTCATCGCCCGCGAAGGCGGGCGATCCAGTTCTTTCGAATTGTGCCGTCGGCAGCCACTGGATGCCATAGGCGAGCGAAGCGACGCCGTCCTTCGGACGGCTATAGGCGAGCGAAGCGACGCCGTCCTTCGGCGGCTGTGCGCGGGGCATGACGACCGGGGGAGCGATTTGTGGGCTGCGGCGCCGGGAGCGCTTGCGGTGAGCACGACACCGGCGGCAAAATCATACCATGAACGCGCAACCGCCGGCCGCGCCGGGCATCGGCGACGACGAAACGCCGGATCCGGCCTATGCCTTCAAGCCGTCGCTGATCGGCGCGTGGTGCGAGTTCAAGCTGAAGTCCGACGGATTGCATTGGCAGATGGGGCTGCGCAGCGGCCGTGTCCGCTACGAGCGCATCCGCGCCGTGCGGCTGTCGTACCGGCCGGTGACCATGCAGTCGCGCCGCTTCATCACCGAGATCTGGTCGACCGACAATCCGAAGATATCGATCGTCTCGGTGTCGTGGCGAAGCCTCGTCGAGCAGGAACGGCAGGACGCGGCCTACGTGGCGTTCATCACCGAGCTGCACCGGCGGCTGGCCGAGGCAAAGAGCGAGGCGCAGTTCACGACCGGCCTGCCGGTCATCAGCTACTGGCTCGGCGTCGTGGTGTTCGCCGTGGTCATGGTCACCATCGCGGCGATGATCGTGCGCGCGCTGCGGCAGGAGCAGTGGAGCGCCAGCGCCATCATCGCGGCGATCCTTGCGGCGTTTGCCTACCAGATCGGCAACTATTTTCGCCGCAACCGGCCGGTGAAATACCGGCCGCACGCGATCCCGGCCGAGGTGCTGCCGAAAATCTAGTACCTACTTTTCATAGAACGTGAGTCGTGATTCAAGATCGGGATGATTCCCGAGGCAAGAGAAGTCTGCGT
>JAIESC010000053.1 GCA_019746355.1 Xanthobacteraceae bacterium | reverse complement strand
TGTCGTTCCTGATCTTCTGGCAGCAGTTCGCCGCCATGGGCGGCTATTACAACCGCACCGGCGTGGTGTCGGGCAGCGCGCTGTGGATCGTGATCCCGACCATCGAGGGCATTACGTATGCGTCGCTGATCGCGCTGTATGACGGCGCATCAGTGCGGCTGCCATCCTGGCTCGACCGCAGCCTCGCCAAAATCGGCGAATGGTCCTACTCGATCTATCTGCTGCACTTCTTTCCGGTCGTGCTGCTGAGCCGGGTGTTCGCGGAGCGGATCGGCAGTGCGGAGAATTTCTTCCCGGTGCTGCTGATCGCGACGATGGCCTTCCTGCTGTTCGCGCCGGTTGCCGGGCTCTCTTACATCTATTTCGAGACATTCTTCCTGAAGCTGCGCCGGCCGTATCTGCGCAAGGCGCAGCAAGAAAGCGCCGCCCTGGCCAAAAGCACTGCCATCTAAGAGCGTCAGGGCCGCTGGCCCTCATGACCAGAAATCCCGAACCGTCATCCTGAGGCGGCGGCCGAAGGCCGCCCTCGAAGGATCAAAAGACTGGTCCTGCGGCTCACGCTTGCTGACCGTCTGGCGTATGGTCCGGAAAACGGCTTCGAACCCCGCAAACCGCGTTGCCTTTCAAGCTGTTGGGTGACTTTCAGTCGTGGAAGTCAAGGATGGCGTCCCCACGGGGATTCGAACCCCGGTCTTCACCGTGAAAGGGTGATGTCCTGGGCCTCTAGACGATGGGGACGAGGCCGCGCCCGGTCTCGGCGCACAGACCTATAAAGGCGTTGTGGCGGACCGGCAAACGAGAGCATCGGATGCCGGTCCGGGAGGCGGAAAACCGGTGGGGAACGGGCCGGGCGGGCCGCCTACCACCGCCCGGTGTTCTGCATCGACGCCCAGGGTTCCTTCGGCGGTTGCGGCTTGCCCCGTTGCAGCAATTCGATGGAATGCAGGTCGGGCGAGCGGACGAACGCCATGTTGCCGTCGCGCGGCGGCCGGTTGATGGTCACGCCGCCGTTCTGCAGCTTTTCGCAGGTCGCGTAGATGTCGTCGACCTCGTAGGCGAGGTGGCCGAAGTAGCGCGCCTCGCCGTAGTCCTCGGTGTCCCAGTTGTAGGTGAGCTCCACCATCGGCGCGTCGCGGCGGCCTTCGGCCAGCGCCTTCTTGGCCGCCGGCGCATCCTCGGGTGCGGCAAGAAACACCAGCGTGAACTTGGCTTTCTCGTCGGTCCGCCGGCGGACTTCTTCCAGCCCGAGCAGGTTGCAATAAAAGTGCAACGCTTTGTCGAGATCGCGCACGCGCAGCATGGTGTGCAGAAACCGCATCTTCGCTTCTCCCTTGAGAACTTGAGAAACCCTCTCAGGGCATCCGGCGAACGGGATATCAGGAAAACGCGGTCGGGGGCAGGGCAGGCGAGGTTGCACCTGCGGCCACCCCTTGCGTCCGGAACGAAGCGCGCCCGGCGACAGGGATCGAACCTGTAACCCTGCCGTCTCAGGATAGAATTCTTGCGCCCCCCGCGTGCGCCATTGAGACCTTGCCCGATAAAGTGTGGCCCCGCCTTGGGGGGAAAGGCAGGGCCTTACGAAGCAAGCGGGGCTGGGGGGCTGAGGGCTTGCTCCGCACCTTTTCACATGGGAGCCGCTCGGGCGGCTGCAAGGGCCGTCACGAATCTGTGAGCCCATTGTTCCGAAGGTGCGCAGCCCCACAAAAGCGAAGCCCCACCGCTGGCGGTGGGGCGGGCGCGAGAGGTGCTGCACTTCGGCCCGGCGGCTGCATCCCAGATTTTCGTGACAGCAATGAGTCAAGGAAAGGGAAGCGGCAGTTACAAGTCGGTGAAGCACCTGACATTGCACGTCGTAACCTTGCCTTGGCTGTTGAGATATTGCCGCAGACGCGCTCCGTCGGCGGGACATGCGTATCGCGAGCCGCATCAGCGTTTGATGCCGGCCCTCACGGTCGCCGCAGGCTTGAACAAAATGCGCGTGGTGGCGTCACCAAGTCCGGTGAGTCCGAGGCGCGTCCGATCCATGGCGTTTCGGAGTCGGACATCGCGCGCGAGACGGTCGGGCGCAGCGCAAGGACATCAAGTTCGGCCGGGGTGGAAGTGCCGGGCCGGCCTGTCCTACGATAGCGTCGGTGACAAGAGAGCAGGGCACGGCGGTGCCGGGGAAGGCAGTCCGATGATCGCATCCGATCTTGAGACCGGCATCAGCAAGCTCCGGGCGATGATCGAAGCGGCCGAGGCGGTGGTGCCGTTCACCGGCGCGGGCATCTCGACCGAGTGCGGCATCCCCGACTTCCGCTCGCCCGGCGGCATCTGGACCAAGATGCGTCCGATCGAGTTCGGCGACTTTCTGGCGAGCCAGGAGGCGCGGGACGAAAGCTGGCGGCGACGGTTTGCGATGGAAGACCAGTTCGGCGGCGCAAAACCGGGCCGCGGCCACCGGGCGCTGGCCTCGCTCTACAAGGCCGGCAAGGTCCCCGGGATCATCACCCAGAACATCGATAATCTCCATCAGGTCTCGGGGTTTTCCGCCACCGACGTGGTCGAGCTGCACGGCAACACGACCTACGCGACCTGCCTCGAATGCGCCAAACGCTATGAATTGGCCTGGGTCCGCGAGCGTTTCACCGCGTCCGGCGGTCGTTCGCCCGATTGCCCGCAGTGCAGTGGCTATATCAAGACCGCGACCGTCTCGTTCGGTCAGTCGATGCCGGAGGATGCGATGCGCCGCGCCCAGGATCTGGCCGGGCAGGCCGACCTGTTCCTCGCCATCGGCTCGTCGCTAGTTGTTTGGCCCGCCGCAGGATTTCCGCTTGCGGCAAAACGGGCAGGCGCACGCCTCGTCATCATCAATCGCGATGCAACGGAGTTCGACGACGTCGCCGATCTCGTGGTGCATGACGATATTGGCGCCGTACTTTCGCCCTTCATCGCCCACTAAAGCATTTGCCGCGGCTTACGAACTGATTCGCCGCGGCAGACGCGACCAAAAAACCAATCCGGTCAAGCAGTCTTGTGCGGTCCGCTCCGCCGGGACGGACTGTTGTTTTCGGGCGATATCCACCGTGTTTTTCACAACCGTCTCGACATGACGTTGCGGAACGTTATGGCGGGTGCGACTGTTGCGCCTGTCAAAGAGATTCGCGAAAGCGTCCACTCAAGAGACGAAACAGGGGCAACCGAGCGTCGTCATGGCGTCGGACGGAATTCCAAAAGGTTTGGGGCTAGACCCGCAAACGACCGGCGACGTCGGAGACGACTCGACGGCAACCATTATCGAGCTCTCCGGAGTCATCAAGTGGTTCGATGTCTCGAAGGGCTACGGCTTCATCGTTCCGGACAACGGACTGCCGGACATTCTCCTGCACGTGACGTGTCTGCGCCGCGACGGCTTCCAGACCGCGTATGAAGGTGCGCGGATCGTAGCCGAAGTTCTGCAACGTCCGAAGGGCCTGCAGTGCTTCCGCATCCTGTCGATGGACGAGTCGACGGCGATCCATCCGTCGACGCTGCCGCCGGCACGGACACATGTCACGGTCACGCCGACCAGCGGACTCGAGCGGGCGGTGGTGAAGTGGTTCAATCGCCTGCGCGGCTTCGGCTTCCTCACCCGCGGCGAGGGGACCCCGGACATCTTCGTCCACATGGAGACGCTGCGGCGGTTCGGCATCGCCGAGCTGCGGCCCGGCCAGACCGTGCTGGTCCGGTTTGGGCCCGGGCCCAAGGGCATGATGGCCGCGGAGGTCCGCCCCGATGGCGGTCCGCACGGCCCGGCCTCCCACTAAATCCGGTCCCCCGCTTGAACTGACGGACATCGCGCCATTAATTGGCGCGATGCGCCGTTTTGGGCTCCTTTTTCCGGCAATTCTGTCGCTCTGGCTCGCCTGGGGCGGGGCGGCGCCGGCCGATGCGGCCGGCCGGCAGAGCCTGACGATCGCGACGGCCGGTGGAACCCGAACCTTTTCCGTGGAGCTCGCCAAAACCGGGCCGGAGCTCGATCGCGGCCTGATGCACCGGCGCTCGCTGCCGGCCGGGCGCGGCATGCTGTTCGATTTCGGCTCGGTGCAGCCGGTCACCATGTGGATGAAGAACACTTACGTGCCGCTCGACATGCTGTTCATCGGCGCGGACGGCCGCGTGCGCCGGATCGCCGCAAACACCAAGCCGCTGTCGACCGCGCTCATTCCCGGTGGGGACGGGGTCCGCTACGTGCTCGAGGTCCGTGCCGGCACCGCCCGCAAGCTCGGCATCGCCCCGGGCGACCGGGTGTCCCATCCGGCGATCGTCCTTAAGGGCCAATGACGCAAGCTTGATCCGGCCGGTTCGTTGTCTTTTCCGGCCCGCCCGCCTATGCAGGTGCCGCCGCGCTCCACCTTTTTCAGCCATACCGGCCGGGAGTCCTTGATGCGAAGTTGGCGTGTGATGTGCTGTGCCGTCGCCGTGGTCCTGGCGGCGGGGGGGCTTCAGGCCGTGGTCCGCGCCGTCGCCCAGGAGGGCGGCCTCCTTGAGTCGCGCGAGTCGATCTACAACAACATCTTCATCTTCGGTGACAAAGAGAACGTCACCATGACGTTCGGCCACAACAAGCGCTACTACACCGAGAGCAGCATGCGGCTCTCGGACCCGGGCCTGCTGACCGTCGATTACACCCGCTACATGACGCTCGGCGTGGCCTACCCGCCGAAGGCCGAGCGCATCGTCGAGATCGGGCTCGGCGGCGGCCGCACCGTCTCGTATCTCAAGGGCACGATGCCCGACACCGCGATCCTTGCGGTCGAGATCGACAAGGACGTGGTCGCGCTCGCGAAGAAGTACTTCAAGTTCACCGAGTCCGCGACGATGCGCGCGGTGGTTTCCGATGGGCGCTCGTACCTGATGCGCGACAGCGAGAAATGGGACGTCATCATGATCGACGCCTATCGCGGGCCGTTCGTGCCGTTCCATCTGCTGACCAGGGAGTTCTATGCGCTGGTCAAGTCGCGGCTCAATCCGGGCGGCGTGGTGGTGCAGAACATCGAGCCCTCGACCATGCTGTTCGATTCCGCGACCGCGACGCTGCGGTCGGTATTTCCCTCGGTCGATCTCTATGACGGCGGCGGCAACGTCGTCGCGGTCGGCTACGAAGGCCCGTCGCTTCCCCAGCCCGAGCTCCTGGCGCGCGCCGCGAAGGTGCAGGAGCGCTACCAGTTCCGCCACGACCTGCGCACGCTGGCCGGCCAGCGGCGCGTGCTGGCGCGCCCCGCCGGCAAGATCCTGACTGACGATTTCGCGCCGGTGGAGACCATGCGCGCGATCGAGAAGAACAACGAAAAGTGGAAGGAACAGACGGAAGCGCCCCGCTGATGCAGCACTCTTTCATGCGCGGAACCCTGTTGATGGGCCTGGCGCTGGTTCTCGGCTTTGCCCTGATGGGCTTCGAGATGCTGGCGAGCCGTTACCTCTATCCGTACTTCGGCGGCGGCATCAACACCTGGGCCTCTCTCATCGCCACGGTGCTGGTCGCGCTCATGGCGGGCTATCTGATCGGCGGCGCGCTGGTCGACCGCACCATGTCGCCAAAGCTCTGCGGCGCGCTGCTGGCGGCCGCCGGGGTCTATCTCTTCACCATCCCGCTCTGGGTCGATCCGCTGTTCACCTGGACGCTCAACGCGATCGGCGACGGCATGGCCGGCATCATCTTCGGCGCGACCATGTTGCTGCTTCTGCCGCTCACTTTGATGAGCGTGTTCACCCCGTTCGCGGTGCGGCTCCTGCTCGTCTCGGTCAAGTTCGGCGGACGCATCGTCAGCTATGTCTATGGCGTGTCCACCATCGGCAACGTGCTCGGCACGCTCGTCACCACGTTCACGCTGATGCCGCTCTATGGCTCGCGCGCGCTGACCATGGTGTTTGCCGCCGTCACCATCGCCTGCGGCCTCGTGATGGTCGCCGCCGACCGCTATCTGCGCGGTGACGAAACCGGCCAAGAAACCGGCCAAGAAACCGGCCAACAAACCGGCCAACAAACCGGCAAGTCCGCATGAAAGCGCCTGCCATCGCGCTGGCTCTGGCGCTGCTCGCAGGGGCTGCGGCGGCGGAGCCCGTGGTGGTGGCGTCCGGCGCTTACCCGGAAGGCCTGCTCTGGCACGGCGGCAAGCTCTATTTCACCGAGATGGGCGCCGACCGCGTCACCGTCGTCGAGAACGGCGGCACGCGCGAGTTCTGGAATCTGCCCGGCTGCGGCCCGACGCAGATCGTGCCGTTCGGGCCGTCCGGCTTCGTGGTCGACTGCCATCTCGGGCGCGCGATGGTCGAGGTCTCGGCGGGCGGCACGACCGGCCGCCGCTTCACCAACGCGCCGGACGGCACGCGCCTGCAGGATCCCAACGCCGCGGTGAGCGACGGGCAGGGCGGTGCGTTCTTCTCGGACGCCGGCATCTTCGACCTCTCGGCGCCCGCGACCGGCCGCGTCTATCACCTGAGCGCGATGGGCGTGATGACCGAGGTCATCGGCCAGATCCGCTATGCCAACGGCGTCAACTTCGATCCGGCGACCCGCACGCTTTATCTCTCCGAGCATCTCGCCCGCCGCGTGCTCGCCTTCACCCTCGACGGCCGCCACCGCGTCACCGCGCGCAAGGTGCTGATCGACTTCGCGCAGGTGCCGGCGGCCCGGACTTATTCGTTCCCGCTCGCCGGCCCGGACGGCATCGCGCTGCGCCCTGGCCTCATGGCGGTTGCCGAATACGGCGAGGGGCGGGTGCACATCTTCGACCGCGACGGCCGGCACCGGAGCACGCTGAAGGTCTCGATGCCGTTCGTCGACACCGTGGTCTGGGACGGCGCCGGGAACCTCTACGCCGGCGGCGCCTTCCAGAACACGCGCCCGCCTTATGAGGGGGCCGTCGTTCGTTTCAGCCCCGCGGAATGGGAAAAAGCGCCGTAATCCACCGCCGTCATTCCGGGGCGCTCGCGAAGCGAGCGAGCCCGGAATCCAGTCAATTAGGGATTTACTCGGCTCTGGGTTCCGGGCTCGGCGCCATAGCGCGTCAAAGACGCGCGTAAACGCGCTTATGGCGCCGCCCCGGAATGACAGCGGAGATTGACCGCAACCGCCGGTCCATGCGATTCACTTCCGCCTTCGGAGCATAGCGCAGCCTGGTAGCGCACCTGCTTTGGGAGCAGGGGGTCGCAGGTTCAAATCCTGCTGCTCCGACCAGCCTTCGCTCTTCGAGCTTCGGCTCGGCGAGCCCGGAGGGCAAGCCGATGCGAAGCGAAGAGCGAAGGCTGTCGCGCCGAAGCTCCGAAGGAGCGTAGGCGGACGGGATCGATATGATCTACGTCTCCATCCTCCGAAGTGCAGCCGATGGTGGGCACTTCTACGTCGGGATTTCGAACGATTTGAAAACCCGGCTGAGACAGCATAATGCTGGTGAGGTGTTTCATACGGCCAAGCACCGGCCTTGGACGCTGAAGAACTACGTTGCTTTCGAGAACGAACAGAAGGCATATGCCTTCGAACGCTATCTGAAACCCGACTCGGGCCGAGCCTTCGCCAAAAAGCACTTCTAGAGCCAGACCCATGACCGCCCGCATCTACCGCCCCGCCAAGACCGCCATGCAGTCCGGGTCCGCCAAGACCCGCGATTGGGTGCTCGACTACGAGCCCGAGGAGCCGCGCGTGGTCGAGTCGCTGATGGGCTGGACCAGCTCGGGCGACATGAAGAGCCAGCTGCGGCTGCGCTTTGCCACCAAGGAGGAGGCGGTGGCCTATGCCGAGCGCCACGGCATTCCCTATCAGGTGCGGGACGTAAAGCCCGCGGCGCGCAAAGGCCTGTCCTACGCCGACAACTTTTCCAACACCCGCCGCGGCGCCTGGACGCACTGACGTCTGCGGCCAGCTTTGCGGCCGCGCCTTGCCCCGTCCGATTTCGTTATAGTCGGCCGCCGGGTGCCGCATCGGGCGGCGCCCAAACATCGGGGCGTCTGTCCATGCCTTCCAACACGCGTTTCATGAATCCGGCGGCGATCGCCAAGCCGGGCGGCTACAGCCACGTGGTCGAGGTCACCGGCCCCGACCGGATCGTCTACATCGCCGGCCAGCTCGGCTTGAAGCCGGACGGCGACATCGCCGGCGACTTCCGCGCGCAGTGCCTGCAGGCGTTCGAGAATCTCAAGGCCGCGCTGGCGGCGGTCGGCGCGACCTTCGACGACGTGGTCAAGCTCAACAACTACCTGGTCGACATCCCGAAGAACCTCGGCATCTACCGCGAGGTGCGCGACCAGTACGTCAACACCGCGCAGCCGCCGGCCAGCACCACGATCGGCGTACCGGCCCTGGCGCGGCCGGATGCGCTTTATGAGGTTGAAGCCGTGGTGCTGCTGGCCAAATAAGACGCCGTCACTGCAACGAGTCATTCCGGGGCCGGCCGCAAGGCCGGAGCCCGGAATCCAGTTCCACCTTCGGTGTGTGCGTCTGGATTCCGGGCTCGCTCGCCACAAGCGCGGTCACGCGCGTCTTCGACGCGCTATGGCGCCCCGGACTGACGGCGGGGAGAGGCTTCAGCCCACCGCGGGCAGCAGCTTGCCGTTCTCGGCCTTCACCGACTTCGCGTCGATCAGGATCACCGCGAGAATGCACGACTCCTTGCCGTTGTTGATCCAGTTGTGGATCGTGCCCCGCTGCACCATCACGTCGCCGGCCTTGAGGTGAACCACGGTGCCGTCGAGGTCCATGTCGATCTCGCCCGCCATGCAGACGATATAGTCGATCGAGTCGGTGCGATGGTTGCGCGCCTGCACGCCGGGCTTGAACTCGATGACGCGGAAGATCGTGCCGCCGGGCAGCGTGGTCTGCACCGGACGGGCGCCCGCGTCCTCCTGGGTGTCGTTGTTCACCGGGAAACCCTCGGTGGTCCAGATCGCGTGCGCGAGCGCGCCCGGCCGGCCTTCCCTGATGTTGCTGACGACCTCGTCGATCTTGGCGATCGCCTTGCCGCTTGCATCGTGGCCGGTGATGATCCGCCGCACTTTCAACGCCATCGCACGTCTCCCTTTTCGTTGCTTTGCGTTGGGCCAACGCTAGAGCATTTTCCGGCGAAGTGTGAAGCGGTTCGCCGTAGAAAATGCGACCAGGCCAAAAGAGCATTTTCCGGCGAAGTGTGAAGCGGTTCGCCGTAGAAAATGCGACCAAGTCAAAAGAGCATTTTCCGGCGAAAGCCAGCCCCGGACTTGATCCGGGGTGGGAAGCGGCTCGCCTTGGAGAATGCAACCCAACCGAAAAAGCGGGAATCGCGTTGTGTCGCAAGCCGCGGGCTTCCGCGCGGGCGATGGACGGACTAGCTTTGCACCAAAACAACAAACCGGAGAAATGGCGATGAAGACGATTGGGCTCGGTCTCGCGGTGCTGGCGCTTGTCGCCGCTTTCGCGGGCAATGCCGACGCACAGCAATATCCGACGCGGCCGGTCAAGATCCTCGTCACCATCCCGCCGGGCGGCGCGCCCGACATCGCGGCGCGGCTGTTGGCGCAGCGGCTGACCGAGACCATGGGCAGCTCGTTCTTCGTCGAGAACCGGCCCGGCGCCAACGGCAACGTCGCGGCTGACGCCGTCGCCAAGGGCGAGCCCGACGGCTATACGCTGATCCTCGCCGCCGACAGCCTGATCACCATCAATCCGCACGTCTATCCGTCGCTGCCCTACGACGCCCTCAAGGATCTCTTGCCGGTCTCGAGCGTCGCATCGAACCAGTTCTTCCTCGCGGTCAATCCGGGCCTGCCGGTGAAAACCGTGCCGGAACTCATTGAATACGCCAGGAAGGCCAACCCGCCGATCGCCTATGCATCGGGGGGCAACGGCAGCCAGCATCAGCTTGGCATCGAGATGCTGAAGCAGCGCGCCGGGATCAACATGCTGCACGTGCCCTATCGCGGCGGCTCGCCGGCGGGCACCGCGACGGTCGCGGGTGAGACCATGGTCGTGCTCGCCGGGGCCTCCAGCGCCGGCCTTCTCCGCGGCGGCCAGCTGCGCGGTCTCGCCACCACCGGCACCAAGCGCTCGCCGCTGTTCCCCGACCTGCCGCCGATCGCCGATTACTACCCGGGCTACGACCTCACCATCTGGCTCGGCCTGTTCGCGCCGCCGGCGACGCCCGAGCCGATCGTGACCAGGCTTCGCACCGAGGTGCAGAAGGTGCTGCATGAGGCAGACTTCGCGCAGAAGCTCAACGTCACCGGTGCGCTCGAGCCGCTGCCTTTGTCATCCGCCGACTTCTCGGCGCTGATCAAGCGCGACTACGACAAGTACGGCAAGCTCGTGCGCGACGTCGGCGTGAAGGTGCAGTGATGAGGCACCGTCATTCCGGGGCGCGAGCGAAGCTCGCGGGCCCGGAATCCAGTTCGGAAGGCAGAGTTGCGTCTGGATTCCGGGCTCGCGCCTGTCGGCGCGCCCCGGAATGACCGCGTCGGGTATCAACCCCGGCCACCCTTGTACCCAGAGCGATCGAAGTTCTTGAGCGTCGCCTGATATTCCTGCGGCACCTCGCAGCCGCAGCGCAGGTGCCAGCGGCGCACCAGATAGCTGAACGCGTTGCCCTGGGAATCGCCGCGGTTGGTGCGGCTGCGCTTCGCCGCAAGCTCTTCTTCCTTGACGAGCAGCTTCGGTCCGCCGGCCTGCTCGGCCAGCATCTGGATGCGGCAGGCCTTCTCGAGCTTGATCGCCAGGAACACCGCGTGCTCGATGGTCGAGCCCGCGGTGACGATGCCGTGGTTGCGCAGGATCAGCGCGCCCTTGTCGCCGAGCGTGCGTGCCACCGCCTTGCCGCGCTCCTGGTTGACGATCAGGTCGGTGGTTTCGGAGAAGATCGGCACGCCGGCCGAGAACATCGTGCCGTCGTTCGACATCGGCTGCAGCTCTTTGCCGAGCGACGAGAAGGCAACGGCATATTCCGGATGGGTGTGGATCACGCAATTGACGTCGGGCCGCGCACGCAAGACTTCGGAGTGGATGAACACCTCGTTGTGCCGCGGCCAGTCGCCCGAGACCTTGTCGCCTTCAATGTTGACCGTGATGATGTTGTCGTCGGTCATCTCCTCGATGCCGATGCAGCCGGGCTTCATCAGGAACTTGCTGGGATCGCCCGGCAGCCGGGCCGAGATGTGGCCCCAGACGTAGTCGCCCTGGCCCTCGTCGACCAGGACGCGGCCGGCGTTGATCAGCTTCGCGCGCAGTTTGTCGGTCATCTTTGGCTCCCCAGCTTTTGTTGTCGGGCTTCGTTCAGCTGTCCGCGAACGGTGTCGATCAACGCGCCCGCGTCCGCGGGCTCTGTATCAGCGCGCCAAGTATCCGCGCGCCAAGTATCCGCACGCCAAGCGACATGGCCGTCCGGCCGCACCAGCACCAACCGCCGTTCATAGGCGGCGAGCAGGTTTTCGTCCGCGAGTGAATGCACGGTCAGCGGCACGCTGCGTTGCTTCGCTGCCGCTTCGATGCCGGCGGAGGACGGCGGCGCGCTGCCGAGCTTCAGCAGGACGAAGCCGCGGCCGAACAGGTCGAGGGTCGACTGGTTTTCGCCGATCCAGACATGCGGCGCGCGGGCGCCGGGGCGGGCGGTCTGCACATAGGGATGAGAGAGATCAGGCGTGGCCGGCGTGCCATCAGGCAAGACGATCGGCGAATTGTCGTAGCGATATCCCATCATCACGCCGTTGGCGAACCACTCGTGCCGCATGATCGCGGCAAACCAGTCGCCGTACTCCTTGCGCGCGGCGTCGCTTGCCGGGCCATCCTGGAAAATCTCCGGCCCGGGCAGGCGCCCGCGGGTCGACAGCATCCGCTTCAGGTTCCGGCTCGCCTCCGAGACGTTGCGCAGGCCCACCGGTCGCCGCTCGGCCTCGTAGGTCGACAACAGCGACGGCCCGCCCCAGCCCTTGATCGCCGCCTCGAGCTTCCAGCCGAGATCGACCGCGTCGCCGATCCCGGTGTTCATGCCGAAGCCGCCGGTCGGCGACATCAGGTGGGCGGCGTCGCCGGCGATGAAGATGCGCCCCGTGCCATAGCGGTCGGCGACCAGCTCCCGCCGCACCCAGCGCATCACCGACAGGATGTCATAATCGAAATCCCGGTCCATGGCGCGGCGCAGCGCCGCGCGGATATCGTCCTCGCCGTGGTTGATCTTCTGCGGCGTGCCGACGATCGACATGCGGAAGCGGTCGCGGCCGTTCACCGCGACGATCGTCAGCCACACGCCCTCGGGGCCGATGAAGATGAAACGGTAGCCCAGCCCCTTGTCATGGAGCTTGGCGAAGTCCGCGCAGCGGAACATGACATTGGTCGTGTAGGTCAGCGCCGGATTGCCGGTCATGCCGATGCCGAGCTGCTCGCGCACCGTGCTCGCGCCGCCGTCGGTGCCGGCCATATAGTCGGCTTGGATGACTTCTTCGGCGCCCGTCGCCGTGTTGCGGACGCGGGCCCGGACACCATCCGGCGTTTCGGTGAACGATGCCAGCTCACAATTGTACCGCAGCGTCGCGAGCCCTGACCGCTCGGCAAACCGCCGCAGGATCGGATCGAACATGTCCTGCGGCACGCGCTCGCGCTTCTGTGGACTTTCCGGCGGGCACGGCTCGAAGCCGCGGCCGGGAAACGGCTCGCGGCCGAGCTCGTAGCCGTTCAGCCCGGTGACGTAGATGTAGTCCTGCGGGTAGTCGAGCGGGTAGGGCGCATCATGCACCCAGTCGAGGATGCCCCAGCGCCGGCAGAACTCCATGGTGCGGATGCCGACCAGGTCCATCTTCGGCTGCTCGATCGAGCCGTCGGACTTCTCGATGAGCGTGCAGGCGACGCCGCGCCAGCCGAGCTCGCCCGCCAGCGCCAGGCCCACCGGCCCGCCGCCGACGATCAGCACCGGCACGCGCGCGCTCATTTGTACTTGCGCTCCATCGCCTGGAACGAGGCGATATCGACCAGCCGCTGCCGTTCGGCAAACGTCGTCAGCAGCTCGGCGGCCTCGCCAACCTGGCCGTGCTTCTTCAGATGCGTAAGTGCGCGCTGCATCCCCAGCACGGCGGCCTGCAAGGCGGTGTTGGCATAGATCACGCCGGCGAAGCCCAGCGCCTTCAGCTCCGCATTGGAGCGCTCCGGCGTCTTGCCGCCGATGACGATATTGGCGAGCTGCGGGTAGGGCAGGCGGCCGATCGCCGCCATCTGCTCCGGCGTGGTCGGCGCCTCGACGAATCCCACGTCGGCGCCGGCTTCGCGAAACCGCTGCGCCCGCTCCATCGCCTTCTCGAAACCTTCCACCGCGATCGCGTCGGTGCGCGCGACGATGATCAGGTCCGGATCGGTGCGAGCGTCCACCGCCGCCTTGATCTTGGCGACCATCTCGCGGGCTCCGATCACCTCCTTGCCCTCGAAGTGGCCGCAGCGCTTGGGGAACACCTGGTCCTCGATCTGGATCGCGTCGGCGCCGGCGCGCTCCAGCGTCTGCACGGTGCGGCGCATGTTCAGCTCGTTACCGAAGCCGGTGTCGGCATCGACCATCAGCGGGCCGGCAAACACCTCGCGGATCGCGGTCACATGGTCCGCAAGCTCGCTCACCGTGACGAGCCCGTTGTCGGGAATGCCGAGGAACGTGTTGGCGATGCCCGCGCCGGTCACATAGGCCGCGTCAAACCCGCAGTCGGCCGCGACCCGCGCGGCAAGCGCGTTGGCGACGCCCGGCAGGATGACGGCGGAGCCGGGTTTGAGCATCGCCCGGAACATCTTGCGGGTGGTTTGCGGCATCGCACTTCATTTCTCACTCCCCCTGAAAGGGGGAGGGTCGGGGTGGGGGGCAGTCGCAGCGCATGGTGCAAGAAGCGCCGGTGCGCCTCAAGGGATCAGCACGACGGAGCCGGTGGTCCTGCGCGCCTCCACGTCGCGATGCGCCTGTGGGGCATCGGTAAGGGGATAGGCGTGGTTGATCTCGATCTTGACCTTGCCGCTTGCCACCACGCCGAACAGGTCGTTCGCCGTCTCCAGGAGCTCGGCGCGCGTCTGCGTGTAGTGAATGAGGCTTGGATGGGTGACGAACAGCGAGCCCAGGTTGCCGAGGTCGCGCGCCGAAACGGGCGGCGGATCGCCCGACGACTCGCCGAACGAGGCGAGGATACCGCGCGGCCGCAGGCACTTCAGCGAGTTTTCGAACGTCACCTTGCCGATCGAGTCGTAGACCACCGGCACGCCCTTGCCGCCGGTGACCTCCATGACGCCCGCCGCGAAATTGTCGTAGCGGAACACGTGGTCGCAGCCGTGGGCCCTGGCGACCGCGGCCTTGTCGTCCGAGCCGACCGTGCCGATCACGGTCGCGCCGAGCCCTTTCGCCCACTGGCTGACGATCAGGCCGACGCCGCCGGCGGCCGCATGGATCACGATGGTGTCGCCGGGCTTCACGGCGTAGGTGGCCTTGAGCAGGTAGCGCGCCGTCATGCCGCGCACCATCATCGAGGCCGCGGTCTTTTCGTCGATGCCGGCGGGAAGCTTCACGGTGCGCGCGGCCGGCGCGATCCGCGCCTGCGCATAGGCGCAATCCGGCCGCGCCACGGTGGCCACGCGATCGCCGACCTTGAAGTCGGTGACACCAGGCCCCAACGCATCGATCACGCCTGCGCTTTCGGTGCCGAGTCCTGACGGAAACGACTTCACCGCATGCTGGCCGCGCCGCACGAGGATGTCGCGGAAATTGAGCGCCACCGCGGTGTGGCGGATGCGGACCTCGCCCGCGCCGGGCTCGGGCAGCGGAATGTCATTCCACTGCATCTCTTCCGGGCCGCCATGCTTGCCGATTTGCCAGGCTTTCATGTCGTTTCCTCCCCGCCCGCGAAGCTGCGAAGTCATGGCGATGCACCAACCAAGCCCGGGACAAGCGGGGTCAATTCGGCCAGCCGGTTGGAGCGCGCGCAGAGAGCAATGACGGCAGTCGGATATCCGGCAAGGTTCTGTTGATGGGCCAAATTGCGATCGACGGTGACGAATACGTCGAAACGCTGTGCCGCCAACGCCAACAACTCACCGTTCTTGATTGTCGCCCACCCCATCTGGTGAGCGGTCTTGACCTCATGGCCGGTGATTTCGCGCGAAAGGCGCCAATCAACGCATTCGTCCAGCAGAACTCTCACGAGACGGATTCAACCAGCCGGTCTTTGGCGGCTTCCAGAAAAGCAATGACCTGCTCGCGTGAAACGGTGGGAAACCCTGCAAGAAACTCGTCGATTGTGTCGCCGGCTTCAAGATAGTCCAGCAGCGTCTGGACCGGGACGCGTGTGCCGGCAAATACCGGCGCGCCGCCCATGACGTCCGAATCGCGTGAGACGACAGCGTGTGTCATGTCAGTAACTTAGTCGTGGCGTCCACGTTGCGCAATTTCGTCGCGCAAAAGAAGGGGTCAGGTTATGACCGGAACATAATCTTAGTCCACTCAGCCGGAAAAGAAAAAGTGGGACGGGCTTGCCGGGGCGGGCACACCAAGACAGGGCGATCCTGCATGGCTGACCGCTTTGTTTATGGTCCGGTGGCTTGCCGCGGGATGGCGCCCAAGGCAGCATGACGCAAAGCCGTTCAAACTTGGGAGGAACGCCATGGCACGAGTGAAAGCAAAGGCCGGTTCTCGCACCAAGAAGGCCGCGAGCCGCAGCGCCGCCCGGCGCGCGCGCGCGCGAAAGCGCGGCGTGACGATGACGCCGAAGCCGCGCCGTCCGCACAAGTTCGTCAAGAGCCATCATCGCGAGGAGGACTTCAAGACCGACGGGCTTCGCACCTACGCCCATTACCGAGACCTCGGTGTGAAAGATGCAACCCACGGCATGGCGCTCGCCCATGTCATCCGTTTCGTCGGCAAGTGCGATCCCAAGGTGGTGTCGAAGAATCACCTGCACGAGGCCGATTTCCAGATGATCTACGTGCTCAAGGGCACCATCACCACGGAGATCGAAGGCCAGGGCGTGCACACCATGCATCCGGGCGACTGCTGGCTGCAGCCGCACAGCGCCGTGCACAAGGTGCTCGACTACTCGGACGGCTGCGAGGTGCTGGAGATCGTCATGCCGGCGAGCTTCAAGACGGTGGAACTGGAAAAGTAATGGCAGTCGCGGCAAGGCAAAACGTCGCCGAGAAAATCCCAACGTCGGAGGAAATCATCGCGCGGGCCCGCGCGATGATCCCGACGCTGCGCGCCCGTGCGCCGCAGGGCGAGCGCGAGCGGAGTATCCCGAAAGAAACCATCGCCGAGATGCAGGCCGCCGGCCTGTTCAAGGTGCTCCAGCCGAGGCGCTGGGGCGGCTACGAGATGGACATCGGCACCTATTTCGAGGTGCAGATGGCGCTCGGCGAGGGCGACATGTCGGTCGCCTGGGTCTATGGCGTGGTCGGCGTGCATCCGTGGTTCGTGGCGCTGCTCGACGAGCGCGCCGAGCAGGATATCTGGGGGGCGGACAACGGAACGCTGATCTGCTCGTCGCTGATGCCGGCAGGCGCGGCCAAGCCGGTGGACGGCGGCTTCCGCCTCAGCGGCGCCTGGAAATACGCCTCCGGCTGCGCGCACTGCGAATGGGCGTTCCTCGGCGGCACGGTCGAGGGCGCGCCCGACGACCGGCGCGTGTTCGCCGTGCCGCGCAAGGACTACACCATCGTCGACACCTGGTACGTGCCGGGGCTGAAGGCGACTGGCAGCAACGACGTCACGATGACGGACGTGTTCGTGCCGGACCACCGCACGCAGAAATACGCCGACAGTTTCCGCGGCGTGGCGCCGGGCCTCGCGCTCAACACCGGGCCGCTCTACCGGCTGCCGTTCGGCCAGGTGTTCTTCCGCGGCGTGTCCACCGGCGCGATCGGCGCGCTGCAGGGCATGCTCGACGCTTACCTGGACTACGGCAAGAAGCGCATCGGCCGGGCGAGCGGCCTGCCCGCGTCGGAGGAGGCGATCGTCCAGCTCACCTGCGCCGAGGTCGCGGTTGCGATCGACGAGATGAAGACGATTCTGCATCGCAATTTCCGCGAGCTGGAGCGCTACGCCGCGAAGGGCGAGATGCCGCCGCTGAAGCAGCGTGTCGAGTACAAGTTCCACAATGCGGTGGTGGCGGAGCGCTGCAGCCTGCTGGCGGCGCGGCTGTTCAAGGCGGCCGGCACCGCGGGTATCGCCGCCGACCTGCCGTTCGGGCGGTTTCTCTCCGACATCACGGTCGGCCGCCAGCACATCTCCAACCAGTTCGAGCAGGCGGGAAAGAGCTACGGCGCGTTCCTGTTCGGAATCGAGAACAACAAGGATTTCGTGCTGTAGCCCCGGTCTTTCCGGGGCCGGCCCACCAGCGCGTTTACGCGCGTCTTCGACGCGCTATGGGCCGGAGCCCGGAATCCTGACGCAAAGGCGATCCCTGCTTTTCTGGATTCCGGGTTCGCATGCTTCGCATGCGCCCCGGAATGACCGCGACAAATCCACCTGCTAATGTCCGCGCCGCCGTAGCGCGTCGAAGACGCGCGTGAACGCGCTATGTCGGCGCCAAAAGGAGTGATGAACAATGAAGCTCTGCCGCTATGACGACGACCGGCTTGGTGTGGTGATCGGGGACCAGGTCCACGACGTCACCCAGGCGCAGACCGAGATCCGCAATTCCACGCCCTACACGGCCAAGGTCGACCCGGTCATCGCGGCGCTGCCGCAGTGGCGGAGCAAGCTCGAGGCGATGGCGAAGTCCGCGCCCGGCAAGCCGCTCTCGCAGGTGAGGCTTCTCTCCCCCGTGGCGCGTCCGCCGAAGATCCTCGCCGCGCCGACCAATTACGCCAAGCACATCGAGGAGATGCAGAAGTTCCGCGACACCATCCCGGGGCTCGCACGCTTTTCGCCCGACATCGAAAAGGCGGGTATCTTCCTGAAATCCAACACCTCGTTGGTCGGCCCCTCCGAAGGCATCCCGATGCGCTTCCCCGACCGCCGCAACGACCACGAGGCCGAGCTTTGCGTCATCATCGGCAAGCAGGGCAGCGACATCCCGAAGGAGAGGGCCTACGACTACATCGCCGGCTATTCGCTCGGCCTCGACATGACCGCGCGCGGCCAGGAGGACCGGAGCTTCCGGAAGTCGATCGACGGCTACACCGTGCTCGGCCCCTGGTTCATCACCGCCGACGAGCTGCCCAATCCGGCGGACGTTCCCTTCGTGCTGCACGTCAACGACGAGAAGCGGCAGGAGAGCAACACCAGCTTCCTGATCTTCGACATTCCGAAGCTGATCGAGTTCGCCTCCAAGTTCTACACGCTCTATCCGGGCGACGTTTACTACACCGGCACGCCGGAGGGCGTCGGCCCGGTGAAGCCCGGCGACACGGTGACTATGAAATCGCTGCCGCAGCTTGGCGAGTTGCAGGTCAAGGTGCGGGCGCATGAGATCAAGGCGTAACGCCAAGGCATGGCCATGATCGACGTTCTTCGGGCAGGGCACGCGACATTCACGACGCCGGACCTTGACCGGCTGACCGACTATTATTCCGAGGTGCTCGGTTTCATCGTCACCGAGCGCGACAGGAACCGGGCGTTCCTGGCCACCCGCACCGGGCTCGAGGCGGTCTGTCTCGAGCGCGGCGACCGGGCCGATCTGGTGCGGCTTTCGTTCCAGGTCGCGCCGGACGCGGACTTTTCGGCCTACGCGAAGGAGCTGTCGGAGCACGGCATCCAGAGCGAGCTTCGCAACGGCATCTCGCCCGGCGCGGCGCGGGCACTGGTGTTCACCGACATCAAGGGCACGGTGATCGAGCTCTATTCCGATTACGTGTTTGCCAAGGATGACGGCAAATCCGCGGTGGTGACCCCGCTCAAGCTCGGCCACGTCGCGCATCGGGTCAACGACGTGCAGAAGATCGTGAAGTTCTACACCGACGTGCTGGGCTTCCGCGTCTCCGACTGGCAGGACGATTTCTTCGCGTTCCTGCGCTGTGGGACGGACCACCACACCGTCAACTTCGTGCGTTACGACAATCCGCAGCTTCACCACATCGCCTTCGAGGTGAAGGACTGGACCGAGATGAACCGTGCCTCCGACCATCTTGCTCGACACGGGATTCAACTGGTGTGGGGCCCCGGCCGTCATATCATCGGCCACAACATCGCCGCCTATCATCGCAACGCCGACAATGTGCGGGTCGAGCTCTATTGCGAGATGGACCAGATGTCGGACGAGCGGCTCGGTTATTTCGACCCGCGGCCCTGGCATCAGGACCGGCCGCAGGTGCCCAAGGTGTGGCCGAAGGATACGCTGCGCAGCTACTGGGGTTTCGGGTCGTTCGGCACGTTCCCGGGCTATCCATAAGCGTCAATCGCCGTCGCTGACGTGGGTGTCGCAGGGTGGGCAAAGCCGCCAACGGGTCCGCGCGAAGCGCGGCCCGATGACAGGCTCCGCGGCGTGCCCATGTTGTCACGCCGAGCAAGCATGCGTGGGCCCGGCCATAGCGCGTCGAAGACGCGCGTAAACGCGCTACCGCGCGCCTTGGTCCACCCTTCAAGTATACGTAAGCTTCGGCGCGACGTTCAGGCGGCAATCATTCGGGAGGGTGTTGTGCGTCTTGTTCTTCGTATTCGCATGCTGGGCCTTGCTTGCATGCTCGCCCTAACCGCGGGCATCATCACAGCCTCCGCACAAACCTGGCCATCGCGCTTCGTCACGCTGGTCGTGCCGTTCGGCGCGGGCAGCGCGTCCGACACGGTGGCGCGCATTCTCGCCGCACGGCTTTCCGAATTGCTCGGCCAGCAGATGATCGTCGAGAACGTCGCGGGCGGCGGCGGCATGGTCGGCGTGAGCCGCGTCGCCAAGGCCGCGCCCGACGGCTATCAGGTGGTGCTCGGCGGCGTCGACACCTTCGCGCAGAGCCAGTACCTGTTCAAAAATCCGGTCATCAGCGCGATGACCGATTTCGCGCCGGCGGGGCTCGCGGTCGAGCAGCCGCTGGTGCTCGTGGTGCGCAAGGACTTGCCGGTCAACAACGTCAGGGAATTCGCCGACTATGTGAAGGCCAACCAGGCGAAGATGACGTTCGGCTCGGCGGGCGTGGGCGCTGCGCCGCATCTCGCCTGCACCATGCTCACCGCCGCGATCGGCGCGACCGCCGTCACGCACGTGCCGTATCGGAGCTCCGCGCCGGCGCTGCAGGACCTCGTCGCCGGCACCATCGACTATTACTGCCCGGTGTCGGTCGCGGCGATGCCGCTGATGGCGAACAACTCGGCAAAGGTGCTGGCGGTGCTCACCCGCGAGCGCTCGCCGCTGTTCCCGGACCTGCCGACCGCGGCCGAGCAGGGCCTCAACGTGGTGGACGGCTATTACTGGATGGGCCTGTTCCTGCCCAAGGGCGCGCCGGAGGGCGTGGTGACGACGCTGAACAGGGCCATCGGCGCGATGCTCGACACGCCCGCGGTCCAGGCGCGGCTGAAGGATGTCGCGACCACGGTTGTGCCGCCCGATCAACGCTCGACGGCCTATCTGCAGAGTTATGTCGAAACCGAAATCGTCAAATGGGCCGGCATCATGAAAGCGAGCAACGTGCCGCAGCAGTAAGCAACTGTTGTCATTCCGGGGCGCGAGCGAAGCGAGCGAGCCCGGAATCCATAACCACAGCTGCGGAGTATGGATTCCGGGCTCGCGACTTCGTCGCGCCCCGGAATGAGTGCGTCCGTCAGTTCGATTGTCAGCATAGTGGGAGTC
>JAIESC010000017.1 GCA_019746355.1 Xanthobacteraceae bacterium | reverse complement strand
AGCGTGTCGTCGAGCGCGATCCACCAGCCGACCAGATCGCTCGTCTCAAGCGCCTTCGCCGGCGCGACCGTACCCGCCGCCAACGCCACAACGATCGCAGCGCCGGCCGCACTGTGCAACCACGTCGATGCACCTCGAGCCGATTTTGTTTTCATTGCGTCCCACTCCGCCCATCAATGTGGAATTTGTAGACCCGGGATTCGGTGCACGTCGAATCGTTTGTCGCGATCCGAAAAAAATTTCACGAAAGTTCCAATTCTGGACCCGCACCAAATGGCGTGTGCCCCCGGCATCGAGCATCGGCCCGCACCGCGGAGCGGCAAAGCAACGCAGCGTCCCGGCAGGGGATGAAGTACGGCGCGAATGCGGCACGCCACACTTTGGACACCGCGCCAATGCCGCCCGCGCAGGCAGGCGCGCCATTCCTCACCTGCCGCCGCCTCGCGCGCAGGGATGGAACTCGGATGCAACTGCGCGCTATCCTCGTTCCATGCCGCCGGAGAGCGGCCCAAGGAAAATATCCGGGGTATCCCAGGGAGGATCGCTCATGACTGCTGCTCGGAATTGCTTCGCACTCGCCGCCCTCGCCTGCGCGGTCGCGCTGCCGGCGTCGGCGCAGACCATCGCCCGCAAGGATCTGTCGGTCGACGGAGCGGTCGTCCTCGCCACCACGGCGATGGCCGACTGCAAGGCCAAGGGCTGGCTGGTGTCGGTGACGGTCGTCGGCCGCAACGGCGAGGTCATCGCCCAGTTGCGCGGCGACGGGACCGGGCCACACACCATGGAGAACAGCTTCAAGAAGGCATTCACGTCGCGCACCTTCCGCATCCCCTCGGGCGAGATGGAAAAGCGGCTGAAGGACAACCCGCAGATGGGCGCTCAGTACCTGACCGGCTTCACCACCGGGCGCGGCGCGCTGCCGATCAAGATCGGCGAAGACGTGGTCGCGGCCGCCGGCGCTTCGGGCGCCCCGGGCGGCGAGAAGGACGAGGCCTGCATCCAGACCGGCATCGACAAGGTCAAGGATCAGCTCAAGTAACGGCGGCAAAAGCGCGGTTCTGCCCTTTCCCAGGCGGGGCCGCGCGCCTGCCACTTTTGCGGCCACACGCGAAGTTGTTCGCGCGCCGCCGCAATTTCCCGGTCCCGTATGCTAAGCTGCCTGCAGATGCGGTGCTGCGAGGCTCTGGGAATTGTTATGCGTCTCCTCCGCCGGTTTGGCGCGCCGCTCGCCGCGGGCTTGCTCCTGGCCCTGACGGCCCTGCCTGCATCCGCCCGCCTCCTGATCGAAATCGACAAGTCCAGCCAGCGCATGGTGGTGTCGCAGGACGGCGTCCGCATTCACGTCTGGCCGGTGTCGACCGGCTTGCGCCGCTACGACACGCCATCGGGCTCCTACACGCCGTTCCGGATGGAGAAGGATCACTTCAGCCGCGAGTGGGACGACGCGCCGATGCCGCACTCGATCTTCTTCACGGCCAAGGGCCACGCCATCCACGGCAGCGATCACGTGCGCAATCTCGGCCGGCCGGCGTCGCACGGCTGCGTGCGGCTCGACCGGCAGAACGCCGCGACCCTGTTCAGCCTGGTGCGGCAGGAGGGCATGGCCAATGTCCGCGTCGTGCTGTCCGGCGAGGTGCCATCGGCGAGCGATCCTGCCGTCGCGCGCCGCGCCCCGGGCTATATCGACCAAGGCTATTCGAGCTATCCGGATCAAGGCTACGCGAACCAAGGCTATCCAAACTACGAAATGACCTCGCCGCAGCCGCGCGGTTATCGCTATGACCGCCGCGAAGTCGAGGCCGCGCCTCGCGCCGCGCCGCCACGCAGCGGCCACTGGGTGCAGCAGCCCGACGGCTCGCGCGTGTTCTACGACCGCGAGCGGATGCCGCCGCCTCCGCCGTACTACGCGCCCCGCCCGCCGGGCTGGTGAGATCGCGACGCGCTCTGCCGCTGCGACTGCATTTTCAGTTGGATTGCACCGGCTTTTCCACGTCATGCCCGCGCGTGTCGCGGGCATCCACGCCTGGGCTGCAAAGCAAGGCGTGGATGGCCGGGACAAGCCCGGCCATGACAGCTGTGAACTTCCGTGCGCGTGGAAAACTGCGTCATGCCGCGCCGTCGATCGCCTGCCGCATCGCTTCGACCGCGGCCGCGGGCGTCAATGCGCTCTCGCGCACCAGCGTCCGCCAGGTGAAGAAGCTCAGCGCGAGATGCAGCATCGCGCGCTGCTTCGCGCCGAGCCTCTCGCCGAGCACCTCGTGATGGGCGGCAAAATACGGCCCCCACAGCGACGTCAAGGTCTCCTTGATCAACGGGCTGATTTCGGCATCGCGCAACACGCAGGCGGTCAGCTCGGCGTTGCGCTCATACCAGGCGTAGACCGCGCCAAGGCCGGCGCGCAGTCGCTCATCCCGGTCGGCGATGGCCCGCCACGGCGCGGCATCCGGCGGCGGATCGCGCTCCAAGGTCAGACCTGAGCAGGCGTGGATGAGGCTCCGCTCGTCGGGAAAGTGCGCATAGAACGTGTGGCGCTGAACGCTGGCCCGCTCGGCCACCATGCTGACCGTCGTGCGCACCGGCCCGACGCTGCTGTGCAGCTCGACCGCGGCCTCGACGATTTTCCGCCGGGTGTCGGCCTGCTGCTCGGCCCGGCGCTTCATGGTGTAGGCCCGCGTCATAATTTCATTGCACTTTCATGTATGGTGAATATTGACAGCCGCGACCGATTTCATTACACATATATGTATCATCAAATTGTCCCAGCGTCTACCGCCCGGAACCGTCTGTTTTTATGGAGGAGTTTCATGGAAACCAGGATCAGCGAGATCGCCGACGGCATCTATCGGCTCTCGACCTTCGTGCCGGACATCGCCCCGCCGGCCGGCTTCACCTTCAATCAGTTTCTCATTCTCGGCGACGAACCGCTGATGTTTCACACCGGCCTGCGCAGGATGTTTCCGCTCAACCGCGATGCTCTGGCTCGCATCATTCCGCCCGGGCGGCTGCGCTGGATCGCCTTCGGCCATTTCGAGGCCGACGAGTGCGGCGCGATGAACGAGTGGCTCACGGTCGCGCCGAACGCTGAGCTCGCGCATGGTCACACCGGTTGCATGGTGTCGCTGAACGACATGGCGGACCGCGCGCCTCGCGTCCTCGCCGACGGCGAAACCATCGACCTCGGCGGCGGCAAGAAGGTCCGCTACATCGACACGCCGCATACGCCGCACGGCTGGGATGCCGGCGTCGTCTACGAGGAGTCGACGGCGACGCTGCTGTGCGGCGACCTCTTCACCCAGCTCGGCGATGGCCCGCCGCTGACCGAGCGCGACGTTGTCGGGCCGGCCATCGCCGCCGAGGATCTGTTCAAATATTCGAGCCTCAACCCGAGTATGGGAACGACAATCCGGTCCCTTGCCGGGACATCACCGCGCACGCTGGCGCTGATGCACGGCCCGTCCTTTTCGGGCGATGGCGCGGCCGCGCTGCGCGCGCTTGCGGATGATTACGACCGGCGCGTCCGAGCCGCCGCAAACTGAATACATCAAGCCGAAGCCCTGGCTGCCCGCCAGGGCATGAAAGGCGCGTCGACGCGCATGAAGAGAGACGCATTTCTGGAATGGAGTCTGTTGTGACTGACACCGTTTTTCACTCGAGCGCTTTCGCCTCCAGCGCAACCTCACGCATCCGGCGGTTTGTCGGACGGCTGGAACGAATTTTCGACGATGCAACGATGGCCATCAGCACGCATCACACGCTGGACGAATTGCCTGACGGCGTGCTGCGGGACATCGGGCTCGTGCGCAGCGAAATTCCGTTCGTCGCCTGCACGCTGGCCTCCCAGCTTCGCGGGAGGCGTGGACCCTAGCCGCCAGCGAGCCACACCGCGTAGCGCGCCTTGAGCGCCTCGGTCTCCGGCCGCCCGTCGTAGTGCACCGGCTCGGCGAGCGTCCGGCCCGCCGCGTGCACGCGATAGGCCATGTAGCGGTACGGCGCGGGATATTTGTGCGCGTCGGCGTTCGCCATCAGCGCGTCGAACTTGTGCGACGGCTCGACCGGATCGAGCCGGTCCTTCTCGTACAACGCCGCACGCTCGACCATCTTCCAGACGCCGCCGCGCTTCTCCAGCCGGTCGAGGAAGCGGCCGTTCGAGGTGAGATCGACGACGATGCCCTCGATGGTCTGGCGCACCAGGATGGCGACGCTGGTCTCCGCGGTGGCACGCATGCCTTTCACCGCAACGCGCGCCGGCCACAGCAGGTGCTTGGCCTCGCTGCCCTTGCCGGAATTGCGCTGGCAATGGGCGACGAATTCGGGATACGGCCCGCGAAACCACGACACGGCGATCTCGCCGCCGGGATGAAACACCGCGGCGAGGTCGTCCCATTTGCCCTGGTCGCGTGCGAAGCCCCAAGCCTGAACCAACTCGGCGCAAATGACTTTATCGCTGTCCATGCAAGCTCCATAAGCGCGTTGACGCGCGTCCGTAGTGCGTTTACGCGCGTCCGTAGCGCGTTTACGCGCGTCTTTGACGCGCTATGGACGCGCTATGGACGCGCTATGCCCCACCCGCGGCTGTTGATCGTTCCGGGGATAACCGTTGGGAAAAACCGTCAACGATCCTGTGTATATCTTGTCGATAATTCCTGTGGAAGTTCGGCCCCGCGCCGGGCATAAACCGCTGTGACCAAATCCCAGAACAAAGCCGCAGCCGGTGCCACGACCTATGTCGCGCGCCTGGCCGCCGACGAAGCCACGGCGCGCTGCATCGCCGACCTGCTCTCGGAAAGCCTCGACCCGGCCGAAACGGCCTGTGCGGCCTTCGAGCGGCCGGACGGCCGCTGGCAGGTCGACGTGCATTTCCGCCTGCCCCCCGACGAGGCGAGCCTGCGCGAGGTGATTGCGCTCGTCGGCGACGAACAGCTCGCGCGGTCCATGACCGTGCAGAAGGTCGAGCCGCGCAACTGGGTGAAGGAAAGCCTGATCGGCCTGCGCCCGGTCAGCGCCGGCCGCTTCGTGGTGCATGGCGCGCATGACCGCGACCGTGTGCCCGCCCATTGCATCAGCATCGAGATCGAAGCCGCGACCGCCTTCGGCACCGGCCATCACGGCACCACGCGCGGCTGCCTGCTGGCGCTCGATTTTCTCGCGCGCAACCATCGGCCGCGCTACATCCTCGATCTCGGCACCGGCTCAGGCGTTCTCGCGATCGCCGCGGCGAAGCTGTTCCGCGTCCCGGTGCTCGCCACCGACATCGACGCGCGCTCGGTGCAGGTCGCGCGTGACAACGCGCGGCTCAACGGCGTCGGCGCGTTCGTCACCGCGGTTCATGCCGCCGACCTGCGCGCGCCGGAGATCGCGCGCCGCGCGCCGTTCGATCTGGTGCTGTCGAACATCCTGCTGCGGCCGCTGCAGCGGCTCGCCGCGCCAATGGCGCGGCAGCTGATGCCGAACGCGCGTGTGGTGCTGTCGGGAGTTCTGAAGACGCAGGCCAACGCGGCGCTGAGCGCCTACCGCGCTCAGGGCTTGATGCTCGAGCGCTCGTTTCCGCTCGACGGCTGGTTCACGCCGCTGATGGTGGCATCGAGCGGATGACTGCGGCTGATGACGTGATGCGAGTGACGCATCTGCCATTCGGCCAGCGTGTCGAGCAGGCGCAGCAAAGCGCCGCGCCGCGGCGTGGTTTCCGGTGAATCCGATGTTCCAAATGTCAACGCAGCCATGAGACTCTTCCCAAACTGGAAAGCTCAGCCCGCCAACGCCATAAGCTTCCGCAATGCTTCAATAACGGTTGTTTGTACCGGTTCCCGGAGCACTTGACCCCGGGCAGAGCCGCATGGGTCCAATGACCCTGCTGCATATTGTCGCACCTTAGACGCTAAGGCGCTGATGGGCAAGCTGAAAAACACCTCTCCAAGTGCGCAGGCGGACTGGCACAAGTGACACACGTTTCCGTGACGGGCGCAGCGCCCGGATCGCGGACACCGCGCCCGCCACGGAGGATCTCAGCGGGCGAACGGCAGCGAGTCCTCGTTGCGCTCGTTGATCTTCCACCCGGCCTGCTCAAGCTCGAACGGCAGCAGGACGCCGTGACGCTTCAGCTCCTCCGTCGCCTTGCGCTGACGGGCGGCGATCATCGCGGCAAAGAAGCGGGACAGCAGGCTGATCAGCATGGGGAAACTCCTTTGTCTCGAAGCCTGAGACCGGTGACCGATCCCCTCTCGGCCACCCGTCTTTCTGCAATGCAACATAAGACGATTCGACTAAAGTCGGTAGCCCCGCCAATGCATAGGTCATGATCTAACCCATCATAATAAAAGGAATAATTCAGTTTTCTGATCGACAGGATCAAATTTTCGAATACCGCCCGGCAGTTGTCGTATTGCAATGCACACAGTCGCATCCGAAGCCATCCACCGCCGCGCCGGCGCGCAATTGCCGCGCTTGCCCATGGCACCTAGATTGCCGAAGTGAGATTGCCCCGGTGATGTTCGAAGTGATGTTCGAAGCGCGTTTCCAGTCGTTTGACGATCCCGCTCCAGCGCAGACCGGGCCGCGGGTCGAAGCGTTGCGCGCGGAGCTGGCCAAACGCGGGCTGACGGGCTTCATCCTGCCCCGCGCCGACCGCCACCAGAACGAATACGTGCCCCGGTCCGAGGAGCGGCTCGCCTGGCTGACCGGTTTCACCGGCTCGGCCGGCACGACGGTGGTCCTGGCGGACCGCGCGGCGCTGTTCGTCGACGGCCGGTACACGCTGCAGGCCGGCATGCAGGTCGACACCTCGGTGTTCACGATCGTCAATGTCGGGGAAAACCCGCCCGACAAATGGCTGACGCAGAACCTCGCCGCCAGCGCCAAGCTCGGCTACGACCCATGGCTGCACACCGTGGACGGCGCGGAGAAGCTTGCGCGCGCCTGCACCGATGCCGGCGCGGCGCTGACGCCGGCCGAGCCCAATCCGGTCGATGCGATCTGGACCGACCGGCCGGCACCGCCGATGGGCGCGGTGACGCTGCACGACTTCCGCTATGCCGGCGAGTATGCGAGCTCCAAGCTCAACCGCATCCGCGCCGAAGTGGCGAACCTGCGCGCCGATGCGCTGGTGATCTCCGACCCGCATGCGGTGGCCTGGTCCTTCAACATCCGGGGCTCGGACGTGGCGCACACGCCGCTGCCGATCGCGTTCGCCATCGTGCTGCAGCAGGGCAAGCCCGCGCTCTATATCGACAGCGCCAAGCTTTCCAACGCGGTGCGGCACAATCTCGAAGAAATCGCCAACGTCCGCGAGCCGGCCGACTTCACCCGCGAGCTCACCGCGCTCGGCCTCACCGGCAAGACCGTGCGGCTCGATCAGGCGACCGCAGCCGACGCGCTGGCCCGTATCGTCAACGACTCCGGCGGCAAGGTGACGCGCGGCGCCGATCCGATCGCGCTGATGAAGGCGGTGAAGAACCCGGTCGAGATCGAAGGCGCGCACGAGGCGCACCTGCGCGACGGCGTGGCGATGACGCGCTTTCTCGCCTGGTTCGACCGCGAAGCGCCGAAGGGCGAGCTGACCGAGATTGCCGCCGTCGAGGCGCTGGAAAGCTTTCGCCGCGACACCGGTTTGCTCAAGGATGTGTCGTTCCCCTCGATCTCAGGTGCGGGTCCCGACGGCGCCATCGTGCACTACCGGGTGACGCGCGGGACCGACCGTCCGATTCAAACCGGCGAGCTGTTTCTGATCGACTCCGGCGGCCAGTACGAGGACGGCACCACCGACATCACCCGCACGGTCGCGGTCGGCGAGCCGACGCAGGAGATGCGCGAGCGCTTCACGCTGGTGCTGAAGGGCCATATCGCCATCGCCCGCGCGGTGTTTCCCGACGGCATCACCGGCGCGCAGCTCGATCCGTTCGCGCGGCAGTTTCTCTGGGCCGCGGGCCTCGATTTCGACCACGGCACCGGCCATGGCGTCGGCAGCTATCTGTCGGTGCATGAAGGGCCGGCGCGCATCTCCAAGCTCGGCAACGCGCCGCTCAAACGCGGCATGATCCTGTCGAACGAGCCCGGCTACTACAAGACCGGCGAATACGGCATCCGCATCGAAAACCTGGTGCTGGTGGCCGAAGGCGCGGCTGTTGCAGGCGGCGAGAAGCCGCTGAACGCCTTCCAGACGCTGACACTGGTGCCGATCGACCGCCGGCTGATCGAAATGTCGATGCTCACCTACGACGAGATCTCCTGGATCGAGATCTATCACGCCCGGGTCGCCGCGGCGCTGATGCCGCTGGTCGACAAGGAAACGGCGGACTGGCTCGCCGCCGCGACCCTGCCGCTCGGGCAAGAGCCGTCCGAAGGCTGACGCGGTGGACGACGCCGCCGCCCGACAGCTGCACGACCATCCTCGGACCGAAGCAACGCCCTGGGGCTTGCTGCTGCTGTTGATGGCGCTGACCTCGATCGGCCCGACCACGCTCAACGTCGTGGTGCCGGCGCTGCCGGTGATGGCCAATCGGCTTGCCACCGACATCGCCACCATCCAGCTCACCGTCTCGATCTATCTCCTGGCGCTGGCCGCGGGCCAGTTGCTGATGGGACCGCTGTCCGACCGGTTCGGCCGGCGGCCGGTCATCCTCGCGGGCATCACGCTCACGGCCGCCGCAAGCGTGCTCGCCATCGCGGTCGCGACCGTCGAAAGCCTGATCTTTGCCCGCGTGCTGCAGGCGTTCGGCGCCGCCGCCGGCATCGTCGTGAGCCGTGCCATCATCCGCGACCTGTTCGGTCGAAACCGCGCCGCCGCCATGATCGGGCTGGTGGCAACCGTGATGGTCGTGGTGCCGACGCTTGGCCCTTTGATCGGCGGCCTGCTCGACACGGGCTTTGGCTGGGAATCGATCTTCATCTTCACCGCCGCGAGCAGCGCCGCGGTCGTCCTCTGGGCCGCGTTCGCGCTGCCCGAAACCCGCGGGCTGAACGCGCCGCCCGGCGCGCCGCAGGGCTTTTTCCGCGGTCTTGCGCAGCTTATGCGCAGTGCGAAGTTCATAGGCTACGTCTGCATCGGCTCGTTCGGCTCCAGCACCTTCTTTGTGTTCCTCGGCGGCGGGCCGCACGTGGTGGTGACGCTGATGGAGCGATCCTCGGCGGAATACGGCGTGTGGTTTGCGATCTCGTCGATCGGCTACATGGCCGGCAACTTCGGCGCGGCGCGGCTGTCAACGCGCTTCGGCATCGACCGGCTGATCTGGTGGGGCATCGCCATGGAGATCCTGGGCGTTGCGATGTCCACGGTGCTTGCGATCTACGCGCTGCATTGGGGCCCGATCATCCTGTTCGGTCCGCAGATGCTCGTCTCGTTCGGCAACGGCCTGCTGCTGCCGGGCGCGATCGCGGGGGCGGTCAGCATCCGCCCGCAGGCGGCGGGCACGGCGGCCGGCATCACCGGCTTTGCGCAGATGGCGCTGGGTGCGGCGGTGACGCAATACGCCGGCACGCTGCTGGCGGAGTCGCCCACCGCAATTCCCCTGGCGGTGTTCATGGCCGTGCTGGTCGCGGTGCTGGCGCTCAGCTTTGTGCTGGTGCGGAGGTCCTGAACGGCTCTTCCCGCGGACGCCGCGCTTGCTCTATCGTTGCGCAAAACAACGCGAACTGCAGTCCTGGGGAGGACACCATGACCTTGAATGTTGCCGGGCGCCTTTTGGCCTGCGCCGTGCTGATGACGCTGCTGCCGTTCGGCGGCATCCGCGCCGAAACGCTCGCCGAGCTCTACGAAAAGGCCAAGGCCGAGAAGGAGGTCGTGTTCTATTCCGGCGGGCCGGCCTTGCCGCACGAGAACCGCGCCAAGCTGTTCATGCAGCAGTTTCCCGGCATCGAGGTAAAGGTCACCGGCGGCTTCAGCAACGTGCTGAACGAGCAGATCGAAAAGCAGATGGCGGAGAAGAAGCTCGCCGTCGACATGGCGTTCTTCCAGACCGTGCAGGACTTCGTGAAGTGGAAGGCGCAGGGCAAGCTTCTCAACTTCCGGCCCGACGGCTTCGACCAGATCTATCCGAACTTCCGCGACCCTGACGGCGCCTACATGTCGCTGTCCGCCAATGCGCTGACCTATGCCTACAACACCGCCGCGGTGAAGGCCGAGGATGCGCCGAAATCGGCGCTGGATTTCCTCAAACCGATGTTCGCCGGCAAGGTCATCACCGTCTATCCGGCCGACGACGACGCGGCGCTCTACCTGTTCCACATCATCGTGCAGAAGTACGGCTGGGAGTGGATGGACAAGTACATGGCGACCAGGCCCAACTTCGTGCAGGGTCATCTGCCGGTGGCGCGCAGCGTGGCATCGGGCGAGAACATCGCCACCTTCGACGCCTCGTCCTCGGTGTGGCCGTTCCGGCGCGAGGGCAAGCTCGAGGTGGTGTGGTCGCCGGTGGACGAGACGCCGGTGTTCACGCTCACCGGCGGCATCTTCAAGGACGCGCCGCACCCCAATGCGGCCAAGCTCTATCTCACCTGGTTCCTGGCGAAGGAGCAGCAGAGCCGCGTCGGCTCATTCTCGTCGCGCGCCGACGTGCCGCCGCCGGAAGGCTTCAGGCCGCTGACCTCGTACAAGATCGCCAACAACTATCGCGAGTTCATGATCGACGAGAAGCTGATCGCTTCGCTGCGCAAGCGGATGGAGGCCTACACCGGCCCGCCGGTGAACAAAGGCGGCGTGCGCTGATCGCAAAGGCTTGCGGCTTCGCGAGAGCCTCACGACATTGTGACGCGAACAGATGGAAGTGCGCCGCCGGTTGTGCGGCGCACGCGTTTCTATTCATGGCAGGTTCATGGCTGCGGCTATAGATCAGTGGCCAGGGGCGCGCACCCAAGGACAACAACAATGCTACGCGCAACACAGTCGCGCTTCGGCGCGCTGGCCCTCGCAGCCGCATTGATCATCGCAGCGTTCGCAACCACCGCCGAGGCACGTCGTGGCGGTGGTGGTCATGGTGGCGGACACGGCGGTGGTCACGGCGGCGGCAGGGGTCACGCTGCGGTGCACGGTGGTGGCGGGCGGCACATCAGCTTCCACGGCGGCGGACGAGGCTTCCACGGCGGCCGCGGCTTCGCCGTCAGGCGGCACTTTGTCGGCCATCGCGGCTTCGGCTATCGCCGCTACGGGTACCATCGCTACCACCGCTACGGCTACTACCGGCCGTATTACCGCTATGGCTACGGGAGTTGCTACCGCTGGCGTCGCGTCTGGACGCCATACGGCTGGTACCTCCGGCGCATCAATGTCTGTTACCGGCCGTACTACCACCGCTACAGGCTGCCGTATCGGCTGCGGTACGGCTACTGAAATTCCGCCGGTCGCGGTTGCGCAGCCTTAAGCTGATCGGCCGACGAGCTTGAACCACTCTTCCTCGCTCAGCACCGTGACGCCGTGCTTCTGCGCCTCGGCGAGCTTGGAGCCGGCGCCCGGGCCCGCGACCACGAAGTCGGTCTTCTTCGACACCGAGCCCGCGACCTTGGCGCCGAGACGCTCGGCCATCGCCTTGGCTTCGTCGCGGGTCATCTTCTCCAGTGAGCCGGTGAACACCACGGTCTTGCCGGCCACCGCCGTGTCGGTCTTCGGCTTCTCGGCGTCCTTGATCGTCACCTGCTCGACCAGCCGCTCGACCATTTTGCGGTTGTGGCTCTCGCCGAAGTAATCTGCGATGGCGTCGATCACCGTGTCGCCGATCTGGTCGAGCGCGTCCATTTCGGCGCGCGTCTCCTCGTCCTTGTCGACCACCTTCAGCGCGGCATCGTGAAATGCCGTCCAGCCGCCATAGCCACGGGCGAGCGCAACCGCCGTGGTCTCGCCGACATGGCGGATCCCGAGCGCATAGATGAAACGTTCCAGCGAAATCTCGCGCCGCGCCTCGATCGACTGGTAGAGGTTGCGGACCGAGGTCTCACCGTAGCCCTCGACCTCCTTGAGATTGATCTTCTTGTCGCGCGCCGCGAGCGTGAAGATCTCGGCCGGCTCCTTCACCCAGCCCTTCTCGTAGAACAGCTCGATCTGCTTCTCGCCCAGCCCCTCGATGTCGAAGGCGCGTCGCGACACGAAATGCATCAGGTGCTGGGTGCGCTGGAACGGGCAGGCGAACTCGCCGGTGCAATGCGCGCGCGCCCCCTCCTCGCCGCCGGCGATGGTCTCGCGCACCACGTCGGTCTTGAGCGGGCAAGGGCATTGCTTCGGGAAATGATAGGGCTTGGGGCCGCGCGGCTTGTCCTGCACCACCTCGACGACCTGCGGGATCACGTCGCCGGCGCGCTGGATCGTCACCGTGTCGCCGATCCGCACGCCGAGCCGCTCGATCTCGTCCTGATTGTGCAGGGTCGCGTTCTGCACCACGACGCCGCCGACCGTCACCGGCTCGAGCTTGGCAACCGGAGTGAGCGCGCCGGTGCGCCCAACCTGGATTTCGATGTCGCGGACGATGGTCGCGGCACGCTCGGCGGCGAACTTGTGCGCGACCGCCCAGCGCGGCGTGCGCGACACGAAGCCGAGCCGTGCCTGCCAGTCGAGCCGGTCGGCTTTGTAGACCACGCCGTCGATGTCGTATTCGAGCCTGGCGCGCTCCAGCTCGATGGCGTGGTGAAACGCGAGCAGCTCCTCGGTCGAGCGGCAGAGCTTCCATCGCGGATTGACATGAAAGCCGATGCTGCCGAGCCACTTGATCATGGCGGATTGCCGGTCCTCCGGCATCTCGCTCATCTCGCCCCAGGCATAGGCAAAGAAGCGCAGCGGCCGCGCCGCGGTGATGCTCGGATCCTTCTGCCGCAGCGAACCGGCCGCGGAGTTGCGCGGATTGGCGAAAATCTGCCCGCCCGCCTCGGCCTGCCGCTTGTTGAGCGCAAGGAAGTCGGCCTTGGTCATGTAGACCTCGCCGCGCACCTCGCAGATGTCCGGCACGCGCCTGCCCTTGAGCTTGTCCGGCACGTCCTTCAGCGTCTTCACATTGGCGGTGACGTCCTCGCCCTCCGCGCCGTCGCCGCGCGTCGCCGCGACCTTGAGCTCGCCGCCCTCGTAGCGCAGCGACATCGACAGCCCGTCGATCTTCGGCTCCGCGGTGAACGCCAGCTCTTCGTCCTCCTTCAGGTTGAGAAAGCGCCGGATGCGCCCGACGAAATCGGTGACGTCGGCTTCGCTGAACGCGTTGTCGAGCGACAGCATCGGCACCGCGTGCCGCACCTTGGCGAAGCCGCGGGCGGGCGCGGCGCCGACCTTGCGCGACAGGCTGTCCAGCGTGCGCAGGTCGGGAAACCGCGCCTCGATCGCGTTGTAGCGCTGCCGCAGCGCGTCGTATTCCGCGTCGGAAACGATCGGCGCGTCCTTCTGGTAGTAGGCCTCGTCGTGCGTCCTGATCTCTGCCTCAAGGCGCGCGTGCTCGCGCCTGGCCTGGCGCTCCGTCATCTCGTCCACGGACAGCGTGGAATCGCGGGGTGGGCGGGGTGATTTCATCACGGTTTGATTTAATGACCCGCCCGCACCGCTCGCAAGCCATGCTTGGATGTGCCTTGTGAGAAACTTCGGCCGGGGCGTAGGCTTCCGGCATGACAAAAGACCGGCAAAAACAACTGGCTGACACCTTCCGCGCGATGCACGGCGGGCCACTGCTGCTCATGCCGAACGCCTGGGACGCCATGAGCGCCCGGCAATTCGAGGCGGCGGGCTTTCCTGCCATTGCGACCACCAGCGGCGGCGTTGCCTGGGCGCTCGGCCATGCCGATGGAGAGAAGGCGCCGTGGCACGAAATCGTGTCGGCGACCGAGCGCGTGGTCCGCACGGTGCGCGTGCCGGTGACCGCCGATATCGAAGGCGGGTACGGCGACAGCGCGGCCGAAGTCGGCAAGAACATTGCCGAGATCGTCCGCACCGGGATCGTGGGCTTCAACCTCGAGGACGGCACGCCGCGGCCCGACATGCCGGTGCGACCGGTCGAGGACGCCGTGGCGCGCATCCGCGCCGCGCGGGAGGCGGCGGCGAACGCCGGCATTCCCGCCGTCATCAACGCACGGATCGACCTCTACCTGAAGAACGCAGGCGATCCGGCGGGCCGCTTCGACGAGACCGTGAAGCGCGCCAAGGCCTACCTCGCGGCGGGGGCCGACTGCATCTATCCGTTCGGCCTCATCGACATGGACACCGTCGGGCGCCTGGTGAAGGCCATTCCCGCCCCGATCAACATCGTGGCGCGGGCCGGCACGCCTCCGGTCACCGAGTTGCAGAAACTCGGCGTGGCGCGGATCACCATCGCCTCCGGCGCAACGCTCGCCGTGATGTCGCTGATCAAGACCATCGCCGAGGGCCTGCGCGCCACGGGCACATTCGACGGGATCGGTCATTCGATGAACCGGCCTGAGGCGCAGAAGCTGTTCGAACCGCGAGACTGAGGGAGCAAACGATGAAAGCGCGGCTGGATTTCCGCAAGGCCTCACCGAACGGCGAGAAAGCGATGATGGGCCTGCACATGTTCGTGCGCAACTGCGGGCTTGACCACTCGCTGCTGGAGCTGGTGAAGCTGCGCGCCTCGCAGATCAACGGCTGCGCCCACTGCATCGACATGCACAGCAAGGAACTGCGCGCCGACGGCGAGAGCGAGCAGAAGCTCTACCTGCTCAACGCCTGGCGGGAGTCGCCGCTCTACACCGACCGCGAGCGCGCGGCTTTGGCGTGGACGGAAGCGGTGACGCTGGTGGCGACGGGCCAGGTTCCGGACGACGTTTATGAGGTGGCGCGCAAGTCCTTCAGCGAGGAAGAACTGGTCAATCTCACCGTCGCGCTGATCGCCATCAACGGCGCGAACCGGCTCAATATCGCGTTCCGCACCGTGCCCGGCAGCTATCAGGTGCGCCGCCGGGCCGCCGCCGAATAACACCATTTCAGCGCCCGTCCGCCGGGTGTAGACTTCGATACCACGCCAAAGACCGGGTCACACGGCCACGGCGCCTGCTCAGCCTGGGGAGGTCCTGATGTGGTCTGACGCCGAAGCCAACCGCCGCCGCTTGCCAACCCGCCTTCTGAAGCACTTGTGGCTTGCATTGGCGCTGATCCCGCTCTCGGCATCGGCCGACACCGTCCGTATCTATGTGACCAACAGCGCCGGTGACAACGTCCATGTGATCGATCCGGCCACCAACAAGGTGGTGCAGACCTTCCGCGGGCCGGAGGCCGCCCACGGCATCGCCTTCTCGCCGGACGGTGCGCGCGTCTATATCAGCAATGAGGAAGGCTCGACGCTCGACGTGTTCGACCGCAAGAGCGGCAAGCTCCGCAAGCAGGTGCCGCTGAGCAACCGGCCGAACAACATCGCCGTCGCCAAGGACGGCCGCATCGTGGTCGGCATCGCCCGCGGCGAGGGCGCGCTCGACATCATTGACCCGGTCAGGCTTTCTCTGAAGAAAAGCATCCCGGTCAATGGCCGGCTGCACAATGTCTATGTCACGCCCGACGGTAAGCACGTCATCACGGGCTCGATCCGCAGCAGCGTGCTCAGCGTCATCGATCTGGCCACCGAGCAGGTGGCCTGGGAAACCAAGCTCAGCGGCGGCGTCCGGCCGATGGCGATCGAGAGCAATCCGGACGGCTCGACCAAGCGCATCTTCGCGCAGCTTTCCGACCTGAACGGCTTCGCGGCGGTCGATTTCGCCACTCGCAAAGAGGTTGCCCGGATCGAACTGCCCAAGTCGCCGACCGAATTCGAGACCGACGCCGGCCGGAATACCTCGCCGTCGCACGGCATCGGCGTGGCGCCGGACAACAAGACGCTGTGGGTCACCAGCATTCCGAACAACGCGGTGTTCGTCTATTCGCTCGCAGACCTGAAGCTTGTCGGCCAGGTTGCGCTTCCGGCGCTGAAGCTGCCCGGCCACGAGGCGATTTCGGCGGTGGCGAACTGGGTCACGTTCACGCCGGACTCCAAGACGATCTACGTCTCCAACGCGGCGATCCGGTCGGTGACCGCGATCGACATTGCATCGATGAAGGTGAAGGCCGTGATCCGCGTCGGCGAGGTGCCGAAGCGGATCAACACGCTGATCATCCCCGGCGGGCCGAGCGCTAGTTCTTCTTCGAACGGCCGCCGAGCGTCGCTCCATTGACCCACTCGGCCATCGCCTTCCAGTCCGGATCCTTGGTGGACATGAACTGGCGGCCGCCGGAGTGATAGACATCGCCGCCGCCTTCGGGCGCGAGCGGATGGATCAGCAGCCGGCTGACCATCGGCTGGCCGGGGTTGACCAGCTTGACGGCCATCTCGTAGTTGCGGCGAGACTGCTCGTCGGTCCAGGTTTTTGCGCCGCGCGGCAGTGGCTCAAACCGAAGGAAATTGTTGGATTCGGCGTGGCACACGACACATCGTGTGTATCCGTTCTTTTTCTTCAGGAAGATCGGTTCAACGCGGGCCTTGTAGAATTCATAATCGAGCGGCTTCGGCTGCGCGCCGATCTCGGCAGGTGCCAACGCAGTCAGCGAAACGGAAAAGAGCAACACCATCGCCTGGCGGCCGACCATCGCTTCCTCCCAGCAGGTTGATTGTCTGTTTTACCGCTGAGCCTAGCAGAGCAGCTGTGTCCCGGCGACCGCGCGAAGGCTGTTTCAATCCGGTCGAACGCCGGTGTAGCATCGACGCCGGGGCCGACCATCGGATCAACAATGAAGGCGGCCTTTTCGACCCAGCCTGGGGAGGCCGCCCATGTCATCCGACCGCGATACCGCCGCGAACCGTCGGCGTTTCCTGCAATACCTCGCTTCGAGTCCGCTGCTCGCCGCTGGCGGCGCCTCGGCCTTTGCCGAAACGCAGGTGCCGAAGGCAAAGTTGCCCGATCCGCTGATGTGGGGCCCAATGGACGCCACCCGCATCATCAAGTCGCCGAAGGAAGCGATCAACGTGTTCGACCTCGAGCCGGTGATGCGGCAGAACGTGCCGCCGGCGCATTTCGGCTACATGGCGTCGGGCATCGACGACGAGGTGACGCTGCGCCGAAACCGCGAGGATTTCCTGAAATTCCAGCTCCGGCCGCGGCGGCTGGTGGACGTCAGCAAAGTCGACATGAGCGTCGACATCCTCGGCACCAAGTACGATTCGCCGATCGTGCTCGCGCCGGTCGGTGGCCAGCGCTCGTTCCACGACGACGGCGAGGTTGGTGCCGCTCGCGCCGCCAAGGTCGGCAACCACCTGCAGATCATGTCGACCATGACCTCCTACGGCGTCGAGGAGGTGGCCAACGCGCGCGGCGCGCCGATCTGGCTGCAGCTCTATGCCACCAACAGCCAGAGCGTGGCCGAAGCGATCGTGAAGCGGTCGGAGAACGCCGGTTGCTCCGCGGTCGCGATCACGGTCGACCGCAACGGCGGCCGCAACCAGGAAACCCTGTTCCGCCTGCGGCCGAGCGACACCCGCGACTGCAACGGCTGCCATGATCGCTCGAGCTTCCAGGCGAGTCTGAGGGGCCGGGCGATGTTCAAGGACCTCGATCTCACGGGGCTGCGCAACACCCAGTCGTCGAACCTGAACTGGGACCGCGTGAAGCGCATCCGCGACGCAACCAAGATGAAGGTGCTGCTCAAGGGCATCCTCGCCTGGGAGGACGCGGTGATGGCCGCCGACGCCGGGGTCGACGGCATCATCGTGTCGAACCATGGCGCGCGCTCGGAGGATTCGGGCCGCTCAACCATCGACGCGCTGCCGGAGATCGTCGAAGCGGTGAAGGGCCGTATCCCGATCCTGGTCGACTCGGGCTTCCGCCGCGGCTCCGACATCGTCAAGGCGCTGTGCATGGGCGCGACCGCGGTCTGCGTCGGGCGGCCCTATATCTGGGGCCTTGGCGCCTTCGGGCAGGCCGGCGTCGAGCGCGCGCTTGAGCTCCTGCGGATCGAAACTTACGCTATGATCCAGCAGATGGGCGCCCAGAACGTCAAGCAACTGGTTCCAGCGATGGTGCGGCGGGCCTGAGTGAGGCCACACGGGCCCTGCGCCGTGAGGGGTCCTCGGTCACGAGGACCCCTCACCCTGCACCGCGGTTTGGGGCTCCCGGCAACGGGAGCCCTCCACGTCCGGCCTCTCAAAGCTGCAATTCTCTCCATGCGCGCATCGCTGTTTGCCGGGCTCTTCGCTGCTGCCGTGGCGAGCACCGGCGCGGCCGCCCAAACAACGTATCTGACCAACGCGACGTTAATCGACGGCACCGGCGCGCCCCCGCCCGCAACGGGCCACCATTGCCATCGAAGGCTGGCTCGCCCGACCGCGAGCAGAAGTTCCTCTACATGATGGACGGCGGCGCCGAGGAGGTGCACATCCTCGATCACGCCGGCGGCAGGATCCTGTCGAGCTTCGGCCGGCCGGGCCACCAGATCGGCAACTTCACCCACGGCCACACCATCGCGGTGGACTCCAAAGGCAGCATCTATGTCGCGGAAACCGACTGGGCCGGAGGATTCAGAAATTCAAAATTGCGAAATAACCGGTTGCGGCTTTTTCTGCACCACGGCCGCAACGAACTCAGCCGTCACCCGCGGGCTTGACCCGCGGGTCCATGAACCAGCGCAGCGAGGTTCGCTCTTACGGTTGCACTCACTGCATCGGCTTATGGATTGCCGGGTCAAGCCCGGCAATGACACCGCCCGTGAAAGCAAGCGCTGAACACCGCTTCAAAGGTCCCATTTCTTCGCCCAAACCGGCAGAACCTCCGGATTGACCACATAAAGCGGCGGCCGTCCGGACATCACGCGCGCGAGATTTTCCCGCGTCGCCACCTCCAGCGAATGATGCGCCTCGAAGGTGTGGCCGATCATGTGCGGCGTGAGCACGACGTTCGGCAGCGCCCGCAGCGGACTGTCGGCCGGCAGCGGCTCGACCGCGAACACATCGAGCGCGGCCCGCGCAATCGTCCCATCCTTGAGCGCCGCGATCAGCGCCGGTTCGTCGACGATGCCGCCGCGCGCCATGTTGACCAGAACAGCGGTCTTTTTCATCAGCCGAAGCTTGTCCGCGCTCAGGAGCCCGCGGGTTTCGCTGTTGAGACTCGCCAGCACCACGACGATGTCGCTGCTGCGAAGGAGATCGTCCAGGCCCAGACGCCGCATCGGCGGCAGGCCCGCCAGATCGGCATCGCGGCGCGCGCTGTATTGCATGAGCGCGCCCCAGGGGGCGAGCAGGCGCGCGGTCTCACGGCCGATCTTGCCAAGGCCGATGAAGCCCAGGTTTTTGTCGCGCAACTGGCGAGCCCGCAGCGGCTCGGGCCGCGGCAGCGAGCGCCGCAGCCGATCCTGCGCATCGCCGAGGTCATAGAGCGCGGCAAGAATCATCAGCACCGTGGCCTCGGCCATGCCGATGATGTTCTCGTCGGTCTGCGCGTTGGCGACCACGATGCCGCGCTCGTTCACGGCCGCCATGTCGTAACCGTCCGTGCCGGTGACGGCGGAGACGATGGCGCGCAGCCGCGGCGCGGCCTCGATCTGCGCGCGCGAGACCGGGCAATTGCCGACGCAGAGCAGGATGTCGGCGTCGGCCAGCGCATCGGGCTTGGCGGCAAAGGTCTCGCGGTGCTGATAGCGGACGATGCGATGCCCGGCCTTGGCAAGATCTGCGCCGATCTCGTCGAACATCACGTCGTGCGAATGCCAGCCGACGACGACGATGGTGAGGCAATCCGGTTTCACTTGATGAGGCTCATACGGCCTAGCCTGCCGCCGCGCGAATGAGCTTCTCGGCCGCGGCGCGGGCCTCCTCGGTGATCTCAGCGCCCGCGAGCATGCGCGCAATCTCCTCGCGTCGGCGCGCGGCGGCAAGCTCGGTGACCCGCGTCGCCACGCGCTTGCCCTTGTCCATCGCGTCTTTGGTGATGAGATAGTGCCGCTCGGCGCGGGCCGCGACCTGCGGCGCGTGCGTCACCGTAACGACCTGCACCTTGTCGCCGAGCCGCGCGAGCCGCACGCCGATGGCGTCGGCCACCGCGCCGCCCACGCCGGTGTCGATCTCGTCGAAGATCAGCGTCGGCGCCGAGCCGCGGTCGGCCAGCACCACCTTCAGCGCCAGCAGAAAGCGCGCGAGCTCGCCGCCGGAGGCGACCTTCATCAGCGGTCCCGGCCGCGTGCCCGGGTTGGTCTGCACCCAGAACTCGACACGGTCGAGGCCGTTCGGCCCGGCCGAAGCCGCGTCGCCGTCGATCTGCGTGGAGAACTTCGCGCGCTCGAGCTTCAGCGGCTTGAGCTCGCCGTTCACCGCCTTGTCGAGCTTCTCGGCGGCCTTTTTCCGCGCCGCCGACAGCTTGCCCGCCTCCGCTGCGAAACGCGTTTCGGCCTCCTTGGCAGCCCGCTCCAGCACCGCGAGCTTCTCGGCGCCGGCGTCGATCAGGGCAAGGTCGGCGGCGTAGCGTTCGGCGAGCGCATTGAGCGCATCGACCGGCGAATTGTATTTGCGGCCGGCGGCGCGCAGCGCGAACAGCCGCTCCTCGATCCGCTCGAGCTCCTGCGGATCATGATCGGCAACGCGCAGTGCATGCTCGAGATGTCCCCTTGCTTCGTCGAGCGCGTGGAGCGCTGTGTCGATGGCCTTGACCGCGGGCTCGACCAGCGTGGGCGCCTGCGCGCCGCGCCGCTCCAGCCGCCGCACCGCCGCCGACAGCGCCG
>JAIESC010000298.1 GCA_019746355.1 Xanthobacteraceae bacterium | reverse complement strand
ATTCTGGGCTGCCTGCGCGAGAAGCTGCGCGTGATAGCTCTCCCCCGAAGCGAACACGCCACCATCCGTAACAGTGACGACAGTCTTTAGGACGTTCTCGATGCCCGTGTAAAGATGGGCGTGCGCGATGAATGGCTTTCGTTCGAAGACCTCGCAACCTTGCTTGAGGATCACCAAACTCGACAGCGTGTCGTGACCGATTTTTTCCTGAACCAGTTGCACGCGCTCATCCGCAGTCCGTTCGAATTGCTCTCCGACTACTGCGAGGACTACGACCGGACAGTGCCTGGCGCAGGCTTGCGCAAGAGATTTCAGGCGCAGAGCTGGTACTTCTTCGCGCGCATGATCCGGAACGCGATATCCCACAATTTTCATTTTGAATTCAACGAACGGGATCTCAAAAAGCTTCCCGATTCCTGAAACAAGATTGAGCTGAACGCTGAACTGCAGGGCAAGCCGCTCACATACGAAACGCTGTGGCACAAGCCCGGTTACGAGCTCTTCCTGCAAATGCGCGATTTTGCCGAAATACTGCCGGAGCAGGATCGGCCGGCCAAACATCTAGCGCCTGCGCCATAGTCCCCTCGTCAGCGCAAGCGTAATCGCCGCCAGAACCAGAATCGCGAGCGGCCCTTCAGCCGACCCGCTGACTAGACCCAGGACATCGACACTGAGCCGCCCATTCATGAGGCCTCCACGTGCCAGCGCGAGGCTGCCAATGTCATCACATCTGCCTGGCCCGCAACGCACCGCTCGCCCGCTCCTAACCGCGCAAGGCAACCGTCAACCGTTCGGCCGCCAGGGATCTGGCGCGAAGGCACTCAGAAACTGACGAAAAACCCACAAAGAAAAAGCAAGTAAAGGGCGGGTCACTATTACTGTGCCGATGGCCAGCCTGCCGCCAGGGTAGCATTTCGCAAACTGACTAGGTTTTCGCCAATTCTTAGCCAGTCCATCTACCGACGACGTCAACGTCGCAGTCATCCTGCGACGCCGACGCCCGCAGTCCTATAGTCTGCCGCCTGTTCGAGTTGGCAAGATCGTCAAGGCAGATGCGGCCGTCCAGCCATCGCTTGTGCTAGCCTCTCCTTGGGGGGCTCTCTCCATGAAGATCAAGATCCAGTGGCTCGATGCCACGCTGGTGCTGCTCGGCGTCGTCAGCCTGGCCGCGGTACTTCTGACGCACGAACGCGACTTCATGCGTAAGTCGTTCTGCGCGGCGGTGCCCGTGTGTCCAAACATTGCCAACGCCGAGGGATGGAACAAGATCGCCTACGACCTGGGCAGTGGCGGTCTTACCAGTCTGATTTTCTACATGCTGCTGGTGCGCCATCCGGAGGCGGACCGGCGCCGGCGCGCCAAGCAGAGCCTGGCGAGGCGCTACGCCGCCTTCAAGCGCGATCTGATCTCGACGGTCGTCGGCACGGCGGACGGCGCGTACGACGTCGACCTGATTGACGAGCTCGTGGACCACAAGAAATTCCGCGAGTACTTCCGGCAGGACGTCGGCGACAACCAGGACCGCTGGCACCGTTTCCTCAACAATCTTGAGGACCACCAACTGCGCGAACTGCAGACGACGATTGAGATCTTCCGCGGCGACCTCGAACTGGTCATGACCACCGTCGACATGCCGGACGAGAAGACGTCGGACTTCTTCAAGCGGCTGACAGCCGCCATCCACGCGCAGCGCGACGCCGGCACCGGCTACGACGAGGTGAAGCCGCTGTCGCGGTTCCTGTGGGAGTTGCTGGCCGGCTGGAGCTTCGTCGAGGGCGAGCGCGAGACCGACATCGTGGAGGACATGATCGCCGCCACCGGGAGGGCCTGAAACATAGGCGCGCCTGCGATCTCCGGCTGGAACTCAACCTCGTGACGTTGGTCTGCGCCCGCAGCCGGGACCTCCCGCTCGCGCTGCTGGCCGAGCGGCTCAGGTGCCCGCGCTGCGGCTGGCGCAGGATGGCGGTTTCGTTCGACACGACAGCGCAGGACTCGCGGCGGTGGGCGACCCCTTCCCCGCCAGTGACCGCGGTGCATGGTGCCATCATTGGGAACTGGCCGCCCGACAGCGGTGCACGGTGCCATCATTGGATCGGCGCCGTATAAAAGGTGTTGCCGCCTGCCGCTTCGGAACCCGGCGGCGGACCTTCGCCAGACCGATTTCCAGCCCCGCCTGACCGGGTCGCGCACCCCGGGGTGGAGGATGACCCGCCCGAAGGGTGGCTGGCCTGTATGGAGCCCGGATTCGGCGCCACTAACGTAGTTGCGGAACAGTTGTATCTTGCGTGACGCCGTCACCAGTCACGACATCGGCGGCGGAAAAAAAACTCGGCCCCCCGTTGCACAGGCAAAATGTAACGTTTGTTTCCGATTTTTCCGGACGCCTTTTTGCGTCACGCCGCCTTGCGTGGATCCGAGGGAAGTCGAGGCTCCGGCAGCCGGTTGGTCTCCATCTCGACCATGAGATCGGTCAACGCTGTGTACCGTGCCTGAGCGGCGGCTTGCGTGGCCGCGAACTCCTCACCGCGCGCCTTTCGGATCGCCGCGATCAGCCGATCCTGATAGTCCGGCGGCGCGCGGTTCGCGTTCAGCCACGACCCGAGCTGCGTCGTCGACTTGAGGCCGAGCGCCTTGCGCAGGTCGTCGTCCCAGTAGCGCCCGAAGGCGCGTTCCCCGACTTCGCGGATGCGCCGGCCGGCGAGATCGTGGGCACGGAGAAATTCCGCCATTTCGTCTGGCATCGTAGAAAGCGGCATCACTCTCCCCCGTGCTGTTTGGCGAGTTTCTTGGCGGCGGCCGTGGCGAAAGCTGTGACCTCGTCCATTTTGGCGACGGCACCGCCCGTGAACTCAACATATTCGTTGCGAACGCGCGGGCTCAGCTCGGCCACCTGCGCGTCGATGTCGTGAGGCATCGACGTCGCCTGAGACATCCAGTTGTTGATAGTCTGCCGGCTCACGCCGAGGTGCCGCCCCATCGGCGCCTTCCAAGAAGGGCCAAATAGCCCGAGGCCGTACCCCTCAAGCCGCTCGCGCGGGTCGGCTGACTGCATCAGCTCTCTTCGGCGGACGTCCGCGCTGTTCTCGGGCGTCCGCTTTTTCGGTTTCTTCATGCCGACTCCTTCATGGCGGCGTCCTGCACCGGCGCGATCGGCGGCGAGGCGCTGAGGCTGTCGAACGCCTGTTTGAAAGCGGGAAGTTTCTGAAAGCCGCTGATCGAACTCAACGGTCCGGTGAACTTGTAGTCCGGCCACATCGCGTCGCGGATCTCTCGGAGATGCCGGAAGCATGCATTCGCCGTGTGCACGTCAGGCCAGTCGCGGAGCTCGATCGCTTCGATCGCATGCACTAGCGCCTCGAAGTGCGCGGTCGGCGTACCAGCCATGATCGACAGCGTGCGTCTCAGGTCGTCCGCCTTTGAGGAGGCCGACCGGAAGTGCTCGATCCTCAATCCGATGTCGCGGCGGCGGCTGTGCGGGTTGCAATAGACGTCATACAGGAGATCCTGCAGTCTGCATGCCGCCAGCACCGCCTGGATCCGGTTTCGTGTTGCTTCCCCGAGCATCTTCGCCATCGGACATCTCTCCATGTTCGGTGCCCACTATTTTACGGTGCCCGTAAAGTGTCAAGCCATCCGGCTTTTGGCTCTTGCCGGACCGCATGCTTCCCTACCGCATCGCTGATGGAGGACACCGATGCTGCGAGCATTGCTGGCGGCCCTGGCGGGCCTGAAGAACGCGTTTATGACGGGGATCGACTGGGCCTGGTCGTTTGTCATCTGGCCGCTGCGGCTGTTCGGTCCTGGGCCTGGCCGCAGCGCGCTGCTGCCGCCTCCGGACGTCGCCGGACAGATCCGCGACGCGATTGCGGAGGCGGACGAACTCGAAGCCGTCCATCCGGCGCCGTCCGGACCGTCGGCGGCGGATCGCTATGCCGTCCAGGTCATGCAGTGGGCGTCGGCGACCACGGCTGACCGCTACGCGCAGGCCGAACGCATCTCGAATGCGCTGCCTGCGGCGCTGCGGACCTGGACGTTGCAGATGACGACGGTCGAAGCGCGCGTGCTGCTGAAGGCCAGAATCGCTGGCATTTCCGCCCATCTGGACGGCTCAACGCCAATCGAGGGCGTCCGTCCGGTCGTCCGGTCCGTCCATCCGGACGGCGTGCGTCCGGACCGGACCGTAGTCAGATCGCGGCCTGAAGCGCCTGAACCTCAAGCTCCAGTTCTCGGTTTTTTGCCGTCATCGCCGTGAGGACGCGCGCAAGCTCGCCGTTCTGACGTTGCGTGGCGACAAGCACTTTGACCAGCGCCTGCACGGTCGCATGCCATTCATCGACCGTGCGCTCGGTCGCGTCGATGTCCGCAAGCGCCTGCGCGTTGGCGACGGCGGACCGCATCGCGGAGGTCAGCGCGAGGCCTACGCCAAAAATATTCGCAGCCGCCGACTTCGAAAAACCGTTCGGGTCAAAATTCGTGTGAGCGTCCATTTTACGGGCCTCCGATCGCTGTTTCGCACGCGGTGCGTAGTGCCATCATTGGATGGACTATGTCATTCTTTGTTTTGTCGATACTAGTAAAGGCCAAAACCATGGTGTATGTGCGGTTAACGCCGACGAAAACACCGCAGGTTTTCCGCATCAGGAGTTCCAGATGTTTGCGTATATCGAAGTAAAGACGATTCAGTCCGCGAGCGGCGATCTCCGTGCCGCCATCGACGCCAGGCACGTCGTCACGGACGAACTGCCGCCTCCACCGGACAAGGCGGCGATCAAGCCGGCGGCGAACCTGAAGGATCCGGACAAGATCGCAACCTCGATCGAAGAACGCTATCAGCGCGCGCTCGACGACCACCGCGAGGCGGTCAAGAAGCTCGAAGACAAACGCGCCGCCGCGGCGGCCGCCGAGCAGGAGTGGCGCGATCCTCGCAAGTCCGCCGACACCGCGCGCATCCAGCTCGGAAAGCTGTGGCTGCAGAGGCCGATGCTGCCGATGCGGGAAATCGCCGCGCGTCTTGGCCGGACGATGACCGCGATTCAGTCGGCGGCTCATCGCTTCAGCCTGCCCGGCCGCGAGACGTTGACGCTCGAAGAACTCGCGAGCGTCCGCCGGACCGGCCGTTTCCGCGGCTGCATGACCTGCGACAAGCAGTTCTTCTCGACCGGGCCTGAAAACCGCCTGTGCTCGCGTCATCGGCACTCGAGCCCGGATGAAGATCCTCGTCTGCAGCGGCTCTGCACACGAGCCTGAGATAACCATCGGAGAATCGAAGTCGTGAACGTCAACAATGCCGTCCCGCCGATCCGGCGCATCAAAACAGCGATCGCCAAGCACCGTGACGTGGGGGAGGCCGCCAGTAAGTTCGGCGTCAGCTACCCGGTGCTGTGGGCCGAATTGTTCAAGCATGGCATCCGGCTTCCGTACCGCCGCGACATGCGGCGTGCCGGCTTCGTTGAAGCGATCCGCCGGTGTCCGAACAGCCGTTACAAGCAGGCGGACTTCGTGGGTCTGTTGCCACGCCAGTTCCGGGTGAGCGCGCGCCGCTATGGCCTCATCGGCGAGGACGGCTTGCCGTCGGACGACATGATGAAGGGGGCCTCCTGATGTCGCGCACGTTTTTCACCGCTGACCATCACTTAGACCACGTCGGCATCCTCCGGTTCTGCAATCGGCCGTGGCCTGATGTCGACGCCATGAACGAGGCCCTGATCGACGGCTGGAACGCCGTCGTCCGGCCCGACGACGTCGTGTACCACCTTGGCGACTTCGCACACCGAATCAAGTCGTCGAAGCTCAAGTGGATGTTCAGCCGTCTGAACGGCACCAAACATCTGATCCCCGGCAATCACGACCACGAAGACACCTTGGCGCTCGGCTGGAAGTCGATCAGCCCCCTGACCGAGATCGTCGTCGAGGGACAGAGGCTGGTGTTGTGTCACTATGCGCTGCGCGTTTGGAACGGCCAGCGCCGCGGCGCCATCAATCTATTCGGTCACAGTCACGGAAGGTTGCCGGGCACCTCATTGTCGACGGACATCGGAGTCGACTGCTGGGGGTACACGCCGGTCACCCTCGCGGAGATCCGGCAGCGGCTCGTGACGCAGCCGCCGCCGGAGAGCGAAGGCGACGTGAAGCCGGATAACAACGGAGGGATGACGCCGTGATAGCCACAGTCGTCCGCTCAGTCATCGCCTATTTCTTTCCGCCGGCGCCGGCGCCGACGTTGACCTCGCGCGAGTGGATTGAATCCCTCAAGTCGCGTCCAGACCCCGCCGAGGTGGCCGCCGCAAACCGTCGCGAAGCATTGGGCATCGCGAAATGGGTCATCGAAAGGTCCGAGCGTGGTTGGCATTGGGTCGAACCAGAGCGCCGCGCGCGCGTCACGCGCCTGTGGTTGTCCAAGCTGGATGAGACTGAGTTAGCCGCCTGCGTTCTCGCCGGATCGGTTTGCCTCGCACAACACCTCGGTGGCGACCGTTTCCCGGCCTGCCTCTGCGCGACGAAAAGGACATCGAAGAATTCAGGCGGCGGCACGTCGCGGAACGTGCGGCGATCAACAGGGAATGGCGCATCTACACCGAGCGCCGTCGTATCGCGCAGACCACCGATCGCGAGAGTCGGTCCGCCGGCGGCGGCCCCAAGGTAAGGGGACCGCGATGAGCGACAGCACGTCCCTCTCCGTCGTCCCGCCGCCGACGATGCCGGTGTTCGACACCGCCGCTCTCAAGCGCGCCGTCAAGGATCACCATCGCTGCAGGCCTTGCCGACCGGTGCGCGGGCGCAAATCGGCGCCGGATGGCCGGAGGGCGGCAAGCTTTTCAAGGGAGGAGCGTGACATGGCGAGGCTCCGTTTTCGATCGCGCAACGGGAGGCGAGATCGGCCAGGCTGATACCGCCGTTCGAGGTCATGTTAGTTGGCGGCTATCTCCACAGGTGGCTGCTGAGTGCCAATCTCGATTTCATGCCGGGAATTGTCTCGGTCGAGAGCCGCAGCGACGAAGGGATCACCGTCAGGCTAGCAGCCGACAGGAGGATCGGCGTCGGCTGGGTACCGGATCCGCCGATGACCGTCGCGGCACTGATCGAATGGCTTAGTAAGCAACCCGCCGATGCCAAGGCCTACTGGGACGAATACGAGTTCGGCGAGCACAACTTCACGCACCACTTCCTGATGGCGGTCGACCGCGACGGTCCGGCTGAATTGGTGAACTTCAATAGATAGCTCTGAAGCGACACCACGTTCACTGATCCACACCAAACCTCAAAGGAGTCCGCCTGATGTCGAAGCGTTCGATTCGGCCGATCCCCGAGCTCATCGAAATCCTGCCTAAGATCCGGCGTCAGCTACGCGGTGACGAGGTGACAGGTCTCGACAAAGATCCCCTGAAGCTCCACCGCGTCGACATCCCGCTCCACAGTCGGATGGCGATCCTGGCGCTTCTGCGGGTTTTCCAGCGATGAGGACGACAGCGAAGTGCTTGCGCCCGTCATCGAGCAGCTCGACGGATGCATCGTCGAGAGCGGTCACGCCGTGCTACTGCTGACGCCGAGGAAACCCAGGCCGAGGAGTGCCACATCTCGCTCAACGGCAAGGGACCGCAGAAAAGACTCGGCATGCTGTTCTTGGCGGCGGCCGCCGTCGAGCCCGAGGCGCCGGCGTAGGGGCCATCGGCGTGATTGTCGTCGTCCGGTTCAGCCGGACGAAGGGAAGCTAACTTGAGTTAGGTACCCACCTGCAACAATTCGTGATTGACTTTATCACAGCGGAGCTTGTTGGCATGTAAGGCTGTGATGATTGCTATCACGTCATGGAGGACAACATGCGCTACCTGATCACAGACGCCTGGGCCGGAGACTCCGTCTTTGTCCAAGCGCCGAACGTCACCGCGGCCCTGATTTCGCGGGAGAACGAACTGCGCCGTTCCGCCACGAGCTACCGCCGTGCTGGAAAACCGCTTCTGCCGCCGACCGCGCGGGCAAGCCACTGTACCCTCAGCGACGTGATCGACGTGTCGTTCGCAGACGTCTATTGCCGAGGTCGTCGCGAAAACGTGGTGCAGATCTGATGGCGTCCATCGCCCGTCGCCTCGCCGCTGCGGGCGAACTCCTATACGGGCCACGCTGGCAGTCGCCGCTGGCCCGCGCCGCCGGCATCCCGCAGAGCCTGCTGTCGATGATCGTCACCGGCGAACGGCCGATGACCGCCGACGCGCGTAACCGGATCGCCGCGGCGCTCAAGACCGAGGCCACCCGGCTTCGGACGTCGGCCGACAAACTCGACAAGTTGCGCGCCCAGATCGAGGTTAAATCATGACCGGCGATGACGACGACGATCGGCAATCCATCCGGCCTTCCGACGCCGAGCTCCTCGCCGCCGCCGAGGCCGAAGCCGCCGAGCGCGATCTCGACGACGAACGCGGTCATCTGCTGCGTGCGCGGGAGGTGGTCGCGAGCGCGGAAGAGATCCGCGAAGCCGAACGCGACATGCGCGATGAGGTGGACTGGTCGCCGCCGGCAGCGCCGCGCCAGACCGCATCGCCCGCCAAGGCACCCGTCGGCTTCTATCGTGATCGCGCGACCGGTGAGCTGAAGCCGGACGGCTGGCCTGGGCCGAACGTGCCGCCCAAGCGAGCCGCTGCGTCGGCGCGCAGGATCACGCCGTCCTCCGTGCCTTCGCAGGTCTCCCGAGAGACGCGCCGCGATGACCCTACGGCCGGTCTGCCGGATTCGCCGCCGCCGATTTCATTGGACGATTACGGCATCGCCCGCGACAACCACTTGCCGTCCCAACGCCCTGCGCGTCCGGCCGATCCTGTGGCAGCGAGACCAATGCCACCGACGCCACCGTCGGCACCGATGTACGTCAAAATCGATGGCCGAGCCGTCGAGACGCCGGAGTGGGAGGAATACGGACGGCGCTGGGTGGCCTATTGCAAGGCCGAGGAGGCGTGGCGAGCGCGCGAGGGCCGGCCTCCCCGCCGCCTGCTCCCGCTCGACGAAGGCGACATTCCCGGCCGCAATACGACCTTCGATCTCTCGGACTTTGGCCCGGAGAAGCTCGACGCCGACGGCCGGCCCCTCCGCGGTCCGCCCGGAGGGACGGTTCGCAAGCCGATGAAGCCGTGGACCGGCCTGCCATGAAGCCGACCTCCCACCGCATCCCGCTGACGCCTGCGGAGCGCGCGTTCGTCGTCTCGGTGCTGGACGCCGCCGCGATCGAGGACCGCGCCGCCGCGATCGCGTCCGTCATCAAGGCGTGGCCTGAGGAGAACGGCATGGTGGAGATCGTGCTGCTCGATGAGGACCGGAAGGTCGTCTGCGAGCAGTTGGGATCGAGCAGGGGGCGTCGCGGTGTTTGCGGCCGGCACGACCGTGATCGTCTGCCCCTGTTCGATGACGAGGACCATGTGTTTACGGCCGGGAGGGCAACGCTGGCCGGAACTAAGGTCCGCGACCTGTGGCTCGCCTTCGCCGAATACGAAGTCGACGTGATGGCGGCGCGCGAGATCCTGGTGAGGGTCCGACGACGCCCACCTGTTCATCGCGCACCTCAAGCCCGGCGACCGTTACGACCTCGATGTCGAGCGCTTTATGCACACCGGATGCACACCGGCGAAGCGCCGCCTGACGCCGTCCGCCCCCCTCGGACGGGCGATCACGACCTCGGGTGGAGGGAAGACCCGCCCGAAGGGGCGACGCCCGCCAGCGAGCCTGGAAATCGGGCGCCCGGTCCCTCGGCTATCGGCGTGGATCACTCACTGGCTCCCTCGCATCATGAGGGGGCGAGCAAGCTATTCGCAGGAAGCCAATAAATTCAGGGTTCTCGAAGTGCGCCTCGGGCGACCATCGACGGCGACGCAGCGACCGAAACAGCCTCGCTCACTCAGGATCGATCCTGATCTTCGCTCGACGGACGAGCAACTTGGCCTTGCTGCGGTCGAGGACCGAGAAGAAACCGTTGTCGACCTTCTCACCGGCAGCCAGGCGCGCGGCGTCACGCTCGCGGGCGGCCTGCTTCTCGGCGGCGCGGCCCTTCGGCCGATGCTTCGCTTGCACGTCGCCGGCGACGCGCTCCATCAGGCCGGCGAGTTCCTCGTCCGTCGGCTCGAAGTTCGGATCGAGAAGATTCGGCTGTCGCGGCATGTGTGCAGTCTACCACGGCACACTTTGTTGCTCGCGCCTTGCTACGCCTGAAAAAATTTGCGGACGTTGTGCCCCCAGTGCGCCCCGGAGCGTTTTCGGCGAGGTGGCGGCTACCATTTCGAACGCGGGAAAGCCCCGCAATTTCAAAATGGTAGCGGGGAGAGGACTTGAACCTCCGACCTACGGATTATGATTCCGCCTGTCTAGAATTTACAGCCTAACGGAACGAAAGTGAACGGGAGCTAACTCCAGTTAGCTTCCCACCCGAAGTCCTTAAGCCGCCGAAGTTTTTGTACCCACGCGAGTGCCTTAACGTAAACGCCGCTCCGTGATTGACTTGTTGTGCTTTCCCCCAAATCCTTGGCCGCTGTACCCACGGTGTACCCATGTTCGCGCTCCGTGCGCGGCTGTACCCGCTCAAGGACTCGACGACATGGCCAAGCCGAAGGCCGGAACGAACATCACGCAGGCGACCGTCGAGGCGGCCCAGAAGGACGCCGCCAAGGGCGTGAGCTGGGAGCATCCCGACCCCGGCTGCGCCGGCCTCTCCCTGCGCGTCGCTGGCACCGTCACATGGTCCTTCCGCGGGCCGCGCCTGGCCGGCAAGAACCGGCGGTGGACGGTCGGCGACCACACGGTGGACCGCGAGACGGCGCGCGACCGCGCCCACGAGGTCCGGCGGCTGATCCGGTCCGGCCTCGATCCGTCCGGACGCCTGCGCGAGATGATCACCGGCATCGTCGAGGAGCGGCAGGCGGAGGTGCGGGTCGTCGCCAAACCCTCATGGAAGTGGGAGCGGGCGATCGATGAATTCGAGAAGCATCTGAAGGGCGCCAAGCGGCGGGCCACCGTCGACGACTACATCCCCACCCTGCGAAACGCCGACGTTCTGCAGCGCTTCAAGGGCCGCGACGTCTGCGACGTCACTCGCTCCGACATCATGAAGGCGGTGGATGCGAAGCGGCTGCAGGGCACCCGGACGCATCACAAGAAGATCCTCGTCGTCACCCGGAGATTCTTCGATTTCCTGGCCCAGGACGTCCGGCGCGACGAGACCTCCGTGCAGCCGGACCTGCTGACCACCGCCAAAGCCGGCGACCCGCTGCTGGTCACCCGCCGCGTCCGGCAGAACAAGGGCATCCCGGAGGCCGAGCCGATCGGCCGGGCACTCGCGATCGCGCGAACCGGCGTCCTGGGCGACGCCGCCTCCGACGCGATCCAGATCCTCCTCGGCACCCTGCAGCGGCGGCACGCCGTCTGCGCCGTGCTCGGCCGCGCCGTCCGGCCTTATCACGAGGCCGGACAGGACGCCGACGGACGCCCGCTTGAGTTCGTCTGGTTCGTACCGCCGGCCCACCGCAAGACCGCCGACAAGATCCAGTCGAGCGAGCCCCACTAGGTCCCGCTGGTCGGCTACGTGCCCGACGTGATCCACCGCCTGCGCCGCCGGTTCCTCGCGACCGAGTCCGCGTGCTGGGGCGAATCCGAGGAGGAGCGCATCCGCGCCTTGGCCCGCCGCGATGGCAAGCAGGTGATCCTGCTCGATCACGCCGACGAGCTCGACGGCATTCCCGAGCCGATGCTCGAAAAGGTCGTCGGGATCCTGCCGCACGACTGGCTGTTCCCGGTGACGCGGCCGCGACACAAGGGTCAGGCGCCGAAGCAGGCCTACCTCAGCGAGGACACGCTCAACCACAACATCCTGGCGATGCCGGGCGTCGCCGGCGATCTGTCGCCGCATACGCTTCGCCGCAAGTTTGCGTCCGAAGGCAAGGCGGCCGGCGTCATAGCCGACAATGAGGCGAAGCTCATCCTCGACCACCTGGAGGGCGAGGCCGGCAACGTCACCCGCAATCACTACGACCTCGACCCCCGGCTGCCGCGCAAGCGCGAGATCATGCTCTGGTGGACGGGTTGGCTCGAAGCACAGTGTGCCGCCGCGATCGCGGCCGACCCGTTGCTAGACATCGCCAACCACCCGGAGCGCATCGAGGACCTGCGACAGGCGGTCTACGTGCAGCGCTACGGCGAGGAAGCGTGGGAGGCGAAGCTCGCGAAGAGCCGCCGGACGGGGCACAAGCTGTGGGCGTTGAAGCGCGGCGCCGGACGGAAGCGCGCGGCGTAAAGGAAGCTAACTCGACTTAGGTACCCAAGAGATGCACGCCGGAAACCGTCGCCGCGACCTGCTGTCGTCTATGGAAATGTAGCTCTAGAAACACAAACTCGCGTTTTGTAGCTCTAGAAGCACACGCCGCACAGCCAGTTAACGCCAGCTCACCGGTTTCCTGCGTCGGTGCCAGCACGATGTTAAGCCGCCGCCTGTACGGTGGTTGGCATGAAGCACATCACCGCTGCCATCACCCTGCTGCTCGCCGCCGGCGGCGCGCAGGCAGAGCCCTGCCGGAGCGCCTGGGACCGCGAGACGCCCGGCTGCGTCCCGATCGGATCGACGGCGCCCAACCGCCCGCGGACCGACACCAACGACTACGGCGTCCGCTATACGAACGGCGCGCCTGCGCTGGGCTGTCGGCAGCGGACGATGACCGTGGCGAGCAGGGACGGCCACAGCGGGCCGACGAACGTGATCACCTGTCGGTGGTGAACAGCCTCGTGAGATGGGAAGCTAACTTGAGTTAGCTTCCCATCTGCAACTTATCGTGATCGAAACTATCACAATGGCGCTTGCACCTGATCAATGTTGTGATGATACCAATCACAACAGAGGAGGATGTCATGGCCGTGAAAATAGGACTTGCCGAGATCAACGACCAACTGCTGGTACGCCTCGACGACGGCGTCCACTTCGTCAGGTGCCGGAGCTACAGGGCAATAGGTTTCATCGGCCTACGCCTCGAAGGCTCCATTGAGTCGGCCGACGGTTCGATTCAGCTTCTGGCCAACTCGCTTTATTTCATCAATGGCATTCCGGACAGGTCCGCAGATAGGATTTCGGCGTACGTCTCGACAGAGGCCGGGGTCCCGCGGCTGATGTCTAAGGAGGAATTCCAAGCGTCGCGCGAACTCAAATTTCCGGAGGAGGCTGCGCGCGTTCGGGCCGAGAAGGAAACAGCTGCTCGAAGATTCGAGCAATTGACCCGCATCCGGCAGAGAGGCTCTGTCAGCGCCCGGCGCGAACGCAACATCCTCGCGGCTGAGGACATCAGTGCAGGCGGGCAACCTCCAAGCGAGTTGCCGCCGCTCACGGGCACGCCGAAGCAGATCGCCTATGCCATCGAAATCCGAAACGAGTTCGCCCTACGCCACCCGGGCGATCCAGTGCAAAAAAAGGCCACGCGCGCCAAGTACTGGATCGAAAACCACAAGCAGGTACTCACGAGGCCGGAGGACTGATGACCAGCGCAATCGACGCCCGCCGTCTGACTGTGGCGGGCACGCTGCTGTACGGCCCGCGATGGCAGGCGCCCTTCGCCCGCGCCGCCGGCATCCCGCAGAGCCTGCTGTCGATGATCGCCGCCGGCGAGCGGCCGATGACCGACGACGCCCGCGGCCGGATAGCCGCCGCCCTCAAGTCCGAGGCCGCCCGGCTCAGGACGTCGGCCGACAAACTCGACCGGCTGCGCGCCGAGATCGAGGGCTGACTGCCGCCGCGCCCGGGCTTAACGACGATCAGCCGATGAATCGGATGGTCTCTCCGCGCTCCTCGTCCGCGTTTCCCTCGGCGACGAGTTCGTTCCCGGTGTCCTCCGGGATCCGTTCGGCCTTGCCGCTCTGAAGCTCCACGTCGTACCACCACGACCCGTCGGCCTGACGTTCCGCCTTCACGATCTTGCCGACGCGCAGCACCAGGCCGGACACCTCGCACTGCATCGCGAACGGCAGCAGCTCGCCGACTGCGTAGTCCTGTTCCGCCATCCGCAGCGCCGCGTTGCCCGGTGCCGAGAAGGCGTGCGCCAGGTCCGGGTGAAGCCACGCCGCCGTGCCGGCAACCGCCAGGGCCTTCATCACATCGCGTCGATCGATCATGTCCTCTTCCTTTCAGAAACGCAGGATTCCTACAGTCGATCACGTCGCCTCGCGCCCGATGGACCGGCCGGCCGTCTTCCCACTCCGGCGCCAGACCGATGTCACAGAAGACGCAACCACACGACAGGGTATAAGTGAGCGGCCCCTGCCCCCTCTCGTTGCGCATGCCTTCGAGCAGCGTCACGACGTCGTCGAGCGTCCGCGTCGTCGCCGGATCGAGCAAGTGACGCTGCCTGTGACGAGCTGCATGGTAGGCGTCGAAGATCCCGGCAAGCACGCGGGCTTTGAAAATCGTTTGCTGTTAGTCGTCTTCCAGTGCGGACGAACAGATCCATAGGATGTATCTCTGACGCCAGGTCAGCCCCCGCCAGAACGAAATCCAGACGCCGAGCGCGCGGGCGCGCTGCCGCCAGCGGCGACGTGCGAGCCGGAAGCACAGCCGGCGGCTCAACTCGCGGATCCACGTCATCGTTGTCCCGCCGCCTTCTCTGCCTCACTCGCCGCCCACGTCGCGACCTTGGCGACCAGCGCCCAGACGGATTGCCGCCGATCGTGCCCGAGCACGTGGCCGCGCGCGCTCCAGTCGAGCGCTTGCGCCACCGGATTTTGATTCTCGCCGGCCGAGACCGAATAGTCGCAGACCACATCGCCTGCGACGCGCGTCACCTCGGCGACGCCGTGCTCGACGGCGCGCTTCTTGTCGCCGTTGGGGATGATCCTGATCACGATCTGGATCATGGCTCGCCTTCGTCACGCGGGTGGCGGCCGAACAAGGCGGCAAATCGTTTTGCTGCAGCCCTGATTCTGTCGCGATCACGGCCGGCCACCGAGTCCTCCGCCATCTGGCGGACTGCGGCGACCGGATCGGAAATGTCGTATCCGTCGTCACCGGGATCTTCTGGTCGTTTGGTCACGACTCGAACTCCACCACGTAGTCCGGCCGCGCCTCTCCTTCGTAGCCCGCGTTGCGGACGAGCCGGCGGCCGCCAATCGTACGATCGGAGTGACCGTGGTGATGGCCGTAGATCCACAGGCCGCCTTCCTTGAGCGTCGGCAGAATGATGCCGGGGGCGGGAAATGAGTCACGATGACATCGGCCTCTGCGGCGGCGAGCGCGGCGGCTGACGGCAAGTGCCTTGCGTCGCCAGGCGTCCACAACGTCGCGCCGGCGAACCTGACGTCGCCGATCTCGACGGCATCGAGCTCAAGCCAGCGGACGCCGTGCCGTTTCGCCGCCACCCGACCTTTGTAGGCGACGAGGTCCGGCAGGCCACCGGCCCACTCATGATTGCCCGCGACGAACACTGACGGCTTTCCGCGTGCGATCGAGGCCACCATCTCGATCGACATATCGATGTCGCTGGTCGTAACGTCGCCAGCGCACACGAAGACGTCGAAGTCCGGCGCGTTGACGGCGATGTCCTCGATGCGGTCGGCGTGCACGTCGGACAGGATCCAGAGCCGCATCACCGTACGCCCTTCGTCGCAGCTTGGATCCCACGGACGACAGTGTCCCACGCGTTCTCGCCCTCGCGCAGCATGATGCCGGCCTTGCCGAGCTCGAACGCGGGTTCATCCGTCCACGCGACGATCGATCCGTCGTGATAGATCTTCAGCACTGCGACCGGCTTGACGTTCTGCATCCCGATATACGGCCCGCTGTAGCGGTAGAGCCGAAGCTCCAGAGCATTTCCGAGTTCGGTCACGACATCACCTCCGACCGTGCCCACGCCAGAATCTCCTCCCGGCTAGCTGTAACCGTCGCACCGTACTTCCGCGCCGAGACGATTAGGTCCTGCTCGCCGTCGCTCCCGGCCTGCTCCAAAAACTTCCATCCGTTGACGGCCGCGCAGAAAAGATCGTCGTCGAGCAGCGTTGCGTCGGCGACGATCGCTTTTGCAATGGCGACGAAGATCACTTCATAAACCCTACCTTCTCCAGGCTTGCGCCAGCCGGGCTCGGCTGGATCGGCGCCGAGCGCCGACCAGGCGGCGGCGAACTCCGGCTTGCCGAAGTCGCCCAAGCACTTGTTGCTCATACGCAGGCATACCTCGCGGCGCTCAGTCCACGACGGCAGATTGCCCATGACGACATCGACGCTCGACGTTGCCAAACCCATATCGACCGCGGCGACTTTGAAGGTCTCCACACCAATCCAAAGGCTTCGTTCCAGTCGGCCGACATCAGCACGCGGACAATGAGCGGTCTTTCCATGTGTCAGTGCCTCGGCATGTCGGCGCGCCGGACGACAATGCGCGCAACGATCTCCCGGAGACGACGCACGCTGCCTCCCTTCCAAAGTTGCTCCGCTATCCACAGCTCGTCGTCATCCAGTTCCGGGAACCACGCCGCATCCATGCCGGCTTCGTTCGCGAGGTCGTAGACGATGTAACGACACAGCGCCGGCAGATGCTCAGCGGTAGGCGCCAGAATCCGCAGGATGCGGAATCGGTCGCGCAGCGGCGCGGGTATCAGCAGCGGATCGTTCGCGATGGCGATGTACGACAGGCGCGAGCAATCTACCGGAGCCTGGATATATGGGTCCGGGAAGTGCGCCGCCGTCTCACCTTCGAGAAACGGCAGCATGGAGTCCTGGAGCCGGCCGTTGTTTCCGCCCGTCGCCGCCTTGTCCAACTCGTCGATCAGCACCATTGGGTTCGCCGTCTTCGTCGCGATCATCGCCAGCACCGGCACCGCAGGCTCACCGGACGACCAACGCCGGGCCGTGCCGCCGAATGAGTTGTCGCTCGCGCCCGCCGCGTCGTAACGGTGAACTTCAAGGTCGACCGCGGACGCGACGATGCGGGCCAGTCTGCTCTTGCCGCAGCCGGGAGGCCCGACAAGCATCGTGGGCCGGAATCGGGCGTAGGGCGCGCCGACCAGGTCCGACAGCATCACGTCGATCTGCGCCAGCGCGTGCGGAAACTGCGCGAGCAGCCATCGGCGGGCTTCCGCGATATCCGGCGTCGGCCGCAGCGGCAGGCGCTTGCCGAGAATTGGCGCCACCGCGCGCTTCACCTCGCGGCCGGACCAGTTCGTATCCACGCCGCCAACGGCGCGCAGCACCACGACACCGTCCGTCCCCGGCGAGTCCCGCTCCGGATCCGGACCGGCATCGACGTAGACGTCATCGAGAATGGAACCGGTCGGATCGAGGCGTCCGCGCTTCCCGCCGACCTGCTCCGCGATCAAGGCGACCTTGCGCGCCGCGACGATCGGGTCATCGATCGGCACGCCCTCGCGGGGCAGCTTTTCGACTTGACGGTCGTCCATCGAAGCGAGCAGCCGCCAGCCGTTGTCCGCCAGCGCCTCATCGGCGGTCAGAGCCCTGTCGTATTGGTGGTAGGCCTGCTGCGCGGCCGCGGCGACGAATGTCTCTGCGATCCTACGATCCTTCGCCACCTTCAAATCGGTCGACAGAACCCACCACGCCTCCGCGACAACCTTGCGGCCGGCCCGGGAGAGTTCCTCGCCGATCGCGCGGCATGCTGCGCGGCGCGCCGGCCAGTCGCCGCCGTCGTGCCCTGCCGCCCTCAGATTGGCGAGAGCGGGTTCGCTGATCGTCTGATCTCCGGCATAGTTCAACGCCACACTGCAGCCGATGTACCAATTCGCGCAGGCTGCCACGAACAGCGCCGACGGCCAGATGTGATAGGCGTCGGCCTCCAACGAGAAGCGGGCCGGCCAGCCGAGTCTGTAGACGCTGTTCTGCGTCACCACGAACCGCATGTTGGCATCGACGCCGCGCAGAGCCGACGTGAAGATCGGCTCGCCGTCGGAAAACTTCCTGGACCCGCTGACGATGCCGGCAACCCGCAAATTACGTTCGTTCGGCGTCTGCAGCTGCCAGCAGTCGATGATCGGCGCGGTCGTCCACCCCTCGGGCTCGTGGGCCTCAAGCAGCTTCGCCGCTAGGGCTGTGATGACGTCGGACTGGTCAGCCATGACCTTCGGCCTCGATCAGTTCGAGCGGCGGCATGCAGCAGCAATCGGCGCGGTCCTCCAGGACGCGCTCCAGCCACCACGCGCGCAATTTCGTCTCCCGGAGACGTTGATCGGCGTCCCGGAATCGTGCTGGATTCATGCGGTCGGTGAAGCAATTTTGTGACGACATAAACTGCTTATTAAACACCGAATTTGGCCGATCAAGGATTCGATGACGGTATGGCTAAGAAGGCTTCAACCCCGAAAAAGCGCCCAGTCGGGCGACCACCAAAGGATCCGGACGACCTCAGGACGGTGCGGTTCTCGTTCCGCATGCACCCGGATCTCTACGAGGAGATCACCCGCGGCGCCCGCATCGCCGGCCTGCCCATCAGCACGTTCGCCGAGCGGACGCTGATAGCCCGAATCAACAGGACGGCCGGCGTCGTCCTGCTCGATGCGATCGGCCGAAAGACCACCGGCACGCCGCCGAAGTTGGGCAGCTTGGCTGAGTTGGCGCTGTTTAGTCCCGGTCAGATCGACCCGCCCTACGAGGATGGTCCACCTCTGCCCGACGACCCACAACGGCCGGGTCACAAGCGCGATCGTTCACCCAGGTGAACGACATGGTTCACTCAGGTAAAGCAGTCAATTCACTCCGGTGAACCATTTGGTTCATCCAGGTGAACCGTTTCATTGAAACTCCTCACGAATTCCTGACGCCGCCGTTTCGGCTTGGCCGGCCGCCCGGCCGTCAGCGCCCAAATCAGACCCACAGGTCTGCCACATTTCCAATTTTGTAGTCGGCGAAACCCGATTTTGTAGTCGGCGAAAGTTCCATCGTCGCAGATTCGAATGTTCCACCAACAACTTAACAACAAACGAGTTTTGACGAATCATAGGAAGGGACAACCCCTAAGCCGACGGTCCCTTTTATCAGTTGACCGGTCACCTCCGGTTAGGGTCCCGGCCATCCGAAAGGTCACCCGATCAACCTTTCGGATTCGGGCCCACCTGAGGCTGACCAGCCCCCTAGGCGGTCCACCTTCCACCCGACCCGGACCGTCCCCTTCCACGGTCCCTCCCCGGCCACTTCCCGGCCATCGCCGGTACTCCTCCTCCAACACCCCTCCCCGGCACTTCCTCTTTTTTTCGGCTCCTTCCTCACCGGCACTTCTCCCCACGGCCGATTTGCGACTTGCCGGACCCGGCTCGATCCTCCCGGCCATGAGCACCGTCACCACCACCGGCCATAACTTCCTCCGCGGCCCGCGGAAGAACACTGCTGCGCCGATCCAGTTCACCACCGGCTCTCTCGCGAAGGTCGTACGCCGGAGAACCCTGGGTCAGATCCGACAGACGCATTACGCCGCGCGGCAGCGGGAGCTTCGCAGCCCTCCGGTGCACCGCATCGCCGGGGCGCTATTGGCTGCGTTTGCCACGGCCTCACCGGCACAGAAGGAACTGCTTAAGCCGATCACCGAAGCGATGCTCTCACGGCTGATCGAAGCTGGGTACGACCCCGACCGCGTGAAGGATCGCGTCAAGAACCTTCGCCGGCGGCTGCTTCAACCAACCGGAAATTGACCGTCAACGCCCGGCGTATTTTCGTTGTCACCGAATCCTTGACCCTTTCCGGCCGGCGTGACGGTAATCGTTTAGCTTGGCGCAGAGCTCTTGAGGGACCACTCCCCGCCGAGTCGGACCCCGGCGCGTCCACGACACCACCGCGCCGGGGTCCACCACTTGGAGCGGCGCGATGAGCCACACAGCCTACCGACGCACCGGACTGAACCTGTTCGCCGAAGCGGCGGACGCGGGACGGACCGACATTGCCGAAGCGGCGCTGTGCGAGCTCGTCGAGACCGCCCATCAGGCCGGGGACAATCTCACGATGCTCGGCCGGGTGCGCGAGTTCATCGCTGAATCGCGTGATGCAACGACTGACGCTGAGCGGAAGGAGCTCCTGCAACGCGGCTTCGATCTGGTGCGCCGGGAGTTGGAGCCGCCGGCCGAACTGCCGCAGCGGCGCACGAAGTTCAACATAATCCAAGGGGGTAAGGATGACACTAGCGGTATACGAACTTAAGCGAATCGCTCCTGTGCAACGTACCGAGCGGATGGCACCAAACCTACAAAGGTTGGCAAGTCCGGTTTTCGGCCTTGATACCCTCGACCGCCTTCATCCCGCTTGACCGCGGGCCTTGGGGTGCCCTTCCCACGCTCTTCGAAAAAATTGTCCGGGCGGCGCCTCGTCCCGCAGCACGTTTTTCCACAACCGTTGTCATCGACTTGCTGGCGCGTTGCCGATTTCCGAATCAGCCTCGAATGGAAGGGAAAACCATCCGCCGTTTGATGAAGGCCGTCCAATCATCAAGCCCGGACGGGCACTAAAATGATTTGGCCGGCACCTGCGCCCAGGCTTTTCCCCGGATTTTGTTGTCGACTGACTAGTCGTACTGAGTCAGAAGGTCGCGCCATAGGCACTGGCGACTCAGCTACTGAAGGAGATTCATGTCAGCAAC
>JAIESC010000088.1 GCA_019746355.1 Xanthobacteraceae bacterium | reverse complement strand
TCGCGAGCAGTCCCTCCGCGGTCGGCAGCGCGCGCGAGGCGGCGCGCAGCTCGGTGCGGCGGTGGTCCTGCGCCCGCTGCCAGCACGCCAGCGCCCGGCGCGCCTTGCTCATCAGTTCGCTGATCAGGTCGGCGCGCACCGGCACCGCCATCTCGGCCGCGGCGGTCGGTGTCGGCGCACGGCGGTCGGCGGCGAAGTCGATCAATGTGAAATCGGTCTCGTGGCCCACTGCGGAAATGAGCGGGATCATGCTGTCGGCGGCCGCGCGGACCACGATCTCCTCGTTGAACGACCACAGGTCCTCCAGCGAGCCGCCGCCGCGGGCGACGATCAGGAGATCGGGCCTGCGGATTTTTCCGCTCTCCGGCAGCGCGTTGAAGCCGCGGATCGCCGCGGCGACCTGCGCGGCCGAGTCTTCGCCCTGCACCTTCACCGGCCAGACAATGACGTGGCGCGGAAAGCGGTCGGCCAGGCGATGCAGGATGTCGCGGATCACCGCGCCGGTCGGCGAGGTGACGACGCCGATCACCTCGGGCAGGTACGGCAGGAGCTGCTTTCGCGCTTCGTCGAACAGGCCTTCGGCGGCGAGCTTGGCGCGACGCGCTTCAAGCAGCGCCATCAGCGCGCCCAATCCCGCGGGCTCGAGCGAGTCGACGACGATCTGGTATTTCGAGGAGCCGGCAAAGGTCGTGAGCTTGCCCGAGACGATGACCTCAAGGCCCTCCTCGGGCTTCACGCGCATCCGCCCGAACGTGCCTTTCCAGATCACCGACTCCAGCACCGCCTTGTCGTCCTTGAGGCGGAAATAGACATGGCCGGACGGCGAGGGGCCCTTGTAGCCGGACACTTCGCCTCGCACCCGCACATAGCCGTAGGCGTCCTCGACGGTGCGGCGCAGATGCGCCGACAGCTCGGAGACGGTGAATTCGGCGACGTTGGCTTGCGGCTCAGGCATGGGATCAATCTAGCGGATTGCGGCCGTCACTTCACGCTTCCGGCTTTAGCGGCCCGGCCGCTTCCACACCATTGAGCCTGCCGCTGCCGCAATTGCGGCGGCGAGAACGAGGAACAGCCCGCCAAGTCCGGCGGCGGCGGCCACGAGGCCCGCGCCGAACGGCATCACGAACTGGCCGAGGCGGTTGCTCATGATCCGGAGCGAATTGGTGGTGCCGCGCGCGCTGACGGTGGTCATGTCGACGACAATGGTGATGCTGAGCGTGGTGGCGAGCCCGAACGAGAAGCCCATGGCGGCGATGGCCACGTGCATGGCCCAGAGCGGGATTGGCGCTGCAATCGCCGCATAGCTCAGCCCGCAGACGAAGGTTCCGGCGATCATCAGCGGCCAGCGGCCGAACGCGGCGACCATGCGCGCATAGAACAGCCGCGCCACCATCGAGGCAGCAGCGCGAACCGTCAGCAGCAGGCCGATGTCGTGCACGTCGATGTTGCGCTCGGCACCGAGCAGCGGGATATAGACGACGACGGTGTCGGATGCGGCGACCATGATGACGCCGGCCGCGATCACGGCGACGAGCCCGGGGATCCGCAGGATCCGCGAAATCGGCACGATGTCGCCCTGGTCCTTGCTGGCGGCAGCGGCACGGGCGGGCTTCAGCATCAAGGCGAAAACCAGCGAGGCGGCCGCCAAGGCTGCGGCGATGACGAACAGCGGCTGGGTCGGCGGGATCGGTGCGCTGCCGCCCATCCAGCCGACGATATAGGGGCCGAAGCCCTGGCCGATCGCGGTCACCACCATGAAGTTGCCGAACACCGTCTCGAGGCTCTTCGGTCCCGCGGCGCGCACGCAGATCATCTGATGGCTCGCCATCAGCATGATGTGGCCGAAGCCCATGACGGTGGAGAACAGGAGAAGTCCCGCGGTCGTTGGCCGGAGCGCAAAGCCGGTCATCGACAGCGCGAAGATCAGCGCGCCGATCCAGGCGGTGCGCGTGTCGAAGCCGCGGTCGATGAAGCGGCCGACCTGCACCGCGATCAGGATCGGGAAGATGGCGAAGGTTGCCGCGATCATTCCGAGCCAGACCAGCGACAGCTCGAGCTCGACGGCGCGGTAGGAGATCGTGACGCGGACCAGTGCCGTGACCGTCTGCACCAGAAAGCTGCTCAAGAGGAGCGGGACGAGCAGCGGATAGTTGACGTCGCTTTTGCGGATATGATCGGCGAGCTTCTGGAACATCAAGCAAAGACTAAAATGTTTCCGCCGCCGCTTGTACCGCTCTCCCGCGGCAGCGGCGGCTGAACTCGGAGCAAAGTGAGCGCGGCTAATACCAGTCGATCAGGCCGACCAGCGGGCCGCCCAGGGGACCGGCCGAGAAGCCGCGGCAGTCGCGCTGGCAGGCGCGGGCGCAATTGTCGAGATGCGGCCGGCAGGCATCGGCCGATGCGCCGCCGCGGATGCAATACTCCATCCGCCAGGAGCAGCTCGAATTGCAGCCGCGAAAGCAGGCGTCGGAGACCCAAACCGAGGTCGAGCGTCGGCTCTGCGGATAGGGTGTCATCCGCTCGACGCCGCCCTTGAACACGACGGTCGGCCGGTTTTCATAGGTGAAGCCGCCGGCCAGAGCCGGCGCGGCCAGGGTGAAAAAGACCAACAGGGCCGAGACAAGACGGGTCATGGCGCCAGCAAACCACGCCCGGGGCGCCGCGTCGAGGCGGGGCTGTGGACGCTGTGGGTGGCTCGGTTCCGCAGGCGTGGAGGCCTATGTTAGGGACTGTCCGCAATGAACATCCTCCTCCTTGGTTCCGGCGGGCGCGAGCACGCGCTGGCGTGGAAAATGGCAGCGAGCCCGCTGACCGACCGGCTTTACTGCGCGCCGGGCAATGCCGGTATCGCGCGGGAAGCGGAGTGCGTGGCGTTGGATATCACCGACCACGCGGCCGTCGTCGCCTTCTGCAAGGCGAACCAGATCGACTTCGTCGTGGTCGGCCCCGAGGCGCCGCTGGTCGCGGGCGTGGCCGACGACCTCGAGGCCGCCGGCTTCAAGACCTTCGGGCCGAGCAAGCTTGCGGCGCGGCTCGAAGGCTCCAAGGGCTTCACCAAGGACCTGTGCCGGGCGGGCAACATCCCGACCGCGGCCTATGAGCGGTTCACGGCGCCTCTACCTGCGAAAGAGTACCTCCGGAAAGTCGGCGCGCCGATCGTGGTGAAGGCCGATGGCCTTGCCGCGGGCAAGGGCGTGGTCGTGGCGCAGACGCTCGCCGAGGCCGAAGCGGCCATCGCTATGATGTTCGAAGGCGGCCTGGGCGCGGCCGGCGCGGAGGTCGTGATCGAGGAATTTCTGGTCGGCGAGGAGGCGTCGTTCTTCGCGCTGTGCGACGGCGAGAACGCGGTTCCGCTCGCCTCGGCGCAGGACCACAAGCGCGTCGGCGACGGCGACACCGGTCCCAACACCGGCGGCATGGGCGCGTATTCACCCGCGCCGGTGATGACGCCGGAGATGACGGCGCGGACGATGGACGAGATCGTGCGGCCCACACTCAAGGCGATGAAGGCGTTGGGCTCGCCCTACAAGGGCGTGCTGTTCGCCGGGCTGATGATCACCAAGGATGGCCCGAAGCTGATCGAATACAACTGCCGCTTCGGCGATCCGGAAACGCAGGTGATGATGCCGCGGATGATGTCGGACATCGTGCCCGCGCTGGTCGCCTCGCGCGACGGGCAGCTCAAGAACTTCGATATCCGCTGGTATCCCGACGCGGCGCTGACCGTGGTCATGGCGGCGAAGGGCTATCCCGGCGATTACAAGCGCGGCTCGGTGATCGAAGGGCTCGATGCGGCCAGCGAGATCGAGGGTGTCGAGATTTTCCACGCCGGCACCAAATCCGATGGCGGAAAAATTCTCGCCAATGGCGGGCGCGTGCTCAACGTGACGGCGATCGCCGCGACGGTGACCAAAGCGCAGGCACTGGCTTATGAGGCTGTCGGCCGGATCAAATGGCCGGAAGGCTTCTGCCGCCGCGACATCGGCTGGCAGGCGGTGACGCGGGAGCAGGGCGGCTGATCGGCGGTTGACCGGGCGGAAGCGCCACAGTCTGATAGTGCCATGGCCGATCTCGCCGATCTCTATCCCGGCTACGAATCGCACTGGATCGACACCTCAGCCGGCAAGCTGTTCGCGCGCTCCGGCGGCAACGGCCCGCCGCTGCTGCTGCTGCACGGCTACGCACAGACCAACGTGATGTGGCACCGGGTGGCGCCGGCGCTTGCCGAGCATTTCTCGCTGGTGATCGCCGACCTGCCCGGCTATGGCTGGTCGTCGGTGCCAGAAGCCGGCCAGGACCACGCGCCCTACGACAAGCGCTCGATGGCCAGGGCGATGGTCGAGCTGATGGAAAAGCTCGGGCACATCCGGTTTCATCTCGCCGGCCATGACCGCGGCGGCCGGGTCGCCTATCGGCTTGCGCTCGATCATCCGCATCGGCTGGAGAGGCTCTCCACGCTCGACATCATCCCGACCTATGACATGTGGCACGGCATCGACGCGAAGCTTGCCTTCCGCATCTGGCACTGGACGTTCCTGGCGCTGCCCGCGCCGTTCCCCGAAGAGGTGATTGGCCGCAATCCGGTTGCGTTCTGGGACCGCAAGAGCGCGCCGGGAACTGCAGGCAAGTCGCTATCGAAGTTCGATCCGCGGGCGCTCGCGCATTACCACGCCTTCTTCAGCGATCCATTGCGGATCCACGCGACCTGCGAGGATTATCGCGCGGGGCGCACGACCGACCTGAAGAACGACGAGGCCGATCGTGCAGCCGGACGGAAGATTACCTGTCCGCTGCTCGCGTTGTGGGGCGCCGCGGGTATTCCGAGCCAGGCGGAGCGCGATCCGCTCGCGACCTGGCGCGAATGGGCGACCGACGTGCGCGGCTTTGCCGTCGACTGCGGGCATTACCTGCCGGAGGAAAATCCGGATGCCGTGTCGAAGGCGCTGATCGAATTCTTCAAATAGAAAACGGCAAACAGAACGCGGAAAGGGTGTTGCATGGCTCCGGTGTTGCGGCTGTTCGAGGATTCGCTGAGCGGCGGCGCGTCGCTTTCATTGCCGCCGCTGCCGCGCATGATTTTCGTGGTGCATGGCGCCGCAACGATCGATGGCAAATCGTTCGGCGACGGCGAGGCCTGGAGCGGGGAGGGTCCGGTGTCGCTTGCGCCGGGAAAGGACGGCGCCACGGTGTGGCGCTTTGAGCTTGCGCCGTCCGGCAGCCAGCCCGGAATTGGCAACGGCGCCGGCATCCGCTCGCGCGAAAAGCTCGCCGCGGCGCTCGAAACCATTCCGCCGGGCGAGCTCTTGCTGCGCGGCGACAGCGTCGCCTTTCCGCCCGGCGGCTGCGCGTTCCTGCACAAGCATTGGGGTCCCGGCATCCGCTGCCTGATCGATGGCGGCATCCGCATCGACACGCTCGGCCATTCGACGAGCTACGGGCCCGGCAGCCCCTGGTACGAGACCGGCTCCGATCCGGTGTTTGCGCAGGCGGCGATGGATCGGCCGAGCCGCTTCGTCCGGGTGATGATCCTGCCGCGCTCGCTCATCGGCAAAAGCTCGTTCCAGTTCGTGAACGAGGAGGACAAGGCGAAGCCGCGCGTCCAGCAGTACAAGATCTTCGCCGACATGCCGATCGCGACGCCGCAAGCCTAGTGTTCCGGACAAGCCGGCAGCGATAGACTGACGCGCGTGGGCCACTCAGCAGAGGGGAAGCACATGGCGAAATCGCGCAAGAAAGCTCGCAAGGCGGCGAAGCGAAAGGCCGGCAGGCGCAAGACCGTGAAGGCGAAGGCGCGCCGGCCGGCCAAAAAGACCCGCCGCGCCAAGCGCCGCAGGCAAGTATCGATTGTCGATGCGGTCGCCGGAGCGGTTCGCGAAACCGGTGAATTGCGCAGCCGCCTCGCCGGACACAACACGTTCGAGGACTGAGGCTTTCAGCGGGAGGTCGCGATGCGGCGCCTCTTGACGCGCCCCGGTCCGTCCTTTATTTAACCGATCGGTTATTTAACCAGTCGGTCAAATACAAATGGCCATCGATCATCTGAGCGCGACCTTTGCGGCCCTGGCCGATCCGACGCGGCGGGCGATCCTCGCCCGGCTCGCACTCGGCGAAACCTCGGTGTCGGAGCTCGCCGAGCCGTTCGACATCAGTTTGCCGGCGGTGTCCAAGCACCTGAAGGTGCTGGAGGGCGCGGGCCTGATCGTGCGCGGCCGCGAGGCGCAGTGGCGGCCCTGCCGGATCGAGCCGAACGGGCTCAAGGGCGTCGACGAGTGGCTCGAGGAGTACCGGCGGCTCTGGGAGCAGCGCCTCGATCGCCTCGAGGACTATCTGCGGACATTGCAGGCCGGCGAGCAGCCGTCGAAGGAGATCGATCGGTCATCCCGGGGCAAGGAGAAGAAGCGTGGACGCCGTAACAAAGAGTAGACCGACGTTTGCGATGTCGCTGCCGTCGGATCGCGCCATCGCGTTCACGCGCGAGTTCGATGCGCCGCGGCGGCTGGTGTTCGAAGCCTGGACGCGGGCGGAGCATTTCCGGCGCTGGTACGGCTGCCGCGGCTCTTCAATGCTGTCCTGCGAGATCGATCTGCGCCCCGGCGGCGGCTACCGGTTCGTGATGCTGGCGCCGGACGGCAACGAATATCCGATGTCGGGCGTCTATCACGAGATCGTCGCTCCCGAACGGCTGGTTTACACCGAGCGCTTCAACAGCGACCCTGCCAGCGAGTCCGTCGTCACGCTCACGCTGACCGAGCGCGGCGGCCGCACCACCCTGGCGGTCACGGCGGTCTATCCGACGCAGGCGAGCCGCGACGCCATGCTGAAGCTGGGTGTCGAGCGCGGCACCGCAGAAACGCTCGAGCGTCTTGCCGAGCATCTCGAAACGCTGGCCTGAAAAAAGCTTCCGGCAACGGAGTGGATGCGTGTCTGTCATCAATGTCATCGATCTCGACGATCCGCTGGCGATCGCGGGCGTGCGCATTCTCGACGCGCCGCGCGATCTCGTCTGGAAGGTATGGACCGATCCGAAGCATCTGGCGCAGTGGTGGGGACCGGACGGCTTCACCACCACGACCAGCGCCTACGAGTGCAGGCCGGGCGGCGTGTGGCGGTTTGTCATGCATGGGCCGGATGGCCGAGACTACGAGAACCGCGTTACCTTCGAGGTCGTCGATCCGCCGCAGAAGCTGGTCTATCGCCATGGCGGAGCGGACGACGTCGAGCCGGTGCAGTTCCGCACCACCGTCACGTTCGAAGATCTCGGCAACAGGACGCGGCTCAGCATGCGCGGGGTGTTCCCGTCAGCGGCCGAGCGCGACCGTGTGACCAGGGAATACGGCGCCGACCAGGGCATGGTGCAGACGCTGGCGCGCCTCAACCAATACGTTTCGAAGATGGCGTTGTGAACAGGCAGCCTGAGCAGATCAATCGAGAGAACGAGGTGGCGTGATGCCGAATGCCAACCGATACCAGACCTCTCTCCCGGGCGAACGTGAGTTCACGTTGACGCGGACGTTCGACGCGCCGCGGCGTCTGGTGTTCGATGCTTTCACCAAGTCCGAGATGGTGAAGCAATGGCTGTGGGGCCCGCCGGAATGGCCGATTGTTCATTGCGCGATCGACCTGCGGGTCGGCGGCAAGCTGCGCTACGTGTGGCGCCACAAGGAGCGGGGGGACATGGGTTTGAGCGGCGTATTCCAGGAAATCACGGCGCCCGCGCTTCTGGTCAACACCGAGCTGTTCGACGAGGACTGGACCGGTGGCGAAACGCTGGTGACGACGGTGTTCGAAGAGCGCAATGGCCGCACCACGGTCGCCGCCACCGTGCGCTACTCGTCGCAGCCTGCGCGCGATGCAGCGCTCAGGACCCCTATGGTCGAAGGCTGGTCGCAGGGCCACGACCGGCTCGACGAGCTTCTTGCCACGCTCGTGTCATAGAGCGGGCGCCTCATTTCCGTAAAGCAAATCCAAATCAGAAGGAGAGTTCCCATGGAAGTCCAGTCGTACCTGATCTTCAATGGCCGCTGCGAAGAGGCGATCGAATTCTACAAGAAGAGCCTTGGCGCCAAGGTCGAGATGCTGATGCGCTTCAAGGAAAATCCGGACAAGGAGAAGATGGGCGCCAACTGCGTGCCGCCCGGCGGCGACGAGAAGGTCATGCACTCGTGCGTCAAGATCGGCGATACGGCGGTCATGGCGTCCGACGGAATGACCTACGATCAGAAGCCGGAGTTCAAGGGCTTTTCGCTCACCGTCACCGCGAAGGACGAGGCCGAGGCCGACAAGCTGTTCAACGCGCTGGCCGATGGCGGCAAGGTGCAGATGCCGCTCGGCAAAACCTTCTTCTCGCCGCGCTTCGGCATGGTCGCCGACAAGTTCGGCGTCGGCTGGATGGTGATCGTGCCGCAGCCGATGTGAGCGCAGGTACAGCGAGGGCGACGATGACAGCGACTGCAACCAAGAGCGCCGATTTCGTGATCTCGCGCGTGCTCGACGCGCCGCGCGATCTCGTCTGGAAGTGCTTCACCGATCCCGAGCACATGAAGCAGTGGTGGGGCCCCAAGGGCTTCGCCAGCTTCTCGTCCCAGATGGATCTCCGCGCCGGCGGCCGCTACCACTACGGCCTGAAGTCGCTGGACAGCAACGTGACCATTTGGGGCCGGATGGTCTATCGCGAGATCGTGCCGCCGGAGAAGCTCGTCTTGGTCAGTTCGTTCTCCGACGAACAGGGCGGGCTCTCGCGCCACCCGATGGCGCCGACCTGGCCTATTGAGATGCTGGCGATCTTCACCTTCGAGGAGCAGCCGGGCGGCAAGACCAGGTTCACGGTGCGCTGGTCGCCGCTCAATGCCACGGCCGAGGAGCAGAGGGCCTTCGACGAGGGTCACGGCAGCATGAACCAGGGCTGGAGCGGCACGCTGGAGAAGCTCGAAACCCATGTCGCCAACTTCAAGACCAGGGCGGCGTAGACGCTGCCCTGGTCCCCATCGGAGCGCATTTCCATGAAGCTTGTTGCCATCATTTTTGGCGTGTTTCTCCTGGCCGTCGGCGGCGTGCTCGCCTACGCGGCGACGCGTCCCGACGTGTTCCAGGTGCGCCGCACCGCCAGCATCAAAGCGCCGCCGGAAAAGATTTTCCCGCTGATCAACGACTTCAAGAGCTGGACCGCCTGGTCGCCCTACGAGAAGAAGGACCCGGCGATGAAACGCACCTATGGCGCGACGGCCAGCGGCAAGGGCGCGACCTACGCCTGGGAAGGCGACAAGAATGTCGGCAGCGGCAGCATGGAGATCATGGACGCGCCGGCGCCGTCCCGCGTCACCATCAAGCTCGACTTCACGCGGCCGTTCCAGGCGCACAATATCGCCGACTTCACGCTGCAGCCGGTCGAGGGCGGCACCAATGTGACCTGGTCGATGAGCGGGCCGACGCCGTTCTTCGGCAAGATCCTCCACGTGTTCGTCGACGTGGACAAGATGGTCGGCCGCGACTTTGAGGCGGGTCTCGCCAATTTGAAGTCCGTGGCCGAGAAGTGACCGTACATCGGTGCTGAAGCCAAATCCCGTCAGGAGCGAAGCAATGCAGAAGATCACCCCGTTCCTGCTGATGGACGGTCGGGCCGAAGAGGCGATGAATTTCTATACGTCGGTGTTCAAGAACTCGAAGATCGTCGACGTGTCGCGCGCGGGCGACAATGGCCCGGTGTTCAGCGCCACGCTCGAGCTCGACGGCGAGCGATTCATTCTCCTCAGTCCGGGGCCGAAGGTTCAGTTCAACGAGGCCGTGTCGTTCTTCATCAACTGCGAGTCGCAGGCCGAGGTGGACGAGCTGTGGGACAAGCTTCTGGCCGGCGGCGGCACGCCGATGCAGTGCGGCTGGCTCAAGGACAAGTTCGGGGTGTGCTGGCAGGTCATTCCGTCGGCGCTCGGCCGGTTGATGCGCGACAAGGACCCGGCGAAGGCGCAGCGCGTGATGCAGGCCATGATGAAAATGGTCAAGATCGACATCGCAGGCCTCGAAGCGGCGCACCGCGGGGCCTAGGCGATCGCCGGAGCGGGCCAACGCCGGGAGCAAGCCATGCCTGCCACCGCGAAAGCGCCGGCTTCGGCCGGCGACGTCGTCGTCTTCAACCGCCTGCTGGATGCGCCGCGCAGCGCCGTGTTCCGGGCATGGACAGATCCCAGGCAGCTTGCGCAATGGTGGGGATCGAAGGGCTTCACCAATCCGGTCTGCGAGGCCGATCCCCGTCCCGGCGGCGCGATCCGGATCGTGATGCGCGGACCTGACGGCACCGACTATCCGATGGCCGGTGCGTTCATCGAGGTCGTCGCACCGGAGAAGATCGTTTTCTCCGCCACCGTGGACCTGCGAGGTGTCCGCGTGCTGGAGACGCACAACACCGTGACGCTCGTCGAGCAGGGCGGCAAGACGGTCCTGGAATTGCGCGTCCGCGTTGTCCACGCCACGGCGGAAGCAACGCCGATGCTGGCCGGCATGCATGCGGGCTGGTCGCAGAGCCTGGAGCGGCTCGGTGCCTTGGTCGGACGGCGGTGACAGGCGCGACGCGCTCAAAGCGTATTGCCGACGATCTCCTCCCAGCGCGGGCTTGGGCGGGCGGCAAACGGCGCGTTCCATGCCGCGCAGTTGGCCATATCCACCACCTGCACCGGCAGGATGATCTCCGGAGGCACGGCCTCGCCGCGCAGATGGCGGATTGCGGCTTCGGTTGCGATCTCGCTCATCTTCATGGCGTCGAAATCGGCGGTGGCGAGCATGCGGCCTGCGGCGATGGCCGCGACCGCCTCGGGGATGGCGTTGACGCCGACCACATGCGGCGGCGTTCCGCGGCTCGGATGGGCGGCGAGCGCGTCGAGCACGCCGAGCGCCATCGCGTCGTTCGCGCAGACCACGGCATCGACGCCCGGCCATTGCCGGTGCACGTCGCGAAACGCATTTCGCGCCGTGTCTCGCTGATAGTCGCCGCGGATCGAGCAGCGCACCTTGATCTCGGGATGCTCGCCGAGCGCGTCATGAAAGCCGTTGAGCCGGTCGAGGCTTGTGGCCGAGGCCGGCGTGCCTTGGACGATGATGATGGTGCCTTCGCCGCCGAGCTTGCCGAACAGATAGCGTGCGATGTTGCGGGCGAGCGCGCGGTCGTCGGAGCCCACGAAGCTGACCCGGCGTCCGGCGGTGGTGCGGGTGATGATGTTGAACAGCGGGATGCCGGCCGCGTCGAATTGCAGGATCGCGCCGTTCACCGCCGTCACCTCCACGGGCACGAACACGGCGGCGTCCGGCTTCGCCGCGACCGCCTGTCCGATCAGCGCGATCTGCTGCTCGACGTCGTCGGGCGTCTCCGGCACGTGGTGCACGGTCCGGCCGCCGAGCCGCGCCGCGGTGCGGTCCGCGCCCAGCCGCGCCGCCTCATAGGCCGGGTTGGTGCGGTTCTTGGTGAAGACGGCGATCGTCGGCGACATGCGGTTCCGCATCGATTGGATACCAGAAGCATTTTCCGGCGAAAGCCTGCCCGGGACCTGCCGGGGTGTGCAGCGGTTCGCCGTAGAAAATGCGACCAAAGAAAGAATCTAGAGCCGGTCCCGATTCCGCAGGAACGGGAACGGCTCTAAGCGTCGAAGAAACGTCAGGAGGCTCCATGCCGCTCAAGCTCTACTATCATCCTCTGTCGTCCTACTGCCACAAGGTGCTGATTGCGCTTTACGAGAACGGCACTCCGTTTACCACGAAGCATCTGGTCAACCTCGGCGACCCCAAGGAGCGGGCGGACTTGGTCGCGCTCTGGCCGATCGGCAAGTTTCCGGTGATCCGCGACGAGGCCAGCGGCCGGATCATTCCGGAATCGAGCCCGATCATCGAATATCTGTCGCGCCATTATCCGGGTCCGGTCGCGCTCATTCCGCAGGACGTGGAGCTTGCCTGGCAGGTGCGGGCGCAGGATCGCCTTTTCGATCTTTACGTTCACAACGAGGTGCAGAAGGTTGTCGGCGACCGGCTGCGTCCCGCGGACAAGAAGGACCCGCACGGCGTCGAGCAGGCGCGGGCGCGGATCAGCACCTGCTACGACATGTTCGAGCGCGAGATCGGCGCGAAGACCTGGGCAGTCGGCGACGCCTTCACCATGGCCGACTGCGCCGCGGCGCCGGCGTTGTTCTACGCCAACCGCGTCCAGCCGTTCGAGGCCTCGCATCCCAATCTCAAGGCCTATCTGGGGCGGTTGATGGAGCGCCCGTCGTACAAGCGGGTGCTGGAGGAGGCCGAGCCCTATTTCCACATGTTTCCGCAATAGCCGATTTTCACGGCGGCGGTGAACCTTCGGCGGCGGTCCTCGTTGTCTCCCAAGCTGCGAGGACAGCGCCGAGGAGGAGCGCCATGGTTGCCAGGCGAGAAGCCAAGGTTCGTCCGCTTCGTGCCCGTGCCGGAGGCACGACTGGCCGAGGCGGCGCGGTTGATTTCGCCGCCGAGGCGGCGCTGCTCAACAGGGGCGAGGCGGTCAATCCGGACGATCACATCTATCGCGTCATCGAGATCGTCGGCACCTCGGAGGAGGGCGTCGACGATGCCATCTCCTCGGCCATCGCGCGCGCCAGCCAGACGTTGCGGCACCTGCGCTGGTTCGAGGTGATCCGAACCTCGGGCCACATCGTCGACGGCGGCGTGAAGCACTACCAGGTGACGCTGAAGGTCGGCTTCACCATGGAAGGGCCGCACTGAGGCACGCGATGACGCGCTTGCAGGCAGCGGCTTCAGTCGGCTCTCGATATCGGCTAGCGAGTTGCTGAAAAACTCTGCGCGGTCTTTCCGGGACGCCGCTTTAAGCGCGTTCACTTGCGCCGTCGAAGCGCTACGGCGGCGGGCTCGGAATTCGGATGCATCGGGATTTCCTGCAATCCGGCGGCAACTCTTGGCTCGCCGCTGTGCATCCGCAGGGTGGTCTGCGCAGGCCGGAAAGGTCACTTGGGTCAGGAGCGGACACCTGGGCCGTCTGGTTCAATGTTCGTTTCCGTGCCAATAGCGTACATCAGCCGCTCTTTCTGGAAGGCAACCGAAGGCCGCATGATGCCCGCACAGATGCCGCAAAAAACTCAGGCGTGGCTTGAAGCCAAAGCACTGGAAATCGCACGCCGCGAGATGGGCTGCCGGGAGCTGGCGGCTGTTCGGATCAAAAGAATTCTTCCCGAAGGAAGCGGTCCCAACTGGCAAGTGGCGGCATTCGAGCCGCCGCTACCTCCCGCGGCCGAAACCTTCGCCTTGGAGGCCATTGCGCTGCTGAGAGGAACATACGCACTGACACCTCCGGAAACTGACGATCAGGAGGCGCTCAAGCAAGAATATAAAAGGCTGCTTGGGAAGCGCGCCACCTTCCGGGACATTGTCATTCGCGAACAGGCGTCCTGGGATGGTCAAGAGCCGAAGCCCGAAGCGATGGCTGAAGCGGAACGGCAGCGTGACGACGTTGATATCGAGCTGGCCAGGATTGCCGATCGGATCAGACCCCGCTGAGTGACGATTTGAAGTCCGCCTGGGTCAAAAGCGGACATGACGTGCTTGTTTTGGATGTCTGCTTTACCCCCGAGAGCGAACATGGCCACCTGAGGCCGCCGCCGCGAGGGTGGCAATGGATGGCTCATGCGGAAGCGTGCCCTATTCGTGGGGCTGCTCCTCAATCATACTGGACGCATGGCAATACAAAGCTGGATCACCGGTGTGCTGGTTGCTGCGTTGGTTGCGATATCCGGCGGTGCCCTGGCGCAGACGGTGTGGACGGTGCCCGAGGTCGGCGCGCTACCGCGCGATGGACACGGTGCACAGGTGCGGCTCGGTCGCGATCTCATCACGGCGACCTATAACCTGATCGGTCCCAACGTCGGCGATCCGGCCAAGCGCTATGCCGGCAACAATCTCGCCTGCACCAACTGCCATCTCTCCGCCGGCACACGGAAGTTCGCCTTGCCGCTGTTCGGACTCTACGGCCAGTTCCCGCAATACAGCGCACGCTCCGGCGCCGAGATCAACATTGAGGATCGTCTCAACTCTTGCATGACGCGGAGCATGAACGGCCGACCGTTGCCGGGTGACGCGCCGGAGATGCAAGCGCTGGTCGCCTACATCGAGTTTCTAAGCACCGGCGTACCGCCGGGCGAGAGGCTGCCAGGCCTCGGTGCGGGCAAGATGTCGGAGCTCACGCGTGCCGCCGATCCCTCACGCGGAAAGCCGGTCTACGAAAGCAAGTGTATGGCCTGCCACAACACCGACGGCTCCGGCCTTCGTCGTGGCGGGGCGGGATCGACACTGGGCTACATGGTGCCGCCGCTGTGGGGATCGGACAGCTTCAACGATGGCGCCGGACTGGCGCGGCTCATCAACTTCGCCAATTTCGTCCACTTCAACATGCCGCACGGCGCGGACTATCTCGACCCTCAGCTTTCCGTAGAGGAGGCGTGGGACGTGGCAGCCTATGTCCTGTCGCAGCCGCGCCCGCGTCGGGCCGGACTCGCGAATGATTTTCCCGACAAGCTGCTGAAGCCGGTCGATGCGGCCTACGGCCCTTATGCCGACGGGTTCAGCGAGCAGCAGCACAAATACGGTCCTTTTGCACCGATCCGCGCGGATATCGAGCGGCTGAAACAAGAGCGCCGCTGAGTCGCTCAGCCGACTCAACGTGAAGCGCATATCGTACGATCCGGCAGCGCGATCGCCTCGTCGATCCGTGCCTCACGAATACGACGCTCTTGCGGCGATCGGTCCAGATGCGTAGCAGCTCATAACCCATCAAGATCTTCGTTTGGGCATCGAGCGCGCGTCCCGTTGGCTCGCATCAGGGCGCCTTGTCGCGGCGAACCTCCACATCTTGACTCGGCAGGAGATCGGCGCGTGGCGGCGCGGCGTTCGATTTCAGCATTGCGGCCTGGCTAACGGCCAAACCGGAGCTCACCTGCTCGTCAATGGGGTGGCCTTGTTCGATTGCGCGCTCCAGTCCCCTCATAAAGCCGGCAGCCGCACCGTTTTTTTGGGCGCACGCTCAACATTGTCGAGTTGGATCAGTCGCCCTCCCGTGAGGAACCGGATGCGGGAAATCTGCACGTCCGGGTCTGTGGGGGGCGAGAGGGGGAACCTCCTCGCCTACCCGGCCCTGTCGCGCCGGAGCTCGCCACCAGCGCGTTCACGCGCGTCTTTGACGCGCTATCGCGAGCGAAGGCGGGGCTGCGCCGGAGATGAGCGTCAGCGTCGGATCGATGCAAGCAGACAGGTCACATCGGCTTGTAATTGCGCTCCATATCGACGTCGATCAGGAGCGCAGTGCCGTCCTTGAGCGCCTTGGCGATCAGGTCGGTCGTGTCCTTCACGGTCTTGGCGCGCTGGCCTTCGATGCCGAGCGAGCGGGCGAGGCCGACAAAGTCGATCGCCGGATCGTTCAGCTCCATGCCGACGAACGTGTCGGCCTGCTCGGCGAGCCCGCGCATGGCCACAAGCCTTTGCTTGAGGATGCGGTAGCTGGTGTTGTTGAAGATCACCCAGATCACCGGCAGCCGGTAGCGCGCCGCGGTCCACAGCGCCTGCACCGTGTACATCGCACTGCCGTCGCCGATGAGCGCAACCACGGGCCGGTCGGGTTGGGCGAGCTTGGCGCCGATCGCCGCCGGCAGGCCCCAGCCGATACCGCCGCCGCGCAGCGCAAAGAAGCTCTGCGGGTCGTCGCTGTTGATCAGCGAGCGGGCGCCGGGCGCCGACGAAAGCACCTCCTCGATCACCACGGCGTCCTTCGGCAGCATCGCGCCGATGGCTTCGAGCAGCGCCAGCGGCTGCACCGGGGTCTTGCCGGCCAGCGCCCGCGCCTTGGCACGGAACGCCTCGCGTTCGGCCTTGATCGCTGCGGTCGCGTTGCCGAGCCGCGTGGCGGCCGCGGCCTTGGCGGCCGCGCTCATGCGCGCCTGCACCGCCGCGGTGATGTCGGGCAACGTCGCCTTGGGATCGCCGAGGATGCCGACCTCGGCCGGATAGCTCTTGCCGATCTGCCACGGATCCGTGTCGAGATGGATCAGCGGCATGCCCGGCGGGATCGGCTTGATCTTCGACGGCAGCGACCAGGAGAACAGGTCGCCGCCGACCGAGAAGAACAGATCGTGCTTGTCCAGCACCTCGCGCACGCCCTGCTGCGAGCGCGTCATCGACCCCCGATAGAGTGGATGCGAAGAGGGGAACGACGCCGTGTTCGGCACGAATTCGGTGTAGACCGGCGCGCCGACCGCTTCGGCGAGCGCGGCGAGTTCCTTGTGCGCGCGGCTTTGCGCCGCGGCGTCGCCGGCCACGATCACCGGGCTCTGCGCCTTTGCCAGCAGGTCGGCCGCGGCGTTGACCGCGTCGATGTCGCCGCGCACCCGCGGCGACACGCGCGTGGGCTCGAGGAGTTCGATATCGCCATCGCTCTTCAGGATGTCGCCCGGCAGCGACAGGAACACCGGCCCGGTCGGCGGGGCAAGCGCGGTCTTCGCCGCGCGGTGCACCAGGATGGGCAAGTCCTTCAGCCGCTCGACCTGCGCCGAGAATTTCACGAACGGCTTTGCCAGCGTCGTGAGATCGGCCGAGAGGATCGGCTCCTCGACCAGATATTCGGTGTCCTGCTGGCCGGCGGTCACCATGATCGGCGAGCCCGCCATCTGCGCGTCATAGAGCATGCCCATGGCGTTGCCGAGGCCTGGCGCGACATGAAGATTGAGCACCGTGAGCTTGCCGGACGCCTGCGCGTAGCCGTCGGCCATCGCCATCAGGGCGGCTTCCTGCAGGCCCAGGATGTAGCGGATGTCGTTTTCGACCGCGAACGCGTCCATCAGCGGCAGTTCGGTGGTGCCGGGATTGCCGAACATGATGTTCACGCCCTCCTGCTTGAGCAGGTCGAGAAACGCGCGCTTTCCGGACATGACGGGCACGGGGTGTCTCCAGTGACTGGGGCTGGTCGGGCTTTACGACTTCGGCGTTCGTTTGCCGTGCGATGTGTACGGCGTGCCGGGGGTGACGGACAGGTGGGAATGGGTGCAGAGCCACGGCGCGCCGACGGCGGTCCGCATGAACGTGCAGGTCGAACGGCCGTTGCGGACGAATTTGGAGCCGTCCGGATGAATGCCGGTGGAGCGGAAGATCACCGCGCCCATCGCCATCAGTCGGTCAGGGGAGGTGACCACCTCCAGCGTCGAGAGGTCGTAGCGATAGTCCTCGATCGACGGCCAGACATGGCGCCATTGCTCGCGCTCGAGCTCGGCCTGCGAGGTCATCATCTCGACCTTGGAGCCGAACGCCACCACGTCCTCGGCGAACATCTCCCGCGCCGGAACGAAATCGACAGCGGCCACAAATTTGTCCCAGCGCGCGTACCATTCTCCGACCGTCCGCTTGTCTTCCTCGGCCGCCGGCAACCGCTTCATTGCACCCTCATTTAGACTTTCGTCCAAGCTTAACGCGCCGCCTTCGGCGATGCTACGTTTGCGCCATGCAGAAGATCGACCGTCAGGTTGCATTCACCGGGACCAAGGAGGTGGCCGGGTCGTTGCGCTTCGATCCGGCGCGGCTGGAAGCGTACCTGGCGCGCGAGGTGAAGGGCTTTGCCGGACCTTTGCAGGTGCAGCAGTTCAAGGGCGGGCAGTCCAATCCGACCTACATGCTGGAAACACCGTCGCGCAAATACGTGCTGCGGCGAAAGCCGCCGGGCAAGCTTTTGCCCTCGGCCCATGCGGTGGATCGCGAGTTTCGGGTGATCCAGGGGCTCGCAGCCCAGGGCTTTCCGGTCGCCGAGCCGGTGATCTATTGCGCCGACGAAAGCGTCACCGGCACGGCGTTCTACGTGATGGGCTTCGTCGCGGGCCGCGTGTTCTGGAACCCGGAAATGCCGGGCTCGAACCCGAAAGAGCGCCGCGCGGTCTATGACGCCATGAACGGCACGCTGGCGCGGCTGCATTCGTTCGAGCCTTCGGCCATCGGGCTCGGCGATTTCGGCCGTGGCGAGAATTACGTCGCGCGTCAGACTGAACGCTGGTCGAAGCAGTACCGCGCCTCCGAGACCCAGAAGATCGACGAGATGGAGCGGCTGATCGAATGGCTGCCCGGGCACCTTCCGCCGGCCGGACCGCCGCGGCTGGTGCACGGCGACTACCGGCTGGACAACATGATCCTGCACGCGACCGAGCCGAAGGTGCTCGCCGTGCTCGACTGGGAATTGTCCACCATCGGCGATCCGCTGGCCGATTTCACCTATCACCTGATGCAGTGGCACATGCCGCAGGAGGACACCGGCGCGGGCACCGGCTCGCTGGTCGGTCACGACCTTGCGGCACTTGGCATCCCGCCGATGGCGGATTACGTCGAGATGTACCGCGAGCGCACCGGCTTCGACCCGCGGCCGCATCTTGCGACCTATCTTGCCTATAATTTCTTCCGTATCGCCGCGATCCTGCAGGGCATCGCCGGCCGCGTGCGCGACGGCACCGCGACCAATGAGCACGCCGCCGCGAAAGGCCAGATGGTGCGGCCGCTCGCCGAAACCGCGTGGCGTTTTGCCCGCGAGGCGGGTGCGACATGAAAACCTTCGCTCTCGCACTCGGCGGGGGCGGCGCGCGGGGCCTCGCGCACATCGTGGTCGCCGAAGCGCTCGATGAGATGGGCGTGAAGCCGGTCGCGATCGCCGGCACCTCGATCGGCGCGATCATCGGCGCGGGCTACGCCGCAGGCATGACCGGCCGGGAGATGCGCCGCTACGCGACCCACATGGCGCACGACCGGACCGACGTGATGCGTCGCATGATGCGCGCGCGCGCCGGCAAGCTGCGCGACATTTTCGGCGGCGGCCTGGGCGACGCGACACGGCTCGACGCGGAGCTGCTCTGCGAGCAGTTCCTGCCGGAGCATCTGCCGGCGGAGTTTTCCGGCCTGGACATTCCGCTGATCGTGGTCGCCTCCGACCTGTTCCGCCGGCGCGAGGTCGTGTTCTCGCAAGGCTCGCTGCGGCGGGCGCTCGCGGCGTCGATCTCGCTGCCGACCATCATGCGACCGGTGGAGCTTGAGGGCCAGGTTCTGGTCGACGGCGGCGCCACCAATCCGCTGCCGTTCGAGCATCTGCGCGGCCGGGCCGACGTGGTGGTCGCCATCGAGATTTCCGGGCCGGTCGACGCCGGCAAGCGTGACGTGCCGAATGCGCTGGAATGTCTCTACGCGACCGTGCTGGTGATGACCCATTCCATCGTCCAGGAGAAGATCCGGCACGGCGCGCCGGATCTGCTGCTGCAGCCCAATGTCGGCGCGTTCCGGGCGCTGGGCTTCCTCCAGGCGAGCGCCATCCTGCGCGCGTCCGATCCGATCAAGGCGGAGATCAAGGAAAGGCTCGGGCGGCTGCTCGCCGGTTAGCGGTTTCCGGCCGAGTGAGCCCCATTTGAATTAATTCGTCCATGTTTCCCGCATCATCTGTTTGCTTCCGGCGGCTTAGATCGGTCGCATGGAATCCTCACGGACCAGTGGCTCCATCGGCGTGCAGCAGATTCTGCCGCGCACCGGCACGTCCTGGCAGGGCCAAAACCCGACGCCCGCGGAGCCGAGCCCATCGGCTGGCGCTGCCGAAACGCCGTCCGGGCCGGATCGCGGCGCGACGCCGGACGGCATGGGCCAGCTCGTCGACAGGATCGTCTAGCGGCCGCGCATCAGCGGCGGGCTTCCGCTTCCATGCTGCCGCGCAGACCGCCAGGCTGGCACAGCTTCGGATAGAGCCGCCGCATCTCCCCGATCAGGAATTTCACCGGCACGTCGAAGAACGTGCCGTGCTGGGCGACGTAGGACATGAACTTCTGCCCGCTCGAATCGAACGGCTGCAGCAGCGCATCCTGGTCGCCCGAGAAGTCGAGCGTCGGCACGCCCAGCTTCTGGCAGAGCGTGACGTTGAAGGTCGGCGTGGCCTTCACCCAGGTCTCCCGCGGCATCACCTCGGCAAAGCCGTGATAAGCGAACAGGTCGGTGCCGACTGCTTCGATGAGCCGCGGCGTCGCGAGATGGTTCTTGACGTCAGCGAGGCCGATGCGCGCCGGAAGCCCCGCGGCGCGGCAGAGCGCCGCATAGAGTGATGCCTTGCCGACACAGTAGCTCGCGCCTCTCGCGAGGACGCTCGACGCGCGGTAGATCTCGCGATCGTTGTAGTCCACGTAAGGATCGTACTTGATGCCGTCGCGCACCGCGTCGTGCAGCGCGCGCGCCTTCCGCACCGGATCGGCGATCGGGCCGGCGATCTCATGGGCCTTGGCGCGGATGCTGGCGTGATCGCTGTCGATGTATTCCGCAGGGCTCAGATAGAGCCGCAGGTCGGCGCCCTTGGTGCCCGGAAATTGGGTTTCTGTCACGGTCCTTGACTTTGCGTTGCCGGCACGGTTCACAACAGGTGCGAACGCGGCGGATTGGGGCGTTCAGGAACATTGTAGCATGTTGAAGGCTTTTTGCGCTTCGCTCGCGCTGATACTGGCGCTTGCGTCCATCCCGACCGGGGCGGTTCATGCCCAGTCGCAACAACAGCAGCAGCGCCAGCAGCGGCG
>JAIESC010000301.1 GCA_019746355.1 Xanthobacteraceae bacterium | reverse complement strand
GCGCTGCTCGCGCGCGTGATCCTGTCGAGCTCGCGGCCCGACGACCTGGTGCTCGATCCGTTCAACGGCACCGGCACGACCGGCGCGGTGGCGAAGCATCTCGGCCGCCGCTACCTCGGCATCGAGCGCGACCCGAATTATGCGACTGCGGCGCAAAGGCGCATCGACGCCGTGACGCCGCTCGAAGCGCCGACGCTTGCGCCGTTCATGACCGCGCGCGAAGCGCCGCGCGTGCCGTTCGCGGCACTGCTCGAACGCGGCCTCGTCGCCGCGGGCGCGAAGCTGGTCGACGCCAAGAAACGGCACAAGGCGCTGGTGCGTGCCGACGGCGCGGTTTCGCTCGGCGATCGGGTCGGCTCGATCCACCGGATCGGCGCGCTGGCGCAGGGGCTCGAGGCCTGCAACGGCTGGACCTTCTGGCATCTGGAGACGCCGAAGGGCTTGATCTCGATCGACGCGCTGCGCGCAGAGATCCGCGCCGAGATGGCGTAGGCGTCCTAAACAGCTTCGACCCGGTCAGGCGTGGCGATCGCGTCGCGCGGCGCACGGCCTGCAAGGACATCGGCGATATTGTCGGCGGCGCGCATCGCGATGGCGAGCCGCCCCCGATCGACCGCCGAGCCGGCCTCGCGCACATTGCTCGTGTTCGTGTGCGTACCGGGGCCCCCAACCCGGCCATGACAGCGGGATGACAACCCGGCAACTTGTACAGCGGTGACATATACAGGGAGCGCGCGGCGGTCTGCCGCGGCGGAAATTTCGCACCGCGCTGCCGTCGTCCGGCTGCGGACCAAGGCGCAAGATATTGGCCCTAGGGCCAACTTCCGCCCTTACCCCCGGAACCTAGAATGCCTACTTCCGTCCTATGCCGGCCGCATGTCCGGCCGGCCTCGCACACGGAGGTTCCATCATGCCGATCGGATTTCCTGCGGAAGCGGAAGCGATCCGCAAACACAGCACCTGGTTCATCGTCTACGGCATCCTCATGGTTCTCCTGGGGATGTTCTCGATCGCCCTTCCCGGCGTTGCGACGTTTGCCGTCACGCTGACGATCGGCTGGCTCCTCCTGATCGGCGGCGGCGTCGGCCTGTTTGCCGTGATCTCCGGCGGCCGGAGCGCGCCGGACTTCTGGTGGAACCTGTTCACCGCGATCGTCTACATCCTCGCCGGCCTTGCGGTGCTGATCCGGCCGGTCACCGGCGTGCTGACGCTGACGATCGTGCTGGCGGCTTACCTTCTGGCCGGCGGCATCATGCGCATCTTCCTTGCGGTGCACTACCGCGCGCGCATTCCCAAGGCCTGGGTCTGGGTGCTGATCAGCGGCATCGTCGACATCGTGCTCTCGGCGATCATCATGATGGGCCTGCCGGGCAGCGCGGTGTGGGTGCTGGGCCTGCTTGTCGGCATCAACCTCTTGATGATGGGCTTCTCGCTCATCATGGTGGCGATATCGGAGCGGCGCTCGCTGTCGAGTACGGAAGCCCATCCGCCCGGGGCCAGGCCTGCGTGACGGAGCCTGCGTGAGGGAGCCTGCGTGACTGAGCCTGCTTGAGCTAAGCCGGCCTGATCTCGCAAAGCAGCCGATAGATTCCTGTCGCGGCGTCGGGAAATTGCCGCGACAGGGACGACGCGATCGTCTCTGCGTCCGCGACGCGGAGCGTCTCGACTATCAGGCAGGCCTCGATCCGGGCGTCGCCGCCGCGCAGCCGCTCTTCTTCCGACACGGGAAAATCCGCCCGGCTCTGCGCGGTCCAGACTTCCGCGCAGGCCACCGCCTTGTCGGCGGAAAGCTCCTTCGCCACGACTTCGAGGGCGTCGTTTGCCGGCGGCCTCAAGAACCGCGCCGTCACTGCGACCGAGCCGCGCATCGCACCGTATCGCGCCGTGAGCCCGCATACGGTGCGCACCATGTCGCGGAACGGCCCCGACATGATCTTGCGCGTGAGTGGCGTCGGATTGTTGAGCCGCTCCAGATAGGCGGGCGATTTGAGCACCGCCGGCGATTGCGTCAGATAGATGCAGAAATACGCCGGCGCACCGCGCACCGCCTCATAGCGGCGGCCGAGCAGGAAGCCCGGCACGCCGATCCGCTCGAAGAAGTGCTCGTGCTGGTACCATTCCTCGAAATCGCCTTCGCTGCCTGGCGCGCAGCTGTTCCAGATCGCCAAGATGCCTTTGCTGTCCGTCATCCGCCGATCGTCCCCAGCGCGTTGACATAGAGCGCGTAGAGCGAATGGCTCGCCGCCATGAACAGCCGGTTGCCCTTGGGGCCGCCGAAGCAGACATTGGCGCAGCGCTCCGGCAGCTCGATGTGGCCGATCGGCGCGCCCTGCGGGTTGAAGATGCGCACGCCGTCGAGCTCGGCCGTGCCCATGCCCCAGCCGCACCAGAGGTTGCCGTCGCGGTCGACGCGGAAGCCGTCGGGCGTCTCTTCCTTGGTGCACTTGATCAGCATCTTGCCGCCCGAAAGCTTCGCGCCGTCCACGTCGAACACGTAGATCGCGCGCTCCAGCGGCTGGCTCTCGATCACGTATAGCTTCTTCTCGTCCGGCGAAAACGCGAGCCCGTTCGGCCGCTTCACGACGCCGTCGCTCGCCACCGTCGCCTGCCCGCTCTTGCCGTCGATCCGGTACACCCGCTGCGGCAGCTCCTGCTCGCCGGTCTCGCCGTTCCAGTTGCCGTCGATGCCCGCGGTCATGTCGGTGAACCAGATCGAGTCGTCGGACTTCACCACCACGTCGTTGGGCGAGCTCAGCCGCTTTCCTTCGAAGCGGTCGCACAGCACGGTGATGCGGCCGTCATATTCGGTGCGGGTGACGCGGCGGCCGTGCTCGGCGGTGACGAGCCGGCCCTGCCGGTCGCGGGTGTTGCCGTTGGCGTAGTTCGAGGGCTGGCGGTAGACGCTGGTCGCGCCGGTCTCGGCGTCCCAGCGCATGATGCGGTTGTTGGGGATGTCGCTCCAGAGAAGGCACCGCGCGTCGCCGAACCAGACCGGCCCCTCGGCCCACGAATAGCCCTGCGACAGCCGCTCGGCGCTCGCCAGCAGCACGCGGTACTTCTCGAAGCTCTTGTCGAGGATTTTCACCGCCGGGTCGGGCAGGCGTTCGTTCAGCACCAGTGGCGCGGTCGTCGTCGGATACATGTCTCCTCCCTCTTATCTTTCGGCGCGGAGCATAGCAGGGCTGCTGCCCCCTGAAGCCACCCCGCACGCATGCCGCGTGTGCTATAGTCGGGCGTCAATTTTCCGGGATGGCCCCAATGAATCCCACGCAGAACCCGATGCCAAAGACCTTCGACCGCGCCGCCGAGGATCTCGGCAATTCCATCCACCTCGAGCACGTCAACGTGTCGATCCCGGACCAGCGACTCGCACAGTTGTTCTACGGCGCGGGCTTAGGCCTCACCCGCGATCCGTATCTGATGGTGATGGACGACAACATGTGGATGAATGTCGGCCGCAGCCAATTCCACCTGCCGACCGGCAAGGCGCAGGTGCTGCGCGGCAAGACCGGCATCGTCATCGAGGGCCGTGAGGCGCTGCTCGCCCGGCTCGCCAATGTGAAACCGCGGCTCGAAGGCACCAAATTCGCTTTCGCCGAGCGCAACGACTACGTTGAGGCCACCTGCCCGTGGGGCAACACCGTGCGCCTGCACGAGCCTGACGCCGACCGCTTCGGCCGCATCGCCCTCGGCATTCCCTACGTCGAGTTCGACGTGCCGGTCGGCACCGCCAAGGGCATCGCGAAGTTCTACCAGCACATGATCGACGTTCCGGCCGAGGTGGTGGACGGCGACGGCACCACCGCGAAGGTTCGCGTCGGCCGCAATCAGCACCTTCTCTTCCGCGAAACCGACAAGCCGCTCCCCGAATACGACGAGCACCACGTGCAGATCTACGTGTCGAGCTTCTCCGGCCCGCACAATCGGCTCGGCGAGCGCGGCCTGGTCAACCGCGAGGACAATCCCTATCAATACCGCTTCCGCGACATCATCGACCTCGACACCGGCAAGCACCTCTTCACCATCGAGCACGAGGTACGGAGCCTGACCCATCCGATGTTCTTCCGGCCGCTGGTCAACCGCAATCCGACACAGACGGCGCGCAACTACGCCAACGGCTACGACCAGACGCCCTGGGCGATGGAGCCGGCGCACTTCGACGACCAGCAACTGCGGCGGCGGATGCAGCAGTAGCGGAATTGGGATGTCGCCGCCCAAGATCAGGCACACCCGCGCAACACGCAGGCTGTCACCCCCGCGCATAGCCGTCCGAAGGACGGCGTCGCTTCGCTCGCCTATGACGCGGGGGTCCATACAGTGGCGCGACAAAGCACACTCTTACGATTGTCTTCGCTGCACACGCTCATGGATGGCCGGGTCAAGCCCGGCCATGACACCGCCGATGTGGTGGCACTGCACGAACTTCGCTTAAGGGGCAACACATGATCGACTGCTACACCTGGACCACCGATAACGGCTACAAGCCGCGGATGATGCTCGAGGAGGCCGGGCTCCCGCACAAGATCATCCCGGTCAACATCCGCGAAAAGCAGCAGATGACGCCGGAGTTCATGAAGATCAGCCCGGGCCACAAGATCCCGGCGATCGTCGACCATGATGGCCCCGGCGGCGCGACCGTGACGCTGTGCGAGTCCGGCGCGATCTTCAAATATCTCGGCGAGAAGTCAGGAAAGTTTTATCCGGCCGATCCGGCAACCCGCGTCAAGGTCGATCAATGGCTGTTCTACGGCTCGGCGACCTTCACCACGCTGTCGCAGCAGTTCGGCCACTGGGTGGTGCGCAATCCCGAGAAAGTGCCGCAGCCGCAGGCGCACTACACCGCCGTGCTGCGTGACATGCTCGACACGCTCAACCGGCATCTCGCAACCAACGAATACTTCGCCGGCCCCTACTCCATCGCCGACATGACGATGTATTCGGACGTGCACCTGCACGGCGTGAAGGACATCGGCCTTGGCGAGTACCCCAACGTGAAGCGCTGGCACGACGCGATCGAGGCGCGCCCGGCGATCCAGCGCGCGTGGGGGCCGTTTCCGGGTTGAGGTTTGAAGCTTGTATGCTGGCAGCAGGTAAGCCGGCGATTACAGCCGCGCCTCAAGACAAATGTGCCGGCATTATCTCAATACTTCGCGGGCCGCTTCCGTCAATTCCGTAAAATGCTGTGCGCCGTACCCGGCAGCAACGGCTGCACGGCAAAGAGGGCCATCCGTCGACAATATAAATATGTCTTGTTTCGCGACTTGAAGATATGCCGCATCGGTCAAGCCAAGCCGATGAAATTCCGGCCTGGCCGCAGCCTCTTGGCTCTCAACGTAGATTTCCCGGGTTCTGCCGATTAGAGCCTGCATCGTCTGAGACAAGAGCGCAGGGGCCGGGTCCTTCATACTCCCGTCAAGGATATTGGACACTTCCGTCAATGCGTTCGGAGTAACCACGGCCTCATCGTAGTCTTCGATAAAAAGCAGAAGAGTTTTGAAGTCAGCCTCGGTAAATTTTTTGGTTCGTTTGTGCTGTGGGATGAAATTTGGGTTGGTCAGCCCTACCACAAGAAGCAAAAAAACATTGGCGTCCAGCGCAATCACATTCGGCACTGCTAATCCCCGGCGCTGCTTTTTCGCATCGATATGACCTTTCCGGTGCGGTCATCGACGGTCAAAACCCGGTAGGCCCGTCTGGGGATTTTTTCGCCGGTAACGGCAGAAAGGGCATTACGAGCAGAATTCCATGGCCGCGAGAAACCCAACGTAACCTTCCATGCGTTTTCGCCGTCATGAAACTCGACTTCTTCCAGGCCGAGATTGGAGATGTCTTCATCGTTGAGCGTTTCGGCGAGCCATTTCTTGGCTTTGGACACCGCTTCCTTGACTTCCACGAAGGCCTCCAGCGTCGATCGAGAGGTTGCAAGCCGAGATTTTAGTGGAATGCTCGCATTTCGGAAGATAGGTCGATCGCCTTCGCTGACAATTGCAGCCGCCCCTCTATGCGGGTTGGTCGTCCTGCAAAGCCCGGAAAAGCGCTGATCACGCATTCGCCCCATGAATCGCATCCACCACCCCCGCCGTCACGTCCGCGGTCCGCGCCTTCCCGCCAAGGTCCGGCGTGTGAAACCGCCTATCCGCCGTCACCCGCTCGATCGCCTGCATCAGCCGGTCGCCCGCGGCCTTCTCGCCCAGATGCTCCAGCATCATCACCGCGGACCAGAACGTGCCGATCGGGTTCGCCACGCCCTTGCCCATGATGTCGAACGCCGAGCCGTGAATCGGCTCGAACATTGAGGGAAACGCGCGCTCCGGGTTGAGGTTCGCGGTCGGCGCGATGCCGAGCGATCCCGCCAATGCCGCCGCGAGGTCCGACAGGATGTCGGCATGCAGGTTGGTCGCCACCACCGTGTCGATCGACTCCGGCCGCATCACCATGCGCATGGTCATGGCATCGACCAGCATCTTGTCCCAGGTCACGTCCTTGAACTCGGCTGCGACCTGCGTCGCGATCTCGTCCCACATCACCATGGCGTGCCGCTGCGCGTTCGACTTGGTGACCACTGTGAGAAGCTTGCGCGGCCGTAACTGCGCCAGCCGGAACGCAAAGCGGATGATCCGCTCGACGCCCACCCGCGTGAACATCGACACGTCGGTCGCCGCCTCCAGCGGCGAACCCTGGTGCACCCGGCCGCCGACACCGGCGTATTCGCCCTCGGAGTTCTCGCGCACGATCACCCAGTCGAGCTCCTTGCCGCTGACGTTGCGCAGCGGCGAGGTGATCCCCGGCAGCACGCGCGTCGGCCGCACGTTGGCGTACTGGTCGAACGGCTGGCAGATCGCGAGCCGCAGGCCCCAGAGCGTGATGTGATCGGGAATGTCCGGATGGCCGGCCGAGCCGAACAGGATCGCATCGTGCTTCTTGATCAGGTCGCGGCCGTTCTCCGGCATCATCCGGCCGTGCTTCCTGTAGTACTCGCCGCCCCAGTCGAAGTGATCGAACTTGAAGCTCAGGCTCCCGTCGCGCTTGGCGAGCGCGTTGAGCACCTCGACACCGGCGGCGACCACCTCCGTGCCGATGCCGTCGCCCGGGATTGCCGCAATGGAATAGGTCTTCATGTCACCTTCCGCGAGTTGTCACGTCTCTTGAGCGAGCGCCGGTTTCACGCTGCTTTTTAACATAGCGCCGGCCGCGCCACACGCAGATACCGCCGTCGCTTACGCCGCGCAACCGATCGCACACAACACGTGTCCTTGCGCACTTCAAAGATTCGCCGGACGTGCCTGACATTCGCGGCGTCGATTGCGGAGGTCAGAGCCATGAGCACCGATCGACCGATTATCGGGGGTCCTGCTCGCTCTGTAGGGCGGAGCGCTCGGCACTTATGCCTCCCTTATAAAGAAGCCGGAGTTTCCACCTCGAATTCAAACGCTCCATGCACCTACCTTTTCCGGCAAAGGAGCGGATCAGATGTTTACCGGCTCCCTCATTCTGTACTGCGCGATTGGTGCGGTGGGCGCGTGGGTCTGCCTGATGTCCTGGCGCGAGGGCGCAACGGCCAAGGCAAAGGTCTATCGGCCGGAGAGGTGCTACATGCGCGGCCCCAGCCCGAAATGGCGCGAGCGACATGCTTCCAGCCGGAACTCCGACATCCGATAACGCGAACAACCCACCCGCGGTCCGTTTCAGCCCAAGCGCTCCGCGAACGCCCGCAGCGCAGCAACCGGGCTCACCGCAGCCAGATTCGACCACGCGCCGTCGCCGCCGTCCGGCTCCGGCTTGGCCACCACGTGCCTCGAATAGCGCTCGCAGAGCAGCGCCACAGCCTGCCGAATGGCCGCCTTGCTCTCGGCGCTCGGCTCGACCATCGGCAGCCGCACGCGCGGCGACATGATCGTGAACAGGCTCAGGGCAAACTTGACCGTGGACGCTTCCGGCTCGCGCTCGAGCACGGCGCTTAAGCCTGCGGCGACGTCGGCCAGCCGTTGCGCCTGGCCGATCTCCCCTCGCCTGAACGAAAGATACATGCTGCGACAGAGGCCGGGTGCCACGTTGGACATAGCGGAGATGCAGCCGTGACCGCCTTGTGCGAGATACGGCAGCGCCACCGCGTCGTCGCCGCACATCAGCCCGAAGTCGTCGCCCAGGAATGACCGCAGGCGGCCCGGCCGCGTGAGGTCGCCGGTCGCGTCATCGAGGCCGATGATCCTTGAATGCTTCTGCCCGAGCTGCGCCACCGTCTCGTCGGCAATCGCGCGCCCGGTGCGCGAGGGAACATCGTGCAGGATGATCGGCAAGCCGGAGCTCTGCGCAATAGCGTCGAAATGCGTATAGCATCCGGCCTGGGTCGGCTTGTTGTAGTACGGCGCGACCGACAGCACGGCATCGGCCCCGGCCTGCTCCGCCGCCCTGGTCAATGCGATCGCATGCTCGGTGGAATTGGAGCCCGCCCCGGCGATCACCGGAACCACCGGGACATGCCCGTGCGCAACCTCGGCCGCGATCCGGATCAACTCGTGACGCTCGCCGGGGCTCAGCGTCGGGGCTTCGCCGGTCGTCTCGGCGACGACCAGCGCCGTTGCGCCTTCAGCCAGCTGACAATCGCACAGCCGTTCGAAGGCAGCCCGGTCGATGTTGTCGTTGTTGTCGAACGGTGTCGGCAGCGCGGGTGCAAAGCCCGAGAGCCTGCTGACATGGCGTCCAGCGGAAAACATGGTGTTGGCTCCTCGTAAAGGGGCGGCCGTCGTTCGGTTGGTGAAGGCAACTCAGGCGGCGGATTGAAGGAGTGTCTCCGACTCGCCGGTCCGGCGCTCGCCGTTCAGATTGAGCTCCAGACCCCCCGGCACCATGATCACCGCCTGCGGGCGACGACCGGTCTCATACATCGCGTACTTCACCGCTTCGGCGCGACTGACGAACAGTCCGCCGCAAAGCCCGCCCTGCTCTCGCACGACCCACTGGCCGCGGCTGTTCCTGCCGATGAGATAGAAGGGCGAACCGCGCGAGCTTCTACAGGGAGGTTCTCCGGTTTTCATGATGCATCTCCTTTCAATGCAGCGACGTGAATGCCTCACCAAGGTGCTCATAGCTGCATATGAATTCGAGATGGCACGGGCTGCGACTTCATAGGCGCGGTATAAGCGGACAGCGTCGCGGCGCGCCAGAAAATCGCGGCGACCATCGCGCCAAACGCAATCGCCGCGACGATCCGCATGACCTGCTCAAATGTCAGCCGAAATTGTCGCAGCATAGTGCGTGGCCTCGCTCCGGTTCGACTCGCGGCACGGAATGTGTCTGCGTCGTGCGCGCCGTGCCGGCTTTGCGCCGGGCCTCGACCAGTGCCGCCAGGATCGCGAGCGGCAGGCTTTCGTGGCTGGCATCGGCGGTGTCGTCGAGCTCGAGCGGCATCCCGGGCCGGCTGGACAGCGAGCAGAACCACGCGCCGTCGTCGAAGACGAGACTCCGCAGCGACCAGAACGGAAGCTCGCGCGCGACCAGATCGAGCGCGAGTTCGGTCCACGCGGCGGATTTCGTCAGCATCTCGATCCGACGTGCCGCGGGGTTCGCGCGGTCGAGCATCGCGGTGCGCGGGCAGGCGTCGGCAACGACCATGCCGATGACGTCGGCCGTCGGGCCTTCCGCAAGGCGCAATCGCCCGGCCAGACGTCCGAGACGAGCGTCACAGTTCGGGACGGGCAGCATGACACCATCTCACGATGCGATCGCGCACCGGTCGCACGCGTAAGATGGTCAAAACGGCATATAGAAACGAGACGGAACGCCCCGCTCCGGCATAGGGATTCCATAAGCGCCGGCCGGCCTTTTCATAAGCGCCGACGGGTCATCGTTTCGCGAGCCCGAGCCACAAATGCTCGCGGGATGTACGTTTCCTTGTTTCTTCCGGCGCGTCGGCGCGCAGCGGAATGTCGATTGCGGCCAGGAACGCCCGGCGCAGACGCACGTGCTCGATTCGAGCCGCGTGTTTTCGCAACGCAGCCGTGCGCCAGTCGCCGGACGCCAGGATCGCATCGCAGACCTCATGGCTGGTCTGCAGGAAGAATTGAGGCGCTGCGGGCCGCCACCGCATGCCGAGCGAATCGAGCTCATCGGCCATCGCCAGCGCCGCCGCGCGATCCGGCGGATCGCGGGTGATGGCATAGCGAAGCAGCAGGAATAGCCACTCGTGCAGCCTGCGGCGGCGGTTGTCGTCCAGATCGACGTCTGTTTCGGGATCGGGCGTCATGCGTGGCGGCCGTGACGGCGGAAGTGGGATGGCCGCGTGACAGTTCATCATCTGCCCATAGGAATGCCAGACGATCCCGAGGCGCCCTGCATAGGAATGTCATAAGTATCGCAATCCTGCGCAATTGCGCTGCGCAGACCTGTCGCAATGCTTCTCGCGGCATCTTTATGAGATTCCTATAACGTCGCCCCCGCTCCCATCTCGAAAACATATGCCCTGAGTGGCAGATCATCGCCGGTCCCGGGACGCGCGTGCTTGCGCCCGGGCGAGGCCGCGTGCTGCGGGCGCACGAAACCGCCGCAGGAGACCGCCGCAAGAAACCGCCGCAAGACGCGCGCAACGGAGCAGACAAATGCTGGACATCGTTCTCGTCGCCCTCGGGCTCGGCTTCTTCGCGCTGTCGGTCGGCTACGCCTACGTCTGCGACCGGCTCTGAGGAGGCACCCATGATCTTCGACTATTCGCTCGCCGCCGTCGTGACCGCGGGCCTGCTCGTCTACCTCACCTACGCGCTGCTGCGCCCCGAGCGCTTCTGAAAGGCAGACCAACATGACGTTCCTCGGCTGGTTCCAGATCATTCTCTATTGCGTGGTCGTCGTCGCGCTGGTGGTGCCGCTCGGTGCCTACTTGACGCGCGTCTTCAACGGCGAGCGCACATTCCTTTCGCCGGTGCTGCGGCCCGTCGAAGCAGTGTTGTACCGGCTGGCCGGCGTCGATGACCGGCACGAGCAGCACTGGCTCACCTACACCATCGCGATGCTGCTATTCCACGTCGGCGGCTTCGCGATCCTTTACGCGCTGATGCGCTTTCAGGCCGTGCTGCCGTTCAATCCCGCCGAGCAGTCCGCCGTTGTGCCCGATCTGGCGTTCAACACCGCGGTGAGCTTCATCACCAACACCAACTGGCAGAACTACGGCGGCGAAAGCACGATGTCCTATCTCGTGCAGATGCTCGGCCTCACCCATCAGAACTTCCTGTCGGCGGCCACCGGCATCGTGCTGGCGGTCGCGCTGATTCGCGGTTTCGCGCGCGCCTCGGCCCGGACCGTCGGCAACTTCTGGGTCGATCTCACGCGCTGCACGCTCTACATCCTCCTGCCGATCTGCATCGTCTATGCGCTGTTCCTCGTCTGGCAGGGCATGCCGCAGACGCTCGGCCCCTATGTCGAGGCAACGACGCTCGAAGGCGCGAAGCAGACCATCGCGGTCGGCCCGGTGGCCTCGCAGATTGCCATCAAGATGCTCGGCACCAACGGCGGCGGCTTCTTCAACGCCAATGCCACGCATCCGTTCGAGAATCCGACCGCGCTCACGAACTTCGTGCAGATAATTTCGATCTTCGCGATCGGGGCGGCGCTGACCAACGTGTTCGGCCGCATGGTCGGCAATCAGCGCCAGGGCTGGGCGATCCTCGCCGTCATGGGCGTGCTGTTCATCACAGGCGTTGCGGTCTGCTACTGGGCCGAGGCCCGCGGCAACGACCTCCTGACCGCGATGGGACTCACCGGCGGCAACATGGAGGGCAAGGAGGTCCGCTTCGGCATCGTCGCCTCGGCGCTGTTCGCGGTCGTCACCACCGCAGCCTCGTGCGGCGCGGTCAACGCCATGCATGACTCGTTCACCGCGCTCGGCGGCATGATCCCGCTGATCAACATGCAGCTCGGCGAGATCATCGTCGGCGGCGTCGGCGCGGGCATGTACGGCATGCTGCTGTTCGTCATTCTCGCGATTTTCGTGGCCGGTCTGATGGTCGGCCGCACGCCGGAATACGTCGGCAAGAAGATCGAGGCGAAAGAGGTCAAGATGGCGATGCTCGCCATCCTGATCCTGCCGCTGATGTATCTCGGCTGGACCGCGGTCGCGGTGGTCTATCCCACGGCCACGGCGTCGATGGCCAATCCCGGCCCGCACGGCTTCACCGAGGTGCTCTATGCCTACACCTCACAGACCGGCAACAACGGCTCCGCGTTCGGCGGGCTCACCGGCAACATCCTGTTCTACAACGTCACCGGCGCGATCGCGATGCTGGTCGGCCGGTTCTGGATGATCGTGCCGGCCATGGCGATCGCAGGCTCGCTCGCCGCCAAGAAATCCGTGCCGCCTTCGCTCGGCACCTTCCCGACCACGAGCCCGCTGTTCGTAGGCCTCGTGGTCGGCGTGATCGTCATCATCGGCGGGCTGACGTTCTTCCCGGCGCTGGCGCTCGGCCCCATCGTCGAGCACCTGGCGATGACCGCGGGCACCACCTTCTCTTCGAACTGATCCGGAGTCCGGTCCATGGAAACCTCGACCATTCGCAAGCGCACGCCGGCTTCCGCCCTGCTGGACGCGAAAATCGTCCTACCGGCGATCGGCTCGGCCTTCGCCAAGCTCGATCCGCGCAAGCTGATGCGGAATCCGGTGATGTTCGTGCTGGAGGTCGTCACGATCCTCACCACAATCATCTTCGTCCGCGATCTCGTCACCGGCGGCCAGACCCTCGCCTTCGAGCTGCAGATCGTCGTCTGGCTGTGGTTCACGGTCCTGTTCGCCAACTTCGCCGAAGCCATCGCCGAAGGCCGCGGCAAGGCCCAGGCCGAGACGCTGCGCCGGCAGCGCACCGAGACCCAGGCCAAGCTGATGAGCGATCCGGCAACCAGGAACTACGGCCTGGTGTCGGGAACCAGCCTCAAGGTCGGCGATGTCGTCCTGGTCGAAGCCGGCGATACCATTCCCTCCGACGGCGAGGTGATCGCGGGCATCGCGTCGGTCAACGAAGCCGCCATCACCGGCGAGTCGGCTCCGGTGATCCGCGAGTCGGGCGGCGACCGCTCGGCGGTGACCGGCGGCACCCAGGTGCTCTCCGACTGGATCAAGGTGCGGATCACCGCCGCGCCGGGCTCCACCTTCATCGACCGGATGATCCGGCTGGTGGAAGGCGCGGAGCGCCAGAAGACGCCGAACGAGATCGCGCTCGACATCCTGCTGGTGGGCCTGACCATCATCTTCGTGTTCGCCACCGCGACCATTCCGAGCTACGTCACCTATGCGGGCGGCGCGGTGTCGGTCGTGATCCTGGTGGCGCTGTTCGTCACGCTGATCCCCACCACCATCGGCGCTCTCCTTTCGGCGATCGGCATCGCCGGCATGGACCGCCTGGTGCGCTTCAACGTGCTGGCGATGTCCGGCCGCGCGGTCGAGGCCGCAGGCGACGTCGACACGCTTCTGCTCGACAAGACCGGCACCATCACGCTCGGCAACCGCCAGGCGACCGAGTTCAAGCCGCTGCGCGGCGTCACCGAGCAGGAGTTGGCGGACGCGGCGCAGCTTGCCTCGCTGTCCGACGAGACGCCGGAAGGCCGCTCTATCGTGGTGCTGGCCAAGGAGAAGTACGGCATCCGCGGCCGCGATCTCGCCGAGATCAAGGCGAAATTCATCCCGTTCACGGCGCAAAGCCGGATGAGCGGCGTGGACGTCGGCAATTCGTGGGTCCGCAAGGGCGCGGTGGATTCGATCCTGAACCACCTCAGCCCGGCCCCGGCCGCTGTCGGATCGAGTGCCCTCCGCGCGCTGCCGGCGGGGCATTCGGAAGCAGGCCGCGAGATTCAGGCCCTCGCCGAGGAGATCGCCAAGGCGGGCGGCACGCCGCTTGCCGTCGCCAAGGACGGCCGCCTGCTCGGCGTCATTCAGCTCAAGGACATCGTCAAGGGCGGCATCCGCGAGCGCTTCGCCGAGCTGCGAAGGATGGGCATCCGCACCATCATGATCACCGGCGACAACCCGATGACCGCGGCCGCCATCGCCGCGGAAGCGGGCGTCGACGACTTCCTCGCCCAGGCGACCCCCGAGGACAAGCTGAAGCTCATCCGCGACGAGCAAGCGAAAGGCAAGCTTGTCGCCATGTGCGGCGACGGCACCAACGACGCGCCGGCGCTGGCGCAGGCCGACGTCGGCGTTGCCATGAACACCGGCACGCAGGCGGCGCGCGAAGCCGGCAACATGGTCGACCTCGACTCCAACCCGACCAAGCTCATCGAGATCGTCGAGATCGGAAAGCAGCTCCTGATGACGCGCGGCGCGCTGACCACGTTCTCGATCGCCAACGACGTGGCGAAATACTTCGCCATCATCCCGGCGATGTTCGTGGCGTTCTATCCTCAGCTCCAGGCCCTGAACATCATGAACCTGACGAGCCCGCAGAGCGCGATCCTGTCGGCGATCATCTTCAACGCGCTGGTCATCGTCGCGCTGATCCCGCTCGCGCTGAAGGGCGTCCGCTATCGCCCGATCGGCGCTGCCGCGCTGCTTCGCCGCAACCTCTGGATCTACGGTGTCGGCGGCTTGATCATCCCGTTCATCGGCATCAAGGCCATCGACATGGTCGTCACGGCCTTGCACCTCACCTGAGGAGACTGAACCATGTCGCGCGAAATCCGTCCCGCCATCGTCCTCGTCATCGGCCTGACCCTGATCGTCGGCCTCATCTATCCGCTGGCCATGACCGGGATTGCCGGAACCATCTTTCCGCGTCAGGCGCAAGGAAGCCTGATCGAGAAGGACGGCAAGGTGATCGGCTCAACACTGATCGGCCAGGCCTTCACCGAGGACAAGTACTTCCACGGCCGGCCGTCGGCGACCACCGCGCCCGATCCGAAGGATTCGACCAAGACCGCCGAGGCCCCATACAACGCGGCCAACTCGGCGGGCTCGAACCTCGGTCCGACCAACAAGACGCTGGTCGATCGCGTCAAGGGCGACGTGGACAAGCTCAAGGAGCAGAACCCCTCCTCCGTGGTCCCGATCGACCTCGTCACCACCTCCGGCAGCGGCCTTGACCCGGACATCTCTCCGGAGGGCGCGCTGTTCCAGGTGCCGCGGGTGGCGAAGGCGCGTAATATGCCGGAAGAACGCGTGCGGCAGTTGGTTCAGGAGCATGTCCAGGGCCGCACGTTTGGCATCTTTGGCGAGCCGCGTGTGAACGTGCTGGCGCTCAACCTGGCCCTGGATCAGGCCGCGAGTCGGTAATACATCTGTCTTCCCTATCTCCCCTAAAAAGGAGGTAGGCGAGCGAAGCAAGCTCCGCGGTCATTCCGGGACGCCGCGAAGCGGCGGGCCCGGAATCCAGATGCAACGGGATTTCCCGCGTTTCTGGATTCCGGGCTCGGCCCTTCGGGCCGCCCCGGAATGACTAGGCCTTGAGAACCCCGCGCGATGGAAGAGCAAAGGCGCGACCCCGATCACCGTCCTTCGCCTGAAGCGCTGCTTGAGGCGGCGCGCAAGGAGGAGCGGCGCACCGGCAAGCTTCGCATCTTCGTCGGTGCTGCGCCGGGCGTCGGCAAAACCTACGAGATGCTGCAGCAGGCGCGCGCCCGCAAGAAGGACGGCTACGACGTCGTCGTCGGGGTGGTGGAGACACACGGCCGCAAGGAGACCGAAGCATTGCTCGAGGGACTCGAGGTCATCCCGCGACGCCGGATGGAGTATCGCGGGCAGTCGCTGGACGAAATGGACCTCGACGCGATCATCGCCCGCAGGCCGCAGCTCGTGCTGGTCGACGAGCTCGCGCACACCAATGCGGAAGGAAGCCGCCATCCGAAACGCCATCTCGACGTCGAAGAGCTCCTGCAACGCGGCATCGATGTCTATTCGACCGTCAACATCCAGCACATCGAGAGCCTGAACGACGTCGTCGCCCAGATCACCCATGTCCGGGTCCGCGAAACCGTGCCGGATGCGGTGTTCGACCGGGCCGATGCCGTCGAGCTGGTGGACCTCACGCCCGACGACCTGATCGAGCGGCTCAAGGACGGCAAGGTCTATGTCCCCCGGCAAGCCGAGCGCGCGCTCGCCAACTTCTTCTCCCCCGCCAACCTGACCGCCCTTCGGGAGCTCGCCCTGCGCCGCACCGCCGAGCGGGTGGACGAGCAGCTGCTCACCGAAATGCAGGCGCGCGCGATCCCCGGGCCCTGGGCCGCGGGCGAGCGCATTCTGGTCTGCGTCAGCGAGGATCCCCGCGCCGCGGGTCTCGTCCGCTATGCCAAACGGCTCGCCGACCGGCTGCACGGTCCTTGGGTCGCGCTCTATATCGAAAGCCGGCGCAGCCTTCAGTACACCGAAGAGGAGCGCGACCGCATCGCCGACACGCTGCGCCTTGCCGAGGCGCTGGGTGGCGAGGCCATCTCGATCCCGAGCGCCGACCGCAGCATTGCCGACGACGTGATCGGTTACGCCCAGTCGCACAATGTCACCCAGATCGTCATCGGCAAGTCCAACCGCTCGCGCTGGTTCGAGATGGTGCACGGCTCGGTGGTCCACGACCTGGTGCGGCGGTCAGGCAACATCAGTGTTCACGTCATCGCCGGCGAAAGCGTCGCCGGCGATGCCATTGCGAAAAAGACCGTACGCACCGCGCCTGACCAGGCGTTCGATCCCTGGCCTTATCTCGTCGCCTTGCTGGCCGTGGCCCTCGCTCTGGGCGCGGGCGAAATCGTTCATCCCTGGCTCGGCGGCATCGAGAACGTCGACCTGGTGTTTCTCACCGCCGTGGTCGGGGTCGCCGTGCGCTATGGCCTGTGGCCGTCGCTGTTCGCCAGCATCGTCGCTTCGCTTTGCTACAACTTCTTCTTCCTGCCGCCGCTCTACGAATTCACCATTGCCGATCCGACCAATGTCGCGGCTTTCTTCTTCTTCACCATCATGGCGATCATCGTCTCCAACGTGGCCGCGCGGGTGCGCACCCAGGCCGTGACCGCCATCAGCCGCGCCCGCGCCACCGACTCGCTTTATTCGTTCAGCCGCAAGCTTGCCGGCGTCGGCACCATGGACGACGTGCTGTGGGCCAGCGCCTACCAGATCGCGCTGATGCTGAAAGTGCGCGTGGTGCTGCTGCTGCCGGAGAACGACTCGATCGTGGTGAAGGCGGGCTATCCGCCCGAGGACATGCTCGACGATGCCGACCTTGCCGCGGCCAAATGGGCCTGGAGCAACGATCGGGCGGCCGGCCGCGGCTCCGACACCCTTCCCGGGGCGAAGCGCCTGTTCCTGCCGATGCGCACCGGCCGCGGCGCGATCGGCGTCATCGGCATCGACAGCGACAAGTCCGGTCCCCTGCTCACCCCGGACGAACGGCGGCTGCTCGACGCGCTGGTCGATCAGAGTGCGCTCGCGATCGAGCGCGTGCGCCTGGTCGAGGACATGGATCGCGTCAAGCGCACGGTGGAGACCGAGCGTCTGCGTTCGGCCCTCCTCACCTCGATCTCGCACGACCTCAAGACGCCGCTTGCGGCCGTGCTCGGCTCCGCCGGCACCTTGCGCGATCTCAGCTCCCAGCTCGGCGAAAGCCAGAAGGCGGAGCTGCTGACGACCATCATCGACGAGTCCGAACGGCTCAACCGCTTCATTGCCAACCTTCTCGACATGACCAGGCTGGAGTCGGGCGCGATCGCGCCCCGGTCCGCGCCGCACGATATCGGCGAGGTCGTCGGCAGCGCGCTGCGCCGGGCCGCCAAAATTCTCGGCCGGCATCGCGTCGAGGTCGAGCTTGCCAAGGACCTGCCGATGGTCGAGATCGACCCGGTGCTGTTCGAGCAGGTGCTGTTCAACATCCTCGACAATGCGGCGAAGTATGCGCCATCGGATTCGCTCGTCCGCATCGAGAGCTGGCGGGACCGCGACTTCATCGGCCTGCAGATCCTCGACGAAGGCGACGGCATCCCGCCGGCCGACCTGGAGCGGATCTTCGACAAGTTCTACCGGGTGCAGAAGGCTGACCACGTGCGGGCCGGCACTGGTCTCGGCCTTGCGATCTCGCGGGGCTTTGTCGAGGCCATGCACGGCACCATCGAGGCCGCCAACCGCTCCGACCGGAGCGGCGCGGTGTTCACCATCCGGCTGCCGGTTCCGGCAACCATGCAACTCCTGGACACCGCCGCATGACCGCCGCCCCGCTCAAGGTCCTGGTGGTCGATGACGAGCCGCCCATCCGCAAGCTTCTGCGCATGGGGCTGAGCACGCAGGGCTATGAGATCGTCGAGGCCGGCAACGGCAAGGCCGCGCTCGAGCTCCTGGAACAGAAGCCCGATCTGGTGATCCTCGATCTCGGGCTGCCGGACGTTCAGGGCCATGAGCTCCTGCGCACCATGCGGGCGCGCAACGAGGCCATTCCGATTGTCGTGCTGTCGAGCCGCGGCGACGAGGCGGGCAAGGTGCAGGCGCTCGACCTCGGCGCGGATGACTACGTCACCAAGCCGTTCGGCCTCGACGAGCTGCTGGCAAGAATGCGGGCGGCGCTGCGCCACCAGCTTCAGGTGCACGGCGAGCGCCCGATCTTCCGCGCCGGCGACCTCTCCGTCGACCTGGTCCGCCGCATCGTCAAGGTGCGCGACAAGGAGGTGAAGCTGTCGCCCAAGGAATACGACCTGCTGCGCGTCCTGGTGCAGCACGCCGGCAAGGTGCTCACCCACAAGTTCCTGCTCGGCGAGCTCTGGGACGACCTCACCGACGCGCAGTATCTGCGCGTCTACGTGCGGCAGTTGCGGCAGAAGATCGAGACCGACCCGGAGCGGCCGCAATACGTCCTGACCGAGACCGGGATCGGCTACAGGCTTCGACCGGCGGATTAGGCACCCGCGTCGCTACGTCTTCGGCATCTTCGCCGCTTTCACCAGCCCGTCCCAGCGCACCGCCTCGTCGCGCATGAATGCGCCGAACTGCTCCGGGCTTCCGGCGATGATGGTGATGCCGAGGCTGCCGAACTTGGCCTTCAGCTCGGGCGTGTTCAGCGCCTCGAGCGCCGCCTGATTGAGCCGGTTGACGATCGGCGTGGGCGTGCCGGCCGGTGCGCAAAGTCCGTTCCAGGAGTTGGCGATGAGCTGCGGGAAGCCCTGCTCGGCCAATGTCAGCACGTCGGGCATCATGCCCGAGCGCTGCTCGGTGGCGATGCCCAGCACGCGGACCCGCTTGTCGTCGAGGATCGGAATGACGATGGTGGTGGGCTGGAAGATCGCATGCACCTGGCTGGCGAACAGGTCGGCCATCGCCGGCCCGCCGCCCCGATAGAGCGCGACCGGGAAGTCCGCGCCGGTCAGCTCCTTGAACACGTGAGCGAGGATATGCGGCGGCGTGCCGGTCGCCGCCGCGAAGTTAAATTTGCCGACGTTGGCCTTGGCATAGTCGGCAAGCTCCTTGGCGTTCTTCACCGGCAGGTCGGCGTTGCAGATCAGGAGATAGGGCGCATTCGACATGCCGGAGATCGGCGCAAAGCTCTTGATCGGATCGTAGTCGAGCTTCTCCTGCATTGCCGGCAGGATCGAATGCGTCGCCGAGCTTGCCACCAGGATCGTGTAGCCGTCGGGCTCGGCGCGCGCCGCAGCGGTGGCCCCGATCGCGCCGCCGCCGCCGGATCGGTTCTCGATGATCAGGTTCTGCCCGAGCGACGTGGACATCAGTTGCGCCACATAGCGTGCCGAAACATCGGTCACGCCGCCCGGCGCGAACGGCAGGACCGTCCGGATCGGACGCGCCGGGTACGACTGCGCCCAGGCTCGCGACGACAATGCCGGCGCGGCCAGGGGCAGCGCCAGCAGCATCGACAGCGCGGTTCGCCGCTCAAGCATCATTCCCGTCACCTCGCCGCCGTGACCTGGATCTCGATCATCTTCGCCGGAGATTGCAGCCGCGCCTCGATGCAGGCGCGCGCCGGCGTCTGGCCCGGCACCACCCAGGCGTCCCAGACCTTGTTGAACTCGTCGACCACGCGGATGTCCTGCAGCCAGATCACCGCCTGGAGAAGCTTCGACTTGTCGGTGCCGCCCTGTTTCAGGAGGCCGTCGATCTTGTCGAGGATTTCCTTGGTCTGTTCGCCCACGCTCTTGCCCACCGTCGCGTCGGCCGTCAGCCCCGCGAGATAGACCGTGTCGTTGTGCACCACCACGCGCGACATGCGCGGGCCGTTCTCGAAACGCTGAATCGCCATCACGATCTCCGTTGGTTGCGGCGCCGTCGTTGCGGCAGGACCCGCGCGAGGTAGGATACGGGCGTTGCCCGCCCATCGAGGACCAAAGCAGAAATCACCACGGCGACAATTTCAAGGGAGGCCCCGCGTGCTCCGGATGCTGGCCATGCTCGCAGCGCTTGTCTGTGCGGCGCTGCCGTCTCCCGCCGCCGCGCAATATCCCGACAAACCGATGCGCTGGGTGCTGCCCTTCCCGGCCGGCGGCGCGGTCGACATCGTCGCCCGCACGGTCGCTGCGAAAATGGCGGAAGACCTCGGCAA
>JAIESC010000066.1 GCA_019746355.1 Xanthobacteraceae bacterium | reverse complement strand
CAGCGGCATGCTCGCCATGAAGCCGACATGGCCGCCGCCCTCGGTGCCCTGGGCGATGATGACGTCGGCGCCGGCTTCCGCCGCGCGCACCGCCTCGGACACGGCACCGGCCATATGCGTCACCTTGCTGCCGGCCTCGTGGGCGCGGTCGAAGAACGCCTTGAGGTCCTGGTCGGGCCTCGCCCAGGCGAACTGCATGACCGACGGGCGCAGCTTCAGCGCCGTGGCGAAGCTGTCCTCGCGGGTGTCGAACAGCAGGAAGTTCAGGCCGAACGGCTTGTTGGTCTCGCGGCGGATCGCGCCGGCGCGTTCCTCGATCTGCTGCGGCGTCAGATAGTGGCAGCCGAGCGCGCCAAGCCCACCCGCCTTTGACACCGCGGCGACCAGCTCCGGCGAAGTGGCCGAACCCATGCCGCCGAGCGCGATCGGGTGCTCGATGTCCAACAGGTCACAGACCGGCGTGCGTATCATGGCGTTTCTCCCCCGAAAATGATGCGGCCCGCCTGGTGCAGGCCTGTTAATTTGCAGTCATTCCGGCGCGCCGAAAGGCGCGAACCCGGAACCCCGTCGAGCAAAGATTCCCGGCGGAACTGGATTCCGGGCCCGCCGCTTCGCGGCGTCCCGGAATGACGCCGGTGGTCAGGCGGCCGACGAATTCGGCGTGGGCTTCTTCTTCGCCCAGTAGCTGGGATCGGCCTTGGAGCGCTTCAGCGCGTCCATGTCCTCGAAGCCCGGCGCCATCGAGCCGTCGGTGCCGGCAAGGATCTGGTGATGCTCGATGTCGAGCGTCCGCAGCCAGCGCTGCTGACCCATGGTGATGGCGATGAAGTAGCCGATCTCGACCAACTCCGGCTCGGTGAAGTGCTTGTGCAGCCGCGCCCACAGCGCGTCGGTCGACGGCAGGTCCCAGGTGATGCACTCGGCGTAAGCGAGCGCGGCCTTCTGCCTGTCGTCGTAGCGGGTGGAGGTCTCGAAATTGATCAGGTCGAGATAGTCCGCCTCGACCGCGCCCGCCTTGCCGGCCTTGATCGAGCGCTGGTTGCCGCAGAACTCGCACAGCACTGAGCGCGACACGTAGAGCCGGCACAGCTCCTTGATGTTGTGGTCGGCGACGCCGGTGTGGAACACGTCGCGCCAGGTGTTGGCGAACGACCAGAACGCCTTCGGCACGTGCGCGCGGATCGCCTGGCTCTCCGGCCGCGGCGTGCCCTCGCGGCGGCAGCGGTCGAGCTCGTCGAGCATGGCCTTGTCCTTCATGGTTGCGGGGTCGACGTAGCTGATGCGGGGTGCCATGGCGCTTCCTCCTGTTATGCAAACGTTTGCATATAGCGGCTTGCCGCGATAGTCTAGACGCCGCATTTCAACAAATATAACGAACTTCCGGCGCTGCAATCGTTTGCCAAATCAGGCTGTTCGCGGCGGCAGGGCATTGAGGGACCAACGTCCATGAAGGGTTCCGTGCGGAGCGGTCCGGTCACCATCAAGCAGGTCGCCGCAGCGGCCGGGGTGCACTTCTCGACCGTGTCGCGGGCGCTGAAGCCCGGCACCCGGCACCGGGTCAATCCGCAGATCGCCGCGCGCATCCTCGAAACCGCGCAACGGCTCGGCTACCGCACCAACACGCTGGCCTCGAGCCTGCGGACCCGGCGCTCCTACGTGGTCGGCGTCATCGTGCCGGACATTGCAAGCCTCCTGTTCCCGCCGATCCTGGAGGGCATCGAGGCGACGCTCTTGCGCGAGGGCTACATGACGATCGTGGCCAACTCGGCCAACGATCCGGAGCGGCAGCGGCGCATTCTCGCAAGCATGACCGAGCGGCAGGTCGACGGCCTGATCATCGCCTCGGCGACCTTGGCCGATCCGGTGCTGACCGAGCGGCCGGACACGCGCGCACCGATCGTGCTGATGAACCGCACCGACGACTCAGGCCGCGCGCCGGCGGTCATCAACGACGATATCCGCGGCATCGGGCTTGCCGTCACTCACCTCGCGGCGCTCGGTCACCGGCGGATCGCGCACATCGCAGGGCCTGCGTGGCTTTCGACCGGCGCGATGCGCCAGCGCGGCTTTCAGATGGCGATGGCCGAGCACGCGCGCGGGCGGAAGCCCGTCGTCATCCAAGCCGAAGCCTTCACGCGCGAGGCCGGCGCTGCCGCATGCCTGCGGCTCATCGCGCAGGCGCCCGAGACCACGGCGATCGTCGCCGCCAACGACCTCATCGCGCTCGGCTGCTACGACGCGCTCGCCGCGCGCAACGTCACCTGCCCCGCCGAGATGTCGATCACCGGCTACAACGACGCGCCGTTCATGGACATGGTGAGCCCGCCGCTCACCACCGTCCGCATCCGCCAGCGCGAGATGGGCATCGAGGCGGCGCGCGTGCTGCTCGCGCGGATGAATGGCCAGGAGATCGCGGCAGACACTTTGCTGCGGCCGGAGCTGATCGAGCGCAGATCGACCGCGGCGCCACGGAAGACCGCCGGTTAACGTCTGCCTTTCCGCGATCGCGCTGTGAGACTGGATCGCCCGCCTTCGCGGGCGATGACGGCCGTGAAAGTGGCCACCAGGTGTCATGCCCCGCGAAGGCGGGGCATCCAGTATCCCTTACCGCCGGTCGAGCAGCGGCTTGCGTGCCGGCGCCTCGAGATTGAGCCTGATCCAGTTGTCTTCCTTGGACGGCGCCGGCGCCTGCGCCTGTTGCGGCGGCTCGGCCTGCTTCGGCATCTGCGCGTACCACTGGCCCGCGGCAGCGGCGATGGTCGCGCCGGGGTTCGCCGTGCAGTAGTCGAGCGCCGATTTCAGCACCTGGTCGTTGGCAGGTTGACCACCGCGGCCGCGTTCGACGCCGCCATCGCCGCGTTCATGCGGCTGACATAGCCGAGGAGCCAGTTCGACGCCTGATGGTAGAGGATGTCGCTCGATCGCGCCGCCTTGATGTACTGGCTGCACAGCACGTTCGCCGCGCCGAACTGTTTTTGCGCCTGCGCGGGGGCCGGGAGAAACGCCGCAAGCGCTGCGGCGGCAAACCCGGCGCGGACCATGCACTTCATCGGCGGATACTCCATGCAAACACGCAGGCCGGACGCACGGCACGTCCATGGCGCCATTTTACGCCCGATGCGCTGAGCGATAAACCGGGAAGGTCGCCCTGACTGATTTTTCCGCGTACAGGACGCGCAAATTGGCCTAGTGTCGCGGCGTCATTCCCAATTATGGATCCTCGATGAGCAACCTCCGCATCACCGCCGGCCCCTTCACCTTCGACGCCCGGTTCGAGACCGCGCTCGCGCCCAAGACCTGCGACATCTTCCGCCGCCTGCTGCCGTACACGGAGCGCGTCATCCATGTGCGCTGGAGCGGCGAGGCGGTGTGGATCCCGCTCGGCGACACCAACCTCGGCGTGCCGGCGGAGAACCAGACCAGCTATCCCGCGCCCGGCCACATGCTGCTTTACCCGGGCGGCATCAGCGAGACCGAGATCCTGCTGGCCTATGGCGGCGTGCACTTCGCGAGCAAGATGGGCCAGCTTGCCGGTAACCATTTCATAACCATCACGTCAGCGCTCGACGACCTGCCGAAGCTCGGCAAGATGACGCTCTGGGAGGGCGCGCAGCCGATCCGCATCGAGGCGGCCTGAGCCGGCTTTCGCCTATTTCCGCGAAAATCCGCGGCAATTGGGCCGCAGTTACCCCAAGAAATCTTCGAAGGTTTCCGGGTTGTCCACGGTAATCCGCCCGGCCGGATGTGCCTTGGGCTGGCCGGCGCCGGCCCCATGCGGTCGAATCGTGAGGTAACCGCGCGGGTTCGGCGTCAGGCGCGGGAGTGGAGTGGAACGAAACGCGTCAGCCGGGCTTGTCTCCGGAAAGCGGGTGCTTCCATGACCGACTATCGTTCGCGTAACGATGACCTCCTCTATCCCAACTACGATCGAGGCGAGGATGGGCTGCGAGTACTCGCGATCTTCGGCTCGATCACCGTCATTGTGGCGCTGCTGGTCACCACCTATCTGATCGACGCCTACAACCCCGCGTCCACCGGCTTCACCGCCGCGATCCCGGCGCGGGCCACCGTCGCGCAGCAACCGGCCGCGCCGCCCGCCTTGAGCCTTGCTTCTTCCGCGTCTGCCGCCGCGCCGTTCTAGCCGTTTCTCGGTTCGATCTGCGTCGACCACAGCGCGCGGTCCTCGACGTCCTTCAGCGTCACCGTCATCACGCCGCTTGCGCCGTCGATCGCGACATGGCCGAAGAACTGATAGGGCGTGGCGGGTGACAGCCCCTGCCCCAGCTCCTTCGGCGGCGCCTTGGCGTAGACGAGCTGCGGGCCGAAGGTGTTGTCGAGCTCGCCCGGGCCGAAGCATCCGGCATGGATCGGCCCCGAGACGAATTCCCAGAACGGCTCGAAGTCCTGGAACACCGCCTTGTCCGGATCGTAGTAATGCGCGGCGGTGTAGTGCACGTCGGCGGTGAGCCAGACGATGTTGCCGATGCCCGCGCGCTTGATGAAGGCGAGGAGGTCTGCGACCTCGAGCTCGCGGCCGAGCGGCGGCCCGTCGATCAGGCCGATGCCTTCGGCGCCCCACTTCTGCACGAAGTCCTCGTAGATGATCAGGCCGAGCGGCTGATCGGCGGCGATCACCTTCCACACCGCGCGTGAATTCTGCAATTCGCGCTTGAGCCAGGCGATCTGCTGCGGCCCGAACAGGTGGGCCGCGGGGCCGTAGCTTTCCTCGCGGCTCTCGCCGTTCGGGCCGCGGAAGCTCCGCATGTCGAGCATGAACACGTCGAGCAGCGGGCCGTAGGAGATCTTCCGGTAGACGCGGCCGGGCTCGCCCGGAAACGCGCGCACCGGCAGGAATTCGTGGAAGGCACGGCTCGCGCGCTCGACGAGCGCCCGCGCATCGGTCTCGCCGTAGCCGAGGCGCTGGTGCTTTAAGCCGGTGAGGTCTTCGCCCGGCCACCAGTTGTTGGTGACCTCGTGATCGTCCCACTGGGCGAAGACCGGGACCTCGGCGTTGAAGGCGCGCAGATTTTTGTCGAGCAGGTTGTATTTGAAATTGCCGCGAAACTCGGCGAGCGTCTCGGCGGGCTTCGACTTCTCCTCGGTGACGAGATTTTTCCAGAGCGTGCCGTCGGGCAGCGTCACCTCGGGCCCGAGCGGCACGTCGGCGTAGATCGTGTCGCCTGAGTGGATGAAGAAGTCGGGACGGTTTTTCTGCATCGCCACGTAGGTGCGCATGCCGCCGCGCGCCTCGTCGATGCCCCAGCCCTGCCCGGCGGTGTCACCGGACCAGACGAACGACACCGGGCGGCGGTCGGCCGGCGCGGTGCGGAAGCGGCCGACCACCGGCTCGCCCGCGATCGTGGGCGACGCCAGATCCTGAAAGCGGATGCGGTAGAAGATGTCCTGCCCCGGCGGCAGGTTTTCCAGCAGCACCTTGGCGGCGAAATCGCTTGCCGGCAGCGCGTCGGCTGCGGCGCCGGCGCGCACCACGGCAAAGCTTTCGGTGGTCGAGACCTCGACCATCATCCGCGACGGCCGGTCGGCGCGCGCCCAGACCACGCCGGAGTCCGCTGACACGTCGCCGGACTGCACGCCGTGCGTCACCACCGGCCGGTCGGCGGCGCGGCTGACCAGCGGCCGCGCAAGGCCGCCCGCGACGGAGAACGCTGCCGAGGAACCGAGCGTCGCGAGCAGTCTGCGGCGGGTCACACGCGGCATGGCGAAAACCTCCGGACCGTTCGCTTAAGGCAAATCCAAGGCCGCCGCCACCACCTTAGGATCCCGGTGTGACGGCTGCTTGATCGGCCCTCCGGCATAGGCGATTGTCCGCGGTCGGTTGCGCGACGCGCACGGTGGAAGGTCGAGACAACATGGCACGGCTTTACTTCTTAAGGCTTGGCTTGACACATTCGGCTTGGCTGACCGGCGTGGCGCTTGCGAGCCAGGTCGGCCTGGCCGCAGCGCAAGCGCCTGCTCCGTCCGCCGGCGCGCCGCCTGCTGCCGCGTCGTCGCCGCCGCAGCAGACCACCGCCACCTACGAGGACTGGATCGTCCGCTGCGAAACCCATGCCGGACCGCCGCCGCAGAAACTCTGCGAGATGGTGCAGTTCACCCAGGTCAAAGGCGGCCAGGGCGGCGTGATCTCGCAGGTCGCGATCGGCCGTCCGGTGAAGGGCCAACCGGTGAAGCTCGTGATCCAGCTGCCGATCGGCGTATGGCTGCCGACCGGCATCAAGCTGATGGCCGGGGCGAAGGATCCGGGCCTGCTCACCACCTTCAAACGCTGCCTGCCGCAAGCCTGTTTCACCGACGCCGAGATCAACGCCGACATGATCCGCAAATTGCGGACGGCGACCGAGGCAGGGCAAATCCAGTTCAAGGACGGCAATCAGAAGGACGTGTCGTTGCCGGTGTCGTTCAAGGGCTTTGCAACGGCCTACGACGCCTTGCAGAAGGAATAGCCGCTGGCTACCGGGCGAATTCGACCGGCACCGTCAGCGTCATCTTCTGCTGCGTCATGCCTCGGAGGAACGCCGGCAGCGGCTGCGCACGCTCGAGCATTGCCAGCACCTCCTGATCGAGCGCGGGAACTCCCGAGCTACGGACGATGTCACGCGACACCACCGAGCCGTCCGGGTTGAGCTGGAAGCGCAGCATCACCGTTCCGGTTTCGCGCCGGGCTTCGGCGCTGGCCGGATAGCGCTTCTCCCTCTGCAGCCGCGCGCCGACAAGATGTTGATAGCGTTTGGTGGCGTCACGGCTTGCCGTATCGGCGCCGAGCTGCGGCGCTCGCGGCGCCACCGCGGCCTGCTGGTTGGAGCGCGGTGCTGCCGTCGTCTTTGGCGAATATTCTTGGTACTGCTGGTTCTCGACCTCGGTCTTCACCTTCTTCTTGTCCGGATCCTCGGTTTTGTTCTGTTCCTCGGCCTTGGGCTCGGGCACCGGCAAGGTGACGTCGGATGGCACTTCGGCCTTCTCGATCGGCTCGGTGATCTCCTCCTTGGCTTGCGGTGGCGGCTTGGGTGCGTATGGCGACTCCATCGCCTCGAGCCCCGGCGCGGCATCATCGCTCTGCGATGATGGCGCGACCGCGACTGGCGCAAGATCGACCAGGATTGCAGTCGAGTCCGGGGAGCCTTCAGGCTCTTCCGGCGCGAACCAGAAATAGCTCGCCATCAGCGCGCTGTGCATGAACAGCACCAACGCCGCCGCGATCGCCCAGCGCTTGAGCTCAGCGCCCTCATGGTCCGGCAGAATGAGCGTCTGCGCGGTCATTTGCCCGCCTGGCTCGTGTTTTCCTGGCTCTCCAGCGCAACCAGCGCAACCTTGAGAAAGCCTGCGGCGCGCAGCTCGTTCATCACCAGCATGACGTCGCCGTAGCTGACCGCCTTGTCGGCCCGCACAAAGATGTGGTCGTTGCGATTGCCTTTCGAGGCAACCTCCAGCGCCTGGCGCAAGCCTTCGCGCGGCACCGGCTCCTCGCCGATGGCAAGGCTCCGGTCCGCCTTGATGGTGAGAAACACCGGCTTGTCCGGCCGCTCCTGCCGCTGCGCGTTGGTCGACGGCAGGTTGACCGGAATGTCGACGGTCGCAAGCGGCGCCGCGATCATGAAGATGATCAGCAGCACCAGGATCACGTCGATGAACGGCGTGACGTTGATCTCGTGCGTCTCCGCGAAATCGTCGCCGTCGTGCCCGAGCTTGATCGCCATTGTCGTTACCCCGGCGCTATTCCGCGGCGGCGCGCGCCATCGGCGCGCTGATGCGGTCGCAGTCGCGGCTCAAGAGCCGCATCACCAGCGCCGAGCCGTCGGCCAGGAGCGCGCGGTAGCCGCCGATCGAGCGCGAGAACACGTTGTAGATCACGACCGCGGGAATGGCCGCGAACAGGCCGAGCGCGGTCGCGAGCAGCGCCTCGGCGATGCCCGGCGCCACCACCGCGAGGTTGGTGGTGTGCGCGTTGGAGATGCCGATGAAGCTGTTCATGATGCCCCAGACCGTGCCGAACAGGCCGACGAACGGCGCGGTCGCGCCGATGGTGGCAAGGAGCCCCATGCCGCGGCCGACGCGGCGGCTGGTCGAAGCCTCGATGCGCTCGAGCAGCCAGGAGACGCGCTCCTTCAGGCTTTCCGGATCGGGATGCGGCGACTGCTGCACCTCCTGCACGGCGGTGCGCAGGAGCTGCGCCACCGCTTCGTTGCTGCGGCCGAGCCGCTGATGCGCCTCGCCGAGCGAACGCGCCTCGTTGAGCAGGCCAAGCGCCGCGCGCGCCTTGCGCGAGGCCGACCACAGCTCCCAGTACTTGGCGACGCAGACCGTCCAGGTGACCAGCGAAGCGAAGATGAGCCCGATCATCACGAGCTTCACGACGATGTCGGCGTTGACGAACATGCCCCACGGCGAGAGGTCACGCGGCAACAGGGCGGAGATTTCGGGGCGTGTCTCAGGGGCGACTGCCGCTGGGGCCGTTGGCGCCAGCGTAGGAGCCTGTGCTGCGGGCGCGGCCGGCTGCGCTGCGGCGGGCACCGTGCTTGCCGGCGGCGCAGGTAGGGATGGCGCCGGAGCCGGCGTCTGCGCCCATGCGCCCGCAGCAAACAGCGCGGCGGCAACGATGCCGAGCATCGCCGGAGCCACGCGCATGGCACTTCGACGGACGAACAAACGACTGGAACGCATCGGCATTGCCTGCACTTTTTCGGCACGCCCCGCCCGCAGGTATCGCGGCGCGGAACTATGCGCAATTGTTACAATGTTACATTGGCGGCAGCCAGTGGTCATCCTCGTCACTCCGCCGCCTCGACCTGTGGAACGTCGCTGATCTTCGGCTCAAATGTCCGCTTGGCGTTGCGTTTGCGGAGCCAGATCAGAAGCCCGGTCACCGTCGGTCCGCGCGACCAGCGCAGGCCGCGCCGGACGCTTGCGTTGCGCGGCCACCACAAAGTGATGCCGGTGAGCGCCAGGATCAGCATCGCCACGCCATTCCATCCGACAATGGCGCGGCCGCTCCACTCCGGGATCGTCAGGTTCTCATGAAAGCGATGCAGGAAGCCGATCAGCGAGTTGCGGAACTCGCTGACGTCGAGCACGCGCCCGCTCGGCGGATCGAGATAGACGGTGACGAGCCGCGGCCGTCCGCCCTCGCCGCGCCTCGCCTCGCGCGCCGTCACAGTCGCCGGCCAGCCGGCGCCTTCCGGCATCCGCACCGCCATGGGCTGAAAGCCTGGCTCGAGCGCTGCTGCGGCGCGCTGCACCAGTTGCGATGGCGGCAACGGCGCGCCCGCGGTGGCGGCGTAGCGGCCGGGACTGATCAGCGCGTCGAGATGGTCGTGCCAGACCAGCGCCGCGCCGGAGAGCGACAGCGGCACGAGCAGAACCGCCAGTCCGATGCCGGGCCAAAGGTGAATTTGCAGCCAGACCCGGCGCAGCCGAAACGTCGTTTCCGCGGGCATTGTTTTGAAGAATTCCACGTAATCGCTGAGAGTCCCTATGCTGTATAGCGGCGCAGACGAGGGGCACAAAGTATAATTGCAGCAAAGACTGCAGTTTTTAAATGTTCCAATTCAAATATCCTGCAGTTTCAACTATTTATAATTGCCCGCGAATCCATCGAATGTTAGCCGATTACTGGGCGACCAACAGTCTTTACATCAGCTCTAAAGTAATCGGCAGGGATGGGCGAATGTCGGAGTATATCCGCGCAAGCAAGCGGCAAATCGTTGTATCGGGGACGCGGGGCCAGGCGCAGCAACAACAACCGGTCAAACCGGCCATCCCAGTAACGACGCGAACCCCGCTGTCTCACGCAGCGGTGGGCATCGCATCGATGATGCTCGTATCCACGAGCGCGACCGCGCAGGACGCCAATACACCGCCAAAGCCTTCGGCCCCGACGACGGTCAGGCAACAGGACGCGAGCCAGTTGCCGAAGATCAGCGTTCGCGCGACGAAGCGCACCGCACGCAAGCGCCAGGCGCCAACTGCGCCGCCGACGACCCCGCCCGCGGCAACCGCGGCCGCGGATGCGGCGGACCGCTCCTATCAGGGGGCCGGCGCCAGCAATCTCACCCGCGTTCCAACGCCGCTGATCAATACGCCGCAGACGGTGAACGTCGTGCCGCGGGCGGTGATCCGCGAGCAGAACCCCTCGAACGTCGCGGACGCGCTGCGCAACGTCGCCGGCGTCACTTTCCGTGCCGGCGAAGGCGGCAACCAGGGCGACACGCCGTACATCCGCGGCTTCTCGGCGCAGAACGACATCTTCCGCGACGGGCTTCGCGATCCGGGCTCGTACACGCGCGATACCTTCGCGGTCGATGCGGTCGAAGTCTACAAGGGTCCGTCATCGGTGCTGTTCGGACGCGGCTCGACCGGCGGCGCGATCAACCTGATCACCAAGCTGCCGGAGGACCGGACCTTCGTCGAAGGCACCATCACCGGCAACACCGGTGCCGGCGTCCGCGGCACCCTCGACGCCAACGGCAAGGTCAACGACCAGGTCTCGACGCGCCTCGTCGTGATGGGCCAGCGCTATGACATCCCGGACCGCGACCATGTCGAGGTGAACCGCTGGGGCATTGCGCCATCGGTCAAGGTCAAGATCAACAACCAGACCACCAACACGACGAGCTACATCTACCAGCACGACGACAACATCCCGGACTTCGGCATCCCGTTCATGGCGGCGAACGCGTCGTTCGGCTTCAAGCCGCGCTCGATCGCGCCGGTCGACCGCAGCAACTGGTACGGCATCCTGAGCGGTCCGACCCCCGACACCGAGAAGGTCGACGCGCACGTCCTGACCAACAGGTTCGAGCACGAGTTCAGCAAGGACCTCAAGGTCGTCAACACCACGCGCTACACGAAAGTCGACCGCTTCCAGCGCAACGTGTTCCCGGAGCCTGCTCCAACGACCCTCGGCGCGACGTGGACGCCGAACCGCGCCCAGATGGCGATCACCAACACGATGATCGCGAATGCCACCGACGTGATCGCCAAATTCAACACCGGATTTCTGGAGCACACGACGATCACCGGCGTGGAGGTCAACCAGGAGACCCGCGACTTCACGCGCAACCAGTTCGCGCGCCAAGCTGGCACCAGCCTGCTCAATCCTGATCCGTGGCGCGGTGGCGGTATTGTGCAAAGCCCGACGGCGAGCCAGGTGACCTATGGCGAGGCGACGGACATCGCCTTCTACGCGGCCGATCAGGTCAAGATCAATCGCTTCTTCGAGCTGCTCGGCAGCATCCGGGTCGAGAACTACAGCTTCGAGCAAAGGGCACCGCGCGCCGCGGCCTCCATCAACAACCTGCAACGCGAAGACAATCTCGTGAGCTGGCGCGTCGGCGGCGTGTTTCACCCCACCCTCGACAGCAGCATCTATGTGATGCACGGAACATCGTTCAACCCGTCCGCCGACAACCTTTCGATTGCGATCACCAACGCGACGACGGCGCAGAGCCTTGTCAACATCAAGCCGGAGCAGAACGAGACCACCGAGGCCGGCATCAAGGCCAACGTGCTCGACGGCAAGCTCACGCTCGCCAGCGCCGTGTTCCACACGGTGAAGACGAACATGCGCGTGCCGGATCCGGTCAACGCCGCGGTGACGATCCTGGATGGCGAAGTCACCGCCAACGGCTTCGAAGCGAGCGCCACCGGCTATCTCACCAGGCTCTGGCAGGTGATCGCGAGCTATACCTACATCAACGCCCGCATCACCAAGACCACCACCCCGTCCCAGCTCAACACCGAACCGGTGAACACGCCGGCCCAGGCCTTCTCGCTGTGGACCACCTATGACATCACGCCGAAATGGCAGATCGGCGGCGGCGCCTTCTACAACAGCGAAGTCTACGGCGACACCGCCAACCTGGCCCTGGTTCCATCGTGGTGGCGCTTCGACCTGATGGCCGCCTACAAGATCAATCCGAAGGCCACGTTGCAGTTCAACCTCTACAACGTCACCGACAAGCTCTATTACACCTCGGCTTATTCGAACTGGGCTGTCCCCGCGGCCGGCCGGCTCGCGGCGGTGACCCTGCGCGTGAGGTACTGATCGTCGCGCTCGCACCATCCGCATCCTTCGAGCTGGTGCCCGCCGCGGTCACGCCGGGGCGGGCGCCGGCCGTCTTGCGTTGGGCCGGTCTTTGAGCTTGTCGCGCGCTGAAAATCGGAGCTGCCGCCATGATGTTGCATATCCCCGAAGTGCTGACGCCGGACGAGGTCGCGCGCTGCCGCGACGTGATGACCAAGGCCGAGTGGGTCGACGGCAACGTCACCGCGGGGCATCAGTCGCGCAAGGTGAAGCACAACCTGCAGCTCCCCGAGGACTCACCGGAGGCACGCGAGCTCGGCGACATGGTGCATCGCGCGCTCTACAAGAGCGACCTGTTCATGTCGGCAGTGCTGCCGCACCAGGTGTTTCCGCCGCTGTTCAACCGCTATGACGCCGGCATGACATTCGGCGCCCATGTCGACAACGCGATCCGCACCCATCCGCAACTGCCGGTCCGCATCCGCACCGACGTATCGGCGACGCTGTTCATCTCGGCGCCGGAGGACTACGACGGCGGCGAGCTCGTGGTCGAGGACACCTACGGCTCGCACGAGGTGAAGCTGCCGGCCGGCGACCTGATCATCTATCCCGCGACCAGCCTCCACAACGTCACGCCGATCACGCGCGGCTCGCGCATCGCCTCGTTCTTCTGGACGCAGAGCCTCATTCGCGACGTGAGCAAGCGCGCGCTGCTGTTCGATCTCGACATGTCGATCATCCAGCTCACGCGCGACCACCCCGATCATCCGTCGCTGGTGTCGCTGACGTCGGTCTATCACAACCTGTTGCGGCAGTGGGCCGAGGCCTAGTTGCCGCGCCGCCGAGTGGCGCGCAGCGACGCGAGGAGCCGGCGCGGCCGGCGCTGGCCGCTCGCTTCGCTCGCACAGCCGACTGTTGACGTTTGCGAATTCCGATGCGACGTTGACCGTGGTGGTGCCCGCAAGGGCTAACCAAGGGAATTCGGTGCGCGTGCCCGGTGACGTGATCGGGCGTGCAATTCCGGAGCTGCCCCCGCAACTGTAAGCGGCGAGCGGACGGCCATGGATACCACTGGGGGCCTTGAGGCGCTCCTGGGAAGGTGGCCCGAAGCGACGACCCGCGAGCCAGGAAACCTGCCACCGGCAATGGTCACGCGCGAACGCGTCGGGCGGGGTGCTCCGATGTGGCGAATACGGCCGGTGCGTCTGCCGCCAAGGGCGAAGGCAGTTTGCAGCGGCAGTCGCGGGTGACGGGTGGGGCGTTCGCCGTCGAGCCGTCGCGTGTTGCTCTTCGACAGGATTGGCCGGTCTGCAGCGATGCTTGCGCGCGTGCTGTTGCATGCGCGCGGGCCACGTTGTCCGTTCGATCATGCGCGCACGGCTGCTCGATCAAGCGAGCGTCCCTGAAACTGACGCCACGGGAACAACCCGGGCGACTGAAGTGGGGCGGGGTCAGATGTTGCGTCGTGTTTCGCGGTCCAGTCGGGGCCGCAGTGTCAGGCGTTGGTTGCTTTCATCGGCGGCGCCGTTGGGCCTTCTGGCGTTCCTGCCGCTTGGAGCGGCAAGTCCAAGTCAGGCGCAAAGTCAGGCACAGAGCAGCGCCCAACCCGCACAACAGACCACAGCGCAAGCCGAACGGCCGGCGGCCGAGCTCCGGCGCATCCGCGTGCAGGCGCCGCGCCGCAAGCCGCCGCGGCGCGGCCCCTCCGGCACGCAACCTGCTGCAATTGCCCTTCCCGCGGCACCGGCTGCCGACGGGCCGCAAGGCCCGCGCACGCCGCTCAACACCAACGTGATCGCCGAAATCGGCAGCCGGCTCGGGCTGACGCCGCGGCAGATCCCCGCAACTGTCGAGGTGATTGACAAGCAGACCATCCAGGATCGGGGATTGAAGACCACGACGGACGTTGCCGAAGCGATGGTCGGCGTGACCGCCGGCGACGCGCCGGGCGCGCCCGGTGCCTTCTCGATGCGCGGTCAGACCTTCAGCCAGGTCAACATCCTCTATAACGGCATCAACCTCGGGCCGACGGGCTTCACCTCGCGCATCACCGACACGGCAAATCTCGAACAGGTCGAGGTGCTGAAAGGCCCGGCGTCGCTGATGTCCGGCCTTGGCGCGGTTGGCGGAGCGGTCAACTTCGTCACCAGGAAGCCGCACACAGGACCGATCCAGAACGAGTTCTACACATCCTGGGACTCGTTCGACGGCTATCGCGTGGCCTACGGATCGGGCGGAAGCACCAATATCAAGGGATTGGACTACCGCTTCGACATCACGCGATCGAGCAACCAAAGCTTCATCGACGATACTTATGCCAAGTTGTTCAACGTTTCCGGGCAGATCAACTATCAGGTCACGGCCGACTTCAAGGTCTGGATCGCGGCCGAGTACAAGCAGGATCGCGAAAGATTCTACTGGGGCACGCCAGTGGTGCCGGTCGCCTTCGCCGGCGCCAACGCGCAGTCCGGAGTGGTGTCCGGAAACTGGGTGTCAAATTACAACGGCACCAATCTTGGGCCGGTGACCGTCGACAACCGCACGCTGCGGACAACCTACAACGTCCTCGACAACGACAGCCGCGCCGACCAGCTTTGGCTGAGAGGCGGCTTCGACTGGATGATTACCAACAACCTGCGCTTCAAGAACCAGACCTACGGTTTTGACGCGCAGCGCAAGTGGTTCAACAACGAGGTCAACGCGTTCAACGCGACTGACAATCTGGTGGACCGCGAGCGGTTTTTCGTGGCGCACGATCAGAAGCTGATCGGGAACATCTCGGATCTGATTTTCGATTCCGTCATTTTCGGCATGGAGAATCGCGCGACGACGACGCTTGCGGTCAGCCATCTTGATTTCAAGCCGCGGCAATCGACCAACTTCCCGTTCGACCAGGTCACGCTGGTCAATCCGAACCGGGGCCTTTACGGCCCGAATCTGTTCGAGAGCCTGCGAACGACCGTGGACAGCATTTCGCTGTCGCTCGAGGACCGACTGAAGATCACCCGCAACTTCGCGCTTGTCGGCGGGGTGCGGGTCGAGCGGATCGAGTTCGAGCGCTTCGCGCTGCGGCCGGGCTTTCCATTCGGCAAGAGCTTCGACCCGGTCACCGGGCGCATCGGCTACACCTGGGAGGCGCTACCCGGGCTCACATTCTACAGCCAATACGCCACCGCGGCCGACGCGGCCGTCGCAACCGTATTTAACATCAGCGCGACGCGGCCGCAGGAATTGACGACGGCGCGCACCTACGAAACGGGCGTCAGGCACCTGTTCTGGGACAACCGCGCTGAATGGCTGCTTTCGCTCTACGATATCGAGCGAAAGAACGTCTATTCGCCGCTGGGACCGCGAAATCTGGTCGATGTTGCGGGCACGGTGCGCTCCAAGGGCGTTGAACTGTCCGGCGCGGTCCGGCCCACAGACCAACTGAAAATCTGGGGCAACGTCGCCTGGACACGAGCAAAATTCGAGGATTTCTCGCCGGCGAATTTTGACTTCAACGGCAAGACCCCGCCGAACGTGCCGCGCTTCATCGCAAACGGCGGCGCGTCGTACCGATTCAAGACGGCATGGCCGGTCGAGGTCGGTGCGTCGGTTCGGCACGTCAGCGACCGCTATGTCTGGTACGACAATGCGGTCACCATGCTCGGCTACACCACCGCGGACGCATTCGTGTTCGTCGACATTCCAAAGTCGTATTTCATGATGGTGGATCAGACACGGCTCGCATTCCGGGTGCGCAACATCACCGACAAGATTTACGCGATCTTGGCCGATCCAGGCTATCCCGACCAGGTGCTGCTCGGTGCGCCGCGCAGCTACGAGGTGTCGGCGGCGTTCAAGTTCTGACGCTGGCCGAGCGCTGCGGACAGACGTAAAAGCTGTAGCCCGGATGGCGCGAAGCGAAATCCGGGTCAATCCTTCCGCTCGCCGAAATCCACGCCACCTTCGTTCGTATCTCCCGCCCAATCATCAGGGAGCACGCCGCGACGAACATAGGCATGGAATGACGAATAAGGCCAATCGCCCACTTTGGTGACCAACCCGTGCTTAACCGGATTGAAGTGCACGTAATCAACGTGCCGTTCGAAATCCGTCTCATTGCGGATCGTATGCTCCCAGAATCGCCGCTGCCAAAGCGCGTGTTCGCTGTTGCGCCGCCGTCGGATAGAAACGCCGGCGGCCACAACACAGTGAGTGAAATGGGCTTTGATCCGTTTCCAACGACCCGGAAAGTCGGCGTCGCCCTGCGGCAAGGTCCAAATCGTATGCAAGTGATCCGGCAGGATGACGATCGCGTCGATATCGAACGGACGCTCTTTCCGGCATACGCGAAACGAGTCACGAAGAAGATCAATGTGGTCGACCAGCGCCGACGAAGTGCGATCTTCGAGCGTCACGGTGAAAAAGTATGTGCCGCCCGGAACAAAATTGCGCCGATAGCGGACCATCGCAACACGCTAGTACAGCATGGCCCGGACGGAGCGAAGTTCAATCCGGGCCATGCTCTTAGGCGGCAAACTGTCCCGGATTTCGCTTCGCTCCATCCGGGCTACAGCTTTCACTGGCTCAGCAGCGGAATGCTCTTGTAGTCCTTCGCCTTCGGGATCGACGCCAGATAGGCGTGCATGTCGGCGAGGTCCTCGTTGGGCAGGACCTTCTCGCTGTACGGCGGCATCGCGCGGTCGGTCGAGCGCACGAACGCAACGAACGTGTCGAGCGGCATCGGGTCGGGCGCCAGCACCTTGCCGGCGCTGGTGATCGCCGAGCCCTGCCCTTCGGTGCCGTGACACTGCCAGCAGCCGTACTTCATAAAGGCGTCCTTGCCCTTCTTGGCATCCGCGGCAAAAGCGGAGCCGTGAGCGAGAACCACCGCGCCGGCCGCAAGCGCGGCCAGCACAACGCGAGACACGATACGAGACATGTGCTGGCTCCCGATCAGCGCGGCTGCGTCCAGACGTCGAGCAGCGCCGGCTGGCCGGACTTGACGGCCGCCACCGCCTCCTTGAGCGCCGGCCCGAGATCGGCCGGATCCTTGATCGCCCCCTTCGCCCACCAGCCCATCGACTGCGCGAGCTTGGCGTAGTCGATGTCCGGATTCATGATGCTGGTGCCGATCGGGCCGATGTCGCCGCCGAGGCTCGCCACGCGGTTGCGGAAGCTCGACAGCCGCTGCACGTGCATCAGCTCCTGATGGTAGCCGCGGTTGTTGTGCATCACCGTCAGCATCGGCACCTTGTGCTTCGCCGCGGTCCACAGCGCGCCCGGCACGTACATCAGGTCGCCGTCGCCCTGGATCGACACCGAGAAGCGGCCGAGGTCGCGGTTGGCCAGCGCCGCGCCGACCGCGGCGCCCGCGCCATAGCCGAGGCCATAGCCGCCGGACTGGCCGAGCCAGTGGTGGTGCTTCTCCATCTTCCACAGCCGATGCGGCCAGCCGCTGACGTTGCCGGACTGCGCGACCAGCGACCAGTCGAGGTCCTTGATCTGCCCCCAGATCTCCGCGCAGAGCCGCGCGGTGCTGATCGGCTGCGCGTCCCAGGCGATCGCCGCGGCCTGCCTTGCGCGCACCTGCGCGTCGGCATGGGCCTTCTTTGCCGCCTCGCCGCGCTTCTCGATCGCAGCCTTCTTGTCGTTGGAAATTGCCCGCTTCACCTCTTCGATCAGCACCGGCAGCGTCGCCTCCGCGTCGGCGGCCATGGCGATGTCCACCGCCTGGAAGCGCTGGAAGTCCTGATAGTTCGCCTTGGTGTTGAGCTCGACGGAGTTGATGCTGATCAGCTTGGTGCCGGGCTTCATCCGCTGCTGGTTGAAGCCGTGGCCGTGCGCGCCGTTGTCGACATACTGGTTCACCAGCGCCCAGAAGTCGTTCATCTCCATGCCGAGGATCACGTCGGCATTGGCAACCGCGGGCGGTCCGGCGCTGAGATGGTGCGTCTTCGGGAAGTTCATCCGCTCGCCGGTGTCGATGACGCGGGCCTGGAGGAGCTCTGCGAGTTGTACAAGGAGCCGCACGCCGTTCTCGGTGCGCGCCGCACGGCTCACCGCGATCACCGGATTGCTGGCTTCGGCCAGGAGCCTCGCAGCCTCCTTCACCGCGCCCATCTCGCCGGCCGGCGGCGCGGTCGGCGTGTATTTCGGGATATAGAGCTTCTCGCCGTTGGAGGGCCCGATCGGCGCCTGCTGCAGACCCGCGTCGAGCGAGATCATGACCGGGCCGTAGGGTGGCGTCATCGCGATCTTGTAGGCGCGCACGAACGACTGCGCGAAGTGCTGCAGCGACACCGGCGTGTCGTCCCACTTGGTGAAGTCGCGCACCAGCGCGTTGATGTCCTGGGCCGAGTGGACCGTCGGCACGCCCGGCGGCCGGATCGCGGCGTCGAGGTCGTTGCCGCCGACCACGATCACCGGCACGCGATCGCACCAGGCGTTGTAGATCGCCATCGCCGCGTGCTGCGTGCCGACCGTGCCGTGGCACAGCGTCATCATCGGCTTGCCGGTGATCTTGAAGTAGCCGTGCCCCATGGCGACGCCGATTTCCTCATGCGTCACGGTGAGGAATTCCGGGGTCTTGTTGTTGCCGTAGTTGATCAGCGATTCATGCAAGCCGCGGAAGCTCGAGGCGCAGTTCGACGGCAGATACTTGATGTCGAGCGTCTTGATGACGTCGACCATGAAGTCGGAGCCGGCAACGCCGCCGATCCGGTTGAGGTCCTTCTGCGGCGTGCCGGTCTCGGCGGCGATGGTCTGCGCGGTCGGCGGCAGCGCCGAGGGGATGCGCGCGGTTGCGGCGCCTGCGGTCGATGCGGCGTCGGCGGCCTGCGGCGTCACCGCGCCTGCAGCGCCGGCAACCGCGACCCCTTTCAGGAATTTGCGGCGGTCGACCTTCGGGCTTGTCTCCTTCGCAGACGAATCCTTGCGATGCATGTGAGTCGCTCCCTGGGCTTTGAGTTTGTTTGCCGGCGAATCGGATGGTCGCCTTGCCGTACAGTGGGTCGATTCTAGTTCAGCCGAAAAAGCCGCACTAGGGGGCCAACCGCCGTTCTGGTCCGCGTCCCGTTCCGACCGCCGGAACCGGCCCCCTGCCTGCCGCGTTGCCTTCAACGCCGAACTCTGCGATCCATGCCGCCGATGGCATCGGCGGCGAATATCCTGGTCTTCGATTCCGGGCTTGGGGGGCTCACCGTTTTCCGCGAGGCCATCAAGACGCGGCCGGACGCCCGCTTCGTCTATGCCGCCGACGACGCCTTCTTTCCCTACGGCCGCCAGGACGAGCGCAGACTCATCGCCCGGGTTCTCGATGTCATGGGCGAGCTGATGGCTGCGCACCGATCGGATCTGGTCGTGATCGCCTGCAACACAGCCTCGACAATCGTGCTGCCGCACTTGCGCGAACGCTTCAAGGTGCCGTTCGTCGGCACCGTACCGGCCATCAAGCCCGCCTGTGCCAGCTCGAACAGCAAGCTCGTCACCGTGCTCGGCACCGAGGCGACGGTCAAACGCGAGTACACGCGCAAGCTGATCGCCGAACACGGCAATGGTTGCGATATCACGCTGGTCGGCTCGCCGCGGCTTGCCGAGCTCGCCGAGGCCGAGCTGAAGGGCGCCCCCATCGACGACGCCGACATCGCCGCCGAGATCGCGCCCTGCTTCGTCGAGCGCGCCGGCAAACGCACCGACACTATCGTGCTCGCCTGCACGCACTATCCGTTGCTGCTGTCCCGCCTGCAAAGGCTCGCGCGCTGGCCGGTCAATTTCATCGATCCCGCCCCCGCCATCGCCCGCAGGCTACTCGATCTGCTGGGCCCCGCCGTTCCCGGCGCTCCGCCGCAACCCGCGCACGCCATCTTCACCTCGGCCCGGAAGCCCGCTCCACCGCTCGCCGCGGCGCTTGCACATTTCGGGCTGCATGAGGCCGTCCCGGCAAGTGTTTGACACTCCCGGCAAATCCCCCTAAATACCCGCCATCTCGCGGGCCTTTGGGCCCGCGCGGTGTTTCGCGACCCGCGGTTTTGCCAGTTTCCGCAAGCACTTACCTGTAAGTGCCAAAGCGCTTTGGCTGCAGGACCTGTCGGTCCCGGTGAATATTTCCGGGGCAAAGGAGGGCGCGATCCTCAAACCTGAACTCAACATGAGGACGCGATGACCAAGCGCCACGAGGCGAAGTACAA
>JAIESC010000285.1 GCA_019746355.1 Xanthobacteraceae bacterium | reverse complement strand
GCTTGGCAGCCTAAACCCGGCAGAGACTCCACTTATCGCAGCGGAAAATCTGTTCAGACAACCGGGACCACCTCAGACCTACATCACCATCATTTGCATCGAGATGGTGATCCGTTGCTCGTCACACAACACGTCGATGGCGTGATCTACGGAGTAGCTTTGGCAACTCACGAAACGTATTTCAGAAAAGACTGCATGGGATGGCTAAAAGATCACATTGACGCATTTGACTGGACTGGACTTGAAAGTCTCCGCGCCAAGGTCGCTAACTATGATCCATTTGGCCCTGACGCGGACGACGATGAAGGTAAGCGCAAGCCATTTTAGCATAACTTTTTCCTCCATCGATTACCGTGAACCGCTTTCGCTGGTCCGGCGCGGCAATGGAGTACGAAATTAGAATCAACAAACGCTTTGGCGATCAACGCGAACTTGATTTCGTCACGCCGCCGAATGTGGTGGTGCCAACCGCGCCTGCACCGAACTCCCCGCAACAAGATTTGTTCACCGCGTTGGAAGCACAGCAAGCGAAAGAGGCCGCCAACTGAGGCGGCCTTGTGAGGCGGAAGATGAGAGCAGCGAAGGTTGCAATTTTTTGCGCTGTCGGGGTGCTGCTTATCGGTGCCGCGATCGTCGCCGTCATCGCGCGAGATGCTAACCGCTGGCATAGGCATTGCTCGGACAAAAGCGCCCCTGAGTACATTAAGGACGATAACCTTCGTCTGAGTTCTTGCTACTAGATTCACCGTGAAACGGACCAGTAGCCAAAACAGGCCACTGCCATTTTCAAAGCAGGCCAGTAGGGGTCGAAACAGGCCAGTCCCCACTTTTATGAAAAGAACATATTGCGAACATGGAACAAATAGTGTACGGTGCATTCTCAATGGAAAACGGGCGCAACGGCGGGAGTGGCGCCCGTTTGTGAGACCTCCGAATCCCGGTTAAGGAGCAGGAAATGGCCGCGGCCAATTTGCGCGTAGTCGAAGGTGCATCAATGGACAAGTCGAAGGCGCTGGACGCGGCGCTGTCTCAGATCGAGCGGAATTTCGGCAAGGGCTCGATCATGAAGCTCGGCAAGACCGGCAAGTCGCTGGAGATCGAGACCATCTCCACCGGCTCGCTCGGCCTCGACATCGCGCTCGGCGTCGGCGGCCTGCCGCGCGGCCGGGTGGTGGAGATCTACGGACCGGAATCGTCGGGCAAGACCACGCTGGCGCTGCATTGCATCGCCGAGGCCCAGAAGAAGGGCGGCATCTGCGCCTTCGTCGACGCCGAGCACGCGCTCGATCCGGTCTATGCCAAGAAGCTCGGCGTCAATGTCGATGACCTCCTGATTTCGCAGCCCGACCACGGCGAGCAGGCGCTCGAGATCGCCGACACGCTGGTGCGCTCGGGCGCGATCGACGTGCTGGTGGTGGATTCGGTTGCCGCGCTGGTGCCGCGCGCCGAGCTCGAAGGCGAGATGGGAGACGCGCTGCCCGGCCTGCAGGCGCGGCTGATGTCGCAGGCGCTGCGCAAGCTCACCGCCTCGATCAACAAGTCCCACACCATGGTGATCTTCATCAACCAGATCCGCATGAAGATCGGCGTGATGTACGGCAGCCCCGAGACCACCACGGGCGGCAACGCGCTCAAGTTCTACGCCTCGGTGCGGCTCGACATCCGCCGCATCGGCGCGATCAAGGACCGCGACGAGACGGTCGGCAACCAGACCCGCGTCAAGGTGGTCAAGAACAAGCTCGCGCCGCCGTTCAAGCAGGTCGAGTTCGACATCATGTACGGCGAGGGCGTGTCGAAGACCGGCGAGTTGATCGACTTCGGCGTCAAGGCCGGCGTGGTCGAGAAGTCCGGCGCCTGGTTCTCCTACGACAGCCAGCGCATCGGCCAGGGCCGCGAGAACGCCAAGACGTTCCTCAAGGAGAACCCCGAGGTCGCGGCCCGGATCGAGGCCGCGATCCGGTCGAACGCGGGCCCGATCGCCGACCAGATCACCAACAAGGAAGAGGGCGACGACGAGGACGACGAGGCCGCCGAAGCCTGACGCCCGGCAACTTCGCGCAGGCGGTCGCCTTTGGCGACCGCGGCTCCCTGCCGATGCCGCCCCGGTCTGCCCGGGGCGGCATTTGCGTGCGTCATAGCTGCAAGGGCAGGGAGGAGGCAGCGGCTGCGCCGCCTTTCTGGACAGCCCCCGACCCCGCCGCTACATATCCCCTGAAAACTCAACGCGGCCCGCGATTTAGCGGGCCATATCGGGTACGGCGATCAGGTGCAGCGGCGGGCGTGCCGCGAAAGGTTCGGCAATTTCGATGAGCGGCGTCAACGACATCCGGGCGGGCTTTATCAACTACTTCGCCAAGGCCGGCCACGAGCCGGTGCCGTCGTCGCCGCTCGTGCCGCGCAACGACCCGACCCTGATGTTCACCAATGCCGGCATGGTGCAGTTCAAGAACGTCTTCACCGGCCTGGAGAAGCGGCCCTACCAGCGCGCCGTGACCTCGCAGAAATGCGTGCGCGCCGGCGGCAAGCACAACGACCTCGACAACGTCGGCTACACCGCGCGGCATCACACCTTCTTCGAGATGCTCGGCAACTTCTCGTTCGGCGACTACTTCAAGGACCGCGCCATCGAGCTCGCCTGGAACCTGGTCACCAAAGAGTTCGGGCTGCCGAAGGACAGGCTGACCGCGACCGTCTATGTCGACGACGACGAGGCGTTCAGCCTCTGGAAGAAGATCGCGGGCCTGCCCGAATCGCGCATCATCCGCATCGCCGGGGCCGACAACTTCTGGCAGATGGGCGACACCGGCCCGTGCGGCCCGTGCTCGGAAATTTTCTTCGACCACGGCGACAAGATTCCCGGCGGGCCGCCCGGCAGCCCGGATGCCGACGGCGACCGCTTCATCGAGATCTGGAATCTCGTGTTCATGCAGTTCGAGCAGCATGCCGGTGGCGCGCGCACCGATCTGCCGCGGCCGTCGATCGACACCGGCATGGGGCTCGAGCGCATCGCCGCGGTGCTGCAGGGCACCCATGACAACTACTCGATCGATCTGTTCCGCGCGCTGATCGGCACCATCGCCGAGCTCACCAAGGTGTCGCCGGACGGCGTGCAGAAGGCCTCGCACCGCGTCATCGCCGATCACCTGCGCGCCTCGTCGTTCCTGATTGCCGACGGCGTTCTGCCGTCGAACGAGGGCCGCGGCTACGTGCTTCGTCGCATCATGCGGCGCGCCATGCGCCACGCCGAGCTGCTCGGCGCGCGCGAGCCGCTGATGTGGAAGCTCGTGCCGACGCTTACTCGCGAGATGGGGCAGGCCTATCCGGAACTGCCGCGCGCCGAGGCGCTGATCACCGAGACGCTGAAGCTCGAGGAGACGCGCTTCCGCAAGACGCTGGAGCGTGGCCTGTCGATCCTTGACGAGGAAACCAAGGCGCTGAAGCAGGGCGACAGCCTCAAGGGCGAGACCGCGTTCACGCTCTACGACACCTATGGTTTTCCGCTCGATCTCACGCAGGACGCACTCAGGCCCCGCGGCATCGGCGTCGATGTTGCAGCCTTCAATGCGGCGATGGAGCAGCAGAAGGCCAAGGCGCGCGCGTCCTGGGCGGGCTCGGGCGAGGCCGCCGCCTCGACCGCGTGGTTTCCGATTCGCGAAAAGCTCGGCGCGACCGAGTTCCTCGGCTACGAGACCGAAACCGCCGAGGGCGTCGTCACCGGGCTCGTTCGCGACGGCAAGGAGGTTTCCGAGCTCAAGGCCGGTGAAACCGGCTCGGTGATCGTCAACCAGACGCCGTTCTACGGCGAGTCCGGCGGTCAGGTCGGCGACACGGGCTCAATGCAGGCCGACGGCGTCCGCTTCGCCGTGAGCGACACGCAGAAGGAGGCCGGCGATCTCTTTGTCCATGCCGGCAAGGTCGAGCGGGGCACGCTCAAGGTCGGCATGGCGCTCTCGCTCGAGGTCGATCGAAACCGCCGCACCGCGATCCGACGCAACCACTCGGCGACGCATCTCCTGCACGAGGCGCTCCGCCAGGTGCTGGGCGACCACGTCGCCCAGAAGGGCTCGCTGGTCGCGCCCGATCGGCTCCGCTTCGACTTTTCGCATCCCAAGCCGATGACGCCCGAAGAGGTCGAGCGCGTCGAGGACATGGCGAACGAGTACGTGCTGCAGAACTCGCCGGTCACCACGCGGCTGATGGCGCTCGACGACGCGCGCGCCTCGGGCGCCCGCGCGCTGTTCGGCGAGAAATACGGCGATGAGGTGCGCGTCGTCGCCATGGGTGAGGGTGGCGGCAACACCATGGGCTGGTCGGTGGAGCTTTGCGGCGGCACGCATGTGCGCCGCACCGGCGACATCGGGCTGATTTTCGGTGTGTCGGACTCCGGCGTCGCCGCAGGCGTGCGCCGGATCGAGGCGCTGACCGGCACCGCGGCGCGCAAGGCCGCGCAGGGCGCGGTCAATCTGGCCAGGGCGGCCTCCTCGGAGCTGAAAGTGGCGCTCGACGATCTTCCGGCGCGCATCACCACGCTGCTCGACGAGCGCAAGAAGCTCGAGCGCGACCTGTCCGACGCGCGCAAGAAGCTCGCCATGGGCGGCGGCGGCAAGGCCGCCGGCGACGATGGCGTCCGCAACATCGGCGACGTGAAGCTGCTCGCCCGCGCCGTGTCCGGGATCGACATCAAGGACCTGAAAAGCCTCGCCGACGAGGGCAAGAAGCAGCTCGGTTCCGGCGTGGTCGCCATTGTCGGCGTGACGGACGAAGGCAAGGCGGGCGTCGTGGTCGGCGTGACCGCGGACCTGACCTCGCGTTTCAACGCCGTCGATCTGGTGAAGAAGGGCTCGGAGGCGCTGGGCGGCAAGGGCGGCGGGGGCCGCCCGGACATGGCGCAGGCCGGCGGGCCCGACGGTTCCAAAGCCGATGCGGCGCTGAAGGCGATCGAAAGCGCGCTCAGCGCCTGAACCATGGCGTCCTGGTGGGAATTGGCCGGATTTCAGCCGGCATAGGGGCTTTGACTTTCATATAAGTATTAACTTATATATCAACGATGAGCGCTGCGCTGCAGCTCACCGAGGTGATGAAGACGCTCGCCGATCCGACGCGGCGGGCGGTGTTCGAGCGCATCGCGCGCGAGGAGGAGATCACGGCCGGCGCGCTGGTCACAGGCACGCGCGTCTCGCAGCCCGCCGTGTCGCAGCACCTGCGCGCGCTGCGCGAGGCGGGGCTCGTCACCGAGCGGCGGGAAGGCCGCCACGTGCACTACCGGGTCCGCCGTCAGGGCTTGAGCCCGTTGCTTGGCTGGCTCGAATTCTACGCCGAGTTCTGGAGCAAGCGGCTCGACAATCTGGAACGGCTGCTGAGTGAGATGGACCGATGACCGCATCGATGACGACGTTACGTTCCATCGTCATCGAACGGCGACTGCCGCATGCGCCGGACAAGGTGTGGCGCGCGCTGACCGAAGCCGCGCTGATCGGCCAGTGGCTGATGCCGAACGACTTTCGCCCCGAGGTCGGTCATCGATTCACCTTCAAGGTCAGGCCGATGGGCGACTGGGACGGCACCGTGCAATGCGAGGTGCTGGCCTGCGAGCCGAGCCGCCTGCTGCGCTACAGCTGGATCGGTGGCGCGGCGAGCAACACCACCTACGGCTCGCGTCTCGACTCGACGGTGACCTTCACGCTGACGCCGGTGGACGGCGGCACGCTTCTGCGGCTGGAGCACGCGGGCTTCCGTTCGCCGGAGAACGATTTCGCTTACGGGGCGATGAGTCCCGGATGGGGCCGCATCGTCGGGCGGCTGGAGCAGGTGGCGGCCACGCTGTGACGCAGGCGGCAGGTTTGCTCGAACGGTTGGAGAGGTTGGCGCATTGTCAGGAGCGGGGCAACAGGCGCCGGTGATGTGATGGCGGAAGTGCATTTCACGAGCTGGCTGCGCGAGCTGGTGCCGGACGGGCCGCTGACGGCCCACGGCTCCACCGTCGGCGCTGCGCTTGAAGACGTGTTTGCGGCGCGGCCGCAGGTCCGCGGTTATGTGCTCGACGACCGCGGCCGGCTGCGCAAGCACGTCTGCGTGTTTGTCGATGGCGCGCGGCTGAAGAACGCCGATGCGCTCGAGCGAAACATAGGACCGCAAACCAAGCTGCATGTCATGCAGGCGCTGTCCGGCGGTTGAAAGGAGTGAAGTGATGACGGATCGCATGCTGGTTGCCACCCGCAAGGGGCTACTCACGCTGAAGAAGAACGGCGGCTGGAAGGTCGCCGCGATCGGCTTTCCCGGCATCGCGGTGACCGCGGTGCTGCGCGATCCGCGCGACGGCGCGATCTACGCCGTGCTCAAGCACGGCCATTTCGGCACCAAGCTGCATCGTTCGGACGACGACGGCAAAAGCTTCAAGGAGCTTGCCGCGCCGGCATTCCCGGCCGATGCGCCCGGCGAGCCGAGCCTGTTCCAGGTGTGGACGCTGGAGGTGGGCGGAGCCGATCAGCCGGGGCGGCTGTGGGCCGGCGCAATTCCCGCAGGCCTGTTCGTGTCGGACGACCGCGGCGAAAGTTGGCGGCTGGTCGATGCGCTGTGGAAGGTGCCCGAGCGCGAAAAGTGGTTCGGCGGCGGCTATGACGACGCCGGCATTCATTCGATCTCGCCGGACCCCCGCAACGCCAACCGGGTGTTTGTCGCGATCTCCTGCGGCGGCGTCTGGGAGACGCAGGACGGCGGCGAGAGCTGGAGGCTGCATGGGAAGGGCATGATCGCGACTTATCTTCCGCCCGAGCAGGCTGGCGCGCTCGAAAGTCAGGATCCGCATCGCGTCGCGCGCTGCGCGGGGGCGCCGGACACCATGTGGATGCAGCACCACTGTGGCATCTTCCGTTCCGAGGACGCGGGCCGCACCTGGGCGAGCATGAAATTGCCCGGCGACGACTTCGGCTTTGCGGTCGCGGCACATCCGAAGGACCCGAACACCGCCTGGTTCGTGCCGGGCATCAAGGACGAGGTGCGCGTGCCGCGCGACGGCGCGCTTGCCGTGACGCGTACACGCGACGGCGGTAAGACCTGGGAGACCTTGCGCGACGGCCTGCCGCAGCGCGACGCCTACGACCTGGTCTATCGCCACGGCCTCGACGTCGATGCGACCGGCGATGGGCTCGCGATGGGCTCGACCACCGGCGGGCTCTGGACCAGCGACAATGCGGGCGAGCGCTGGCGGCTTGTCAACGCACACCTGCCGCCGATCTATGCGGTGCGGTTCGCTTAAGGTTTCGCGGGCAGAAGCGGCGCGATCCGGTCAGCGCGGTTGGTCCAGATGCCGAGGTCGGCGCGGAGCGGAATCGGTTTGAGCTCGCCCGCGGTGTCGATGCCGGTCGAAAATTCGTTGCGGTTGAAGGGCCCGGCGACGAACACTGTCGACGAAACGCCGCGCATGCGGGCAATGAAGCGTCCCGGCCAGCCCCAGAGCAGGCCGGCGTAGTTCCGCGGCACCAGCAGCACGAGCCCGCCACAAGACGACGGCACATGGCCGGACCAGCCGACGGCGAGATAGGAGAGGAGGCAGGTCAGCTCCAGCCGCGGCGACATCACCATGATGTCGGGGAGTTTCCCGCGCACCACGGACACCGGCCGGTGTCCGCCGTAGACCGCGAGCCGGTCGCGCTGTTCGGGCGTGAGCTGCCTCAGCCGTGCGGCGAGCCTTTCGCCGTCTGTCGGGTCGTTGCTCTTGATGTGGATGAGAAGGCCCTTGCCGGGAAACGCAGCCAGCACCTCGTCGAGCGTCGGCATCAGGCCGATGCCCTTACCGCGGAACGGAAAGGTTCTGCCGCCGTCGGCGGTGTAGCCATAGCCGACGTCGAGAGCCTTGAGCTCGGCAAGCGAATGCTGGCGGGTGACGCCCTTGCCGTTGGTGCGGCAATCCAGCGTCCAATCGTGAAACACCGCGAAATGGCCGTCGGTCGTCGGATGGATGTCAAGTTCGACGATGTCCGCGCCGGCGCGGAAGGCAGCGTCCATCGAGGCGATGGTGTTCTCGAGATAGCGATGCTCGGGAGGATGAATGCGGCTTGCGGTGCAGGTGTCGTTCTGCACGCCTTCGAGGTCGAAGGTCTGCGCGAGCCCGCGATGCGCGAGCAGCACCGGGCGGCCGGGCTGATCAGGCGAGAAAAGATTGGTGTTGTTGAGCGCAGCGACGATGACGAATGCGCCGATGGCAATCAGCGCGACATGACGTTTTTTTCATTGAGGCCCCCGAGCGCTCATTGACGAGGCAAACGCGGCGCAAAAACGGCGCGACTTTGCACGCCTGTGAATTTCGAGCGCGCTGTCGCCAAAGAAAAGAAGGCGGCCCTGCGGCCGCCTTCCCGGCAGGTCCGGAGGAATTGGTGAGTTATGCCATCGCCTTCTTGAGATTCTCGTCGATCTTGTCGAGGAAGCCCGTGGTGGACAGCCAATTCTGGTCAGCGCCGACCAGCAGCGCGAGGTCCTTGGTCATGAAGCCGGCCTCAACCGTGCCGACCGTGATCCTCTCCAGTGTCGACGCAAACTTCGCGAGCTCGGCGTTGCTGTCGAGTTTGGCGCGATGCGCAAGGCCGCGGGCCCAGGCGAAGATCGAGGCGACCGAGTTGGTCGAGGTTTCCTGGCCCTTCTGATGCTGCCTGTAGTGGCGCGTCACCGTGCCGTGCGCCGCCTCCGCCTCCACCACCTTGCCGTCGGGCGTCATCAGCACCGAGGTCATCAGGCCGAGCGAGCCGAATCCCTGCGCCACCACGTCGGACTGCACGTCGCCGTCGTAGTTCTTGCAGGCCCAGACATAGCCGCCGGACCACTTCATCGCCGCCGCGACCATGTCGTCGATCAGGCGGTGCTCATAGACGAGCTTGCGCTTGTCGAACTCGGCCTTGAACTCCTTGTCGAACACCTGCTGGAACAGCTCCATGAAGCGGCCGTCGTACTGCTTCAGGATGGTGTTCTTGGTCGAGAGATAGACCGAGTAGTTGCGGTTCAAGCCGTAGTTGAACGAAGCCTTGGCGAAGTCGATGATCGACTGGTCGAGGTTGTACATCGCCAGGGTCACGCCCGAGCCCGGCGCGTTGAACACCTCGCGCTCGATCACCTGGCCGTCTTCGCCGGTGAACTTGATCGTGAGCTTGCCCTTGCCGGGGAACTTGAAGTCGGTCGCGCGATACTGATCGCCGAAGGCGTGGCGGCCGATGATGATCGGCTGGGTCCAGCCCGGCACGAGGCGCGGCACGTTCTTGCAGATGATCGGCTCGCGGAAGATCACGCCGCCGAGGATGTTGCGGATGGTGCCGTTCGGCGACCGCCACATCTCCTTCAGGCCGAACTCCTTCACGCGGCCTTCGTCCGGTGTGATGGTGGCGCACTTCACCGCGACGCCGACCTCCTTGGTCTTGTTGGCGGCGTCGATGGTGATCTGGTCGTTGGTCTCGTCGCGCTTTTGGACGCTGAGGTCATAGTAGAGAAGATCGATGTCGAGATAGGGATGGATCAGCTTGTCCTTGATGAACTGCCAGATGATCCGGGTCATCTCGTCGCCGTCCATCTCGACGACCGGATTTTTGACTTTGATCTTCGCCATTTAAGAAGCCACCTTTTGCGGGCCGGAAAATTCGGCGCGCGCTCATTGTCGACGCCGCCCGCAGCCGTGGCGGGCTCTATAGCATTGACTTTTGTGCCGTAAAAGCAGCGACCCGCTCGATGAGTTCGTCATCGAGCGGGTCGCGGTCTCGGGAGCGCCCGCCGCCGGGCCCCGCGTCAGAGCGCGGCGAGCGCGGCGTTCAGCGTGGCGCTCGGCCGCATCGCGGCCGACGCCTTGGCGGAATCGGGAATGTAGTAACCGCCGATGTCGACCGGCTTGCCTTGCGCGCCGATCAGCTCGCCGTTGATCTTGGCTTCGTTCTTGCTGAGCGTCTCGGCCAGCGGTTTGAAGCGGGCTTGCAGCTCCGCGTCCTTGGTCTGCGCGGCCAGCGCTTGAGCCCAGTACAGGGCGAGATAGAAATGGCTGCCGCGGTTGTCGATCTCGCCGACTTTGCGTGCGGGGTTTCGGTTGTTGTCGAGGAACTGGCCGATGGCCGTGTCGAGCGCCTCGGCGAGAACCAGAGCCTTGGCGTTCTTGTAGGTATGGCCCAAATGCTCGAGCGACGCGCCGAGCGCCAGGAACTCGCCGAGCGAATCCCAGCGCAGATAACCCTCTTGCTGGAACTGCTCCACATGCTTGGGCGCCGAGCCGCCGGCGCCCGTCTCGAACATACCGCCGCCCGCCAGCAACGGGACGACCGAGAGCATCTTGGCCGAGGTGCCGAGCTCCATGATCGGGAAAAGATCCGTCAGATAATCGCGCAGAATGTTGCCGGTGACGGAAATTGTGTCCTGGCCCCTGCGAATCCGCTCGAGCGAAAATTTCATCGCGTCGACCGGGGCCAAAATGCGGATGTCGAGCCCCGTGGTGTCTTGATCCTTCAAGTACGTCTCGACCTTGGCGATAAGCTGTGCGTCGTGCGCGCGGTTCTTGTCGAGCCAGAACACCGCGGGAGTGTTGGTGAGGCGCGCGCGGCGCACACCGAGCTTCACCCAATCCCGCACGGCTGCGTCCTTGAGTTCGCACATGCGGAAGATGTCACCGGCCTCGACGGGCCGCTCCAGCAGCACCTTGCCGTCGTCCGCGACGACGCGGACCGTGCCGCCCGCCGGAACCTCGAACGTCTTGTCGTGCGAGCCGTACTCCTCGGCCTTCTGCGCCATCAGGCCGACGTTCGGAACCGAGCCCATGGTCTTTGGGTCGAAGGCGCCATTGGCCTTGCAGTCCTCGATGACCGTCTGGAACAGCCGCGCATAGGCGCGATCCGGGACCACGGCCTTGGTGTCGTGCAGCTTGCCATCCGGGCCCCACATGCGGCCGGACTCGCGGATCATCGCCGGGATCGAGGCGTCGATGATGAAGTCGCTGGGCACATGGAGGCCGGTAATGCCCTTGTCGGAATTGACCATGGCGAGGGCTGGCCGCTTGCCATAGACGGCCGCAATGTCGTCCTTGATTGCTTTCTTCTCGGCCTCCGGCAGCGTCTCGATCTTCGTCAGCAGATCGCCGAAGCCGTTGTTGAGGTTGACACCGATCTTCTTTAGCGTAGCGGCGTGCTTCTCGACCACATCGGCGAAGAAGACTGAAACGACATGGCCGAACACGATCGGGTCGGCGATCTTCATCATCGTCGCCTTGACGTGCAGCGAGAACAGCACGCCTTGCTTCTTGGCGTCGTCGATCTGCTCGGCGAAGAATTTGCGCAACGCCTTGGCGCTCATGACCGCCGCGTCGATGATCTCGCCGGCATCAAGCGCTGTCTTGGCCTTCAGCACTGTGACAGCGCCGTTGGCGCCGGCCAATTCGATGCGAACGTTGGTCGCTTTGTCGACTGTGGTCGCGATTTCCGAGCCGAAGTAGTCGCCGCTCGACATGTGGGCCACGTGCGATTTGGAGTCCTTGCTCCAGACGCCCATTTTGTGTGGGTTCTTACGGGCGTAGTTCTTGACCGCGGCGGCCGCACGGCGGTCGGAATTGCCTTCGCGAAGGATCGGGTTGACGACGCTGCCGAACACCTTGCCGTAGCGGGACTTGATCTCCTTCTCCGCTTCCGTCGTCGGATTGTCCGGGTAGTCCGGAACGTTGTAGCCCTTGCCTTGCAGCTCCTTGATCGCGGCCTTGAGCTGCGGGATCGAGGCCGAGATGTTGGGCAGCTTCATGATGTTGGCTTCGGGCCGCAACGTGAGCTCGCCGAGTTCGGTGAGTTCGTCGTTGATCCGTTGTGCGGGGGTGAGCTTCTCGGGGAAGTTGGCGATGATGCGGCCGGCCAGCGAGATGTCCTTCTGCGTCACCGACACACCCGCCGCGCCCACGAACGCTTCGACGATCGGCAGCAGGGAAAAGGTCGCGAGCGCCGGGGCTTCATCGACCTTTGTCCACATGATTTCGAGATTTGGCATGCTAGCACCTCTGGTCGCCATGCTGGGTTGGGCCGACCGGAAACTGACCATTGATGGGTGCGGGGAAAGGCTTCTCCCCCGGGCCCTCAGATGAATTGTTCTCGGCGCGGAGACCGCCAACCGGGGATCCGACTGACGGGAATTCGGCGCGCGCCCTATAGCATCCGCACTCCGCTGGTAAAAGCCTTGTTAGAAGGTGCGAAACAGGTGCCGGGGGGCCAGAATGCGGCTGGCGCATGAGCGAGATGGCGAGCCGCCGGGTGTTTCAGCCGGATACGGTGCCGACGCTTGACGCAAGCGGCCGGCTTGGGCAGGGGCTGCGCCTTCAGGGCATTCGCCCGCCGAGGAGCACTGCATGCCGGGCGCCGGCACCGACAAGACCAAGCGATGGGTGGAGCAGCCGGGGCCGGTGGTGATCCTGGTCGAGCCGCAGCTTGGCGAGAACATCGGCTCCGCGGCGCGTGCCATGGCGAATTTCGGCCTCTCGCGCCTGCGGCTGGTGAAGCCGCGCGAGGCGTGGCCGAACCCGCAGGCACGCAAGATGGCCTCGGGCGCCGATCGGGTGCTGGACCAGGCCGGCCTGTTCGACAGCGTCGAAGCCGCCATCGCCGACTGCACCCTGGTGCTGGCGACCACGGCTCGGGCGCACGACCAGGCCAAACCGGTGATCGATGCGGCCGAGGCGGCGAAGGTCGTGGCCGCGCCGGTCGCGGCCGGCGAAACCGTCGGCATCCTGTTCGGCCGCGAGCGGATCGGGCTCGAGAACGACGAGGTCGCGCTCGCCGACAAGATCATAACCCTGCCGGTCAATCCGGCGTTCGCCTCGCTCAACCTTGCCCAGGCGGTGGTGATCGTCGCCTACGAATGGTTCAAGCACGCGACCTCGGGCGCGCTGCCGTTCAAGATGCCCGAGCGCTCGCCGCCCGCTTCGAAGCAGCAGTTGCATGCGTTCTTCAAGATGCTCGAGGGCGAGCTGGAGAAGGTCGAGTTCTTCCGGCCGCCCGACAAGCGCGACACCATGCAGATCAACTTGCGCAACATCTTCACGCGCATGCAGCCGAGCCAGCAGGACATCCGCACGCTGCACGGCGTGATCATGTCGATCGTCGAGGGCCGGAAAGGCCCGGCGCGCGGCGGGCTCCTGAACGGCGACGAGGCGGCGCTCTTACGCAATCTGCTGGCCGAGCACGGCCAGGGCCGGGTGCCGAACGAGCGCGGCCCGGTGCGCGGGCTGGCGCGGCTCCTGCGCCGCAACCCGACCGACGCGGAGCGCACGTTCTGGGACGCGATGACGAAGGACCGGCGTTTCGTCGGCCTTGGCTTCAAGCGGCAGGTGCCGGTCGGGCCGCATGTGACCGATATCGTGTCGTTTCCGCTCAAGGCCGTGATCGAGCTGGTGCCGCCGGACGAGAACGAGGCGGGCTTGAAGGCCCGCACCGAGCGCCGCGCGTGGCTCACAGAGCGCGGCTACCGCGTGATGGATGTCTTGATGGTTGACGTTGAGGCAGACGTTGCAAGGGTTCTCGATGCTTTGAATGCGGCGATCACGACTCCCAGCCCGTCATCCTGAGGTGGCCGCCGAAGGCGGCCCTCGAAGGATGCGGCCCGGCTGTTTCAACTTGTTTCGCTTGCATTCAGAGGCCGTCCGGCTCGGCGTTTCGCCAATGTTTCAACTCGCGACCACTCTCCGCGTGCCAGCGCCTCTTTCTTCGCCCGGCTCCACCCTTTGATCTGACGCTCCGCGGCAATGGCGTCCGTGATGACTTCGAAGTGTTCAGACCAGATCAGCTGAACCGGGCGGCGGGCGAACGTGTAGCCGCGATAAGCGCCGGCATTGTGTTTCGCTATCCGTAGCGTCAGGTCGTCGCCGGTGGCTATGCCGACATAAAGCGATCGATCCGAGCAACGAAGCATGTAGACGAACGCGCCCATTGTCGTTCTCGCGGCGGCAGCCGGGCCGCATCCTTCGAGGCCCGCCTTCGGCGGGCGCCTCAGGATGACGGGGACGGGATTGAGTGCGTCGTTAGACACTCATCCCTGAGGATCATCCCTTCAACAGCTCAGCCCTCTCACCCCTTCAGCGTCTTGACCTGCGCTGCGGTGCCGGCGCGCAGGAAGCCGAGATCGCTGCCGACGGCGAGAAAGCGGACGCCGCGCTTGGCGCAGGCCACCGCGCGTTCCGCATTGGCACAGTAGAGGCCGGCGATCTTGCCGGCCTTCTTGCAGGCCGCGACGATTTTATCGACCGCATCGTCGACGGTGCGCGAGTGCGGATCAAGCTCCGCGCCGTCGCTCAGTCCGATCGACAGGTCGGAGGGGCCGACGAACAGCACGTCGATGCCGGGCACCGCCGCAATCGCCTCGAGATTGCTCATCGCGGTCTTGGTCTCGATCATCGCCAGCGTCACGACATTCTCGTTGGCCTGGCGCAAGTAGGATTTCATGTCGGTGATGCCGGCGAGCACCATCGCCCGCGTCGGTCCCCAGCTCCGCTCGCCGAGCGGCGGATACTTGGTGGCGCTGACAAAGGCCTTGGCGTCGGCGACGGTGTTGATCATCGGCGCGATGATGCCTTCGGCGCCGAAGTCGAGCGCGCGGCTTGCCACCGCAAACGCGCCAAGCGGCACGCGCACGATCGGCGCTGCGCCGGCGGCGCGGATGGCGCCGATGGCGGTCACGGTGCCGTCGGTGCCCCACAGCCCATGCTGCTGGTCGATGGTGACGGTGTTGAAGCCCTCGCGCGCGATCGTCTCGGCGACGATCGGTGCGGGCAGCGCGCACCAGCCGGTGTAGACGGTCTCGCCGGCGGCGAGCCTGCGGGCAAGCGAGTAGTTGGGAAGGGACATGGCGGCGGCCTCACAGCTTTTCGATTGCGACCTGATAGCCTTTGTGAACCAGGCGATACTGTCCGGCGATCGATTTCAGAAAAGCATCGATGCCGGCGCCGGGATTGTCCAGGGGCTTCGGCATTTCCTTCCATTGGTAATCGTCGAACAGCAGCAGGCCGCCGCGGGCCATCAGCGGCCATGTCAGCGCGCCGTCGGCGTAAGCCTCGACCGCGCGGTGGCCGCCGTCGACATAGGCGAGGTCGAAGCGGCGGTTCTGGATGCCGAGCTCGGCGAGCGCGCCCGTCGATATCGCCTTGATCTTTTCGATGCGTTTCCTGAAGGCCTTCGTATTGCGGTTGAAGCGGCCTTCGACGCTGCGGAGAAAGCGCGCGTCCGCCCGGCTGCGGGCCGCCACTTGCTGGTGCTCCTGGCCGCCCGCAAACGTGTCGATGCAGGTCAGCGTCGCGCGCGGCAGGTAGTTCAGGAAGAACAGCGCGGAGCGGCCTTCCCACGAGCCGATCTCGAGCACGCGCAACGCGCGATTGCGCCGCGAGCTCAGCAGCTTCGTCCAGTTCGGGAAATGCCACGACGTCCAGTCGTGAGCGAATTCCTTGCCTTCGTACCAGCTCGCCGCGAGCTCGGCGGAGAAGGGCGCAGGCTTGCGGTCCGTCCTTTGCGTGGCGGCAGGCTTCCCGCGTCGTTCAGCCTGCCTTGATCTGCGCAATCGCCTGCTCCATCAGATCGGTCATGGTGCGGCGGATGTCCTGGTCGGATTGCTTGATGCCCTTGGCGTCGAAGTCCTTCCGAACCTTGCGAAACACGTCGTCGTCGCCGGCCTCCTCGAAGTCGGCCATCACGACCTCCTTCGCGTAGGCGTCGGCATCGGGCCCGGCAAGCCCGAGCTGCTGCGCGGCCCACGCGCCAAAGAGCCGGTTGCGGCGGGCGTTCGCCTTGAAGCGCAACTCTTCATCGAGCGCAAATTTCTTCTCGAAGCCTTCCTCGCGCTTGTCGAATGTCGTCATGTTTTCCCTCACATCTTTTTCGCGTCGCCAGTATCGTCAGTATCGCACGGTTGCGCTCCCACAAGCGCCGCGCGTGGTGGGATTAATATCTTGCGGATGCTTCCAGCAAATTATGGTTTCTTCGCGCTTTGCACAACAGGCACACAGGGTCAAGTTAATCCACCGGCGCGTTAACTTGTCCGTTGCGCGCCGGACCAACTCGGCATATGTCGTTGTGCAACCCCACCCGATCGGATAGGTTTTGGTTGTGAACGGATAGGCGTCCGATTCTATTTGCGCTGTGCCTGCCGCTTTCGCCGCCGCGGACCTTAAGAATCCACTGGAGCCACGGCACGTCGATGGACATAAACAAACCACGGTACGTTCCAATGAGCCGCCGTCGCCGCATCTATGAAGGCAAGGCGAAGGTCCTTTATGAAGGCCCGGAGCCTGGAACCCTGATCCAACACTTCAAGGACGACGCCACCGCTTTCAACGCCAAGAAGCACGAGGTGATTGAAGGCAAGGGCGTTCTCAACAACCGTATTTCCGAATATCTGTTTCAGCGCCTCAACGATATCGGCGTGCCGACGCATTTCATCCGCCGTCTCAACATGCGCGAGCAATTGATCCGCGAGGTTGAGATCATTCCGCTCGAGGTCTGTGTGCGCAACGTCGCGGCGGGCTCGCTCGCGACGCGGCTCGGCATCGAGGAGGGCACGCAGCTGCCGCGCTCGATCATCGAATTCTACTACAAGAACGACCAGCTCAACGACCCGATGGTGTCGGAGGAGCACATCACCGCGTTCGGTTGGGCGACGCCGCAGGAAATCGACGACATCATGGCGCTCGCCATCCGCGTCAACGACTTCCTGTGCGGGCTGTTCCTCGGAGTGGGCATCCGGCTCATCGATTTCAAGATGGAATGCGGACGGCTCTGGGAAAACGACCTGATGCGGATCGTGGTGGCCGACGAGATCTCGCCGGACTCCTGCCGGTTGTGGGACATCAAGTCGAACGACAAGCTCGACAAGGACCGCTTCCGCCGCGATCTCGGCGGCCTGCTCGAAGCCTATACCGACGTCGCAAGACGCCTCGGCGTCATGAGCGAGAACGAGCGGCCGCAGGGCACGGGACCGGTGCTGGTGAAGAGCTGAGCCTCAGCCTCTTCCGCCTCAAGACGATGCTGTAATGTCGTGGCCGGGCTTGTCCCGGCCACTGGCGTCTTTAAGCTCTCCTAAAAACAACGGTGCCCGTCACATCGGCGAGCGAAGCGACACCGTCCTTCGGACGGATGCGGCGGGCACAACGGGAGAGAGACGTGCTGATACGGGCCGCCGTATGCGCCGCTATCGTGGCTTCGAGTCTGCTGGGCGCTGGTCTTGCTTCAGCGCAGGACTATCCCAATCGCCCGGTGAAGGTCATCGTGCCGTTTCCGGCCGGCGGCGGCACCGATGCGCTGACGCGCGTCGTCGCCAAGGGCATGGAGCAGCGGCTCGGCCAGCCGTTCATCGTCGAGAACCGCGCCGGTGCGGGCACCACGCTCGCCGCAACCGCCGTCGCGCGCTCGGACGCCGATGGTTACACCCTGCTGGTCGGCACCGCATCGACGTTTGCCGCGGCGCCCGGCCTCTACAAGCGGCTCACCTACGATCCGACGAAAGATTTCTCGCCGGTGATGTACTTCGCCAACGTGCCGTTCGTGCTGGTGGTCAATCCGGCGCTCGGCGTGAGTTCGGTGAAGGAGCTTGTTGCGCTCGCCAAGAGCAAGCCCGGTGAGCTCGCCTATGCGTCCGCCGGCGTCGGCGCGATGCATCACATCTTCTGCGAGCTGTTCATGAGCATGACCGGCATCAGGATGCGGCACGTGCCCTATCGCGGCGGCGCGCTGGCGCAGAACGACGTCGTCGCGGGTCATGTGCCGGTCTACTTCGCCGACGCGGGGCCGGCCGCGACGCTGATCAAATCGGGCCAGCTCAAGGCGCTTGGCGTCACGACCGCGACCCGCAGCAGCCATCTGCCCGACGTGCCGACACTCGACGAGGCCGGCGTCACCGGCTATGAGGCGAACACCTGGCAGATGATGGTCGGCCCGCCGCGGATGCCGGAGCCGGTCGTCACGAAGCTCAACCGCACGCTGGCCGAGGTCATGCAGACGCCGGAGATGCAGAGCTACTTCACCTCGCTCGGCATGCAGCCGCGGACCAGCACGCCAAAGGAAGCCCACGAGCACATCGTCAAGGAGGCGGCGCGCTGGACCGCGGTCATCAGAGGCATAGGCATCAGCGTCGAGTAGGCGTAGATTTTCCGGGCAGTCGCGGAGGGAAGCGGTCCATGAGCAAGCCACTCACCATCGGCCTCGTCGTGCCGTTCTCGACCGACAAGGTGCCGGAAGAGGGCCCGATGATGTATCCGGGCGTGAAGTTCATTCCGCGCGCGGTTGGCGTGCGGGCGCTGACGCCCGACGGCTACGACGCGGCGTGGAACGCGATCCTGCCGGCGGCCAGAGAGCTCGCGAACGAAGGCGTCGATGCGATCATGGTGATCGGCACCTCGCTCACCTTCTATCGCGGCTATGACGCGCACCAGCAGTTGCTCGAACAGCTTCGCAGGGAAACCGGGCTGCCGGTCTCGACCATGAGCGAGGCGGTGGTGGACGGGTTGAAGGCCGTGGGCGCGAGGCGCATCGCGGTCGCGACCGCCTATGCCGACGAGGTCAACAATCGCCTCGCTGACTTTCTGCGCCGGGCCGGTTTCGACGTGCTGGCGCTCAAGGGCTTCGGCCTGTTCGGCTTCGGCGAGCCCGGCAAGAAGTCCGAGCAGGAGATCATCGATCTCAGCGGCACGGCGATCGAGGCGGCAGGCAAGCCCGACGCAATACTGATCTCATGCGGGGGCTTGCTCACGCTCGGCTGCGCCGAGCCGATCGAGAAGCAGCACGGCGTGCCAGTGGTGACCAGCACGCAATCGGCGTTCTGGAAGGCGATGCGGCTCGCCGGCGACAGCGGCCACGTCGCCGGCCGCGGCCGGATGCTGGCGGAATCGCAGGCCGTCCCTGCCTGAACGGCAGGTCGACGCTGCTGCTGCCTTGGAATTGCCCAAGAAACGCATGGAACAATTGCAGGGGACGGCCTCTGCCGGAGGTTGCGGGGCCGCGGAATCCGCTTTATTTCACCCTCACGATGAAGGCGCGCGTCACCGTCACACTGAAATCCGGCGTTCTCGATCCGCAGGGCAAGGCGATCGAGGGGGCGTTGAAATCGCTCGGCGTCTCGGGCGTCGCCAGCGTGCGCCAGGGCAAGGTGTTCGACATCGAGGTCGATGGCACCGACCGGACTGCCGCCGAAGCTGCGCTCAAGGCCGCGGCCGAAAAGCTCCTCGCCAACACCGTCATCGAGAACTACCGCGTCGAGGTGCTGGGGTAGCGGAGCAGGCCATGAAATCCGCCGTCCTGGTCTTCCCTGGCATCAATCGCGAGCGCGACATGGCGCGCACGCTGAAGCTCGTCTCGGGCGCGGAGCCGGCGATGGTCTGGCATGCCGAGACCGCGCTGCCGCCCGGCACCGACCTCGTGGTGGTGCCCGGCGGCTTCTCCTACGGCGACTATCTGCGATGCGGCGCCATTGCGGCGCGCGCGCCGATCATGGACGCGGTGCGCGCGCATGCCACGCGCGGCGGCCTGGTGCTCGGCGTCTGCAACGGTTTTCAGATCCTCTGCGAATCCGGACTGCTGCCGGGCATCCTGATGCGCAACGCAGAGCTGAGGTTTATCTGCAAGGACGTCTATCTCCGCGTCGAGCGCTCCGACACGCCGTTCACCCGCGGCTACAACGCGGGCCAGGTCATCCGGGTGCCGGTGGCGCACGGCGAGGGCAACTATGCCGCGGACACCGAGACGATTGCGCGCCTGGAAGGCGAGGGGCGGGTGGCGTTCCGCTATGCTTCGCCCGACGGCAAGCTCGATCCGAAGTGGAACGTCAACGGCGCGGTCAACGCCATCGCCGGCATTTTGAGCGAGCGCGGCAACGTGCTGGGGCTGATGCCGCATCCGGAGAACCATGTCGAAAGCGCGATCGGTCCGACCGATGGGCGCGGCCTGTTTGCCGGGCTGACACAGCATTTTGCGAAGGTTGCCTGAACCGCCTACTATTCTGCCGGGCGAAGGGAACTTGGTCGTCTTATGGATTTCCGCATCCTGATTGCGGTGGCCGTCGCGCTCGTGGCCGTGGCGTTCGGCGGTTTCTATTTCGCGCTGAGCTCGCGCCAGCACGAGCCTCTGGCTGCGTCGCAGCCGCGTCCGGCCCGCACCGCCGATGCGCCCGCCGCCGCGCCGCCGCGACCGGCAGCCCC
>JAIESC010000273.1 GCA_019746355.1 Xanthobacteraceae bacterium | reverse complement strand
GGGCCAGTTGTCGTTCGCCTCGGTCGGTCCCGGCACGATCCACCATCTCAACGCCGAGATGTTCAAGAGCATCTTCAGTCTCAACGTCGTGCACGTGCCGTACAAGGGCACCGCGCCGGCCTTGCAGGACGTGGTCGGCGGCCATGTGCAGTTCATGTTCGCCGACGTGCCGCCGGCCAAGGGCCTCATTCTCGGCGGCAAGGTGCGGGCGCTCGGCGTCACCACGCCGGAGCGGGTGAAGGCGGTGCCGGACGTGCCGCCGCTCGCAGAGGTAGGCATCCCCGGCTACAACACCGCGTCGTGGCATTCGATCTCCACCGCCGCGGGCGTGCGCAAGGACATCGTCGACAAGCTCGCGGGTGAGATCGCCGAGGTGATGAAGGAGCCGGAGGTGCTGAACATCCTGCTCGAGGAGGGCGCAGTGCCGCAGGTCTCGCCGCCGCCGGAGGAGCTCAGGAAGTTCGTCGACAGCGAGATCGTGCGCTGGGGCGAGCTCGTGGCGAAGGCCGGAATTCTGCACAGCCAGTAAAGTCGGACCGGCTCATCGCTCCTTGAGGCCGAGCGTTTCGATCAGCGCCCTCATTTCGCGTCGCTCGTCATCGAGCCGCCTGGCGAAATCACCGCCGACCAAGAGCTCGGCGTTGACGTTGAGCCGCCCGGCGGCCCTGGTGAACTCCTCCGAGGCGAACGCCCGCGCGCAGGCGCCTTGCAGCTTCTGGGTGACCGTTTCCGGCAGCCCGCGCGGCGCGAACAACCCGTTGATCGAGCGGAACGGCAAGGCGTGGCCGAGCTCCGCCACGGTCGGCACATCCGGGAAGATCGTGCTGCGCTTGCGATTGAACACGGCGATGACCCGCACGCTCGCCGGGCTGAACGAGCCGATCGACAGGACCGTCGCATCGATGGTGCCCGCGATCACGTCCTTGATCTGGTCGCCGAGCGCGCGATACGGGATGTCCGCCATCGCAAAACCGGCCTTCTGCGCGAGCAGCGTGCCGAACAGGTGCGGCGCCGCCGCAGGCCCGGAATGGCCGAAGCGGATCGTGCCGGGATTGGCGCGCGCCGCGTTCAGGAAATCCGCGAAATCCTTGAAGCGGGAGTCGGGTCCCACCACCAGCGCAAACGGTGTTTCGAACATCTGGCACACCGGTTCGATATCCTCGACGCGGTAGGGCAGGTCGGCCTTGACGTACGGCTGCACCGTGAGCTGGCTTTGGCCCGCGAACATCAGCGTATGGCCGTCGCGGGCCGCCGCGACCTCGCCGACAGCGATGACGCCCGACGCGCCGGGCTTGTTGACGACCACGACCGGCTCGCCGAATTCGGCGGCGAAGCGTTCGGCGGTGACGCGGGCGAGGCTGTCGAGCACGGTGCCGGCGGAAAATGGCACGAGAATCTGGATGCGCTGCGTCGGATAGCTTTGCGCCAGCGCAGGTTCACCGGCGACGCCTGCGGCCGCAAATGCTGCGGCTGCGGCGATGAGGCTGCGGATCGGGTTGGACGATCGCATTTGCATTCTCATTCTCTTTCCAGGTGCTGGCTGCGTTCGGCTGCGGTTCTAATGCGCCGTTGGTTTGTTCTGCTGAGCGCGGAGTTTTTCGCGCAGCTCGCCCCGCTGGATTTTTCCAAGCTGATTGCGCGGAACCTGATCGATGACGAAGACCTCCGCGCCGACGCTCTTGAGGATCTCGCTGAACTTCGCGTCCTGCTCGAGCTCATGCTGGAGCTGCGCAACGGCAAAGCCCGCACCGGGCACGATCCCGATCCACAGCTCTTCCATGCCGGAGTGGCCCTTGACGCCGCAGACCGCGGCGTCGCGCACGCCGGAGCACTTGAGCAGCACCTGTTCGAGGCTGCCGGCCGAAACCTTCAGGCCGCCGCAGTTGATCACGTCGTCGCCGCGGCCGCGGATGCAGAGCACGCCGTTTGCCGTGACGTGGCCGATGTCGCCCGGGTAGTACCATTGCCCCACCGTGCCGCCTTGCTCCTGCGGCTCGTTGGCGGCGCGGTTCTTGACGAAGAACGGCGTGCGGTAGCGGATCAGGCCCTCCTGCTCCGGCGCGAGCGGGCGTCCTGCGTCGTCGACGATCTCGAGATCGCACCAGGGTCCGACGAAGCCGACCGCGTCGGGAATGTCGGCGATCATCTCGTGCGGCGCCCAGGCCACCAGCGAAGCCTCGGTCGAGCCATATTCGACCGCGACGTTGCGGCAGAGGCTCGCCTGCACGCGCTTGACCGCGTCGCGCGAGGCGAACGCGCCGCCGATGCGCACGCTGGTCAGTGCGTCGAGCCGGTAGCCGGGCCGGCTCTCGCGCAACTCCACGAGTGCCAGAATCTGCTGCGGCGAGCCGACCACGCGATCGATGTCATAGGTGCTCATCAGCGCCAGCCGTCCTTCGCCGGGCAGCGCGAAGCAGGCGGTCTTGCCCTCGCGCAGCACCTCGCACAGGCGGTTGAAGCCGAAGTTGGTGCTGAGGCCTGGCAGGATCAGGACGCGCGAGTAGCTCTGATCGTTCGAGAGCACACAGATGTTCATCCGCTCGATCAGGGCGGCTTCCGTCTGCACCACCGTCTTGGGCAGTCCGGTCGACCCGGAGGTGAAGAAGATCAGGTCGGGCGAGGTCTTGCGCCGCGGTCGCGCCGCGCTCGCTGGCGGCAGCGGTCCGGACGGCAGCCACGAGCCGTCGAACCGGACGTTGCGCCCGCCGGAGAGCATGCCGCCCTCGCTTTCGTAGATCATGTTTTCGATGCCGACCGAGCGCAGGTGCGGCATCAGTCCCGCATAGACCGGCGCGGCGACGAGGCCGCAGCGCTGGAGCGCGAAGCACGTCGCCATCTGCTTTGCCGGATTCTCGATGGCGACGCCGACGGGCTTCTGCGGTTCAAAGCCGATTGTCGCGATCCGCCGGGCGATGAATTCGATCGCGTCCGCGAGGCCGCGATAGGTGACGATCATGTCGGGCTGGATCACCGCCGGCTGATGCGGCTTGATCCGTGCCCAGAAGGCGATCATGTCGTCGATGAACATCGGTGGATGCGCTCGGCTCGTCCCGCGATTCGGTTGACCGCGCCGTCAAAATCCTGCGCGGCGAACCCGGGATTCCTACGGGCGGTAGCCGGTAATGAAAGCGGTCAGAACTTGTAGTTGATGGCACCGCGGACCATGGAGGCCGTATTCGAGAACACGACGGGGTCGCACGCATTGACGCAGCTGCCGCTGTTCGGAGTGGACAGCGTCTTGCTGCCGAGATCGACGTACATGCCTTCCACCCGGACAATCCAGTTCGGCATGATCATGTGCTCGATGCCCCCGCCCACAGCGTACCCATTTCTGGTCGTGCTTTCCTGCCAGGTTGCGACCAGGCCGCCGCCGGATTCGGTGTGGGAGTTGTTCACGCTTCCATAGGCCCAGCCGCCTGTGGCGTAGAGAAGCGTCGTGTTGAAGATCGTCACGCCCACACGGCCGCGGATGGTGCCGACCCAGCCGATCCGGTTCTCGGATGTCACGGTTACCGGGGTGGCAGCGGGACCCGCCGTCTGACTGGTCGATCCCGAACCCGAGAAATCGGAAATATCGGCCTCGAGTCCGTACACGAAGGCTCCGGACTGCCAGTTGTAGCCAATCTGGCCGCCGCCGATGAATCCGGACGGCGTTGTCTTGTTGCCGAATGGGAACCAGGCAGTGTCACCGACGTACGAACCTTGCGTCCGTCCTTCGGTCCGGCCCTCCTGCCATGCGCCGCCGAGATGCGCGCCGACATAGAAGCCGGTCCAACTCCACACCGGCGCAGCGCTCGTCTGTTTCGGCGCTGCCTCGGCGTTTGGCGAAAGCGCCACCCCCGTCGCGGCGGCGACAACGATACTGCTTTTGATTTTCACGAAATTCCCCAGTGAATACCTGCGCGGGCGCGCGAGCCCACAGCGCATGATTGCACCAAGCGTATCGAACCGTCCAGATGCCGTCTCGATAACGTGGGAACGGTGTTCTGAAATTTTTCTGAAATCTGCGTTTTTCGGCACGAAAACGGCCGGGCCGAGCCTCGCCAGGGCGATTTTTCGCCAGTTCTGGAATTCTGCTACGGAATCTTTTTCACCGGCTTCGGATCAAGCTTGAACAGCCGCGCCGCGTTGCCGCCAAGGATGTTGCGCTTGGCCTTCTCGTTGAGGAACGTCAGGTCGTAGATCACGCTCGGCAGGTCGAAGTCCCAATGCGGGTAGTCCGAGCACCAGCAGAGCTGCGTCTCGGCGTTGATCATCTTGAACGTCGCCTCGAGGATCGACCGGTCCTCCGGCATCTCCATCGGCTGCGTCGAGTAGTACATCTCGCGCATGTATTCCGACGGCTTGCGCTTGAGCTGCGGGCAGTCCGACGTCCGCATCATGTAGGAGTGGTCGAGCCGCTGCATCAGCGAATAGGCCCAGGTGAGGCCGCTCTCGATCCACATGGTCTTCAGCTTCGGGAAGCGCTCCGGCATCCCGTTCACGACCCAGTTGGTCATGTGCACCATGTTGTACCACATGAAGCCCAGCGCATGCACCGAGATGAAGCGGTTGGTCATCTGCAGCGAGCGGTCGTCCCAGCTATAGGCGGCGTGGAACGAGATCGGCTTGCCCATCTCCTCGAGCAGCGCGTAGCTTTTGATATAGGCGTTGTCGTGCACCGGCTTGTAGCGCGGCGACGTCACCATGAAGCCGACCACGCCCTTTCTGTCGCCGAACTCCTTCACCACCTTGTAGGTGGCCTCCGGATCGTTGAACGGCAGATAGAGCATCGAGACGATGCGCGGCTCCTGCGCCAGGATCTTGTCGCAGAGCCAGCGGTTGTAGGCGCGCGCCATCTGCACCTCGACCTCGATCTGCGGATGCAGCCCTAAGAACAGCATCGGCGTCGGGAACAGGCAGGCGTAGTCCACGCCCATCGAGTCCATCCAGCCGAGCGTCATGGCGATGTCCTTGTGCGCCGCCGGCTTGTACTTCTCGATGCGGCGGCCCTTCTGGCGGACGATGCGGCCGGACAGGTTCTGGTAGCCGACCTGCGAATTGAGCACGCCGGTCGAGCGGCCGCCGGACTCCATCAGGTCGCGGCGCAGCACCGGGTTCTCGACGTACCCGAAAACCTCTGCGTAGGATTCGCTCTCGTAGTGGTGCGAGTCGACGTCGACGATCAGGAAGTCCTGGTAGTTGCGCGCCCGCGCCTGCTCGGCGGCGTGCTCGAGGTGCTTGGGTGTCGAGAAGGTGTCGAATTCCACCGGACGCACTTCGCTGCGTGGCATGTCCATGGCCGTGCTCCCTTCGAGCGCGCGTTGTTGTCGGGTTCAGGCAACGACGTAGATGTCGTCGCCTCGCTTGATCACCTCGTATTTGCGCAGCTTCTGCTTCCGGTCGCCGATCATCTCGCCGGTCTTCAAGTCATACTCGTAGCCGTGCCACGGGCAGACGAAATGCACCTCGTCGCCGAAGGTCTGCCCCTGATAGGTGCGGTCCGGCGCGATCACGTCGACGACGTTGTTGATCAGGATGCCCTCGCAGGCGGGGCCGCCCTGGTGCAGGCAGTTGTTGCTGTAGGCGTAGAACGCGCCGTCCTTGTGGAACACGCCGATCTCGCGCTTGCCCGCGACCACGACCTTGCGGTCGCCGTCCTTCAGCTCGGAGCTTTTCGCGACGAACCACTCCGCCATGCTTTTCCCCGTGATTTTGTAATTGATCAAAGCGTAGCCCCGGCGGCCGGGGGCCGGCAACGGGCCGAACGCACGGCCCGCGCATGGCTGGTGCGTTGATTTCACGCCCAGGCGCCGTCATGCTGCGTCGCAAGCCGCAAAGGCAGTTGAAATTCAGGGATCGTGGGATGCGATCGAGGTGGATTGGCGCGCTGATTCTGGCCGGCTGCGCCTTGGCGATGCCAGGCTCGAAGGCACAGGCCCAGTCGGGCGATTACCCCAACCGGCCGGTCAAGATCGTCATCGCCTTCTCGCCGGCCGGCGCCATCGATGTGCTCGGCCGCCTCATTGCCGACAAGCTCAGCGTCCTGTGGGGGCAGCAGGTGATCGTCGAGAACCGCCCGGGCGCAGGCGGCAACATCGGCGCGGCGGCCGCCGCCCAGGCCGCGCCCGACGGCTACACGCTGCATTTCGGCGCGCAGACGCTCGGCACCAACGTGACGCTCGCGCCGAGCACCGCGTTCCATCCGGTGACGAGCTTCGAGCCGATCATGCTGGTGAGCACCGCGCTCGAGGTGTTCATGGCGGCCAACGAGTCGCCCTACAAGTCCGTGAAGGACGTCATCGATGCGGCGAAGGCCAATCCGGGAAAGCTGAATTACGCCTCGGTCGGCATCGGTTCGAGCGCGCACCTCGCCACCGTGCTGTTCATGGAGGTGACCGGCACGAAAATGCAGCACGTGCCCTACAGCCAGATGTCGCAGGCCTATGCCGACATCTTCTCCGGCCGCACCGAGATCTGGTTCACCACCGCGGGCGGCTCGCTGCCGCATGTCCGTTCGGGCAAGGTGAGGGCGCTGGCGGTGAACGGGTCGTCGCGCTCGAAGCTCCTGCCCGGGCTGCCGACCATGACCGAGATCGGCGTGCCGATGAAGGACGAGTCGAGCTGGTACGGCTTCTTCGCGCCCAAGGGCACGCCCAGGGCGATCATCGACAAGGTCAACCGCAACCTGCAGACGGTGATCGACATGCCGGACATGCGTGAGAAAGAGCTGTCGCTCGGCTACCGCTTCATCGGGGGCCCGCCCGACGAGCTCGCCGACTATCTCAAGAGCGAGATCACCAAGTGGGATGATCTGGCGAAGAAAGGTGCGTTCAAGGCCAACTGAAACGGGAGGCCGTGATGAAGTGCGATTGGATCGCCGCGGCGGTGGTCGCGCTGCTCGGTCTCGGCGGCAGCGCGGCGGCCCAGGATTATCCGACCCGGCCGGTCAAAATGATCATCGCGTTCTCGCCCGCGGGCGCGATCGACATCCTCGGTCGCCTGATTGCCGACCGGCTGAGCCAGATGTGGGGTCAGCAGGTCGTGGTCGAGAACCGCCCTGGCGGCAGCGGCAACATCGGCGCGGCCGCGGCCGCCGCGGCGCAGCCCGACGGTTATACGCTGCACTTCGGCGCGCAGACGCTCGCCACCAACGTGACGCTGTCGCCCGCCACCGCCTTCGACCCGGTGACGAGCTTCGACCCGGTCATCCTGGTCGCGAGCTCGCAGGAGGTGTTCCAGGTTTCGGCGGTGACGCCGTTCAAGTCGATCCAGGAGGTGGTCGACTATGCGAAGGCCAATCCCGGCAAGCTGAACTACTACTCGGTCGGCATCGGCTCGACCTCGCACCTTTCCACCGTGCTGTTCATGGACGTCACCGGCACCAGGATGCAGCACGTGCCCTACAGCCAGATGTCGCAGGGCATGAACGATCTGTTCTCCGGGCGCACCGAGATCAACTTCGGCCCGATGGGCAGCTCGATCGGCAATATCCGCGCGGGCAAGCTGCGCGCGCTCGCGCTCTCCGGGCCGGCCCGCTCCAAGCTTTTGCCCGAGATCCCGACGCTGACCGAGGTCGGCGTCAACATGCCGGAGGAGTCGAGCTGGTATGGGTTCTTCGCGCCGAAGGGCACGCCTGGGGCCGTTATCGCCAAGGTCAACGCCGATATCGAGAAGGTGCTGGCGATGCCGGACATGCGCGAGCGCGAGGTTCAGCTCGGCTACCGCTTCGTCGGCGGCCCGCCGGAGAAGCTCGGCGGCTTCCTCAGCGCCGAGATCGCCAAATGGCGCGCGCTGGACCAGAAGGGCGCGTTCAAGTGACGCGCAGCGTCATCCCGGGGCGCGCGCCGTAAGCGCGTTCACGCGCCTCTTCGACGCGCTATGGCGCGAACCCGGGATCCAGAACCAAGTTCAGAATCCCAGTCCCTTGGTCTTGTAGAGCGCCAGCGCCGCAGGCATCGTCATGTGCGCGATCAGCGCGCGGGCCGCGTCCGCCTCCTTGGCGACAGCCGTAACGCCGGCCGAATTGATCGTGATCTGCTGCAACTCGTCGGGCAGCATGCCGATCACCTCGACCTCCGGGTTCGACATCAGCTCCGACACCTGCTGAAACGCGATCTCCGCCTCGCCGTTGACGATCAGCGTCGAGACGCGGCCGTTCGGCCCGCCGGCCGCAAGCTTGGTCTTGGCCGCGACCTCCTTGGCGATACCGAGCTTCTCGAAGGTCCGCAGCAGATGCAGCGCGGTGATGCCGCCGCCAGCCGGCGCGGTGTGGCCGACCGACTTCGCATCGAGCAGCGCGCGCTTGAGCGCCTCGGGCGTCGAGACGTCCGGCTTCGGTGCGCCCTTCTTCACGGCAATGCCGATGCCGGTGCGCGAGACGTCGACGCGGTTGACCACCTTGCCCTCGGTGATCAGCTTGTCGAGCTCCGGGCTTGCCACCAGGATCATGTCGGCGAATTCGCCGCCGCGCAGCCGCCGCGCCAGCCCGCCGGACGGGTCGTAGTTGACTGCGACCTTGTGGCCGGTGGCCTTCTCGAACTCCGGCACCAGCACGATCACCGCCGCGTTCATCGCCGTGGTGATCAGCGCCTTGATCTCGGCGCCCTGTGCGCCCGTCGCGACGAGCAGCGCCGCCGCCGCCAGCAGAATTCTACGCACGGCGTATCTCCCATCAGTTGGGCTCGAGCCCCTTGGCCTTGTAGATCGCTTTCGCCTGCGGCGTGGTCAGCGCCTCGATCATCGCCTTGGCGGCCGCGGCTTCCTTGGCGCTCGACGTGATGCCGGCGGAATACTGCGTGGTCTGCTGCAAAGGTGCCGGCAGCATGCCGATCACCTCGACCTCGGGATTGTCGTAAAGCTCCGAGGCCTGCTGCAAGCCGATCTCGGCCTGTCCGCTCGACACCAGAACGCTGACGCGGCTGTTCGGCCCGCCCATCGACATCTTCAGCTTCGGCGTCACCTCGTCGGCGATGCCGAGCTGGCGGAACACCCACTGCACGTGGCCGCCGGTGATGCTGCCGCCGGCCGGCGACGCATGGCCGATGGATTTCGCCGCGAGCAGCGCGCGCGTGAGCGCCTCGGGCGTCGAGACGTCGGGCTTCGGTGCGCCTTTCTTCACGGCGATGGCGATGCCGGTCCGGACCAGGTCGACCCGGCCACCCGCGATCTTGCCCTGCCTGATCAGGTCGTCGAGCGCCGGCGCATCGGTGACGAAAATGTCGACCGGCTCTCCCTTGAGGAAGCGCGGCACCAGCGCGCCGGACGGCGCATAGCTTGCGCGGATGGTGTGGCCGTTGGCGCGCTCGAAGGCGGGGAGGATTTCGTCGGTCGCGGCCTTGACCGCGGTGGATACGAAGGCGTTGATCTCGGCCGCCTCCGCGTGGCCGACCGTGAAAACGCCGAGCGCGACCGCTGCGGTGAAAGCCATCCGGCGCATGCCAAACTCCCGCTTCAGCTTGCTTCGAGGCCCTTCGATTGGATCACTGCCCGGGCGGCGGGCGTGGTCAGAAACTGGATCAGGGCGCGCGCGCCGTCCGCGTTCTTTGCCGCGGTGGAAAGGCCCGCCGAGAACACGGTCATGTTCTGGATGTCCGGCGGCAGCGGGCCGACGATGTCGATGCCCGGCACTGCCATCAGCTCGGGCAGTTGCTGGATGCCGACCTCGATCTCTTTGCGCACGAGGTAATTGCCGATCAGTCCGGCCGGCCCGCCGGGGCCGTAGAAGCACTTCGGCTTCATCGCCTCGGCGATGCCGAGCCGCTCGAAGATCGCCACCAGATTGGCGCCGCTCTGGCCGCCGCCGACCGGATTGCTCATGCCGAGCGATTTCGCCGCGAGCATCGCCGCCTTGAACTTCTCCGCCGAGGAGATGTCGGGCCTCGGCGCGCCCTTCTGCACGGCGAGCGCCATGGCCGAGCGCGCGAGATCGGCGCGCGTGCCCGGCACGATCCGGCCCTGCGCGATCAGTTCGTCGATACCGTTGTCGGTTGCGATCGTGACGTCGTTTGGCTCGCCGTCGGCAACCTGCTTCTTGATCCGCGCCGAGGGGCCGAAGGACAGGGCGAGCATGTGCCCGGACGCGCGCTCGAATTCCGCGGTGAGGTCGTCGAGCGACGTCTTCATCGCGGTGGTGCTGATGACTTTGATCTCGGGCACGGCATTTCCCCAGGCGAAAGCAAGGCAGGACGCATCGATGGCGTCGAATTGCCGCTTTTGTTGCGGCTTTCGTCCCATCTTCCACAGCCGACACGGCCGAGGCAATGACCCGAAGTCATGCAAATTGATGCTGTGGCTGGCCCTTTGATGCGTGGGCTGCGCACCTATGTTGGGCCCATGCCTGTCATGCCGATACGCGCTGGCTTGAACCTCCACAGCTTTTTGCTTGGGCGATTCCGCGGGTGATCTCGGCGAATGTCTGGCACAATACACATGACATGCCTATGTCGGGTTGCCTCGCTCGCGGGCCGGAGGAACAATCGGGCCGGGGCGCGATTATCGGGTGGGGGCCCGATCGAATGAATCCCAATCATGGCGGAGCATCATGATGCTGCAGCTTGTATCGGCGGCGAGAAAGGCGCCTTTGCCGCCGCGCCAGCACTGGATGAATGCCTACCTTGCCGTGCGCGCGGAGACCGAGCGCCGCGCAGCGCCGCTTTCGGCCGAGGACCAGGCCATCCAGTCGATGCCGGACGCGAGCCCCGCGAAATGGCATCGCGCGCACACCACCTGGTTCTTCGAGCAATTCCTGCTCAAGCCGCATGCGCCGGGATACACCGAGTTCGATCCGCGCTTCGCCGTCCTGTTCAACTCCTATTACGTCGCCGCCGGCCCGCGGCATCCGCGCCCCGAGCGCGGGCTGCTGACGCGGCCGGCCATTGCCGACGTCACGGCCTATCGCGCGCATGTGGATGCGGCGGTGACGGCGCTGCTGCGCAGTGCCGATGACAGGCTCCTTGCAACGGTTGCGCCGATCGCCGAGATCGGCCTGCATCATGAGCAGCAGCATCAGGAGCTGCTGTGGACCGACATCCTGCACGCCTTCGCGCAGAACCCGACCGATCCGGTCTACGATGCCGCCTGGCAGCCGCCGGCAACGAAAAACGGAAGCGATTACGCCGGTCTTCCGGCCGGCATCCGTTCCATCGGTCACGACGGCGACGGCTTCTGCTTCGACAACGAGCAGCCGATGCACGAAACGCTGCTGCGCCCGGGACGCATCGCGCGGCATCTCGTGACCGGCGGCGAATGGCTCGAGTTCATGGCCGACGGCGGCTACACCACGCCGTCGCTGTGGCTGTCGGACGGCTGGGCCACGGCCGAGGCGCAGGGCTGGGACGCGCCGGGCTACTGGCGCAAGCGTGACGGTGAGTGGTCGTCGCTGACGCTGGGCGGCGTGCGGCCGGTCGATCCCGCGGCACCGGTGCTGCATGTGAGCTATTACGAGGCCGATGCCTTCGCCCGCTGGAAGGGCCAGGACCTGCCGACTGAGTTCGAGTGGGAGGCCGCGGCGCGCGCCAACCTTTTGACCGACGCGTTTGGCACCGCCTGGCAGTGGACACGCAGCGCCTATCTCGCCTATCCCGGGTATCGCGCGGCCGAAGGCGCGCTCGGCGAGTACAACGGCAAGTTCATGGTCAACCAGATGGTGCTCCGCGGCTCCTCGCTCGCAACGCCCGACGGGCATGCGCGCGTGAGCTATCGCAATTTCTTTCACCCGCCCGCGCGCTGGCAGTTCAGCGGCCTGCGGCTGGTCGACTACCGCTGAAACAAAATTAGGATCCGGGCATGACAGCGCTCGCACGCAGACCGCAGGTCGTTTCTGACGCGAAGATCGAGGTGTCGGGCGAGACGGCAGCCTTTGCCGCCGATGTGGTTGCGGGCCTTTCGGCCACGCCGAAGCGCCTGTCGCCGAAATATTTCTACGATCGCGCCGGCTCCGAGTTGTTCGAGCGTATCACCGAATTGCCCGAGTATTATCCGACGCGCACCGAGATCGGCATCCTGACCGAGCGCGCGCAGGACATCGCAAGGCTTCTGCCGGCTGGCGCGGCACTGGTCGAGTTCGGCAGCGGCGCCAGCACCAAGACGCGGATCGTGCTGCACGAGGCCAAGTCGCTCGCCGCCTATGTGCCGGTGGACATCTCGGCCGAGTTCCTGCGCCAGCAGGCCGAGACGCTGCGGCGCGAGTTTCCCGACGTGGCGATGCTTCCGGTCGCGGCCGACTTCAGCAAGCCGTTCGATCTGCCCGCGTCCGTGCACGAGCTGCCGCGCGCCGGCTTCTTTCCCGGCTCGACCATCGGCAATTTCGAGCCGCACCAGGCGTCGGCTTTCATGCGCCACGCGGCGCGCGTGCTCGGCCGCGGTTCGACCCTCATCGTCGGTGTCGATCTCGTCAAGGACACGCAGGTGCTGCAACGCGCGTACAACGACAGCCAGGGCGTGACCGCGGCGTTCAATCTCAATCTGCTCGAGCGTATCAACCGCGAGCTTGGCGCCAAGATCGACGTCGGCACGTTCGAGCATCACGCCTTCTTCAACCGCGAGCGCTCGCGCATCGAGATGCATCTGGCAAGCCACAAGCGCCAGCGCATCAGGATCTGCGGCGAGTGTATCGACTTCCGCGCCGGCGAGACCATCCACACTGAGAACAGCTACAAGTACACCGTCGAGTCGTTCGGCGCGCTCGCGCGCGGCGCAGGCTGGTCGTCGACCGCGGTGTGGACCGATCCAAAGAAATATTTCAGCGTGCACGTGCTGACGCTGAAGGAAGAGCCGCCGGCGCCGCGGCCGAGGCCCGACCTCGCCGCGGTGGGATAGCAGCCGGCGCAACGCCTTTAGCGCGTTTTCCACTCGCTCTGAAACATCTGTCGTCATGGCCGGGCTTGTCCCGGCCATCTCGCTTGGGCGGGCACTGTACTCCCCTGGCCGAGATGCGCGGCCGTCATGCGCGGGGCAAGCCCGCGCATGACGGGGAAACAGCGGTGCAAACCAACTGGAAAACCGCTCTAGGCTAGCGCGCCGTCTTGGCCTTGTTCTGAATCTGCTCCGACAACCAGTGCGCCGCCGCGGCGACCGACGCGCCGCCGCCTGACGCGCGCAGGTTGGCCTCGCGCATCGCCGTGACGTCGATGGCGCTGATCAGCGGCGCGAGCGTCGCAAGCAGCGCCTCATCGTTGGCGCGCTTCGGCGAAACCAGCAGCACCGCGTCGTACGGCGGAATGACGTGCTTCGGATCGTCCAGCACGGTGAGATGGTGCTGCGCGATGCGGCCGTCGCTGGTGTAGCCCGCGATCACGTCGGCCTCGCCGTTCGCCACGGCGGCATACATGAACTCAGGCTGCATCGTCCGCTGTTCGCGGAACGTAAGGCCGTAGGCCTGCCGGATCGACTGCCATTCCGGCCGGCCGAAGAATTCGTAGTCGCCGGCGATCGAAAGCGAAGGCGCGTGGCGGGCGAGGTCGCCGAGCGTGCGGATGCCGAGCTTCTCCGCGCGCTCCGGCCGCATCGCCAGCGCATAGGCGTTCTCGAAGCCGAGTTCTCCCGCAAGCACGATGCCGTCACGCTGGAGCCAGTCCTTCATCGCTGAAAGAACCTCCGCGCGCGGCCTGACATCGCTGCGGCGCATCTGGTTGCTCCAGATCGTGCCGGAGTAGTCGACATAGAGGTCGATCTCCCCCGCGTGCAGCGCATTGAAGATGACGGCCGAGCCGAGGCCTTCGCGGACCGTGGCGGTCAGGCCGCGCTCGCCCAGCCGCTCGCCGATCAGCGCCGCCAGCACGTATTGCTCGGTGAACGGCTTGGTGCCGATCACGGTGGTCGCGCGCGGCTGCGACAGCCCCGGCAGGAGCGCCGCGACCGCAAGAAGCGCGATCCCCAGTCCGCCGCCCGCGACCCATGTGCGCTTGCGCCGCGTCAGGCCGTGCTCCATCAGCGCCAGCAACTGATCGACCGCGAGCGCGAAGATCGCCGCAGCGGCACAGCCGAACAGCACGAACACCCAGTTCTGCGTCTGCAGGCCGGTGAAGATGTAGTTGCCGAGGCTGGTCTGGCCGATCGGCGTCGACAGCGTCGCGGCGCCGATCACCCAGATCGCGGCGGTGCGGATGCCGGCCATGATCACCGGCAAAGCCAGCGGCAATTCGACCATGAACAGCGACTGCCGCCGCGTCATGCCGACGCCGAGCGCCGCTTCGTTGATCGCCGGTCCGATGCCGCTCAGCCCGGTGATCGTGTTCCGCAACACCGGCAGCATGCTGTAGAGCGTGAGCGCCAGCACCGAGGGCAGAAAGCCCAGCGCGGAGAAGCCCGCGCCGAAGGCCTGCTCGGTCAGCGCCGCGATGCCGAGCAGCAGCGGATAGAACAGCGCCAGCAGCGCCAGGCTCGGGATCGTCTGCACGATGCTCGCAACGCCCAGCAGCGCGCTCTGCAGCGCCGGCCGCCGCATCGACGCGAAGGCGAGCGGCAGGCTGATGGCAAGCCCGAGGAGCAGCGCGGTGACGCTGACCGCCACGTGGCCGCCGAGATAGGCCGGCAGCCGCGCCGAGGCTTCGGCGATCTGCGACGCCGCGTTCATTTCTGCTCCAGCGCGCGGAAGCGTTCGGCCTGGCGTCGCGGCGCGGCCATCAGCGCGCGGACGTAGTCGTGTTGCGCTTCGTGCATCAGCGCCTGCGGGCTGCCGTCGGCGACGATGCGGCCGCCGTGCAGCACCGCGATCCGGTCGGCCAGCAGCAGCGCCTCCAGCATGTCGTGGGTGATCATCACCGTGGTCAGGCCGAGCTCGGTGTGCAGCCGCCGGTAGTCCTCGCCGAGCCCGTCGCGGGTGAGCGGATCGAGCGCGCCGAACGGCTCGTCCATCAGCATGATCGCCGGCTCGGCGGCGAGCGCACGGGCGAGGCCGACGCGCTGGCCTTCGCCGCCGGAAAGCTCGCTCGGAAACCGCTCGCGCAGCCTGCCGTCGCCGAGACGGACCAGCGCCAGCAACTCGTCGACCCGCGCCGCGATCCGCGCGCCGTCCCAGCCGAGCAGCTTCGGCGTGATCGCGATGTTCTCGGCGACCGTCATGTGCGGGAACAGGCCGACGCTCTGGAACACGTAGCCGATGCGCCGCCGCAGCGCGATCGCATCGGTCGCTTGCACGTCCTCGCCGTTGACCCGCACTGTGCCCGCGCCCGGATCGGCCAGGCGGTTGATCAGCCGCAGCAGCGTGGTCTTGCCCGCGCCCGAGGGCCCGACAATGGCGAGGAATTCGTGCTGGCCCACCGCAAGCGACACGCCGTCGAGCACCGGCGCCGCCCCATCGCCGTAGGTGACGTTCTCGAATGCGATTGCGGGCGGGGCCGGGCTCATGCGCCCGTGCAGTATAGCAGCCTCATTCCACCGTGACGCCGCTCGCCTTGATCGGCCCGCTCCAGCGCGCGATCTCGTTGGCCACAAACCGCTTGAAATACTCCGGCGAGCGGCGCTCGGGCGGGGGCACCTCCTCGCCAAGCTGCGCCAGCCGCTCCTTCACCGTCGGCAGGTCGAGCGCGCGGCTCAGCACCGTGCTCAACTGGTTGACGATCGGCGCGGGCGTGTTCTTCGCCAGGAACAGCCCCTGCCAGGTCAGCACGTCGAAATCGAGCCCTTGCTCCTTCGCCGTCGCGATGTCCGGCAGGGCGTGCGAGCGCTTGAGCCCGGTGGTCGCGACAGCCTTCACATGATTGCCCTCGATCTGCGGCTTCGAGGTCGAGACCGAGTCGCAGATGTATTGCACGCGGCCGGTGATCAGGTCCTGCATCGCCGGTCCGAGCCCGCGATAGGGCACATGCGTCACGTTCACGCCGAGCATGGCGTTGAGCAGGATGCAGCTCACGTGCGAGGCCGAACCCGCGCCGGCCGAAGCGAACTGGATTTTCGCCTGGTTGGCTTTCACATAGGCGACGAACTCCGGCAGCGTGTTGGCCGGAAGATCTTTCGGCACGATGATGACGCGCGGCGACTCGACCGCAAGCCCGAGCGGCGTGAAGTCGGTGACGGCGTCATAAGGCGGGTTCTTGTAGAGCGACTGGCTCCAGCTGTGCGTGCCGTTGTTGCCGAGCACGAACTGCCCGCCGTCGGGCGCCGCGCGCGACACGCGCAGCGAGCCGACCGTGCCGCCGGCACCGACCGGATTTTCCACCACCACGCTTTGCCCCAGCACGTCGGCCAGGCCCTGCGCCAGGATGCGGCCGGCGACGTCGCTCGGCCCGCCCGCGGCGAACGGCACGACCAGCGAGAGGACGCCGCTCTTGAGCGTCTGGCTGTGACCGGGCGTGAGGCAGAACGCTGCGAAGGCGGCAACGAGCGGGCACGACAGCAGGGCAAGGCGGACCATTGCAGGCTCCTGTTTGGCGGTCAGCCTAGGGCACAATCGCCGATCCCGGGAACCGCGGGGCTGGGCTTATCCCGGTTATTCGTGCTTGGCTTTGAGCAGGCAGGCGCTCGGGAACGCCTCATCCGGCGAACATCAAAGTCAGGTAGGCGACAATCAGCGTTCCGAACAGGCCGTCGATAAACACGGCGCGCTGCCACGGCCGCCGCAATTCGATCGTGGCGCCGCGCGCTTTTTTCCGCCGGGTATGGTTCCTCGCGCGGCGGAACCGGTCGCTCAGAGTTTTCGGTCCCGTCGGATCTCCTTTCATCAGGAACATCCGTCGCCGGTTGGAGTTTCTAACAACGTCCGGACGGACGAGGGCCACAAGCCCTGGATCGAGAGGCCCGCGAGCCGAGCGCTGCGGGCCTCTCGCCCGAGAGCAAGCCGCGCGATGACCGGCCGCCAAGTTGCCGCAGGCCGCCGCGGCCCCTTCCGGCCAACACGCCCGCCGATATAGGCTTGGTGGCACTGCCCGAAATGCATGCCGACGTTTTTGCGTCCACGAAAATCGCAATCGACTTCGGAGGGCACGCCATGGCAATCCATCGCCGACGATTCCTGCATGTGGCCGCGGGCGCCGCCGCGCTCCCGGCGTTCCCGCGCACCGCCCGCGCGAACGTATACCCGACACGACCGGTGCATCTGATCGTCACGTTCCCGGCCGGCAGCGCGCCGGACATCATCGGACGCCTCGCCGGGCAATGGCTGTCGGAGCGGCTCGGCCAGCAGTTCATCATCGAGAACCGGCCCGGGGCCGGCGGCAACATCGCCACCGAATACGTCGCCAAGGCCGAGCCGGACGGCTACACGCTGCTCATGCCGGTGTCGACCAACGCCGTGAACATCGCGCTCTACCGCGATCTCAACTACGATTTCCTGCGCGACATCGCGCCGATCGCGGGCATCGCCAGGACTCCCTTCGTCCTCGTGGTGGCGGAGCAGTTCCCGGCCAGGACGCTTCAGGAGCTCATTGCCTATCTCAAGGCACATCCCGGCAAGGTGAACATGGCGTCGGGCGGCATCGGCAGCTCGCCCCATCTTTGCGGCGAGTTGCTCCAGGTCATGACCGGGACGAAGATGGTCCACGTCGCCTATCGCGGCAACTATATGCCCGACCTGCTCGGCGGCCAGGTGCAGGTCGTGTTCAACCCGACCGCGCAGGCGATTCCGCTGCTCCGCGAGGGCAAGTTGCGCGGACTCGCGGTGACGCCTGCCAGGCGCTCGGCGGCACTGCCGGATGTCCCCAGCATCGGCGAGACTTTGCCGGGCTATGATGCGTTCGGCTGGTACGGTCTCGGCGCGCCGGCGAGGACACCGCCGCCGATCCTCGAGAAGCTTGGCAACGCGATGAATGCGGCCTTGGCCGATCGCAAGTCGCAGGAGCGCCTCGCCCAGTTGGGCGTCGAGCCGATGCCGATGACCGCGGCCGAATTCGGCAAGCACGTTGCGGATGAAGCCGAGAAGTGGGCCAAGGTGATCAAGGCCCAGGGCATCACCATCAATTAAGCTGATGAGTTTAGGTCAGAACGGCTCTCTCCGTTCGTCCCCGCGCAAGCGGGGACCCAGGGCCACGATTCAGACCCTGTATTTAGCCCTGGGTTCCCGCTTGCGCGGGAACGAAAGGGTGGCTGTATCGATACAGCCCGGCCTCATCACGCTTTAGGCTCTGAAAAAAATGGCGAAGGCCCGGCGGTTGCGTCCGCCGAGCCCTCATTCCAAGTCAGACGGCCTGCAAACGCGGCCACGTCAGCGGCGTCCCCGATCGCGATAGCTTTTCCACTCCTGCCAATCGAAACGGCCGAGCTTCATCTCCTGCGCCAGGGCGCGTGTGCGTTGCATCGCCGCGCGCGCTTGTCCAACGTCTCGATCTGTTTCGAGCGGAACGAGCCTCGCCACCGGGCGGCCGCGTCGAGTGATGACAATCTCCTCGCCAGCCTCGGCTCTGGCCAACAGCTCGAAAAATCCATTCTTAGCGTCAGAGCTGCCGATTTCCGCCATTGCGAATTCCAGCCAGGCAACAAGCCAGTTTACAACCCCAGCCGATCAAACTGGGAGGCGCGACCAGCCTGGGCCCGAATTGGCGAGGGCCCGGCGGGTTTCCCCACCGAGCCCTCATTACAAATCAGACGGCCTGTAAGCCGGGTTCTGTATGGCCCGGCGCTTGCGCGCCGGACGTGACGGCCATTCCTCTGCGACGCCGGTTGCCCGGCGCCTGAAGCGACCCACCCGGACGGCGACCCGGACAAGGGTTGAGGCTTGCGCCTCGGTGCCGTCCCTATTCGGTCTTGCTCCCGGTGGGGTTTGCCGTGCCGCTTCCGTTGCCGGAAAGCGCGGTGCGCTCTTACCGCACCGTTTCACCCTTGCCACGGCTGATACACAACGCGCCGTGGCGGTCTGTTCTCTGTGGCACTGTCCCTGGGGCCTTTCCCCGCAAGCGGGGATCGATCCCGCCGGACGTTATCCGGCACCGTTTGTCCTGGAGCCCGGACTTTCCTCCCCGGCCGCCTTTCGGCATTGGCGCGGAGCGGCCGTCCGGCCGGCTGACGGGAAAGGGAATGGAGTGCCGGCGGCCGCCCGTCAAGAGGCGCAAGGTTAAGGTGCAGAGGGTTCGTCTTGCCCCGCGGGCGGCTTCGGCCCGCGGGGGGCGGGACGCTTTGTGCCGGCGGCGCCCTGGAGCGGGCCGAGCTCGCGCGCGACCAGAAGTTTGCGCAGCGTCTCCCGCGTCGACACGTCGCTGAGGCCGTCGACCTTGCTCGGGCGGAAGTGGCGCTGGAAGGCCATGACGGCGTCGCGCGTGGTCGCGTCGTAAGTGCCGTTGGTGTCGATGGCGTAGCCGTACTCGGTCAGCGCCTTTTGCAGGTCGGCCACCTTGTCGCCGGTGTCATCGAGCTTGAGCACCGGACCGTTGGTGACCGGAGCTGGCTCCACCCACAGCCCGATGTTGGATTGTGCGAGCCGCTTCCACGGGAACTTCTCGCCCGGGTCCTGCTTGCGGCTTGGCGCCACGTCGGAATGCGCCACGATGTTCTCCGGCCGCACGATGTTGCGGGTGAGGATCGAACGGCACAGCGTGATCACGGCGGCGATCTGCCGTGCCGGAAAGTCCGGGTAGCCGAACTCGTGGCCGGGGTTGCAGATCTCGATGCCGATCGAGCGCGAATTGATGTCGGCGTCGCCGCCCCACGACGACACGCCGGCGTGCCAGGCCCGCTTCACCTCGGGCACAAGCTGCACGATCGAGCCGTTCTCGACCACCACATAGTGCGACGACACGCGCGCCTTGGGATCGCACAGCCGCATGATCGCGTCCTGGGAGAACCGCATGCCGGTGTAGTGCAGGACGATCATGTCCGGGCGCGCAAGGCCGGTGCGCTCGTCGAAATTCGGCGAGACCTCGACACGTTCGACGACACTGGAATCGGCAGAGAACAACGGCATGCAGCGGGACCATAAAGGAAGACTCGCGAGATCGCCAAGCCTTGAAAGCCGAGTCTTGAGCGAGTCTTGGGAGCTATGTCTTGACGGCCAAGCCTTGAGTTCTGAGCCTTGAGTTCTGAGCCTTGAGTTCTGAGCCTTGAGTTCTGAGCCTTGAGTTCTGAGCCTTG
>JAIESC010000282.1 GCA_019746355.1 Xanthobacteraceae bacterium | reverse complement strand
GACGCGCCGTTCAGCTTCACCGCCAGGCGCTACGCGAAGGACCACGACCCGAAGATCATCTGGGAAGGCCACAAGGCGGGCCGCGACATCGGCTACTGCCATCTCGAGAAGCTGCACAACCTCGAAGCGCTGCCGCCGTCCGGCTTCACCGTCGCGTGCTTTCCGGTGAAGGTGAAAGGCGGCTCCGCCGGCTGGACACGGGCCGTCGCCATCCTCGACAATTGAACGCAATCATCCGGGAGGACACGTTGACCACGTACCCACGCGACCGCTTTTCCTATTCATCGCCGTTCACGCGGCCGAAGCTCAAGCTGCCCGGCAAGGGCCGCATGATCGTGTGGTCGGTGGTCAATATCGAGGAATGGGAGATCACCCGGCCGATGGCGCGGCAGCTTTCGATCGCGCCGCAGGGCCAGAGCGCCATCCCCGACATGCCGAACTGGACCTGGTACGAGTACGGCATGCGGGTCGGCTTCTGGCGGCTGATGCGGGCGCTGCAGAAGGCCAAGGTCACGCCGACCATGTCGCTCAACGCCAGGGTCTGCGAGACCTATCCGGAGGCGACCGCCGCCGCGCGCGACGCCGGCTGGGAGTTCATGGCGCATTCCTATGTGCAGATGCCGATCCAGCAGATCGCCGACAAGCAGCCGGAGATCATGCAGCAGTCGATCGACATCCTGCAGAGGTTCACCGGCAAGTTTCCGAGCGGCTGGCTCGGCCCGGGCCGCGGCCAGATGTTCGACACGCTCGATCACGTCGCCAAGGCGGGCTTCACCTGGTTCGGCGACTGGGTGCTCGACGACCAGCCGATCTGGGTCGAGACCGCGCACGGGCCGGTGCTGGCGATCCCCTACAGCGCCGAGATCAACGACATCACCATGATGGTGTCGCACCACCACGAGTCCGACGTGCTGCTCAGCCGCACCAGGGACGCGTTCGACCGGCTGTATCTGGAGAGCAAGGAGTCGACGCGCATCCTCGCCATCGGCGTGCATCCCTACGTGACCGGACAGGCGCACCGCATCAAGTATTTCGAGCAGCTCTACGCCTACATCAACAAGCACCCGGGCGTGGTGCACTGGACCGGCCAGCAGATCTACGACTGGTACGTGAAGCAGGTGCCGAAGCCGGCGTAAGAACGACGCCGGAGAGCCGCGAAAGAGTGCCCGGCGGCCGAACTGAAGCCAAACGCATCCGTTCTCCTGTTCCCCGCAGCGCGTCGCCAACCACGTATGGTCTACACCGCTTCCACGTGCAGGAACAACGTTGAGGAAACCAACCGCGCGCGGATCATCCGCGCGCCAAAAAAATCAACTGCGACGAAGCAGGTCAGCACACGCGATTGACGTTGCGATATGATCCCGGCAAAACGCTCGAGGTCGTCTCTCAACAGGCGTCCAGCCGCTCGTTGTTGCGCGCGCTTGAACGGGCATGATCGCCGGAGGAGACGGACATGAGGATGAACGGGCTGACGATTGCATTGGCTTTGGCCGTGCTGCTGCCAAGCGCTGCAAACGCCCAATCCGACTATCCGAACAAGCCCGTTCGGATCATCAACGACTCGGCCGCTGGCAGCGCCAACGACGCCAGCGCGCGCATCCTCGCCGACAAGCTCTCGCAGGTCTGGGGGCAGCAGGTCATCACCGTGAACCAGCCCGGCGCGGGCGGCGGCATTTCCGCCAAGGCCGCGTCGCAATCGCCAAACGACGGCTATACGCTCTACCTGCCCGCCACCTCGCCGTTCCTCACCCTACCGGGCGCATCCGGCGTCGCGCCGAACCTGCCGCTCGAACTGCCGCGCGACTTCGCGCCGATCGGCTTCATGCTGCAGCAGCCGCTGTTCATCGGTGCGTCGCACCACTCCGGCATCAACAGCATCGCCGACGTGATCCGCATGGCGAAGGAGAAGCCCGGCGAGATCACCTACGCCTCGACCGGGCGCGGCCGGCTGACGCACCTGACGATGGAGTTGCTCCAGGCGCGAACCGGCGTGAAGCTGCAGATGGTGCCCTATACCGGCGGCACCGCGCAGGCGATGGGCGATGTGCTCAGCGGACGCGTGCACCTCATCCTCGACGCGTACGCCGGACTTGCCTCAGCGCTCAGGGGCAACCTGATCAAAGGTCTCGCCGACACCGCGCTCGAGCGGCTGCCGGGTTTCGAGAACCTGCCGACCATCGCCGAGACCATCCCGGGCTTTTTCGTCGGTGCATGGGCCGTGCTGGTGGCGCCGGTCGGCACACCCGACCCGATCATCCGCAAGGTCAACAAGGATTTCTGGACCGCGCTCAACGATCCCGAGGTGAAGGCCAAATACCAGGGCAACGGCGCCTTCCTGCGCTACATGACGCCGGAGCAGGTCACCGAGTTTGTGCAAGATCAGCAGAAGACCTGGCGGCCAATTCTCGAACAGGTGGCCAGAGAAACACCGAAGTAGCTACTCGATCACCTCGTCGGCGCGCGTCAGCATCGTACCCGGCACGGTGACGCCGAGCGCCTTGGCGGTCTTCAGGTTGATCGCCAGGTGAAATTTGGTCGGCAGTTCGACGGGCAGATCCGCGGGCTTCGTGCCTTTCAAAATCCTGTCCACGAACACGGCGCTTCGCCGGTAGAGCGCCTCGAAGTCCGCCGCGTATGACATCAGCCCGCCCGCGGCGGGAAATCCCGAGTTGGGGCAGAACGCCGGCAGCCGATGCTTCAGCGCGAGATCGGCGATGCGCCGGTGCGGCAGGCTCGGCTGCACGACGATGGCCTGACCGCGCCACGCCTCGATGTCGGCAACCTGCGCTTCGAGCTCTTCGGCCGCGCGAACCATCACCGCTTTGATCTCGATATTCAAAGCCTTCGCCGCGGCGTGGATATGCTCAAGGAACGGCCTGCTGAACGGATCGGGCGCGTTGGCAAGGACCGCCACCCGCCGCACCGAAGGCAGCACCTCACGCGTCAATTCCAGGTTCTTGGCGCCAAGCTCCGCGGTCGCGCCGCTCATGCCGGTGATGTTGCCGCCCGGGCGGGCGAGGCTCGCGACCAATCCGGTCCCCACGGGATCTCCGACTGTTCCCATCACGATCGGTATATCCCGCGCGGCCTGCCGCGCTGCGACAACCGTCGGGGTTTGAAAGCCGACGATCACATCCGGCCCAAGGGCCACGAGCTCGGAGACAGCCTGCGCAAGATTTGCGACGTCGCCGCCCCCGCTCCGCAGCTCGATCTGAATATTGCGCCCGTCGACGTAGCCAAGCCCGCGCAGCCCCTCGGTGAACCTGGTCACAAACAGCGCAGGATCCGGCGTGCCAAGCACGAGAATGGCGACTTTCGGCGTCCGCGTCTGCTGCGCTCCGGCGGCGGTCGCCAGCAGCACGGTCGCCGCACCGCTCAGAACGATGAATTCCCGCCGCCGCATCGCGCCCCCTGACAATGCAGCGCGCAGTATAGGGCATTATTATCATGGAGGGAGAGGCCTTGGGCCGCTACCTGAACAGCCTCGCCTTCGCCTCCTCGGCCGCCTGCTCCATGGTCATGAACACGGCGCCGTCCTTGGCAAGCCGGTCGACCAGATCCTCCAGCGCCAGCATGCGATAGCCGCGGCCGATCACGTAAGGGTGCATGGTGTAGGTCAGCACGCCCCAGTCGACCGTCTTCTTCATATAGGTGAACTCGTCGTACCAGCTTTGCATCACCGCGCGCGCCGGCTGCAGGCCGGGCGCGACCGTCTGCGGCGTGCGGATGAACTCGAAATGCGGATGGTCGTCGAGCGACCATGAGATCGGCATCTCGATCAGCGGCGTCTCCTCGCCGAAGCCGTAAGGCTTGCCGAGCTCGACCTTGTCGCCGCGGCGCGCGCGATAGGGGATGTAGTCGCCGCCCATCAGGCTCGAGTCGTAGAGAAAGCCGTGCTTGAGCAGAAGGTCGATGGTGTGCGGGCTCAAGTCCCACGACGGCGAGCGGTAGCCGCGGGCGGTGCGGCCGGTGAGCTTCCTGATGTTCTCGTTGGCGCGGATGAGATCGGCCTCCTCCTCGTCGCGGGTCTGGTTCGCGTTCGGGATATGCGCCCAGGAGTGGTGGCCGATCTCATGGCCGCCGTCGGCCACCGCGGCGCTCTCCGCGGGCCAGCTCTCGATGGTGAACCCGGGCGTGAACCACGTGCCTTTGATGGCGCGCTCCTCGAGAAATTGCAGGATGCGGCCGCACGCGACCCGGCCGCCGAACTCGCCGCGCGACAGCGGCGTCGGCGTGGTCATGCCGCGGGCGATGAAGCCGGACTGGGTGTCGAAATCGAAGGTCAGGCAGACGATGTGACGCGGCATGGCTGATGCGGGGGATTTCCGTTGGACAGGGGCATGGTAGGTACGACTATAACACCGGCCATGACCATGCATACGATCGGCATCATCCTCAACGGCGCCACCGGGCGCATCTGCTCCACCCAGCACGTCGCCAACGCACTGGCGCCGATCCGCGACGAAGGCGGCCTGGCGGTGGGCGACGACCGCATCGTGCCGCGGCTGATGCTGGTCGGGCGCAACGCGGACAAGCTCGCGGGCGTCGCGAAAAGCTACGGCGCGGAGTGGACGACCGATCTCGACAAGGCGCTGACCGATCCGGCTTTCACGGTGTTCTTCGATGCCGCCGCGACCTCGCAGCGCCAGGGCGCGCTGGAGAAGGCGATCGCGGCGGGCAAGAACATCTACTCGGAGAAGCCGGTGGCGCTCACCGTGGACAAGGGGCTCGAGCTTCTGCGCGCGATCAAGGCGCGCGGGCTGAAGCACGGCGCGGTCGAGGACAAGCTCGGCCTGCCCGGCCTGCAGAAGCTGTCCCGGCTCGCAGCGTCGGGATTTTTCGGCCGCGTCACCGGCTTTCGCATCGACTTCGGCTGGTGGGTGTTCGACGGCACCGAGGTGCCCTGCCAGCGGCCGAGCTGGAACTACCGCAAGAAGGACGGCGGCGGGCTCATTCTCGATATGTATCCGCACTGGCGTTACGTGATCGAGAACACGCTCGGGCCGATGCGGCGGGTGGTCAGCTCGCTGTCGACGGCGACGCCAGTCCGCGTCGATGAGAAGGGTGCGCGCTACGACGTCGACGTCGACGACAATGCCTCGACGCTGATCGAGCTGGAAAGCGGCGCGATCGGCAGCATCCTGTCGTCCTGGGCGACCCGGGTGCGTCGCGACGACCTGCTGACGTTCCAGATCGACGGCAGCAAAGCCTCAGCCGTCGCCGGCCTGCACCGCTGCTACACGGTCACCAATACGCAGACACCGCGCACCGCGCACTTCAGCATCGCGACCGACCTCAACATCGACTATCGCGCCGGCTGGGAGGAGTTGGCCGATCCCGGGCCATTCAAGAATCCGTATCGCATCGGCTGGGAGAATTTCCTGCGCCATCTCGTCACCGGCGCGCCGATGCAGGCGGATTTTGCCGCGGGCATCCGCGACGTGCAGTTCGCCGAAGCCTGCTACCGCAGCGTCAAGGATGGAAAATGGGTCAGCCTCGCACCGCTCTCGTAACCGGCACGTCGGCGGGCCTCGGCCGCGCCATTGCCGCAGCGCTGGCGCGCGAAGGCTATGACCTGGCGCTGACCGAACTCAGCACCGGCGCGCTGAGCGACACGCTGTCCGACCCGGCGGTCGCCAACCGCAAGGCCGTCCCCATCGCGCTCGACCTGCGCTCGCAGGACAGCATCAAGGCGGCCTTCAACAAGGCCACGAGCGAACTCGGCGGCATCGATCTGCTCGTCAACAATGCCGGCCGCGCGCTGCTCAAACCGGTGACAGACGTCACCGACGCCGAATGGGACGACGTGATCGACACCAATCTCAAGGGTGCGTTCTTCCTGTCGCAACTGTTCGGCCGCGATTGCATCGCCAAGGGCCGACCCGGCGCAATCGTCAGCATCGCCTCGACGCACGGCATGACCGGCATCGCCGGCCGCTCGGTCTACGGCATCTCCAAGGCTGGCCTGATCCAGATGACCCGGATGCTGGCGATCGAATGGGCGCCGCACAACATCCGCGTCAATGCCGTCGCGCCGACCACGGTGATGACGGAATCGCGGCAGCAGTTGCTGAGCGATCCCAAGACGCGGGCGAATGCGCTGTCGCGCATTCCGTCCGGACGGTTTGCCACAGCCGAGGAGGTTGCCGCCGCGGTGGCCTATCTCGCAAGCGCCGCGGCCGGCTCGGTGACCGGCCACACGCTGACCGTCGACGGCGGGCTGACGGCGCAGTGACGCGCCCTGTCGCGCTTTGCACCCATGCTTCGCCGCCTACGGCCGTCCGACGGACGCCGCCGCCTCGCGCGCGCCCGCCATCTCGCTCAGGCTGTGCGTCCCCAAGCGGGGCGACCAACCGAAAATGCCCAGGCGCTTCTTCGGACGCGTGTCGATCGGCAGGAGCCAGCGCCGGCGCAGCAGTTTGCTCGCAAGCTTCTTGTCGATCGACGGCGTAATCAGCCGGTCGAACGCAAACTCGACCTCCGCATATTCATCATCGCAGCCCTCGGCGCGCTCCTTGGGCAGCAGGCCCTTGGACACGAAATCGGCGAATAGCTGCTGGTCGGCGCCATACGCCAGACACAGCACGTTGAAATAGCGCTGCGACGGCGTGCCGTGTTCGTCGGCAAACTTCTTCAGCGGCATCGACACCGTCGGCGACTGCAGATCGCCCTTGTACTGATAGGCGGTGCCCAAGATCAGCCGGCGCGCCTCGTCCTTCTCCATCTTCAGCATGGTGTAGACGGAGAACTGATCGGCGGCGTCCTCCTCGCGTCCGAACAGCGGCACCTGGAGGATGTCGAACACCGCGTGGCCGGCCTCGTGCAGAAACACGTCCATCACCGGGCCGATCAGCGCGTCGATCGGCGCGACATCGGCCGACGCGGCCTCGTCGGGCACGTTCTTCCAGACTTCGTCCAGATATTCGTAGCAGACGGTCACGGCCTTACCGTCGTACCACGCGTTCGAAGCGCCATCGCAACCCGCGGTCTTGATCAGCAGCCGGCGCGGCAGGCGCAGCGGGCTGAGCAATTGCTTGATCCTCTCAAGCGTGCGGTGCTCTTTCACGAGTTCCAGCACCGGCCGGTGTTCCGGCACCTTCGGCGCGACGTAGGCAATGTCGATCCGATCGGTTTTTGCGCGTTTTGCGGGTTTCGCATCGGCCGAAGTGCCAACCGACAGCACCAGCGCACCCGCCAAAACGCGCAACAGGGTCCATGCCATTCAGTGGCTCCCGCTGCAGTCCCCCCAAGCCTGGTCAACCGGAATAGCGCTAACAGCGGCGATAATGAGGCCGAACGTGTTTAAGCCGCCTGGCCCTGCGCTTCGGCGGTGGCTTTCACTTCGGGCAGGACCGAGAAGCTGCCGGCATGGGCGATGTTCCAGGCCTGCGCGTAGTAGGTGTGCGCCGTGCCGGCCAGAAGCTCCCGGTCGCCGAGGAAGGTGTAGAGCTCGGCGAAGGTCTTGACCTCGTGCGCCGACACCCGCTTGAGCAGATGCATCGGCGTCAGATCCTTCGGACGAATGAGCCCCGCGGCGCCGACCAGTTCGGACAGCGCGGCGAGCGTGTTGTCGTGGAAGCGCCGCACCCGCTCCGCCTTGTCGGGCACCACCAGCGCGCGTTGGCGGAGCTGGTTCTGCGTCGCGACGCCGGATGGACAATGGTCGGTGTGGCAGGACTGCGCCTGCACGCAGCCGAGCGCAAACATGAAACCGCGTGCGGCATTGCACCAGTCTGCGCCGAGCGCGAGCACCCGCGCCATGTCGAAGCCGGTGATGATGCGGCCGGCGACGCCAAGCTTGACGGTGTCGCGCAGTCCGCAACCGACCAGACAGTTGTGGGCGAACAGCAGGCCCTCGCGCATCGGCGTGCCGATGTGGTCGACAAACTCCAGTGGCGCCGCACCGGTGCCGCCCTCGGTGCCGTCGATGACGATGAAGTCCGGGCGGATGCCGGTCTGCAGCATCGCCTTGCAGATGCCCATGAACTCCCACGGATGGCCGATGCAGAGCTTGAAGCCGATCGGCTTGCCATCCGAGAGCTCGCGGAGCCGCGCGATGAAATGCATCATCTCCAGCGGCGTGCCGAACGCCGAGTGGCTCGCCGGCGACACGCAATCGACGCCAATCGGCACGCCGCGCGCGTCGGAAATCTCCGCCGTCACCTTCGGGCCGGGCAGCACGCCGCCGTGGCCGGGCTTTGCGCCTTGCGACAGCTTGATCTCGATCATCTTGACCTGAGGATTGGCCGCCTCCTTGGCGAAAGCCTCGGCGCAGAACGTGCCGTCGGCGTTGCGGCAGCCGAAATAGCCGCTGCCGATCTCCCAGATGATGTCGCCGCCGAACTCCTTGTGATAGCGGCTGTAGCCGCCCTCGCCGGTGTCATGCGCGAAGTTGCCGAGCTTCGCGCCCTTGTTCAGCGCGCGGATCGCGTTGGCGCTGAGCGAGCCGAAGCTCATCGCCGAGATGTTGAACAGCGACAGCGAATAGGGCTGCTTGCAGTCGGGCCCGCCCACGGTGACGCGGAAATCATGCTGCGTCGGCGGCGCCGGCGCGAGCGAATGGTTGATCCATTCGAAATTGTCGCCGTAGATGTCCTGCTGCGTGCCGAACGGCCGCTTGTCGAGCTGGCCCTTGGCGCGCTGGTACACCACCGCCCGCTTGCTGCGATTGAACGGCGTGCCGTCGATATCGCTTTCGAGGAAATACTGACGGATCTCCGGCCTGATCTTCTCCAGCATGAAGCGGAGATTGGCGAGGATCGGATAGTTGCGGCGCAGGCTGTGCTTGGTCTGTGCCATGTCCCAGACGCCGATCGCGACCAGAACGGCGCACGCGGCGAATGGAACGACGAACCAGCTGCTGAGCGGAATGAGCAGGCCGAACAGCAGCGTGCCGGCGAGGCACGCAACGATCGCGACGTAGCGCATACAATCCCCCGAAGCCCGACAACCTCCGGAACGTATGTCAGCCCTGTGACGGTCGAATGTCGCGTGGCGGCGCCATGCCGCCAAGCGCCCTAAGCCGCCACAGACTTGCCGATCGCCGCGTTGACGCGCGGCAACACCTGCTCGGCCATGAGTTGCATCGAGCGCCTGGCCAGCGCCGGATCGGCCCAGTCCATGCCGGCGTAGACGATCTCGCCGAAGTCGCCGATCTCCTCGCGCAAGGCGAGCAACTGGTCCACCACCTTGTTGACGCTGCCGTGGATCACGCAGTTGTCCATCACGTAATCCAGCGTGATCTCGTCGTCCGGCTGGTCCTTGTAGCTCTTGAAGACATAAGCGCGCTTGCCGCGCTTCATCTTGAACAGCATCTGCGACCAGTAGAATTCGTAAGGATTGCCCTTGCCGGTGCGGCCGTAGCGCTCCGCCGTCCTGTCGTCATCGGCGACGCAGATGGTGCGCGCCACGCGCCAGTCCTTGACGTCGGGCTTTGCGCCGGCTTCCGCCTTGCCCTTGGAGTAGTTCTCCCAGTGCGACTTCAGATGCTTGGAGAGCAGGAAGTTCGCCGACAGCGGATGGAAGTCGCGCTTGCCCATCAGCACCACGCCCGGCGAGAACGGCGCCACCACCGTGCCGACGATCTCCGGCCGCGGCTTCTGGTACGGCTTGCCCATGTAGCCCACGCCGATCTCCAGTGCCTGGGTGCGCGCCGTGGACACCTTGAAGCGGTTGTCGGGGAAGTCGATGTCGTAGGGCGGATCGCGCTCCCAGATCGCGAGGATCACGTCGATCGCCTCGGCGAACATTTTGTTGCGGTCCTGCTCCAGGATGCCGAGCACCTCGGCGTCCGAGACCAGCGCGCCGGGGCTCACGCCGAAGATAAAGCGGCCCTCGGACAGATGATCGAACATCGCCGCCTGCTGGGCGATCACCACCGGATGGATCTGCGACAGGTTGGTGGTGCCGGTGGCGAGCTTGATCTGCTTGGTATCGGTGATGAGCGAAGCGTTGAACATCATGCTCGACGTGATGTTCTCGGCCCGGTCGGTCAGGTGCTCGCCCATGAAGGCATCGTAGAAGCCGAGCTTGTCGGCCAGGATGATGGCCTCGCGGTCCTCCTTCAGCGTTTCCGCCCAGGGACGGTGCAGCGGATGCACCGGCATCGTGAAGTAACCCAGTCTCATTCTCTTGATCTCCGCCTTGCTCGATCTCGGCCTCGCCGTCCGCTAAGCTCGCCATATCGAACGCAACCCTGTCATATCTTGAATTCGGTCCGGCCGCTATCCGAAGGCAATACCCATGAAAACCTTGCGCTTTGCCGCGGCCCTCGCTCTCGCGGCGGTTGCCGCGCCGGCGGCCGCCGAAGACCTGGTCCGGCTGAACACGTTTCCGACCGCGCGCTCGCTGCCGTTCTTTGTCGGCGTCGAGAAGGGCATCTTTGCCAAACATGGCATTAAGCTCGAATTCGAATTCACCGAGAGCTCCAGCGCCCAGCGCCAGGGGCTGGCGAACGGCAAGTTCGAGGTCGTGCATTCCGCGGTCGACAACGCGCTCGCCATGATCGAAACCGCCAAGGTCGACGTGGCGATCGTCTCCGGCGGCGACGGCGGCACCAACGAGTTCATCGTCGGCCGGGACATCAATTCGTTTGCCGACATCCGCGGCAAGGCGCTGGTCACCGACGCGCCGAACACGGCCTATGCCTTGCAGGCGAAGAAGATCCTTCTCCGCAACGGCCTGAAGGACGGCGTCGACTACCGGATCAACGCGGTCGGGGCCGGCCCCTTCCGCCTCAAGGCCATGCTCGAAGGCGGCGACAACGCCGCGGCGATCATGAACCTGCCGTTCTCGGCGCAGACCATCGAGGCCGGATTGAAGAGCCTCGGCCGCACGGTGGATCTGCTGGGACCGTATCAGGCCGGCGGCGCCTTCGTTCTGCGCGCCTGGGCCAAGGCGAACCCGGATGTTCTGGAGCGCTATCTCGCGGGCTATATCGAGTCGCTGCGCTGGGTGCTCGACAAGGCCAACCGCGAAGAGGCCATTGCGCTCCTGATGAGCAAGCGCAATCTCACGCGCTCGCTCGCCACCCGCAGCTACGACCTGATGATCGAGCCAGGCTTCGGCTTCAACCCCGACGCCAGGCTGAATGCCGAGGGCTTCGACAATGTGCTGAAGCTGCGGCAGGAGGTCGAGGGCGGGCCTGCGCCCGACCCGGCGAAATATCTCGATTTGTCCTATTACGACCGCGCGCTGAAGCGGTTGGCGCGCTGACCCTTCCACGGTCATTCCGGGGGTGCCCATAAGGGCGTTTACGCGCTGATGCGCGCGCCCCGGAATGACAGATGGAGAGAGCGGCGCTAGGCTATTCGATGGCTTCCAACCAGAAAGTATTCAATGCTCAAGCGTTCATCCGATAACCGCCTCAATGGCGCGCAGGTCATCGTCGACTACCTGATCCGCGAGAAAGTCCCCTATGCCTTCGGCCTGTGCGGGCACGGCAACATCCAGTTCATCGACGCGCTGCACGAGCGGCAGAGCGACATCAAGACCATCTCGGTGCATCACGAGAGCGTCTGCGGTTTCATGGCCGACGCCTACTACCGCGTGAAAGGTCAGCCGGTCGCGACGTTCACGTCCTGCGGCCCGGGCTCGGCCAACCTGCCGATCGCGCTCGCCACCGCCTATCTCGACTCGGTGCCGTTCCTCGCCGTCACCGGCAACGTGCCGACCACCCAGTTCAACCGCGGCGCGTTCCAGGAGATGTACCGGCAAAACGCGGCCGACTTCCCCTCCACCGTGCGCAGCATCTGCAAGAAGGTGTTCCAGCCCACGCGCGGCGAGCAGGTGCCGCAGGCGGTGCGGCAGGCGTGGAAGACCATGGTCACCGGACGTCCCGGCCCCGTCGTGCTCGACGTGCCGTTCGACGTGTTCCTGGAAGCCGCTGCGGAAGAGACGCCGAAGCCCGAGGAGTGGAGCGCCAACATCTCGTCGCGCTGCGGCGCCGATCCCGACGGCGTGAAGAAGGCCGTCGACATGCTGCTGCAAGCCGAGCGGCCGGTCATTCTCGTCGGCCAGGGCGTGAAGTACGGCGGCGCGACCGCGGACCTGCTGACGCTGGCCGAGAAGCTGCAAATTCCGGTGGCGCATTCGATGAGCGGCATTGGCGCGATCGACACGCACCATCCACTGTCGCTGGGCCTGGTCTCGCGCGGCGGCGCCTATCAGGCGAACGGCGCAACACGACAGGCCGACGTGCTGCTGGCGCTGGGCGTGCGCTTCGACGACCGCACCTCGAGCTCTTGGATCCCCGGCTACTCGTTCACCATCCCGCCGACCAAGCTGATCCATGTCGACATCGACCCGGAGGAGATCGGCCGCAACTATCCGACCGCACTCGGCCTGATGGCGGACGTGCGCACCTTCCTGCGGCAGGTGCTGGCCGAGCTCGAGACGCGCAAGGGCGTGGCCGACGCCGCGGCTTCGCGCCGGAAGTGGCTCGCCACGATCGACGGGCTGCGTCAGGAGTGGAACAAATTCATCGCGCCGGGCTTCGTCGACGACTCCACGCCGGTGCATCCGCAGCGCGCCGCGCACGAGATCGACAAGGCGCTGCCCGACGACGCAATCATGGTCAGCGACATCGGCGTGCATCACAACTGGCTCCTGCAGTTCTGCAGGCCGAAGCGGCCGGACAGCTTCATCGGCTGCATGGGCTTCGGCGCGATGGGTTTTGGCGTCGCGGGCGTCCTTGGCGCAAAGTTCGCGGCACCCGACCGGCCGTGCGTGTCGGTGTGCGGCGACGGCGCGTTCTTCATGCACGCCAACGTGCTCGGCACCGCGGTGGAATACGATCTGCCGGTCGTCTGGGTGGTCTGGAACAACTACGCCTACGCGTCGATCCGCGGCCTGCAGCGCGGCTATCTCGACGGCCGCGAGCTCGCCACCGACTTCAAGGACCCGCACACCGGCAAGCCCTACAATCCGGACTTCGCCGCGATGGCGCGCTCCGCCGGGGTCGAAGGCGTGCGCATCGACCGCGCCGGCGACATCGGCGAGGCGATCCGCAAGGGCATCGCCGCCAACAAGCCGTATCTGATCGACGTCAACATCAATGCCGACCAGAACCCCGGCGGCGCCGGCGTCTGGGAGCTGCCCGGCCTCGGCGTCAGCAAGGTCGCGATCGGCGGGCGCTATCAGCCGTAATAACTTTCGATGTTTCGCGTTGCGGGTTCGTCATACACTGCCGTCATGGCCGGGCATAGCCGCCCGAAGGACGGCGTCGCTTTGCTCGCCTATGACCCGGCCATCCCCGCTGGTCGGGCACTGTACTCACCTAAGCGAGATCACCGGGTCACGCGCCTTCGGCGCGGCCCGGTGATGACGGCGGAAAATGGGTAGGGAGTAAACGCATGTCGGTGAAGATTCCGGAAGAAGCAAAAAATTTCAAACTGCTCGGCCATGACCCGTCGGCCGCCTGGGGCGGCGGCTCGATCGTCGAGGTGCACAAGGGCTTCGCCTATGTCGGCGCGGTCGGCTCGGCGTCCTACAACGGTCCCGAGGGCTTCACCGTCCATGACGTGCGCGATCCGCGCAAGCCGAGGAAAGTCGCCGAGGTGAAATCGCCGCCCGGGGTGCATTCGCACAAGCTGCGCGTGGTCGACGGCGACTTCCTCTATGTGAATTCCGAGCGGCTCGGCGGCGACGCCGGACGCAATGCCCGCACCGGCCTGTTCATCTTCGACATCAGCAAGGGCGGCGAGCCGAAGCAGGTCGGCTTCTACGACCTGCCTGGCACCGGCCCGCACCGCTTCGGCGTCGACAACAAGCGCAAGCTCGCGATGCTGCCGAACAACGCACCGGGCTGGAACGGCCGCGTGATCTGGACGCTCGATATCTCCGATCCGTTGAAACCTGAGGTCATCAGCCAGTTCGGCCTGCCGTGGATGAAGGCGACGAATGGCGACGGCGACTTCGGCAGCGCGCAGCCGCATGAGGAGGCGGTCACGCTGCACGGCCCGCCGACCATCCGCGGCAACCGGATGTACTGCGCGTGGTGGGGCGGCGGCATCTCGGTGATCGACTGCTCCGACCTTTCGAACATGAAGCTCGTCGGGCACCTGTCGTGGGCGCCGCCCTTCCCCGGCTCGAACCACACCTGCTGGCCGCTCGGCGACCGGCCGTACCTGATCTGCACCGACGAAGCGCGTGCCAAGCAGAAATACTGGGACGCGCAGTTCATGTGGGTGATCGACGCGCGCAAGGAGGACAAGCTGGTGCCGATTGCGACCTTCATGCCGGACCGCGAGAAGTACTACGACCGGCCGGGCCGCTACGGCGCGCACAACGTGCTGGAGCACATGCCGGCGGACGGCCCGTGGAAGGACATCGTGTTCCTGACCTACTTCAACGCCGGGCTGCGCGCGGTGAACGTCAGCGATCCGTTCCATCCGAAGGAAGTCGGCTGCTATGTGCCGGCGCTGGAAGGCGAACGGCCGGCGGTGCAGTCGAACGATATCGGCACCGACGAGCACGGGCGGCTCTATCTCATCGACCGCGCCGGCGCGGGAATGCATATCCTGGAGTACACGGGTTAGCCGTCGCCCACACACCGCCGTCAGCACCGGGCCGCCGCGAAGCGGCGTGATCCGGTGATCCCGCTTAGGCTGGGCATCGAGCCTTCCCAAGCGAGATCGCCGGGACAAGCCCGGCGATGACGATGGAGCAAGGCGCATCAGCGAGGAAAGCAACAATGGATTTCGGCCTTCGAGACCGCGTCGCGATCGTCACCGGCGGCAATCGCGGCATCGGCTACGCGATTTCCGCCGAGCTTCTCAACGAAGGCGCCCACGTCGTCGTCGCAAGCCTCGACCCGGCGCGCAACGCCGATGCGGTCGGAAAGCTCAAGGCCCAATCGAACGGCCGGGTGATCGGCGTGCCCACCGATCTCAATGACTCCGCTGCGGTCGAAAATCTTTTTAAGAAAACTCTCGCCGAGTTCGGCCGCCTCGACATCCTGGTCAACAACGCCACCAACATCTCGCAGGGCAGCTTCTTCGCCATGACCGAGGAGCACTGGGACCGCGCCTTCGACAACAAGCTGCGCGGCACGGTGCGCTGCATCCGCCATGCCGTGCTGCCGATGCGCGAGCGCAAGTGGGGCCGCATCATCAATATCTCGGGCGGGGCGGCCTGGACGCCGCAGCTTGGCGCCATCACCACCGGAATCAACAACGCTGCCGTGCAAAATCTGACGGTCGCGCTCGCGAACGAACTCGCCAGGGACGGTATTCTGGTCAACGCCATCGTGCCCACCGCGGTCCGCACCGAGCGGCACGACCAGAACATCCGCGAGGCGATGGCAAAGACCGGTCAGTCCGAGGCCGAGGTGCTGAAGCCGCGCGTCGCCAAAATCCCGTTGGGCCGGATGGGCAGACCGGAGGAGATCGCAACGGTCGTCGCGTTCCTGGCGTCCGACCGCGCGAGCTTCGTCACCGGCAGCGCCTGGGCGGTGGATGGCGGCGTTTCGGCAAGACTTTGATATTCTATCGAGGGTTGTCTAGACGGGGCTGGATACGGGAGGAAGGCGTGCTCGGAAGGCTGATATTCGGGAAACTGGGGGCTTTCGTTCTGGGGCTTGCGGCGGTGTGCGCGGTTTCGTTCGCAGCGCCCGCGGCCGACTACCCGGCGCGGCCGGTCACCATCCTGGTCGCGTTCACCCCCGGCGGCCCGAGCGACGTTCTGTCGCGCATCATCGGCAAGCGGCTCCAGGACATCCTGCACCAGCCGTTCATCATCGAGAACCGTCCCGGCGCGGGCGGCAACATCGCTGCCGAGCAGGTGAAAAACGCCACGCCCGACGGCTACACGCTCCTGATGGGCAACAACAGCATCCTTGCGACCAACGCGGCGCTCTACAAGAAGCTCAACTACGATGCCGAACGGGATTTCTTGCCGATCAGCCTGGTCGGCACCCAGGCCAACATCCTGGTGGTCAACCCCAACGTTCCGGCAAACTCCATGCAGGAGCTGATCGCGCTCGCCAAGGCAAGCCCCGGCGCGCTGAATTTCGCCTCGTCTGGGCATGGCGCGGCGGCGCATCTTGCCGGCGAGTTGTTCAAGACCGAGGCCAAGATCAACATCGTACACGTCGCCTACAAGGGCGCGGCGCCCGCCTTGCAGGACGTGATCGCGGGTCATGTGCAGATGATGTTCGCCACGGCTGCGTCGGTGATCGGGCTGGTCAAGCAGGGCAAGGTGCGCGCGCTCGCGGTGACGACGCCGAAGCGCACCGCGCTGCTGCCGGACCTGCCGACCGTCGACGAACTGGGCATCAAGGGCTTCGACGCCACCACCTGGCACGGCCTCGTTGCGCCGGCGGGCACGCCGAAAGAGGTCATCGACGCGCTGCATATCGCGACGACCGAGGCGCTGAAGGATCCGGCCACGCAGAAGGCCCTCACCGATCTCGGCGTGGACATCATCGGCAATACGCCGAGGGAATTCGCCGACTATATCAAGTCGGAAATTCCGAAGTGGACCGCGGTGGTGAAGGCGTCGGGAGCGCAGATCGACTGAGATGACGGACGCCGTTCCCGACACCGCGCCGCTGTGCGCGCCGCCGGATCGCAACCCGCGCGCGCCGCGGACGCCGTTCCCTGCACTCTCCTGCGACACCCACGCGCACATCATGGGGCCCGCGACGCGGTTTCCCTATGCGAAGGAGCGTATCTACACACCGCCTGACTCGACGGCGGACGATTACCGCCGGCTCCTTGCAGCGCTTGGTGTCGAACGCGCGGTGCTGGTGCAGCCGAGCGTCTATGGCACCGACAACGCCGCGATGCTGGACGCGATGCGGCAATTCGGCAAAGGCGTCCGGGCTGTCGCCGTGACCGATCCGGCGGTTTCCTCAAGCGAGATCAAAACGCTTCACGAGGCGGGCGTACGGGGACTTCGCTTCAATGTCGTCGACCGCCGCGAGGACAGGAACGTGGTGCCTGCGGCGATGCTGCGCGACGTTGCCAAGCGCATCGCCCCATTCGGCTGGCACATCGAGCTCCTGGTCAATGTCGACGAGGCGAAGGATTTCGCGAGCGCGGTGGCGGACATTCCGGTGCCGATCGTGCTCGGCCATCTCGGCTATCCGAAATCCGGCGCGCGACATTGGACGACGCATGCGGCCTTCACCGACATGCTCCGTCTGATCGACAAGGGCCGCTGCTGGATCAAGCTCACCGGTCCCTATCGCATCACCGGCAGCGCCGACGTGCCTTACGAGGACGTCGATGCCGCCGCGCAGGCGCTGGTCGCTGCCGCGCCGCAACGGCTGGTCTGGGGGACCGACTGGCCGCATGTGATGAAGAAGAAGCCGATGGCGAACGACGGCGCCATGGCCGACCTGATGGAGCGCTGGATTCCGGACGCTAAAATCCGCGCGCGGGTGCTGGCCGACAATCCGGCGGAGCTTTACGGCTTCGCGGCCGGCGAGAAGATCGGCTGATCCATCGTCATTCCGGGGCGCTCGCGTCAGCGAGCGAACCCGGAATCCAGACCAACGGGGATTTCCTCCTCAACTGGATTCCGGGCTCGCGCCTTCGGCGCGCCCCGGAATGACGACCCACGCTACTGCTCGATGCGATCGAGATTCTTCGTCACCCGGGCAATGACACGGCGAAACTGCGCCAGCTCCGCCGGATCGATCCCTTCCGCGCCCTGATCGTTGACGCCCTGCGAGATCTGCAGCAGCCGCGCCCGCAGCCGCCTTGCCTTGGCGGTGAGGTGCACCCGCGTCACGCGGCGGTCGGTGGCGCTGCGCGCGCGGCGGATCAGCCCGGCCTTTTCCATGCCGCGCAGCGCGATCACCGTGGTCGGCTCCATCATCCCCACCCGCACGCTCAGCTCGCGTTGCGACAGCCCGTCCTCCTCCCACAGCACCCGCAGGAAGTACCATTGGCCGCGGGTGACGCCGTGCGGCGTGATGCGCCTCTCCAACAGCCGCTGGAACGCGCGGTTGGCGTCGCGGACCAGATAGCCGAGGCTCCCGCCGAGCGAAAAATCGATCGTGTGGCGGCGGGGGCCGGCATTTTTGCCGTTGTCGTCAACGATGCTCTTTCGCCGTGTTGCCATGCAATGTCTTTCGAACGCCATGCAGCCCTCGCGTTGACACGACATGGGGCGGAGCAAATAATACTTAGAAATCTATCCAATGCACGCTTCAACGACCGCGCAACCAGCGCCGCGTGCCGCTTCAGCAGGGAGCCCCGGAGATGCAGAAGGCCGTCCGCAAAAAAGAGCTGAAGGTCGTGCAGCGGCCGGTGAGCCTGCGCGACACATTGGAATGGCTCAAGGCGCAGGGCGACCTGATCGAGAGCGACAAGCCGATCAATCCCGACCTCGAGGTTACCGGCCTGCAAAAGCATCTCGATGGCGCCTGCCCGATGCTGTTCAACAAGGTGAAGGGCAAGCCGAACCACCGCCTCGTCACCAACCTGTTCGGCGACATGAACGTCATCAACAAGATGTTCGGCTGGAAGGACGACACCGAGCGCACCCGCAAGCTCGCGCACGCGCTGTCCCATCCGATCAAGCCGCAGGAGGTGATGCAGAGCGTCGCGCCCTGCCAGGAGGTGGTGATCAAGGACCCGAAGGACGTCAACGAATACATGGTGCCAATCCGGCACACGACCTACGAGCCCGAGCACACCGTCGGCTCCGGCATTCGCTGCGTCACCGGCAAGTATTTCGATGGCGGCTCCGACCTCGGCTACAACCGCATGAACTTCCGCTGGGGCAACGTCGGCACGTTCCAGATCTCCCCCGGCTCGCACATGTGGCAGGTGGTCAACAAGCACTACAAGGAAGATCAGCCGGTGCCGATCACCATGAACTTCGGCGTACCGCCGGCCTGCACTCTGCTCGCAGGCGCGGCGTTCGGCTACGCGATCATGCCGCAGGGCTGCGATGAGATCGGCATCGCCGGCGCGGTGCAGGGCTCGCCGATCCGCCTGGTGAAGGCCCGAACGGTCGATGCGATGGCGCTGGCCGATGCAGAGATCGTGCTCGAAGGCTACGTCAATCCGCGCGACCGCCGGTTCGAGACTCAAGAGTCGGAGGCGTCCGGCGTGCAGGGCCGCCATCACTTCCATCCGGAATGGGCAGGCTACATGGGCAAGGCCTACAAGGCGCCGACGTTCCACGTCACCGCGGTGACGATGCGCAAGCCGCAGAGCAAGCCGATCGTGTTCGCGCTCGCCGTTCATACGCTCGACGAGCACAACATCGACACCACGATCCGCGAGGCGACGATCTTCGAGCTGTGCAACCGGCTGCAGCCCGGCATCGTCCAGGACGTGGTGATCCCGTATTGCATGACCGACTGGGGCGGCTGCATCATCCAAGTCAAGAAGCGCAACGCGATCGACGAAGGCTGGCAGCGCAACTTTCTCGCCGCGGCGCTGTCGTGCTCGCAGGGCATGCGGATCGCGATCGCGGTCAGCGAGGACGTCGATCCCTATTCGATGGACGACGTGATGTGGTGCCTGACCACGCGCGTCAATCCGCAGACCGACATGCTCAACCCGATCCCCGGCGGGCGCGGCCAGACCTTCATGCCGGCCGAGCGGATGACCGCCGGCAACCAGCAGTGGACCGCCTCGAACACGCGCTTCGAGGGCGGCCTCGGCATCGATGCCACCGTGCCGTTCGGCTACGAGGAGGACTTCCTGCGGCCGGTCTACCCGATCGAGAAGGTGAAGCCCGAGGACTTCTTCTCCAAGAAGGACATCGAGAACGCCAGGTCGCGCATGGTCGGCTGGGTGAACTCGCTGGCGCGCACCGGACGCTGACGGCGCAGAAGACGCAGGGTTGACCAAGGCGCGTCAGCGCCGGGCCCACCTGTTCTTGCTCGGTACGTGGACTTGGGCACGCCGCGTGGGCGGCTTTGCCCACCCTGTACCACTCCTGGCGTTCGGAATTGGTCTCGGTTGTAGACTGGCCGGACGGGCCGATCTGCCGGGAGC
>JAIESC010000283.1 GCA_019746355.1 Xanthobacteraceae bacterium | reverse complement strand
CGGACCGCTGCCCAAGCGGAAAAATGCAAAAGCGGCCGGGTTGGTTCCGGAGGTAGTAAAATAATGTTGCCGCCGGCCGCAGAGTGGAGGTGGCAATGCCGGAGCCCGCCCCGGAACGGGACAATATTTATAAGTTTCAGGAGCTTACTTCCGGATCGGGACCTTCGCCGTCGAATGCCGGAACCGCCTCGAACCGCATTCCCCGGACGTCAGGGCGCGAGCGGGGAACCGGCGGCGTGGGTCAATCCGGCTTCCGGCGCGACCAGCTCCCAAACCAGGCCGGTCGGCGGGAAGCTGATCGTCACCGAGCCGAGCACCGAGCGGGCGATCATGTGTTCGATGATCGAGCTTCCGAAGCCTTTCTTCCTCGGCCGGACGGCGGGCGGGCCGCCGGTCTCGCGCCACGACAGCCTGAATTCGCGTGAGCCGTTTCGCGCCTCCGCCTGCCACTTGATGTCCACCTTGCCCGTGGGCGAGGACAGCGCGCCGAACTTGAGCGCGTTGGTGGCAAGCTCGTAGATCGCCAATCCCAGCGCCTGGGCGACGCGCGGCGTCACCACGCAGGGGTAGCCTTCCAGGGTCACCCGGCTCGCCTGGTCGTCGATGACCGAAGCCAGTTGCCATTGAATGATCTGGCCGATGTCGGCGCCGCGCCAGTCGCTCTCGATCATCAGATCCTGATTGATCGAGAGCGCATGCAGCCGTCGGCTGATCCGGTCGACGAATTCCCTTGGCGATGTGCTTCGGGCGGTCTGGCGCACGATGGCGTCGGCCACGGCGAGGAGATTTTTCGAGCGATGGTTCAACTCCCGCAGAAGCAGGGTTTGCGTCTCCTGCGCCATTTTCCGCTCGGTGATGTCGCGCGCGATCTTCGAGACGCCGACAATGACGTTGTCTTGGTTGCGGATGGGGGACTCGGTGAGCGAGACATGGATCAGCCGGCCGTCCTTGCACAGGCGCTGCGTGTCGTGCTGCTTGATGCTCTCACCGCGACGAAGCTGATCGACAATGAAATCTTGCTCGCTGCGCCGATCCGGCGGGATCAGCTTCAGGACCGGCTGTCCGATGATTTCGTGCGCCGGATAACCGAAGATCCGCTCGGCGCCGAGGTTCCACGACGTGACGATGCCATTGAGATCTTCGCTGATGATCGCGTCGTCGGATGATTCAACGATGGCCGCGAGCCAAGCCGTGGGATCGAGTCCTGATTTGTCAGCGACCATGGCTTGGATTGGCCCTGCGAAATGAAAACGAAGCCCAAATTATGGGCTTCGTGGTGGCAAAGAACAACATCGTCTGCGTTGCGTCGCCGCGCGCGAAGCTTGCAGCGGCCTGAGCGGTTCGGACGTTCGCAAAGTGCCTGCAGAGAACTCCTGCGAACTTCTGGTCCGCGACACTAGTCCTTGCGGCCGCCGCTGGCCGCCGCCGGCATGTCGGGCTCCGGCGCGATCTCGGGAACGTTCTCGATGCCGAGAATTTCGGCGAGCCGGAGCCTTGCGCGATTGACGCGGCTCTTGATCGTGCCGATCGCACAATCGCAGATTTTCGCCGCCTCTTCGTACGAGAACCCCGACGCGCCGACGAGGATCAGCGCTTCTCGCTGGTCGGGCGACAATTTCATCAGCGCCTGACGCAGCTCGCCGAACTGGATGTGCGCGGTCTGCTCTTCCGGTGTCGTCAGGCGTTCCGCATATCCGCCGTCCGCGTCCTCGACCTCGCGCCGGCGCTTGCGGTACTCGGTGCGGAAATGATTGCGCAGGATCGTGAACAGCCAGGCGGACATGTTCGTGCCCGGCTCGAACGAGTCCAGGTGCGACCAGGCGCGCATCAAGGTTTCCTGGACCAGATCGTTCGCACGATCGACGTCGCCGCAGAGCGAGATCGCAAACGCACGCAGGCTTGGCACGGCGGCCAGCATGGCTCCGCGAACATCGTGTCGAGCGTCGTCTCGATCGCTCATGTGCTCGGCCCTATTTTTGCTCTTGCTTGTCGAGACGCTGGATGAGCTCGGCAAACCGGTCGGGGACTCCTTCATTGACGGTGTCCGCGTACATGGCGCGGAGCTGCTGACCAATCTTGTGTTGGATCTCTGCACCGAGCCGGCCTTTCTTCTGCTTGTTTTTTTCAGCCTTCATTGAGGTGTCCGGGGGCTGTCTTGGTCTTTCATTCATCTTGCTCTTCCCCCACATGCCCAACGGGGCCGATTGCAATGGGATCGCCGCTTCCCTGGCGCGATAACATTCGAGACAACATATGGTTCCATTATGGAACTTCCCCTGCGCCTGAGCGTTTTACAATCTCCGCGGCGAGGGGCGGCAATATACGCGGGGGTGCCAGAAGTAGGCTGACAGAGGGACAAATATGCTGACATCTCAAGCGGTTAGAGATCATCTTCCGGTCGTTCGGCGATATGCGCGGGCTCTGACGGGCAGCCAAGCGTCCGGGGATAGCTATGTCACCGCCGCCCTCGAAGCCCTGACCGCGGACCCCGGCCTGATTGGGGACCAAACGTCCGTTCGGGTGGGAATGTTCCGGGTGTTCTCGAAAATCTGGAATTCCGTTCCGGTCAATGCGGGCCGCGAGCCGGTCAATCCCAACCCGGCCGACCGGCGGTTGAGCCAGATCGGCGCCATGCCGCGGCAGGCCTTCCTGCTGGTGTCGCTGGAGGGCTTTTCCGAGGAGGACGCGGCAAAAATTCTCGACGTCAGTGTCGGCGAGCTGCGCGCTTTGATCGACGAATGCGGCAAGGAGATCGCAAGCCAGATCGCGACCAACATCCTGATCATCGAGGATGAAGCACTGATCGCGATGGATCTGCAGTCGCTGGTCGAGAATCTCGGTCACGAGGTGCAGGGCATCGCGTCGACCCGCGCCGAGGCGGTGGCGCTGGCGAAGAACAAGAACATCGGGCTGATCCTCGCCGATATTCAGCTCGCCGACGGCAGCTCCGGCGTCGACGCGGTCAACGACCTGCTCGCCACCTTCGAGGTGCCGGTGATTTTCATCACCGCCTATCCCGAGCGCTTCCTGACCGGGCTGCGCCCGGAGCCGGCATTCCTGATCACCAAGCCCTATCAGCCGGCGATGGTATCGGCGGTGATCAGCCAGGCGCTGTTCTTCGAGCGCAACGCGCACAAAAGCAGAAGCCGCGCGGCCGGCTGATCGCGCGGCTTTGCTCGCCTGAGCCAGGCTCAGTTAAAAGGTCTTCATCCAGGTGTCGACCTGCCGCTCGGCCTCGTCCTTGGCGATGCCGTAGCGCTTCTGGATGCGGCCCAGCAGTTCGGTCCGGTTGCCCTCGATGACGTCCATGTCATCGCTGGTCAGCTTGCCCCACTGCTGCTGGACCTTGCCCTTGAATTGCTTCCAGTCGCCTTCAACCCGATCCCAATTCACGATGCTCTCCGTTGTTGGTTGGTATGTGTCGGCAACGCGTGCACCCCGATCCCGTTCCGGCAAACAAATTTGATCGGCTCGGGCAAAAAACGTCGAGGCGCCATCAGCAATGACTGATGACGCCTCGATACGGCCGGCCACGAGGGGGGAGGGGGCGTAACCGGTTGCATAAAAAACCAGGAAGCGGCGGGGTTGTTCCAAGAAAATCGGGAGTAATATGTGGCGGAACCGGAGGCCGGTCGTCTTGTTTAAGGCGGGCCGGCGTTGCGGAACTGCGGAGGCGGGGCCGCGAGGTTGCCACAAAGGCATCTGAACTTGCGCCGGAACAGCCCGAGGCCGGTTGTCGGACCGGTTGCGGCTTGGTGCGAAACAGGGGGAGGTCAGTCCCAATGAGAACGGCCAGCAGAACAGCCATCCTGGCAACGCGACCGCCTCTGCCGTGATCGCAATCGTTCGTATTTGACGCAATCTCCAAGCAGGTCCGGCGACATGCAGGACATCAACCGTTGCGCGCTGGTGGTCGAGGACGAGCTCCTCGTCGCGATGGTCGCGTCCGATGCGCTCACCGAGCTCGGCTTTCGCGCCCTCGAAGCGCCGTCGGCGGCCAAGGCCCTGGAATTGGCCGAGCAGAACAAATCCGAGATCGTCCTGGCGCTGGTCGACCTGGGACTGCCGGACAGCCCCGGGGAGGAACTGGTCTCCAAGCTCCGCGCGCGCTATCCGCTGCTGCCGATCATCGTCGCGTCCGGCCGGGGCACCGGCGACATCGATGCCGGCCTGCGTTCGCTGCAGAACATGATCATCCTGCCCAAGCCGTACGATTTCGAGGAATTGCGGCGGGCGGTCGAGAACCTGGAGCGGCAATCGCCGCGCAAATGATCCGCTCAACTGGGCCGCTGAGCTGAACGGCGTCGCGGCCGCCCGCCGCCGTCCCTCGCCGCCCCCGCGGAACCCCCCGCAACCAAATTTCGTCCTGGCGGTTATCCGTCCGGCCGGTCCTTCGGCCGGCGTAGACAGCACGCGCGATGATTGCCAACCAGATCAGCGATATGAAACGCGGCCTCAAATCGACGGTCGCGATGGCCGGATGGGGATTGCTGGCGGCGATAGCCGTCGGCATTGCCGTGCTGTGGTTTGCCGTAGCCCTGTTCATTTTCCTGGCGGACCGCTACGACGCGCTCACCGCAAGCCTTGCGGTCGGCGGCTGCTTCGTGCTGCTGGCGGCGATCGCGGCACTTGCCGCGTTCACCATCCACCGGCAGCGAGAGCGGGAGCGCATCGCCGCCGCGAAGGCCGCGGCGCACGTCAACACCACGGCGTGGCTTGAGCCCGCGCTCATTGCGGCGGGCCTCGACATCGCCAGGATGATCGGCGGGCGGCGTGCCGTGTCGCTCGCCGCCGGCGCGGCCGCGGTTGTCTGGCTGTTGAACAAGGCCAACAGCGAAAGCGCCAGCCGCCGGCAGACGCAGGCCCGCTATCCGTCCTGAGGACGGCCCAAACGTCGCGGCAGCAACCATTGGGCTGTTCAGGCGTTTTAATGCCAACAAGCAACTGTTCATTTTGTAATCGGGAGTAGTCACCCTATGGCGCGCTCAGCCACCAACGGTACGTCGCTTAACGTGAAGAACCTGAAGAAGGACCTGCAGAGCCTGCGCGAGGAGATGCTCGAGCTTTCGAAGCAGGTCGAAGGCCTTGCCAGCAACGCCGGCGGCGAAATGCTCGACGACGTCAAGGCCAACCTCGCCCGCTTCGGCGAGACGGTCGATGACCTGATCGCCAATGCCGGCGCGCGCGGCCGCGAGGCCGTGGAGACGGTCGGCGAGGTGGGCGGCAATGTCGTCGAGAATGTCGAGGACGCGATTCGCGAGCACCCGCTTTCGGCGCTGGCGATCGCAGTGGGCCTGGGCTTCGTCCTGTCGTCGACGATGCGACGCTAAGCATTTTCCGGCGAAAGCCTGCCGCGGACTTGATCCGGTGTGTGCAGCGGTTCGCCGTAGAAAATGCGACCAAGCTAACAGCGATCGCGAGCCGCTGCGCATACTCAAGCGGACCGGCGCTTGCTCCGCCGGTTCGCCAGCGCATCGCCTGCTTGCTCGGCTCGAGCGCACAATTCCTTGTGCATCTGCTCCAGATCCTCCTCCGGCAGATCCTCGATCGTAGCAATTCTGTTTTCGGCATCTTTCATGGCGATAATCAGCTCGGAAAGCTTGAGCTGCACCGCCAGCGCGTCCCGGTTCTGCGTGTTCTGAATCAGGAACACCATCAGGAACGTGACGATGGTCGTGCCGGTGTTGATCACGAGCTGCCAGGTGTCGCTGTAGCCGAAGATAGGACCGGTGACAGCCCAGATGACGATCGTCAGCGTCGCCAGAAAAAATGCCGTCGGCGTTCCCGACGCGTGTGCCACCGCATGCGAGAATTTCGCGAACGATGCGCTGATCGCATGATGTCGCTTCGTGGCTTCGGGCGCCTTGTTCTCTCGTCCGGGGCGTGACTCGGTTACAGACTGATCCATGGCCGTCGCGATCTGCACCAGGAATTGAACTGTCCCTTCAACCGCGCCCCGCGGCCCTGAGTTCCTGTCCGCATCGGACGGAACTTTCTCGCTCTGAACGGCTTGGAATTGCAGCAGCGCGATTGAGCATCAGCCGCGCACGACCCTTGTCTGAACCATTGGAGCTTTGCGGCATGACGGCCGATGTCTCGAGTCGTCCGTCGGTGTTACGGCGTGCCGGCACCCCGGCGGAGAACCCTGAGCCGGAGCCGAAGACCGACGCGCTGCCCGATGTCGCGTGGGACTGGTGGCGCGCGGCGCCACGCGTCGCGGTCGTCGGCATCTTCGGTCTGCTGCTCGGTGCGTTTCTGTTTTTCGCGCGCAGCCTGATCGCGCCGATCGTCGCGGCCGCCATCATCAGCATCATGTTCGGGCCGCTCGCCACCCGCGCGGCGCGCTATCACATGCCGCCGGTGATGTTCGCGCTGGGCTGCGTCGGGCTTGTCATTCTGCTCGCCAACATCGGCATGATCCTGCTCGGCGGCGTGCTGGCCGACTGGGCGGCGCGGGCGCCCGAACTCGTCGAGACACTGCGGACGAAGGCCGGCTTCCTCGAACGGCCGCTCGCCACCTGGCGTGAACTGCAGCTGTCGCTCGCGGTGGTGCTCGGGACCTCGGTCGAGCCGATCAAGTTCGAGCTTCCGGCCAGCAACATCCTCACGCAGGTGGTCAACTTCCTGACGCCGGCTGCGGGCGAGCTGGTGGTGTTCTTCGGCAGCCTGTTCTTCTTCCTGCTGTCGCGCAACAGCCAGCGCCGTCACCTCGTCCTGATGTTCAGGAGCCAGGATGCGCGGCTGCGTGCGCTGCGAATTCTGAACGCGCTGGAAGCGAGCCTCACCCACTACCTGGTGATCGTCAGCATGATCAACATCGTGGTGGGCGGCGTTGCCGCCGCCATCGCCTATGCGTTCGGCCTGCCGAGCCCGGCGCTCTGGGGCATCGCCGCGTTCATGCTCAACTACATTCCGTATGTCGGGCCGGCGGTTGTCGCGCTCATCCTGCTGGTGCTGGGTCTGATCGTCCTGCCGACCGTGCCCACCGCGCTGCTGCCTCCGGCGCTGTTCGTGGCGTTCACCACGGTCGAGGGTCATTTCATCACGCCGGCCCTGGTCGGCAGGCAATTGACCGTGAGCCCGCTGGCGCTGTTCCTGTCGCTGGTGTTCTGGACCTGGCTGTGGGGGCCGCTTGGGACGTTTCTCGCTACGCCCATTCTGATCGCCGCGGTGGTCGTGCAGGAGCACACCATGCCGTCGGACGAAGTCGCGTTGCCGGACTAGAGCATGACCCCGAAAAGTGTGAAGCGGTTTTCGGAAAAGGTCATGCTCAAACAAGAAGCTTAAGTCGATGCGGCGGAAGACGAATTGACGCGAGCGCGCGATGAAGCTTTTTGAGTGCCAGAAGTGCAATCAGCTTCTCTATTTCGAGAACACCAGCTGCGGGAATTGCGGCTCGCGGCTCGGTTACCTGCGGACGCGTGAGACGCTGTCGGTGGTGGGACCGGACGGTCCGCACTGGCGCGCGGCCGCCGACCCGACCAGGCGCTATCGCTTCTGCGCCAACGCCGAACATGACGCGTGCAACTGGCTGGTCGACAACGAGCAGCCCAGCCCCTATTGCGCGGCGTGCCGGCACAACCAGACCGTCCCCGATCTCTCGGTGCCGGAGAACGTTCTGCGCTGGCGCAAGATCGAGTTTGCCAAGCATCGCCTGATGTATTCGCTGCTCAAGCTGGAGCTGCCGCTGACCACGCGCGCCGAGGATCCGGACGGCCTGGCCTTCGAGTTCCTCGTTCCCGGCGCGGCCGCGCCCGACGGCTCGGTCGCGCCGGTCATGACCGGGCACGCCAACGGCGTGATCACCATCAACATCAACGAAGCCGACGACGCCGAGCGCGAGCGGATGCGCAACGAGATGGGCGAGGCCTACCGCACTTTGCTCGGTCATTTCCGGCACGAGATCGGCCATTACTATTGGGACCGGCTGATCGCGGAGGGCGGCCGCATCGAGCCATTCCGCGCGACGTTCGGCGACGAGCGGCGCGACTACACGCAGGCGCTGCAGCAGCACTACGCCAGCGGCCCGCCGGCCGACTGGCAGAGCCGTTTCGTGTCCGCCTACGCCTCGTCTCATCCCTGGGAGGATTTCGCCGAAACCTGGGCGCACTACTTCCACATGGTCGACACGCTGGAGTCGGCGCGCGCCTTCGGCCTGAGCGTCCGCCCGCGGCTTGCCGCGGCGGCCGAGCTTGCCACCGTCATCAACTTCGATCCGCACAGCGCCAAGGTCGAGCCGATCATCGATGCCTGGACCGGCCTCTCGATCGCCGTCAACGAGATCAACCGCAGCATGGGGCTGCCGGACCTCTATCCGTTCGTCCTGACGCCGGCGGTCGTCGGCAAGTTGACGTTTATTCACGACTGCATCCACGCGTCGCGCTAGATCGATGCGCCTTTCCAGATAGTTCGCACCAGTCTCTCCACGTCATGGCTGGGCATGGCCGTCCGAAGGACGGCGTCGCTTCGCTCGCCTATGTCCCGACCATCTCGCTTAGGCGGGCACTGTGCTTCCCTAAACGAGACGCGCGGGTCAAGCCCGCACATGACCGTGGAGGTGGCGGTGCAAACCAACCAAAAACCTTCTACAGTACATGCATGACGCGGGAGTGATCGCCATGCATGAAGCCATCAACCACGCCAAGCTCGCGATGCTGTTCCGGCGCGAATTCCAGCTCTGCAACGTGCGCAACGGCGAGACCATCGTGCTGCTCAGCGATCTCGGCGCGCGCCGCGACTACGTGTCCGCGGCCTTTGCCGCAGCCGAAGACCTCGGCGCCGACGCCTACGAGATGTGCGTCAACGCCATGCCGTCCTGGACCAAGGTCGGCGTCGAGACCGTCGGCCGCTGCAAGGGCACGCTCGATGCCATCAAGGCCGCCGACATGCTGGTCTGCCTGCACATTCCGCTGTTCACCCGCTGGCTCAAGGAGGCGCGCGACGCAGGCACCCGCGTGCTGATGGTGATCGACGGGCCGGACGAGCTCGAGGAGCTGATGGCGCCGCCCGGCCTGAAGGAGGCGGTGGTCCACGCCGATCAGCGGCTCAAGCGGGCGAAGACCATGCGCATCACCCGCCCCGGCGGCACCGATCTCACGGTCAACCTCGGCGAATACCCGACCATGAGCCAGTACGGCTATTCGGAGGCGGCCGGCCGCTTCGACCACTGGGGCGCGGGCCACGTGCACACCTTTCCGAACGAAGGCTCGGCCAACGGCACCGTCGTCTTCAATCCGGGCGACATCATCGTCTTGCCCTATTGCCGCTACGTGCAGGACGACGTCCGGCTCGAGATCCGCGACGGCTTCATCCGCAGGATCGAAGGCGGGCTCGACGCCAAGTTGATGAGCGACTGGCTCGACGGCAACAAGGCGCATGCCGACGACATGGACGGGCACGCGATCTCGCATCTCGGCTGGGGGCTCAACCCGCAAGCGCGCTGGGACGCCATTGCGCTCTACGGCGCCGACCCCAAGCGCCACCACGCCGGCGCGCGCTGCTTTGCCGGCAACTTCCTGTTCTCGACCGGTCCGAACTCGCAGGGCGGCGGCAAGCGTACCACCAAGGGCCACTACGACGTGCCGATGCGCGACTGCACGGTGACGCTCGACAACGACGTGATCATCGAGCGCGGAAAAATCGCCGACGACAAGATGCGCGTCATGCACGTCGCGCGATAGCCTGTAGAGATCAAGGGGATCATATGTCGTGCGGCTCGGGAGGTGAGCTCCCTCCCCATAGCCCGTCGAAGACGGGCGTGAACGCCCTTTCGCAAAGGGGGAGGGTCGGGGTGGGGGTCTCTTTGCGCGCAGGATTGATCCTGACCCGGCTTCCCGTGCGGAGGCCGTTAGAGCCGCGGCGAGCGGCGTGAAGCGGGGTCATTCTGTGCGTGAGAATGGACCCCCACCCCAACCCTCCCCCTTTCAGGAGGAGGGAGCGCGCCGCCCGAGTAGCGGCGATGGCGATCATGTCGGGGGCATGGCCACGCCTGCCGCGAGCGCGCGCGGGGTTTCGAAATCTTTCGGCGCGACCCGCGCGCTGGACGGCGTCGACTTCGCGGTGCTGCCCGGCGAAATCCACGCGCTGGTCGGCGAAAACGGCGCCGGCAAATCCACCCTGGTCCGCATCTTCGGTGGCGTGCATCGCCCCGATCAGGGCGAGATCGCCGTCGGTGGCAGCCCCCGCCGCTTCGCAAGCCCCCACGACGCCATCGCCGCCGGCATCGTCACCATCCCGCAGGAGCTGCGCCTCGTCCCGGCGCTGTCGATCGCCGAGAACCTGACGCTCGACGATCCGCCAACACGCAGCCTCCTGGGCCTCTCCGTCATCGACCGCAGAGCCATGCGCGAGCAGGCGCGCGCGGCGCTGGCGGATCTCGATTTTGCGCCGGACCCCGACACCCGTGTCGACCGTCTGTCGTTTGCGGAGCGGCAGCTGGTCGCCATCGCCAAGGCGGTGCGCCGGCGCTGCCGGCTCCTGATCCTCGACGAGCCGACCGCGGCGCTCGAAACGCGCGAGATCGAGCGGCTGTTTGCCGTACTCGATCGTATGAAGCAGCAGGGCGTCGCCATCGTCTATGTCTCGCACCGGCTCGACGAGGTCGTGGCGCTCGCCGACCGCTGCACCGTGCTGCGCGACGGTCGCGTCGCCGCGCACCGCGAACGCGGCGCGTTCGCCGTCGCCGATCTGGTTCAGGCGATGACCGGGCGGGCCGAAACGAGCATTTCGGCCGAAGCGCTCGTTCCGGGCGATGTCGCGCTGGAGGACGCGCCCGAACGGCCGGATGCGATCCGCCTCCGCTCGAAGGAAGTGTTGGGACTTGCAGGCCTTCTCGGCAGCGGCGCGGACCGCGTGCTGCGTCGGCTGTTTGGCCTGCAAGCCCGAGGCAGCGAGGTCCGCGCCAAAACTGGAACAGTGCGACTGGCCCGCCCGACCGACGCGATCCGCGCCGGGATCGGCATGGTGCCGGGCGAGCGCAGGCTCGGTCTGATCATGAATCTGTCGGTTCGCGACAACATCCTGCTCCCCAATCTCGATCGGCTCACGCGCGGCGGCGGCATCGACCGCGCGGCCGGTGCGAGGCTCGTCGCAGAGCTGATGCAGCTTCTCGACATCCGGCCGCGCGATACCTCGCTGCGCGCCGGCTCCCTGTCCGGCGGCAACCAGCAGAAGGTCATTCTCGCCAAATGGCTCGCCCGCAACGTCGGCGTGCTTCTGCTCGACGAGCCGACGCAAGGCGTCGACGTCGCCGCCAAGGCGCAGATCCATGCGCTGATCCGTGACTTTGCGAAGCGCGACGGCGCGGTGCTGGTCAGCTCCAGCGACCTCGCCGAGCTCACCCGCATCTGCGACGGCATCTGCACCCTGCACCGCGGCCGCATCACCGCGCGGCTCGATCGCGCGACCGGCTTCGACGAAGCGCGGCTGCACGCCGCGATCGGAGGCTGACGATGCGCAAGAAATTCAATCTCGCCGGCCAGATCCCGCTCATTACACTCGTGGCGCTCTGCGTCGTCACCGCGCTGCTCACCCCGCGCTTTCTGTCGCCGCTCAATCTCACCAACATCCTGGTGCAGTCCTCGATCATGGCGGTGATCGCCATCGGTATGACCTTCGTCATCATCGGCGGCGGCTTCGATCTGTCCGTCGGCTCGACCGTGGCGCTCTCAGGCTGCATCGCCGCCATGGTGATGGTGAAGTTCGGTATCGCCGCGGGTGTTCTGGCAGGAATCGCAACCGGTGCCGCCGTCGGCCTCGCCAACGGCCTGATCATCGCCAGACTCGGCGTCAACCCGTTCATCACCACGCTCGGCACCATGGTGCTGGTGCGCGGCCTCGTGTTCCTGGTCACTGGCGGCGCGCCGGTCGGCGACGACGGCATGCCACAGGCCTTCATCGCCTTCGGCTCCGAGCGCCTCCTCGGCATCCACTATCTCGTCTGGGTCCCGGCGATCCTCTTGGTCGTGCTCTCATGGGTGATGCACGCCACCCCCTACGGCCGCCGCATCTACGCCACCGGCGGCAACCGCGAGGCCGCCTATCTCTCCGGCGTCGGCGTCGAGCGGATCATCGCCTCGACCTATGTCTGGTGCGGCGCGCTCGCCGGCGTCGCCGGCGTCATGCTCGCCGCCCGCCTGCAGTCCGGCCAGCCGACCGCCGGCGAGTTCTACGAACTGACCGCCATTGCCGCCGTGGTGCTGGGCGGTGCTGCGCTGCACGGCGGCGAGGGCACGCTCTACAAGAGCATCATCGGCGTGTTCATCATGATCGTGCTGGGCAACAGCCTCAATCTCCTGAACGTCGATTCCTACTGGCAGCGGGTCGCGGTCGGCGCGGTCATCATTGCCGCCGCCGCCGCAGATCGGCTACGCTCCCGCCGATAGCAGGAGCAACGCGCTGCGGCACGGGCGGTGTGCTTCCTCCCCCTGAAAGGGGGAGGGTCGGGGTGGGGCCCGCTGCACGCTACGAATAGTATAGGGGAGACAGTCATGCTGACGTTTCGTCGTGTGTTGCTTGCCGCGGTGTTCGCGCTTCCGGCCGCGCTGATTTCCGCCCCCGCACCCGCCCAGCAAAAAATCACCGTCGGCGTCTCGCTCGCCCAGGACGACAACCCCTTCTACATCGCCATGCTGCGCGGCATCCGCGCCCGCGCGGGGGAGCTCGGCTGGGAGGTCGCGACCGTCTCGGCCAACGAGGACAAGGTCAAGCAGATCAACGGCGTTCAGGATCTCGTCGCGCGCGGCGTCAAGGGCGTGCTTATTTCCCCCATCGATGCAGTGGGGGTCAACGCCGCCTATGACGCCGCCAAGGCCGGCAACGTCCCGATCGTCTCGGTCGCGCGCGGCTCGACCTCGCCGAACCAGACCCTGCACGTGGCGATGGACGAGAAGCAGATCGGCCGCGACATCGCCGAATGGACCGCGAAACAAATCGGCGGCGAGGGCAAGGTCGCGCTGCTGCTGGGCCCGAGCGGCGCGCCGACGTTCCGCAACCTCGGCGACGGCTACGCCGAGGTGATGGCCAAATATCCGAAGATCCAGATTGTCGTGAAGCACGACGGCCCGCTCACCCGCGAGCGCGGCGTCAAGCAGGCCGAGGACGCGCTGGTTGCGCATCCCGACCTGAAGGCGATCTACACCGCCAACGACGACGTCGCGCTCGGCGCCATGCAGGCGGTGCTCGCCGCGAACAAGCAGACGCTGGTCACCGGCATGAACGGCGTGCCGCCGGCGCTGCGCGCGGTCAAGGACGGCAAGCTCGCCATGACCATCGAGCTCAACCCGGTGCTGTGGGGCCGCCTCGGCGTCGACGTGCTGGCGCAGTATCTGAAGGGCGACAAGGTCGAGCCGCGCGTGTTCATCAAGCACGTCATCATCGACAAGACCAACATCGACGAGAAGCTGCCGCGGACGTGATTGCTCGCAGGCTGCTGGAAACTCTCCCGCGTCATTCCGGGACGCCGCCATCAGCGCGTTTACGCGCGTCTTCGACGCGCTATGGCGGCGGGCCCGGAATCCAGTTCAGCAGGGATTATCTCGGGACTGGATTCCGGGCTCGCGCCTTCGGCGCGCCCCGGAATGACCGTGGAGAGTCATTCGGCAGCCTGCTAGAATTTTGCGCGGAGAAGCCCACATGGCCGACACGGCCGCAGTGAACAAGCAAGGCTCCAACTTCGTCGCTCAGCTCGAAGCGGCGAACCTGCATCCGTTGTGGGACCGCTTCCGCACGCTGACGCCGGTGACTCCCGCCGCGAAAGACCCGCCGCTGATTTGGCGCTGGCGCGACATCGAGCCGTTCACCGAGCGCGCCGTCTCCGAAGTGCCGATCGACGATGTCGAGCGCCGTGCGCTGATCCTGGTCAATCCCGCCTTCGGCGGCGAAACCGTCACCACCTCGAACCTGATCGCGGCCTTCACCGTGCTCGACCCAGGCGACCGTGCGCGGCCGCACCGCCACACCTTCGCGGCGATCCGCTTTGCGACGCGCGCCGAGGGTGCCGCCACCATCGTCAACGGCCGCCGCTGCGATATGCGCAACGGTGATCTCATCCTCACCCCGCCGATGTGCTGGCACGGCCACATCAACGAGAGCGATCATCGCATCATCTGGTTCGATGCCGCCAACATCCCGCTGATCCGCCAGCTCGACGCCAACTTCTTCGAGCCCGGCGACCCGAAAGCCAACCAGTTCTGGCAGGTCGATGCCGGCGACGAGAAGCTCTGGGCCGAGGCCGGCATGGCCGGCGCCGACCTCGCGCATGCGCCATCGCACTCGCCGAAATATCACTACTCCGGCGCGGCGATGCGCCGGCTCCTCGCCGAACTCCCCGCCGGCCCCGACGGCGCGCACACCCTCCGCTACACCAACCCCGCGACCGGCGGCCCGGTGATGCCGGCGCTCGACTGCTACGCCCTGCGTCTCCCCCGCAACAAAACCACCCGTCCGAAGCGCACGACCTGCAACATGATCTGCCTGGTCGTGTCGGGTTCCGGCCGCTCCACCGTCGGCGAGCACAGCTTCGACTGGTCGCAGAACGACGTGTTCTCGATCCCGCACTGGAGCTTCGCCAGCCACACCGCGAAGGATGGCGACGCGAGCCTCTTCGTCGTCTCCGACCGCTCGGCGTTCGAGCGCCTCGATTTGCTGCGCGAGGAACTGCAATGACCCCCCGCGGTCATTCCGGGACGCCGCCAGAAGCGCGTTCACGCGCGTCTTCGACGCGCTATGGCGGCGGGCCCGGAATCCAGACACATAGGGATTCCCTGCGGTGCTGGATTCCGGGCTCGCGCCTTCGGCGCGCCCCGGAATGACGCCTCGGACTCAGATAAATTCCAAGGAAGGTATTGGCGCGCGGGTCCTGCGCGTCGAAGACCCGAAATTTCTCCGCGGTAAAGCCTGCTACGTCTCTGACATCAGCCTGCCCGGTGAGCTGCATTGCGTCCTGCTGCGCTCGCCGCACGCCCATGCCCGCATCCGCCGCATCGAAATCGCGCCCGCTATAGCTTCGCCCGGGGTCGTCGCCGCGCTCACCGGCGCCGACATGGCGGCCGACAATGTCGGCCCGATGGCACCGCTCTGGGCCATTGCCACCTCCGACGGCAAACCGATGGCGGAGCCGCCGCGCTGGGCGCTCGCGCGCGACACCGTGCGGCACGTCGGCGAAGCCGTCGCGGCGGTCATCGCCGAAACCCACGCACAGGCCCAGGCCGCCGCCGATCTCGTCGACGTCGACTATGAGCCGCTGCCCGCCATCATCGACGGCCGCAGCGCGATGGAAAGAGACGCGCCGCAGCTCCACGACGCCGCGCCCGGCAACGTCTGCTTCCGCTTCGCCCGCGGTGACGCGGCTGCCGTGCAGAAGGCGTTCGAAGCCGCGGCGCACATCATAAAGCTCGACCTCGCCAACAACCGCCTGATCGGCGCTGCCATCGAGCCGCGCGCCGTTCTGGCCGACGGCAGCTCAGGCAAGCTCACGCTCTATTGCTCGACCCAGGTGCCGCACCACATCCGCCGCGCCGTCACCGACCAGCTCGGTTTGCCCCAGACCGCCATCCGCCTCGTCGCCCCCGACGTCGGCGGCGGCTTCGGCTACAAGGGCAAGCACTATCCGGAGGAGACCATCGTCGCCTGGGCCGCGCGCCGCCTGCGCCGGCCGGTGCGCTGGGTGTCCTCGCGCAGCGAATGCTTCGTCGCCGACTATCAGGGCCGCGGCCACCAGACCCGCGCCGAGCTCGCCATCGACAGGGACGGCCACTTCCTCGCGCTGAAGGTCGAGACCGTCGCCAACATCGGCGCTTACGTCTCGACCTTCGGCGCGGGCATCCCGAGCGCGATCTACAGCGCGCTGCTCGCCGGCGTCTACCGCACGCCTGCGATCTCCGTGCAGTCGACCGGCGTGTTCACCAACACCGTGCCGACCGATGCCTACCGCGGCGCCGGCCGGCCGGAGGCCTGCTTCGTGCTGGAGCGGCTCGCCGACGAGGCGGCGCGCCTGCTCGGCCTCGACCGCGCCGAGATTCGCCGGCGCAACCTCGTGCCCGCCGAGGCCATGCCCTACAAGACGCCGATCGGCCCGACCTACGACTGCGGCAATTTCCCCAAGGTGCTGTCACGCCTTCTCGAAGCCGCCGATTACCAAGGCTTTGCCAAACGCCAGGCCGCCGCCGCGAAAACCGGAAAACGCCGCGGCTTCGGCTTCGCCTGCTACGTCGAATCGTCCGGCGTCGCACCGTCCCGCTTCGCCGCAGCCCTCGGCGCCCGCGTCGGCTTCTTTGAGGCCGCGTCGATCCGCGTGCAGGCCGACGGCAGCGTGCAGGCGCTGCTCGGCACCCACAACCACGGTCAGGGCCACGCCACCACCTTCGCCCAGATCATCGCCTCGCGCCTCGGCGTGCCGATGGCCAGCGTCGAGATCATCGAGGGCGACACCGACCAGGTGCCCTACGGCTCCGGCACCTTCGGCTCGCGCTCGATCGCCGTCGGCGGCTCGGCGCTCGACCGCGCGGCCGTGAAGATCATCGACAAGGGCCGCACCATCGCCGCGCATCTGCTCGAGGCCTCGGCCGGCGACATTGCCTTCGCCGGCGGCACCTTCGCCGTCGCCGGCACCGACCGCCGCGTCACGCTGCGCGAGGTGGCCCGCGTCGCGCACCATCCGACCAGCTATCCCACCGACCTGGAGCTCGGCCTGCAGGACAGCGCGGTCTACGATCCGCCGAGCTTTGCCTGGAGCAACGGAGCCCATGCCTGCGAGGTCGAGGTCGATTGCGACACCGGCACGATCGCCATCGTCGGCTACTGGGGCGTCGACGATGTCGGCACCGTGATCAATCCGATGATCGTCGAGGGCCAGATCCACGGCGGCATCGCCCAGGGCCTCGGCCAGGCGCTCCACGAGGCCTGCGTCTACGATCCGTCGAGCGGCCAGCTCCTCTCCGGCTCGTTCATGGACTACGCCGTGCCGCGCGCCGCCGACATGCCGCCGATTATCTCGGAGCTCGACGAGACCCAGCCCTGCACCCACAACCCGCTCGGCGCCAAGGGCTGCGGCGAAGCCGGATCGATCGGCGCCCCCGCCGCGATCACCGGCGCCGTGCTCGACGCGCTGCGCCCCCTCGGCGTCACCGATCTCGAAATGCCGCTGACCCCGGAGCGGGTGTGGAAGGCGATTACGGCCGCGCGCAACGGATGACGCTCGGCTCGTCCTCGTGTCCCGGGCGCGGCGCAGCACGTCGCGGAGCGGAGTGGTGCGACGCGTTCGGGACACGAGAGCGAGCGGTGCAAGGGAGGTTGGAAACGTTTGGCAGGCAGCAGGCGTTTGGATGCCACGAGTTGGCACACTCCATGCCACATCCACCGCTGTCATCGCCGGGCATAGCCGTCCGAAGGACGGCGTCGCTTTGCTCGCCTTGACCCGGCGATCCATCAAGCGGCGCAGCGTACGCAACTCGTAAGAAGCGTATTCGTCGCGGCACCGTATGGACCCGCCGGTCAAGCCCGCGGGTGACAGTGTGCGTGTTGCGCGGGTGTGCTTCCATTTGATGGGGGAAACGGCCGAGTCGTGACGCGCCGGCAGAGCTGCCCGGCGTGCGCAGGGGCATGCTCCTTGCTTTCTTCATCACCCCCGCCGGGATAGCATCCACCCCCTCACGGAGCCCCTTATGCTGCCACGCTCTCGAACCGCCGCCGTCCTCGCCGCCGCATTCCTCGTCACAACCACCGCGCTGTCCGCCGCCGCGCAGGACGCCTGGCCCACCCGCCCGATCACCATGGTGGTTCCCTTTGCCGCGGGCAGCTCGTCGGACGTGGCCGGCCGCGTGCTCGCCGCGCGCATGTCCGAAGTCCTGGGCCAGCAGGTCATCATCGAGAACATCGGCGGCGGCGGCGGCATGACCGGCACCGCGCGCGTCGCCAAGGCCGCGCCCGACGGCTACCAGTTCGTGTTCGCCAGCGTCGACTCGATGGCGATCGTGCCGACCATGCACAAGCGGCCGCTCTACGACAGCGTCAAGGATTTCGCCGCCGCGGGCCTCGTGGTCGAGCAGCCGATCGTGCTGGTCACGCGCAAGGATCTGCCGGTGACCTCGCTGCAGGACTTCGTCGCCCACACCAAGGCCAACCACAAGCAGATGCAGTTCGGCTCCTCCGGCGTCGGCTCCGGCTCGCACTTCTCCTGCGCGCAGCTCAACGCCAAGCTCGGCATCGACCCGCAGCACGTGCCGTATCGCGGCTCGGGCCTCGCCATGCAGGACCTGATCGGCGGCCGCATCGATTATTTCTGCGCGCTCGGCGCCGCCGCCATGGGCCCGGTGGAAAGCGGCACGGCGAAGCCGATCGCGCTCCTCACCAACGAGCGCTCGGCCCTGTTCCCGACGCTCAAGACCGCAAAGGAGCAGGGCATCGGCGGCGTCGACTCCTACTTCTGGACCGCCTTCTTCTTCCCCAAGGGCACCCCGGACGCGATCGTCAAAAAGCTCTACGATGCCACCACCGAAACCCTCAAGACCCCCGTGGTCGTCGAGCGCCTGCAGAAAGCCGGCGTCACCGTGATCGCCCCCGAGCTCCGCACCCCGCAGTATCTCTCGACCTTCGTCGGCACCGAGGTCGAGAAGTGGGGCGCCATGATCAAGGCCAGCGGCATCACCATCGAATGATGTTGCGGTCTGCTATTGAAGATCAGAAATGCGTAGGGTGGGCAAAGCCGCCAACGGGTCCGCGCGAAGCGCGGCCCGATGACAGGCTCCGCGGCATAGCCGTCCGAAGGACGGCGTCGCTTCGCTCGCCTATGCCCACGTCGTTGCCTCGAGCAAGAATGCGTGGGCCCGGTGCCGACGCGCCTTGGCCCACCCTACGAACTGTCGCAACGATTGCGCCCTCGATCCGTCACCCTGAGGTGCGAGTGAGCGAGCCTCGAAGGGCGACGGCCCCAACAGTTCCGGGCCGTTCATCCTTCGAGGCTCGCTTCGCTCGCGCCTCAGGATGACGGAGAGAGACCGTGCGAGAATCAATCAACCTGAAACGAACACACCCTAAGTGACCCAACCCAAACCTCACATCGGCCGCCGCACCCCCCGCGTCGAAGACCCGTTCCTCCTCCGCGGCGCCGGGCGCTTCGTCGACGACCTGCACCCGCACGGCCTGCTCGAAGCCGCGTTCCTGAGGAGCCCCACAGCCCACGGCCTGATCCGCTCGATCGACACCAGCGCCGCCCGCGCGCTGCCCGGCGTGCGCGCGGTCTACACCCTGGCCGATCTCCGCCCGGTGCTCACCGCCGACCGCCTGCCGCTGCAATTTCCCAGCAACATCCTGCCGCCCGACATCTCGCCGTTCATCCTCGCAAGCCGCGAGGTCGCCTATGTCGGCGACGCGATCGCCATGGTCGTCGCTGACAGGCGCTACATCGCCGAGGACGCGCTGACGCTGATCAACGTCGACATCGAGGAGCTGCCCGCCGCCTCCGACTGCCGCGACGCGCTCGCCCCCGGCGCGGCGGACGTCCATGTCCACCGCAAGGGCAACCTGCTGGTCGATTTCGTCCAGAGCTACGGCAACGCCGACACGGCCGTCGAAGCCGCGCCGCACAAGCTCACCGTCAACCTCAAGCAGCACCGCGGCGGCGCCCATTCGATCGAGACCCGCGGGCTCGTTGCCAGCTATGACGAGCAGACCGACGTGCTGACCGTCTTCAGCTCCACCCAGCTCGCGCACGAGTGCCGCTTCTTCATCATGAAGCTGCTCGGCCTCGACGAGAACCGCATCCGCGTTGTCGCCCCTGACGTCGGCGGCGGCTTCGGCGCCAAGTTCATCCTCTACCCGGAAGAGGTCGCGATCTCGGCCGCGAGCCTCCTGCTGAAAGCGCCGGTGAAGTGGATCGAGGACCGCCGCGAGCACTTCCTCTGCTCGATCCAGGAGCGCGACCAGTACTGGGACGTCGA
>JAIESC010000146.1 GCA_019746355.1 Xanthobacteraceae bacterium | reverse complement strand
GCCTCGCCGAGCTGGGCCGGGGTCATCGGCTTGTCCTCGAGATTGAGGCGGGTGTCGAACAGCTCCCGCATGCGCGTCTCGACGCTGTCGGGAAGCTTGCGCGTCACGATCACCAGCGGTTTCTTGCCTTTCGGCATGCTTGCGCCCCTCTTAAGTGGAGCCGGAAATTTGCGCCCGTTCAGTCCTCCTTAACCGAGGTGAACGACACTGTGGGGATGCCCCGCGCGGTGCTCGGGGCAAGCCATTCTGGCCGGATTTCTCTGTATCAGATGGGCCTTTCAAGACAAAGCACCCGGGTTGCGTCGGTTTCGCTCAGAGTTGTTGTCGCGGTCGCATGAGACACGTCCATCGTGCCCTGCTTGTGATGGTTTTCGCGGCGGCATTCGCCGCAGCCTGGACTCCCACGCCATCGCAATCCCAGCCGCAGGCGGCCGCCCAGGGGCTGGCCGCAGGCTCCGCCAGCGGGCTCCCGGTTCCGCGCTTCGTCAGCCTGAAGTCCGACAAGGTCAACATGCACATCGGCCCGGCCAAGACCTACGAGGTCAAATGGCTGTACCAGCGCGCCGGCCTGCCGGTGGAGATCACCGCCGAGTTCGAGACCTGGCGGCGCATCCGCGATGCCGACGGCACCGAGGGCTGGGTCTATCACTCGCTTCTGTCCGGCCGGCGCACCGGAATGGTGACGGCGCGGGGCGCCGACGATCTGGTGACGCTGCATGAGAAGCCGGACGTGCAGAGCGTGGTGACGGCGCGGCTCGAGCGCGGCGTGATCGCCAGCGTCAAGCGCTGCTCCGGCGAAGGCTGGTGCTATCTCGCCGGCCGCGGCTTCGAGGGCTACGTGCAGCAGACGCGGCTCTGGGGCGTGTATCCGAACGAGAAGGTGGACTGACCGACGGAGTGTTGCCGCGGTTTCGCCCAACACTCCGCCCTCACCCGCGGGCTTGACCCGCGGGTCCATGCAGTGTTGCAGCAGAAGCCATTCTTACGATGTAAGTTTGTGGCGCTCGCTCATGGATCGCCGGGTCAAGCCCGGCGATGACACCCAGTTTGTTGCACCAGTTGCAGCAACTTAACCCACGATCGTCGCCTCCATCGTATCGAAGCCTTCGAACTCTCCCTTGACCGGCTGATTGAGTTCCACCGGATGAAAGCCGGTGAACGAGCCGGTGACGATGAACGTGCCGGCCTTGAGCCCGGTCGAGCCCCGCCGGAGGTTGGCGAGAACCACCGCGGGCTTGCCCGGATTGCCGGTCGGGTGGCCACCGGTCTTGCCGACGATGGTCCGTCCACCCTGCTTCATTGTGACGCGCGTCCTGGTGAAGTCGAATTTCTGCCAGTCCTTGCGGAACGGGCCGAACACCATCGCGCCGTTGGCGATGTGATCGGCGTAGAATTCGTACGGCGTCTTCTCCATCGCCGACTTCAGGTCGCGGAACCGGCTGTCCACCAACTCGAACGCGGCGCAGCCTTCGAGCGCGTCGAACACTTCGGCGTCGGAATATTCCTTCTCGCGCGCCGGTAGGTCGCGCGCCAGACGGAAGCTGATCTCGCACTCCATGTATTGGCACGGCGTCAGCGCGCGCGGCACGCGTGCCGGACTTTCGAACACGCGCCCTGCGGCGAGCGACGCGTAAACCACTTCCGCGCCGGGCTTGGCGGCGATCTTCGTGCCGACGATGCGCTCGCCGGCAAGCCTGTCGACCGCGTCCATGATGGCGCACGACTCGGCGAAGTTCTTCGGTGCGAGATGTGCGGGCAAGGAAGCAAGCCGCTCGCCGGTCTGCCGCGCGCGCATGAAGGTCTTGGCGACCTCGTCGATAGCGTCCTGATCCATCGCGCGCGCTCCCGCACCGGCCTTTGCGTGCCGAATTGCAGAGAGCCTAGCAAAAAGCCAACGGCCGGGCAGAGGGCCCGGCCCAAACCGATAGGTGCCGGGATTACCGGCGGGCGTCCTTCTTGCGCAGCCGGACCACCACGTCGACGCGGGCGATCTCGTAGCCGGCGGGTGCCGCGGGCATCTTGCTGACGATCTCCTCCGCGCCGGGGATGTCGACCAGCGCGTTGTCGCCCTCGACGAAGAAGTGGTGATGCGCGGTGGTGTTGGTATCGAAGTAGGTCTTGGAGCCGTCGACCGCGACCTGGCGCAGCAGGCCCACTTCGGTGAACTGATGCAGCGTGTTGTAGACGGTGGCGAGCGACACCGGGACCTTCGCCTTGGTCGCTTCCTCGTAGAGCATCTCGGCAGTCAGGTGCCGGTCACCCTTGGCGAACAGGATCCAGCCGAGCGCCATGCGCTGCCGCGTCGGGCGCAGGCCGACATCGCGCAGCATCGATTTCACGTCGTGCCACGGGCAACCGTTCAGAGCATCCCGGCGGAGATCCACAGGGATCACGGCGGCGTCAGCCGTGCTCAGGATCGTGGTACGCGTTTCAGCCATTTCTCACGCTCAACAGTAGATCAGAACCATTCTAAGATTGTTACATTTGCAATCATATCGTTCCGACCCCCTTGGTGCAAGCGTTTCGCAACAAGCGCACCGGTTTGCAAGGGGCTCTGCGTGTCTGGCAAAGCTCGATTATGGTCCTATTTGTCCAGAACCGGCTTTGTCCAGCCGCCGCCCGCCATGTTAGGAGATAGTCATGGAGCGGTCAGCCGCAAACAGGACGATGATGGAAAACAAGCGCAGCAGCTTTGAGTTCGAGGACCTGCTGTCCTGCGGCCGCGGCGAGATGTTTCTGGAGGGCCCGCAGCTTCCGCTGCCGCCCATGCTGATGTTCGACCGCATCTCCGAGATCGCGGAGGCGGGCGGCGAATATGGCAAGGGTCTGGTGCGGGCGGTGCTCGACGTGAAGCCCGACCTTTGGTTCTTCCCTTGCCATTTCAAGGGCGATCCGGTTATGCCGGGCTGCCTCGGCGTCGATGCCCTGTGGCAGTTGCTGGGCTTCTTCCTCGGCTGGCTTGGCTCCTCCGGCAAGGGCCGCGCGCTCGGCCTCGGCGAGCTCAAGTTCTCCGGCCAGGTGCTGCCGAACATGAAAAACGTGGTCTACGGGCTGGAAATCAAGCGCGTGATGCGGTCCAAGCTCGTGCTTGGAATTGCCGACGGCTGGCTGTCGGCGGACGGCTCGATCATCTACCGGGCCTTCGACCTCAAGGTCGGCCTGTTCCGCGACGCGGATGCGATGAAACCGACAACCGCGTGATCGCGGCTTTCCGGGCGGTTTCTTGCGGCGGTCTTGCGGGACCGTCCGGGGCGGCCCTAATTTACGACCATCAATCCGGCGTCCGCGCGATGCGGAGCCGATTGCGACAGATGCGGCGAGGCTGAAATGAGACGGGTTGTCGTCACCGGGATGGGCATTGTCTCGTCCATCGGCAACAACACGCAGGAGGTGCTGGCGAGCCTGCGCGAGGCCAAGTCCGGCATCTCGCGCGCGGATGAATACGCCACGCTCGGCTTCCGCTGCCAGGTGCATGGCGCGCCCAGCCTCGATCCGTCGGAATCGGTCGATCGCCGCGCCATGCGCTTCCTTGGCCGCGGCTCGGCCTGGAACCACGTCGCCATGGAGCAGGCGATCCGCGACGCCGGCCTCGAGGAAAAGGAAATCTCCAACGAGCGCACCGGCATCGTCATGGGCTCGGGCGGCCCCTCGACGCGCACCATCGTCGAGGCGGCGCTGACCACCAAGGAAAAGGGCCCCAAGCGCGTCGGCCCCTTTGCCGTTCCCAAGGCGATGTCGTCGACCGCCTCGGCGACGCTCGCCACCTGGTTCAAGATCAAGGGCGTCAACTATTCCATCTCGTCGGCCTGCGCGACATCGAATCATTGCATCGGCAACGCCGCCGAGATGATCCAGTGGGGCAAGCAGGACATGGTGTTTGCCGGCGGCAGCGAAGACCTCGACTGGACCATGTCGGTGCTGTTCGACGCCATGGGCGCGATGTCGACAGGCTTCAACCAGACCCCGGACAAGGCCTCGCGCGCCTATGACCGGGATCGCGACGGCTTCGTGATCGCCGGTGGTGCGGGCGTGCTGGTGCTGGAAGAGCTGGAGCATGCCAAGGCGCGCGGCGCAAAGATCTACGCCGAGCTCGGCGGTTATGGCGCGACGTCCGACGGCCACGACATGGTGGCGCCCTCGGGCGAGGGCGCGGTGCGCTGCATGAAGATCGCGATGCAGGACCTCAAAGCGCCGATCGACTACATCAATCCGCACGCGACCTCGACGCCGATCGGCGACGTCAAGGAGATCGAGGCGATCCGCGAGGTGTTCGGCAGCAAGTGCCCGCCGATCTCGGCGACCAAGTCGCTGACCGGCCACTCGCTCGGCGCCACCGGCGTGCAGGAGGCGATCTATTCGCTGCTGATGATGCAGAACGGCTTCATCTGCGAGAGCGCCAACATCGAGAACATCGATCCCGCGATGGCCGACATGCCGATCGTGCGGCAACGCCAGGACGACGCCAAGCTCGGCGCGGTCCTTTCCAATTCATTCGGTTTCGGCGGCACCAACGCTTCGGTCGTGTTCAAGCGGCTGGACGTCTGACGCAGTTTCAGGTTCGCCGGACTCGGGGCTGAGGCCGGCGCAAGAAGAGTAAGAGGAGTCCGATGCCGGGGCTGATGCAGGGCAAACGTGGCCTGGTGATGGGTGTCGCCAACGATCATTCGATCGCCTGGGGCATCGCCAAGGCGCTGTCGGAGCATGGCGCCCAACTGGCCTTCACCTATCAGGGCGATGCACTCGGGCGGCGGGTGAAGCCGCTGGCGGAATCGGTCGGCAGCAAGATCATTCTGCCCTGCGACGTCGAGGACATCGCCTCGGTCGATGCGGTGTTCGCCGAGATCAAGCAGCAGTGGGACGCGATGGACTTTCTGGTCCACGCCATCGGCTTCTCCGACAAGAACGAATTGAAGGGCCGCTACGCCGACACCACGCGCAAGAACTTCGAGCGCACCATGGTGATCTCCTGCTTCTCGTTCACCGAGGCGGCCAAGCGCGCCGCCGCGCTGATGCCGAACGGCGGCAGCATGATCACGCTGACCTACAATGGCGGCGACCGCGCCATGCCGAATTATAACGTGATGGGGCTGGCCAAGGCCGCCCTCGAATCGTCGGTGCGCTATCTCGCGGTCGATTACGGCGCGCAGAAAATCCGCATCAACGCGATCTCGGCCGGTCCGATCCGCACGCTTGCCGGCGCCGGCATCAACGACGCGCGCTACATGTTCGCGTTCCAGCAGCGGCATTCGCCGCTCGGCCGCGGCGTGTCGCTGGAAGACCTCGGCGGCGCGGGCTTGTATCTTCTCTCCGACCTCTCCGGCGGCGTGACCGGTGAAATCCATTTCGTCGATTCCGGCTACAACATCATCGCCATGCCGCAGCCCGATGCGCTGCGCAGTGAGGCCGACGCCACCAAGGACGCGGCGCAGTAAGCCGCGCCCTTGCGGCGGCAGCGCGGGGCGGCCGACTGGGTCGCGCCCGGCGTGCACATCAGGTGCCTCTCTTCCGATCTGGAAATCGTCAGCCGGGTGGGCAATGCTTTCCGCTATCGAGCGCGCGAGAGCGCGCTGCTGAGGAGAGGGTCATGGGGAACGGGTTTCGTCTTGCGCTTCTGGTGCTCTGGACACTTGCCAACGTTGCGGCCACCGGTCCGGCGTCGGCGCAAAGCTGGCCGACGCGTCCTGTCACCGTCGTCGTGCCGTTTGCGGCGGGCAGTTCAACCGATACGGCGGCGCGCATCCTTGCGGTCGGCATGTCGGAGGCGCTGGGGCAGCAACTGGTCATCGAAAATGTCGGTGGTGCCGCCGGCATGACCGGCTCGCTGCGGGTCGCCCGTTCGGCTCCGGATGGCTATCAGATGCTGTTCGGAACGGTGGACACGCTGGCGATCGCGCCGGCCCTGCAGAAGCAGCCGCCTTACGACAGCATCAAGGACTTCGCCCCGGCCGGCATGGTGGTCGAGCAGCCGATCGTGTTGATCGTGCGAGAGGAGCTTCCGGTCAAGACGCTGGCCGAGTTCGCGGCTTATGCGAAAGCCAACCAATCGAAGATGCAGTTCGGCTCTGCCGGCGTCGGCTCGGGCTCGCATTTCGCCTGTGCCAAGCTGAATGCCGCGCTGGGGATCGATACGGTCCACGTTCCGTATCGCAGTTCGGGGCTGGCCGCGCAGGATCTGATCGGCGGCCGTCTCGATTATCTGTGCGCCTTGGGTGCCACCGCACGGCAGCCCATCGAGAGCGGCAAGGCCAGGGCCATCACCCTGCTGACGGCGGATCGGTCGGCCCTGTTTCCCCAGCTCACCACCTCGAAGGAGCAGGGCGTGGCCGGTGTCGACTCCTATTTCTGGTCGGCGTTCCTGTTCCCGAAGGATACGCCCGACGCCATCGTCCGGAAGCTTGCCGATGCCGGCAATCAGACGCTCAACCGTCCGGCTACCGTCGAGCAGTTGCGCCGGGCCGGCATTGAGCCGGTTGCCGCGAATCGGCGGTCGCCGGCCTATCAGCGCGACTTCACGGTGACGGAAATGAAGAACTGGGCCGACCAGGTGAAGGCGAGCGGGCTGCCGCTGCAATAATCTTCGGCCGACGCCGTCAACAGGAGGGCCGGGATCGCTCCCGGCCCTCCTCATTCATGCGAGCAGTGCCCTCGCGCTGATCGTTGCGATCTGGTTGACTTGAGGCTTCGGTCGAGTTCGCCGCGTGCGGCGGATGCCCGGCAATCAGGAGAAAACTGGCGAGGAACCCGATGGCTGCGGCGCTCGAAAAAACCTACGACGGCATCATCATCGGCGCGGGCCATCACGGCCTGGTGCTGGGTAGTTACCTTGCCAGATGCGGCCTCGATATCCTGCTGGTCGACCGCCGCCTGCAATACGGCGGCGGACTGTCGACCCAGGAGGTCACCGCGCCCGGCTTCTATCACAACCTGCATTCGATCAATCACTTCCACATCACCGAGACGCCCTGGTTCAAGGACCTGAACCTTGCCGAGCGCGTCACCTACATCACGCCGCGCTACGAGCTCGGCCAGCCGCATCTCGACGGCTCGGCGCTGGTGTTCGGCCGCGACCTCGAGGAGACGCTGGCCAACGTTGCCCGGTTCTCGAAGAAGGACGCGCAGACCTTTCGCGAGTGGAACCGCCGCGCCGAGGAGATCACCCGCAGCATCTTCCTGCCCGAGCGCTACTCCGAGCCGCTGCCGCAGGCCGAGCGCGAGGCGCTCTTGTCGCGCAGCGCCATGGGGCGCGATTTCCTGGCGATCACCAAGCGGCAGCCGTTCGACGTGGTGCAGGAGCTGTTCGAGAACGAGCACGTGCAGCTCCTGTTCCTGTTCAAGGTGTCGCTGTTCGGCACCTGGCTGGTCGACACCATGTCCGGCACGAGCCCGATGGGCTCGGTGATCCGCGCCTTCGACCTCGAAAGCGGCTACCAGCTCTGCCAGGGCGGCTCGTTCAATCTGGCGCGCGGGCTGATGGAGACGTTCATCGCCGCCGGCGGCCGCTACCAGCCGCAGGTCAGTATCGAGAGGATCCTGGTCGAAGGCGGCAAGGCGTCAGGCATCGTGCTGCATGACGGCCGTACGGTGCGCGCCAAGCAGTTCGTCGCCTCGACGCTCGACGTGCATCAGACCTTCGAGACGCTGATCGGCCGCGAGCAGCTTCCGGCGGCGTTCCTGACGAAGCTCGATGGTTTCCAGTACACCAAATGGTCGCTTTACGGCTTGCATCTGGCGATGCACGAGCCGGCACAGCTCAAGTCCGCCGCGTTCGACCCGAACATCCAGCGCACGCTGAAATGGAGTTTGGGCGCCGAGACGATGGAAGACCTGATGGTCGCGCACAAGGATGTGGTGGCCGGCAAGGTGCCCTCGCTGGTGCAGTTCGGCTGTGGTCCGCTCAGCGTGATCGATCCGACCCAGGCGCCGCCCGGCAAGCACACGCAATATGCCTGGCACGTGATGCCGTACGCCCCCGACATCGGCGGCAAGGACTACGAGACCTTCAAGGAAGAATTCGCCGACAAGATCATCGAGGTGTTCGCGCGCTACGCGCCGAACATGACGCGCAAGAACATCATCGGCCAATACGTCTATACGGGCCGCGAATATGTCGCCGAGTTCCCGCAGATGCGCGGCGGCGACATCTTCATGGGCGCGTTCAACGCCGAGCAGGTGATGTACAACCACTTCGGCTACCGCACGCCGATTTCCGGCCTCTATATGGCGGGCTCGGCGGCGCATCCGGGCGGCGCGATCTCCGGCGGCTCGGGCTATATCAGCGCCGGCATCATCGCCCGCGAGCTGGGGCTGAAGCTCTGGTGGCAGCCGTGGGATGCCCGCGAGGCGCTGAGCAAGGTGCCGGCTGCGGCGGCGTAGTCGCCGGCCGGGGCTGCCTTGGCCGAAATCCAGCCAAAAAGTGCCGTCGACGTCGAAGCCTGTCTGCTGCAAATTTGCTGAAAGCAGTACGTGGAAGGCTTGGGCGTGGCCGTGCGGTTGGTCGTTCGTATTGTCCTGAGAATTGCGTTCCTATCGGCTACGTCCGGTGCTGTTTTCGCCGGCACTGCTTTACCCGCGTGGGCGCAAGCCAACGTCTGGGATTCGACCATCTCGAACACCCACTGGTACGTGCCTGTCCCGCAGCTCCTGGCCTACATTGCGCCGCGCGCAAGCTTGGCGAACCCGGTCCCGATTGGAGACCAAACGCTTTGGATGCTCGGCATATCGACCAACGGCTCCTTCACCGGAACCAGCGTGGCGCAGCTCGCCATCGGCCCGGCGCTTCTGACCGAGACCACGACCATCCAGGGAACCGTCACGCCGTCGGGCCAGATCACCATGATTTTCACGCCGGTCGGTGGCGGCACGGCGACCGTCGGCCTCGGCATGATGCAGAACGTCGGCGGCGTGACCTCGATGGAAATGCAGATGATCACCGGCGATGCGCTGTTGGTCACGCATTGGGCCTACATGCTGCCCTACGATCCGGCGACCTTCACGCCGCCGGCTTCGCAGGTTGTTCTCAGCAACTCATCGCCACAATGGGCCTGGACAGCGGGCACGCCCTGGCGAATGGTCAGCCCGGTGCTGTTCGGCACGAGCGCGCCCGGCCGCTTCGTTATTTTGGACTATCAGAACGGGTACTTCTGGGGTCGCGGCGTTGGGCCGAATGGCAGCGGTCCCTTCACCTTGCTGGGCTCGATCACGCCGGAAGGTAAGGTTCTGCTCAGCACGGTGTCCCAAGGCAATCTGACGAGCCTCTACGGCAACATCTCGGGCGGTCCAGCTTCGTCGCAGATGCTGCTGAGCGAGTATGATTCCCTGGGCAACCTGACAGGAGTGCTGGCCACCACCAGCCTCGTTCGCCCGTTCGTCGATGTTGCCGCGGAAACGAACAACCGCTCCGCGTTGGGCGCCGCCGCAACGCTATACCGCCTGGCAGGCACGCCTGCAGGCCTGAGCGGGGTGTTTGCGCCTGCGCTCGACGCGCTCACCAGTCTGAGTGGCCCCGCTCTCTCCAACGCCATCAGCCAGACGCTTCCCGTCCTCGCGGGATCGGCGTCGCAGGCGACCTACAACACGCAACGCGCATTTCAGCAGGCCGTACTGACGCGCCTCGACACCGTGCGCGGCACGGGCCTGAAGAGCGATCTCGGCGTGGAACGGAACTTCTGGGTGCGGCCGCTTGGCGGCGTCATGCGACAGAGCGGTCTCGATGGCGTGCCGGGCTATCGCGCCAGCGGCGGTGGATTGGCCGCAGGCGTCGACCAGACGCTCTTTTCCGGCCTCACGCTTGGCGGCGTGGTCGCGTATTCATACAACTCGCTTACCGGCAACGATGATGTCGTTCCGAACACGCTCGGCATCCGCAGCTATTACGCTGGAATATATGGCGCCTACGCGCTGCGGCCGGACCTCGACGTGAATTTCCAGCTCGATGCGGCGCTCAATCGGAACAGCGAAAGCCGGTCGATTTCGTTCATGAACAGCACCGCGTCGGCGAGCTACAGCGGCACCACCACCCATGCCGGGCTTGGGATCAACAAGAAAGTTTCGGCGGGCCCCGGACTGACGCTGATCCCGTCGCTGCGCATGGATCTGGCACAGGTGCGTTCCGGCTCCTATAGCGAGGGCGGCGTCGACGCCCTAAACCTGAATGTCGACTCCCAAGTCTATCGCGAGCTGATGCTGACAGCCGCGATCAAGAGTGCGTATCAGATTGCCGGTCATGTTCATCTGACATCCCATGCCGGCATTGGTTACAACCCCTTGAACAGCGCGGCACGGATCACGGCCTCCTATGCGGGCGGCGGCGGCAGCTTTGTCGTCGATGGGCTCGACGTTTCCCCCTGGCTCTTGTCAACAGGTGTCGGGCTGGTAGGGATCAGGAAAGACCACCTGGATCTCGGCGTTCACTACGACCTCCAGGCAAGTCCAACGGGCTTTCTGAACCAGATCGGTTCACTTGTTCTCAAAATGAAAATTTGAAGCTCGGTTGCGCTCGTCCCCAACAGGAAAAGGCCGGGAATCGCTCCCTGGCCTTCCGTTTGGGGTGCCGCCTGCATCCTTTGAACGAAAGCTCGGGGCAATCGTTCGCCGGATGAAGGCGGCGGGAGAACTCCAGGCAGGTACCCGGAATTCAACTCCGTATCGCGTCTCAGGCGACGTCGTAGCGGTCGGCGTTCATCACCTTGGTCCACGCCGCCACGAAGTCCTTCACGAACTTCTCCTTCGAGTCCGAGCACCCATAGACTTCCGCGAAGGCGCGGAGCTGCGAGTGTGAGCCGAAGATGAGGTCAACGCGGGTGGCGGTCCACTTGACCGCCTTCGTCTTGCGGTCGCGGCCCTCGTACAGGTTGTCGCCGGACGGCGACCACTCCGTGCTCATGTCGAGCAGGTTGACGAAGTAGTCGTTGGTCAGCGTGCCCGGCTTGCTGGTGAACACGCCGTGCTTGGACCCGCCGGCGTTGGCGCCGAGGACGCGCAGGCCGCCGACCAAAGCCGTCATTTCTGGTGCCGTGAGCCTCAGCAACTGCGCGCGATCGACCAACGCTTCCTCCGGCAGCATGAACTGCAGCTTCTTGCTGTTGGTGTAGTTGCGGAAGCCGTCGGCGCGCGGTTCGAGCGGCGCGAAGGAGTCCACGTCGGTCTGCTCCTGCGACGCGTCCATGCGGCCCGGCGCGAAGGGGACCTTCACGTCGACGCCGGCGTCTTTCGCCGCTTTCTCCACGGCCGCGCAGCCGCCTAGAACGATCAGGTCGGCGAGCGAAACCTTCTTGCCGGCCTCCTTCTGGATCGCCTCGAGCTTCTGCAGCACCGTCTTGAGCCGCGCCGGCTCGTTGACGTCCCAGTCCTTCTGCGGGCTGAGCCGAATGCGCGCGCCGTTCGCGCCGCCGCGCTTGTCGGAGCCGCGGAACGTCGACGCCGACGCCCACGCGGTCGAGACCAGCTGCGGCACGGTCAGACCCGACGCGAGGATCTTCGCCTTCAACGCGGCGGCGTCCTTGTCGTCGATCAGCGGATGGTTCACCGCCGGGATCGGGTCCTGCCAGATCAGCGTTTCCTTCGGCACCAGCGGGCCGAGGTAGCGCTGGATCGGACCCATGTCGCGGTGGGTGAGCTTGAACCAGGCACGGGCAAACGCGTCCGCGAACTGGTCGGGGTTCTCGTAGAACCGCCGCGAGATCTTCTCGTAGGCCGGGTCGAGCCGCAGTGACAGGTCGGTGGTCAGCATGGTCGGCACATGCTTCTTCGACTTGTCGAAGGCGTCCGGGATCGTGGCCGCGGCGCCTTTCGCCTTCCACTGCTTCGCCCCGGCCGGGCTCTTCGTCAGCTCCCATTCGTTTTCGAACAGGTTCTTGAAGAAGTGATTGCTCCACTGCGTCGGCGTCTGCGTCCAGGTGACCTCCGGGCCGCCGGTGATGGCATCAGCGCCGATACCGGTGCCGTGCTTGCTCTTCCAGCCGAGACCCTGGTCCTCGAGCGCGCCGGCTTCCGGCTCCGGGCCGACCAGCGACGGATCGCCGGCGCCATGGGTCTTGCCGAAGGTGTGGCCGCCGGCGATCAGCGCGACGGTCTCTTCGTCGTTCATCGCCATGCGGAAGAACGTTTCGCGGATGTCTTTCGCGGCCGCGATGGGGTCCGGATTGCCGTTGGGGCCTTCCGGGTTGACGTAGATCAGGCCCATCTGCACCGCGCCGAGCGGCTCCGCGAGCTGGCGTTCGCCGCTGTAGCGTTCGTCGCCGAGCCACGTGCCTTCAGGACCCCAGAACAGCTCTTCGGGCTCCCACACGTCGGCGCGGCCGCCGGCGAAGCCGAACGTCTTGAAGCCCATCGACTCGAGCGCGACGTTGCCGCAGAGGACCATCAGGTCGGCCCAAGAGATCTTCCGGCCGTACTTCTGCTTGATCGGCCACAACAGCCGGCGTCCCTTGTCGAGGTTCGTGTTGTCCGGCCAGGAGTTCAGTGGCGCAAAACGCTGCTGGCCGGTGCCGGCGCCACCGCGGCCGTCGGTGATGCGGTAGGTGCCCGCGGCGTGCCACGCCAGGCGGATGAACAGCCCGCCATAGTGGCCGAAGTCCGCCGGCCACCAGGGTTGCGAGTCGGTCATCAAGGCTTGCAGGTCCTTGATCACGGCGTTCAGGTCGAGGCTCTTGAACTCCTTGGCGTAGTCGAACGCCTCGTCCATCGGATCGGACAGGTTCGAATTCCGATGCAGAACCGAAACGTCCAGTTGGGTCGGCCACCAGTCACGGTTGGTGTGTCCGTGGCCTCCAGTGAACGGGCACTTGCCCGCGTTCTTGTCGTCGGTCTTGGCGTCCATGTTTCTCTCCGCTGCTTCTTGGGCCCAGGTTTCCTTGGTATCGCTCTAAAATCCCGAGCCCCATCAGTCCAATTGGATTGCTTGCGCGGTGCGATAAGAATATCTTATCGCCATGATCACGTTGAAACAGTTGCGTTATTTGTCGGCGTTGTCCCACCACGGGCATTTCGGCAAGGCCGCCGAGGCGTGCGCGATAACCCAGCCAGCCCTGTCCATGCAGATCCGGGAGTTGGAGGCGGAGCTCGGGGTGCCGCTGGTCGAGCGTCGCCCGGGCGAGGTCACCCTCACGGACGTCGGCGTCGAGGTGGCGCAGCGCGCAGAGCGGGTGCTGGCGGCGACGCGCGATCTCGAAGACTTCGCGCGCCACCGCGGCCGGCTGTTGACCGGGCGGATGCAGCTCGGCGTCATCCCCTCCATCGCGCCCTACGTGCTGCCGAAGATCCTGCCGATGCTGCAGCGCCGCTATCCGGAGCTGCGCGTCGAGCTGCGCGAGACACAGACGCAGATGCTGGTCGAGGAGCTGCATCGCGGCGCGCTCGACGTGATCATGCTCGCGCTGCCGGTGGACGACGTCGAGATCGAGAGCAGCCGGCTGTTCGACGATCCGTTCCTGCTCGCGGTGCCGGCGACCGACGATCGTCCGGAGAGTGCGCGCGTCAACCCCGACGACATCGACACACAGCGGCTGATCCTGCTGGAGGAGGGACACTGCCTGCGGGATCAGGCGCTGGCGTTCTGCGCGAGCTCGCGGCGCGACGTCAGCCTCGGCGCGACGAGTCTTGCGACCGTGATGCAGATGGTGGCGAACGGCTACGGCATCACGCTCTTGCCGCGGGTCGCGGTTGACGTGGAGTTGCGCGACGAGCGCGTGAAACTCATGCGGTTCGTCGAGCCGGCGCCGGGCCGTACCGTGGGGCTCGCCTGGCGGCGCACCTCGCCGCGCAAAGCGGACTTTGTCGCGCTTGGTCAGCTCATCATCGAGACGCTCGGCGTGGCGGAGCCGAAGCCGCGCGTGCGGGAGCGGGAGTCAGCCTAGCGCGGAGACCGCGAAATTCGCCGGCGGCTCGCCGCGCTGCCAGCGCTCCCACATCGTCATGTAGGCCGCCTCGATGTGGCGGGCGAGGCGCGCGGTGTCGAACAGCGGGCAGGTGTCGCGGTTTCGAACGATCCGAGCCTTGATCCCGGCGAGCAGCGCGGGCTCGCGCGCAAGCCTTAGCGCCAGGGCGCCATACTCTACGAGATTGCTGGTCACGAGGTCGGCCGCACCCGCGGCGTGCAGCAGGCTTGCCGCCACGCGTCCGGCAAAGGCTTCGCCGAGACATGTCAGCACCGGCAGGCCCGCCCACAGCGCGTCGCTCGCGGTGGTGTGGGCGTTGCACGGCAGCGTGTCGAGGAACAGATCGGCCAGCCGCTGGCGGGCCAAATGGTCGGCTGACAGTGCGCGGTCGGCGAAAATCAGCCGCGCCGGATCGATGCCGCGCTGCTGCGCCTCGTTGCGCAGGTTTCGCTCGGCGCCCGGATTGTCGCGCAAGAGCCACAGCACGCTGCCCTCGACGTCGCGCAAGAGCCGCATCCAGACGTCGAACACCTCGGGCGTGATCTTCCAGTTGTTGTTGAACGAGCAGAACACGAAGCCCTGCTCCGGCAGGCCCGCCTCGGTGCGCGTCGGCGTGCGCTCGGCGATCACCCGCTTGCGGTCGTTGCACTGATAGCTGTCGGGCAGGTGCACGATCTTCTCGTCGAAGTGGGGCTGCAGCGAGAACGGCGAGGCCACGGGATCGCCGATGAAATAATCGATGAAGGCCGCGCCGGCGGTGGCCGGATAGCCGAGATAGGCCGCCGCGATCGGCGCTGGGCGATAGGCGAAAATGCCGATCCGTGCCTCCTGGGTGTGGCCCTTGAGATCGATAGCGACGTCGATCTCACGTTCGCGCATCATCTGCGCGACCTCGAAATCGCTCATCTGGTAGACGTCATGAAAATGGTCGAACGCCGCGACCAGCCGCTGCCGCATCGCGGTCCGGTCGTCGACGCTGAACGAAAAGGCGGAAACCTCGAACTTCGAGCGGTCATGCTGCTCGAACAGCCCGGCCATCAGGAACGAGGTCGCGTGCTCGAGGAAGTCGGCCGAGAGATAGGCGATGCGCGGCCGGTCGTGGCGCCAGACCTCGCCCTTCCATAGGGGCTCGGGCATGGACGGCAGCCGGTGCGCGATGTAGTTCGCGGCGCACTGGCGCTGCAGCCCCGGATCGCCGGTGTAGCCGAACTGCGCAAACGCCGAGATCACCGACACCTTGTTGGCGATATGCGCCTCGACGGTCGGCATGAACTCCGCCCGCTTGTTCCAGTCGCAGAGGTTCATGGCGCAGCTTGCCGTGCCGCTGAACGCGTGCTGATGCCCGGGCTGCAGCGTCAGCAGGCGCTGGTAGCTTTCCATCGCCTCTTCGAACCGCTTGAGCTCGCGCAGCGATTCGCAGCAGTTGTTCAGCGCGTTGATGTGGTTGGGGTTGGCCGCCAGCGCCCGTTGGCAGCTCTCCAGCGCATCTTCGTAGCGCCGGTAGTTGTGCAGGATCATGCTGCGGTTGGACAGGGCATCGGGGAAGCCCGGCCTGATCTCAATGGCCTTGTCGAAGCTCGCCAGCGCCTCGTCAAGGCGCTTCAATTCGCGCAGCGTGTTGCCGCGGTTGCACCAGGCCTCGGCGAGGCCCGGGTGGATCGCCACCGCCCGGTCATAGCCCGCCAGCGCCTCTTCGAAGCGTTTCAGCCCATAGAGCAGGCCCGCGCGATTGTAATGCGCCTCGACGTAGTCCGGCCGGAGCTCGATCGCCCGGTCGGCGCTCACCAGTCCTTCCGCGAACCGCTGCAGCTCGCACAGCATGGCGGCGCGGTTGCAGTGCGCCTCCGCGAGGTCCGGGCGCAGCGCCAGCGCGCGGTCGTAGCAGGCGACCGCGTCCCCCGCCCGGTGCATCAGCTTGAACACGTTGCCGCGATTGAAGTGGGATTCGACGTGCTTCGGATTGACCGTAAGCGCGCGGTCGTAGCTCGTCAGCGCCTCGTCGAGCCGCTTGAGCTGGATCAGCACATTGCCGCGGTTGAAGTTGGCGTTGACGTCGCGGGGCGCGATCGCCAGCGCCTTTTGCAGATCCGCCAGCGCCTCCTCGTTGCGGTTGAGCGACATCAGCACGACGGCGCGGTTGTTGAGCGCGTCGGCAAACTTCGATTTCATCTTCAGCGCGCGGCCGAAGCTTTCCAGCGCTTCCTCGGGCCGGTTGAGCGCGTTCAGCACCAGCCCGTGATGCACAAGGATCTGCGGCGATGGCGCGCGCATCTGCATCGCCCTGGCGGTGAGCTGCAGCGCTTCGGCGTACTGGCCCTTGTCGTAGCGGATGATCGAAAGGTATTGCAGCGCCTCGATGTTGTCGGGGCGCGCTGCGAGCACCGACATGTAGAGCCGTTCGGCCTCCGCGAGCCGGCCCTGCTTGTGCAGCTCGACGCCCTGCGCCAGCGTCTGAGGCACGTTGAGCGGCGCGGATTTCTGTAGCGGCGATAGCGGCATATCAGCCCGGAACCCCGGGCCTAGGTATTCGGGGCCGCCTGATTCGTCCAGCCGGAAAACGGCTAGATCGCGCTTTCGCGCTCGAGCCTGCTTTTGTTTTCGAGGCAATAGTAACCGGACAGCCGGCTCACCAGCTTGTCGCGAATCCAGTCATTGAGGATCCGGCTCACATTCTCGCGGGCGATGCCGGCCATCGCCGCGACGTCGCTCTGGCTGACCTTCTGGCGGATGAGGATGCGTCCCTTGCCGACGTCCTGGCCGAACGCCTCGGCGAGATCGAGCAGCGCGCGCGCCACGCGGCCCTTCAGCGGCAGGAAGCTTCCGGCCGCCACCACGCCGTCGGTGTCGCGCAGCCGCGCCGCCAGCAGCGTGACGAGGTGCATGTAGACCTGCGGGTTTTCCTCGGCGAACGCCCGGAACGTGGCGCGGCTGACAAACGTCAGCTCGGAGGCACGCACCGCCGCGACCGATGCCGAACGCGGCAGGCCGTCGATGGTGGAAAGCTCGCCGACAATGCCGCCGGGGCCGACGATCGCGAGAATGCGCTCTGCGCCCGACGGCGCGATCATGCTGATCTTGAGCAGCCCCTGATCGACGCGGTAGCAGCCGTCGCCGGGATCACCGGCGAGGAACAGCACCTCGTCCGTGGCGAGCTTCACCGGCTTGGCGTTGGCGAACAGCTTCGCCGCCAGACTCTCGGGGAAAACCGAAAACAGGTTCGCGGGTGCTGCAGCCATCGGTGTCGCGAAGCGCGGGATCACCCCGCAAGCTGGAGATAGCTTAGACTGTCGCCGCCGCTCGCACAAAAAAAGAGCCCGTCCCGGCGGAGCCAAGGACGGGCAGTAAGGTGCGGGGAGGAAGACGGTGAACGGGACTTGAGCAGGGAACCTCAGTTGCGCTTGCCGTTCAGGGCAGCCTGCGCGATGTCGGAATGGGAGAGGCCAAGCCGGTCGAGGTCGGTGGTCGAGCGGCGGCCAGTTCGTGGTAACGGCCTTCGATATCGCGGCCCGGGCGGGCGCCGGCACAGAAGTCGGCGCAGCTTGCAATCGCGGCCGCAAAGATCGCATCGAAACGGCCGGAGGCAGTGCCGGAATTCACGGAGATGATTGTCATGACGGCCCTCCTGCGTTCGTCACTGGTGCATCCGCGTTCTTTGATGGAGACGATACGGGAGGCCGGCTGCGCGCGATGTGTTAACCGTCACAAAAATGCGAATTCCTTCCGACATTCTTAAGTTGTTGATTTAACAAGATTATCAAACGAAAAGGGCGCCCGGAGGCGCCCTTTTGCAGTCTTAATGAGTGGCACGCGCTATTCCGCGCCGCCGGCCGCCTCGCGCTGTTCGGCGCGCTCGGCCTTCTGCTTGGCCTCGAGGTCCTCGCCGGTCGTCTGATCGACGACCTTCATCGACAGCCGCACCTTGCCGCGCTCGTCGAAGCCCAGGAGCTTCACCTTCACCTTGTCGCCTTCCTTGACGACGTCGGTGGTCTTCTGCACGCGGTTGGCCGCAAGCTGGCTGATGTGGACCAGGCCGTCCTTGGCGCCGAAGAAGTTCACGAACGCGCCGAAGTCCATGGTCTTGACGACCGTGCCCTCGTAGATGTGGCCGATCTCCGGATCGGAGGCGATCGACTTGATCCAGTTGACTGCGGCCTTGATCGATTCGCCGTCGGACGAGGCAACCTTCACGGTGCCGTCGTCCTCGACGTTGATCTTGGCGCCGGTCTTCTCGACGATCTCGCGGATCACCTTGCCGCCGGTGCCGATCACCTCGCGGATCTTATCGGTGGCGATCTTGAAGGTCTCGATGCGCGGCGCGTATTCGCCGAGCTCGGCGCGCGCCGTGTTCAGCGCCTTCGCCATCTCGCCGAGGATGTGCAACCGCCCGCCCTTGGCCTGGGTGAGGGCGACTTTCATGATCTCTTCGGTGATGCCGGCGATCTTGATGTCCATCTGCAAGGCGGTGACGCCCTGCTCGGTGCCGGCCACCTTGAAGTCCATGTCGCCGAGATGGTCCTCGTCGCCGAGGATGTCGGACAGCACGGCGTAGCGCTTGTCTTCAAGAATGAGCCCCATCGCGATGCCTGCCGTCGGCCGCTTCAGCGGCACGCCGGCGTCCATCAGCGCGAGCGAGGTACCGCACACCGTTGCCATCGACGACGAGCCGTTCGACTCGGTGATCTCCGAGACGACGCGGATGGTGTAGGGGAACTCGTCCTTGTTCGGCAGCATCGGGCGGATGGCACGCCAAGCCAACTTGCCGTGGCCGATCTCGCGGCGGCCGGGCGAGCCGATGCGGCCGGTCTCGCCGACCGAGAACGGCGGGAAGTTGTAGTGCAGCATGAACGCTTCTTTGTACGTTCCGCTGAGCGCGTCGATCCACTGCTCGTCCTCGCCGGTGCCGAGCGTGGCGACCACGATCGCCTGCGTCTCGCCGCGGGTGAACAGCGCCGAGCCATGGGTGCGCGGCAGGAACGGCGCCTGCGCGACGATCGGGCGTACGGTGACGAGGTCGCGGCCGTCGATGCGCTTGCTGGTGTCGAGAATGTTCCAGCGCACGATTTTGGCTTCGAGCTCCTTGAAGACGCCGCCAACCAGCGTCATCGGCCGCTCGGGGTTGTCCTCGCCGTTCGGGAAGAAGTGCTCCATGGCCTTCTTCTTCACGGCGCCAACGGCGTCGTAGCGCTCCTGCTTGGCCGGAATTGAATAGGCCTTGCGCAGATCGGCTTCGACGAGGCCGAGCATCTCCTTCTCGACCGCCTTGGTGTCGGGCGTCGCGAATTCGCGCGGCTCCTTTGCGGCCTTCTCGGCAAGCTGGATGATGGCGTTGATCACCGGCTGGAAGTGCCGGTGGCCGAACATCACCGCGCCGAGCATGATCTCCTCGGACAGCTCCTTGGCCTCCGACTCGACCATCAGCACCGCGTCCTGCGTACCGGCAACGACCAGGTCGAGCTGGGTTTCCGGCATCTCGTCGAGCTGCGGATTGAGCACGTATTCGCCGTTGATGAAGCCGACGCGGGCCGCGCCGATCGGACCCATGAACGGCGCGCCGCTGAGGGTCAGCGCCGCGGATGCCGCAACCATCGCCACGATGTCTGGGTCGTTTTCCTGATCGTGCGACAGCGTGGTGATGATCACCTGGGTGTCGCAGCGCCAGCCATCGGCGAACAGCGGCCGCACCGGCCGGTCGATCAGGCGCGAGGTCAGCGTCTCTTTTTCGGTCGGGCGGCCTTCACGCTTGAAGTAGCCGCCGGGAATCCGGCCGGCCGCGTAGAACTTTTCCTGGTAGTTCACGGTCAGCGGCAGGAAGTCGACGCCTTCCTTTGGCGCCTTGGCCGCGACGACCGTCGCGAGCACTGTGGTCTCGCCGTATGAGGCGAGCACTGCGCCATCGGCCTGGCGCGCAACTTTACCGGTCTCGAGGGTTAGCTTGCGGCCACCCCAATCGAGCTCAACACGTTGGATATCGAACATTGTCTTTTTCTCTCATGGTTGTCGCGAAGGGGCGACGGCCATGAGCAAGACGGC
>JAIESC010000093.1 GCA_019746355.1 Xanthobacteraceae bacterium | reverse complement strand
CCGCTCAAATATCTGGTGATGTTCCTGATCGTGGTGTCGGTCGGCGGGCTCGGCCGCATCACCGGCGTGTTCTACGCCGCGCTGATCATCGGCGTCGTCGACTTCACGCTGAAGAAGTATTTCCCGCAGGGCGGTACCGTGTTCATCTACGCCATGACCATCCTGCTGCTGCTGTGGCGGCCGCAGGGCCTGTTCGGGCGGCCGGCATGAATACCTCACAGACCAGCATGCCCCCCACCGTTCACGACAACATCGCGGCGCGGGCGCTGGCGCAACGCCATCGCTTCCAGTGGTGGGAGACACTGCCCTGGCTGCTCGCCTTGGCGTTCTACTTCGCCTTCCCGCGCTATCTCGGCTTCGGCACCGAGCTCCTGATCACGGTGCTGTTTGCGATCTCGCTCGATCTGGCGCTCGGCTACGCCGGCATCATCACGCTCGGCCACGCCGCGTTCTTCGGCGCCGGCGCCTACACGGTCGGGATGCTGGCGAAGCACGAGATCTGGACCGAGCCGATCTCAGGCCTCGTCATCGCCGCGGTCGTCGCCGGCGCGGCGGGCTTTCTCTCCGGGCTGGTGCTGCTGCGCACTGCAGGGCTGACGCTCCTGATGCTGACGCTCTGCACAATGGGCTTCCTGGAAGAGATCGCCAACATGGCCGCGGAGGTCACCGGCGGCTTCGACGGCCTCGACAGCCTGCCGATCAAGCCCATCTTCGGCAAGTTCGAATGGGACGTGCTCTATTCCAGCACGCAGTATCTCTACGTGCTGGCGGTGCTGCTGGTTTGTTTCATATTCGTGCGCACGCTGGTCTATTCGCCCTATGGCCACAGCCTGACCGGCATCCGCGAGAACATGCTGCGCATGCATGCGGTCGGCGCGCCGGTGAGAAAGCGCCTGGTCGTCTGCTACACGATCTCGGCGGCGCTGGCCGGCGTTGCCGGCGCGCTATGGGCGCAGGCCAATGCCTACGTCAACCTCTCGACGCTCGGCCTCGACCGCGCCGCAACCGTGCTGATCATCCTGGTGCTCGGCGGCTACGGCCGGCTCTACGGCGCATTCGTCGGCGCCGTGGCCTACATGGCGCTGTCGCACTTCCTGGCGAAGGCCTATCCGACCGCGTGGCAACTCGGCCTCGGCCTCCTGCTCGTCGGCATCGCGCTGTTCGCGCAGGGCGGCATCCTCGGCATCGCCGACCGGCTGCGCAGACGGTTCGGCAGAGAGCGCAAGTCGCCATGACCGCGCTGCTCGAGACCAGATCGCTCAACAAGCACTTCGGCGCGCTGCACGCCACGCGCGACGTCAGCTTCACGCTGGAGGAAGGCGCGCGGCATGCCCTGATCGGCCCGAATGGCGCGGGCAAGACCACGTTCATCAACCTTCTGACCGGCGTGCTGACGCCGAGCGACGGCACGGTGCTGTTCAAGGGCCAGGACATCACGCAGATCGAGCAGGCCGAGCGGGTCAAGCTCGGCATCGCCCGCACCTTCCAGATCAACCGGCTGTTCCGCGGCCTCTCCGTGCTGGAAAACGTCTACATGTCGATCGCCGAGCGGGTCGGCGCGGCACCCGCCATGTTCAAGCCCGCGGGCAAGCGCTCCGACGTGATCGAGGAGGCGATGGACCTTCTCACACGGCTCAAGCTCGCCGACGTGGCGCACAAGACCATTCCGGAGCTGCCTTACGGCCGCCAGCGGCTGGTGGAGTTGGCCATTACGCTCGGGCTGAAACCGCAGGCGCTGCTGCTCGACGAGCCGGCGGCCGGCGTGCCGAGCGCGGAAAGCCACATCATCCTCGACGCAATCGATGCCTTGCCGAAGAGCATCGGCGTGCTGATCATCGACCACGACATGGACCTGGTGTTCCGCTTCGCCAGGAAGATCACCGTGCTGGTGCGCGGCGCGATGTTCGCCGAGGGCACGCCGAAGGAAATCGGCGCCAATCCCGACGTGCGCGCGGTCTACCTCGGACAGGCGACCACCCATGGCTAGCGCGGTCGAGCTCAAGGGCGTGTCGGCGGGCTACGGCGACACCGTGGTGCTGGAGGACGTCAACCTCGCGCTCGCCGCGGGCGAATGCATCAGCGTGATCGGGCGCAACGGCGTCGGCAAGACCACGCTGCTCGCGACCATCATGGGCCACACCACCCTGCACAAGGGCGAGGTGGTCCTGTCCGGAAGAAACCTCAACGGCGTGCCGATCTACCGCCGCGCCGCGGCGGGCCTGGGCTTCGTGCCGCAGGAGCGCGAGATATTTCCCTCGCTCAGCGTGCTGGAAAACCTCGAGGTCGGCGCACGCCCCGGACCATGGACCAAGGAACGCCTGTTCGAGCTGTTCCCGAACCTGAGAGAGCGGCTCGACAACCGCGGCAACCAGCTCTCCGGCGGCGAGCAGCAGATGCTCTCGATCGCCCGCGCGCTGCTGACCAATCCGTCCGTGCTGCTGATGGACGAGCCGACCGAAGGGCTCGCTCCGGTGATCGTGGAAGCGCTGACCTCGGTTCTGGTCAAGCTGCGCGGCGAAAGCGGCCTGTCCATCATCCTGGTCGAGCAGAACAGCCGTGTGGCGTTTGAATTCTCGGAACGCAGCGTCGTGCTCGACAAGGGCCGCATCGTCTATGACGGCGCGTCCGCCGCGCTGCGCGACGACCCCGAGCGGCTCGCCAAGGTGATCGGCGTCGCCGAATAGAGCCGCCCAGCGATATTTTGCTCGTGGCCCACGCCTTGCCGCGATCCGGCAAAGCCGGGCATCCTCGGACCAGAGCACAACCGCCGGGGAACGCCATGGACCTCGACCGCCGCCGCGTCCTCCAACTCGCAGCGCTTGCCGCCCTACCCGCAACGACGACCATGGCCATCGCGCAGAGCTATCCCGCAAAGCCGGTCCGCTTCGTCGTCAGCTTCCCGCCCGGCGGGCCGAACGACAATCTCGGCCGCATCGTCGCTGGATGGCTGACGCAGCGGCTCGGCCAGCCGTTCAACGTCGAGAACAAGGGCGGCCGCTCCGGCAACATCGGCACCGAGGAGGTCGTGCGCGCGGCGCCCGATGGCTACACCACCCTGCTCTGCGGCCCGGCTAACGCGATCAGCGGCTCGCTCTATTCCAACCTGCCGTTCAACTTCCTGCGCGACATCGTGCCGGTCGCGGGCGTCACCCGCGAGGCGCTGGTGATGGTGGTGCACCCTTCCGTGCCGGCCAACACCGTGCCGGAGTTCCTGGCCTATGCGAAGGACAACATCGCCAGGATCAAGATGGCTTCGACCGGCAACGGCAGCTCGCCGCACGTCACCGGCGAATTGTTCAAGCAGATGACCGGGCTCAATCTCGAGGTCGTGCATTACGGCGGCGGCGGGCCTGCTCTCAAAGCCATGATCGCCGGCGAGGCGCAGATGATGTTCGAGCCGATGTCGGCGTCGATCGAACCCGTCAGGAGCGGCAAGCTCCGCGCGCTCGCGGTGAGCACGACGACGCGCTCGACGGCGCTGCCGGAGGTGCCGCCGCTCACGCAGTTCGTGCCGGGCTACGAGGCGAGCGCGGTCACCGGCATCGGCGTGCCGAAGGGTGCGCCGGCCGAGATCGTCGAGACGCTGAACAAGGCGGTGCAGGCCGCCTTCCAGGATGCGGCAATGAAGGCCAAGCTCGCCGACACCGGCGGCGAACCGCTGCCGGGAACGGCGGCGCAGTTCGCGGCCATCATGGCGGCCGAAACCGAGAAGTGGGGCAAGGTGGTGAAGGCCGCGGGGATCAAGGCGGATTAGTGCTCGGGAATCTCGAGTCCGACGGGTCGCCGTGAGATCTGCTGATTCCCAGGATAGGAGACGGAAGATCCTTACGCTGACAAGTGAAGGTCGAAAGAAGCTCGCGAAATTGAGCGACCCAGCGCAACGCGCGCCCGTTCGGCGCGAAGCGGCATTTATGCCGAGCGAGGCAAAGCAATTTCGTGCACTGCTGCCAAAGCTGCCTTCCGCATCCAATGAGACTATTGGGACGCAAATCCTGCCTGAAGAGCAGGCGCTGCGTGGCGCGAAGAGTCGCAAACCCCGCAAAAAGACCCGATAGCGCGCACTATTTTTGCTCGGGCTGGAGCCTTTGCATATTGATCAGATGTCTGATTACTATACCAAGGAGACAATGGGCTCCGGCTGCCTCGACGCGCGGTTTGATTTACAATCAACCCGCGGTCAAAATTCTTTGAAAGACCCTCAAAGGGCCGCAAGGAAGGGAGAAACGCATGCATCCCACAAAGCTTCCTCAAACGATCGTTGACCGGCTGATCAAGCGGCGCGGGAGCGTGCACGCATTTCATTCCATCGACCCAAAGAAGACTGCCCTGGTCGTTATCGACATGCAGAACGGCTTCTGTGCTCCCGGAAGCGCTGGCGAAGTCCCGGTCGCACGCGAAATCGTTCCGAACATCAACAAGCTGGCTAGAGAGACGAGGACAACCGGTGGTCTCGTGGCGTGGGTGCAGATGACCATCAAGAACAAAGCGGACTGGCCAATCTTCCTTGATGCGCTGGTGTCCCCGAAACTCGGGGACGAATATTTGAAAGACTTGATGCCGGGAGGCGAGGGCCAAAAGCTGTGGCCGCCGATGGAGACCGACCCCGCCGACCTGTTCATCGAGAAAAACAGGTTCAGCGCATTTCTGCCGGCCGCGTGCAATCTTAGCTCCGTGCTTCGCGAGCGGGGGATAGATACGGTCCTGATAGTAGGCACGCTCACCAACGTGTGTTCCGAAAGCTCGGGCCGCGATGCGGCGATGTCGGATTACAAAGTGATCATGGTTTCAGATGGCAATGCTTGCCGGTCTGACGAGGATCACATCGCCACCTTGAGCACGTTCGCTCAGGTTTTTGGAGATGTGTGCACGACAGAAGAGGTCGTTCAACTGCTCCGCGCAGGGCAAAGCGGGCTCATGGCCGCGGAGTGATCGGCAGCTTACGAGTTCTCCAGCGCTATGATCTCGACCTGTCAGTTGGGCCACAGTGCCAGGGAGCGGAGTGAGACTGAGCAAGGATGGCTGAAATGAACCCTGAAGTGGCTGCTAGTCCTCCGCCCTCCATGGCTGGAACGGGCGGGTACCCGGCAGCGGCCTCGACTGAGGCGCTTGAGCGAGCTGCGGCGCTCTCGCGATCCGTCGCACAAAGGAGGATCACGTCGTCTCTTGAGGTTCCGGCACGAACAGGCCGTGGATTTAAGGTCAACAAGGGCCAAATCTTTCGGGTGACGTGCAGTGAGGGTCCGCAGGTCGCGGACATGATTGTGTTCAATGCGGATGACTATAGCGAGGCATTCTGGCAATCGCGCACGCGGGTGATCTACGGCGGGCACCTGACCGTCGGAACCCAATTGTGGAGTGTGCCGCCAAAGACGCGCCCTATGCTCACGTTCATCTCGGATACCGTCGAATATGCGGGACTTGAGGGTGGCGCTCGTCCACATGATCTTCTTTACTGTCGCTGTGATGCCCGGCTTTACGAGCTTGTTCACAAGCGCACCGGCAAGAACGCCAATTGCAACGACAATCTGGTTGAAGCGATAGCGGAATTCGACCTGCCGCCTGAAGCCGTCCACGATCCCTTCAATATCTTCATGACAACCGGGCTGAACCCAATGGGCAAGCCGTTCTATCTGCCCTCTGTTTCAAAGAAGGGCGATTTCGTCGAGTTCCATGCCGAGATGAATGTCCTCATTGCCATTTCGGCGTGCCCGGGCGGATCAAGCGGCAAGCAGAGCTATCCGTTGCAAATCGATGTCTTTGAAAGTGCATAAACGTCGACACGTCTACAGGGTTAGCCAATGAGGGAATGTGCCATGAGCAAGAAGCTCCTGTCAGCGATTGTTGCCACTCTTCTGTTGACGCTGCCGGCGGCATCGGATGTGCGCGCGCAAACAAGGCAGGCTGTAAAGGTTTCGGAGGTCGTCCGGTCCCAACTGTTCGTTCCGCTGTATGTCGCTCTGACCAAGGGCTATTTCAGCGAACAGGGCCTAACTGTAGAACTTTCGAGCGCCAACGGCGGCGATCGCGTGGGCGCTCTGGTTCTCGGTGGCGGCGCAGATATCGGGTTGGCCGGCCCGGAAGTTCCGATTTACATCTTTAACGGTGAGTCCCCCGACAAGCCGGTGATCTTCTGCGCGCTCAGCGGCACTGACGGCTTCTTCCTCGGCTCCCGCAACAAGGTCGACAAGTTTGAATGGAGCATGTTGGAAGGCAAGTCGTTGTTTGGTCTTCGGAAGGGCAGCACTCCGCAGCTCTTCTGGGAATACCTCATGAAGAAGAACAACGTCAGCGCGGCCACGATCGACAAGATGGTCACCAACATCGCGCTTCCAAATCGGGAAGGTGCGTGGATCTCCGGTACCGGCGAATTTGCGGTCTTTAACGAACCGGCCGCGTCCAAGCTCGAAGCCGCCAAGCAATTCCACGTCATTGACTCGATTGGCCGCCTGATGGGTCGCGCGGAAAACACCGTTTTCTTCGCCAAAAAAAGCTGGATCGAGAAGAATCCTGAAGCTGCGCAGAAATTCACGAATGGCATCGGCAAGGCGCAGCATTGGATGAAGAGCGCGACCGACGAACAGATTGCCGAGGCGATTGCGCCGCATTTCCCGGGGCTTCCGCCCTCAGAGAACATTGCCTCGATCAAGCGCTTCCGTAATTCGAATGCGCCGATCTTCGCTGACGATCCGGTCGTGGACCCCGCCGGCCTTGCCAAGCTGCAAGAGGTCATGGTCATTGGCAAGACCCTACCTGCCGACAAGGTGGTAAAGTACGAGGCGATTGTTGACCCGTCGTTTGGCCAAAAGGCAAAGGCGCTGATGGGCAAATGACCGCTCAGCCTGTAACCGCAACGACAAAGCCCGCGGTTGTAGTCAGGCAAGTTGGTCTGAACTACCTCACGCCTGAAAGGGAAACGGTCGCTCTCCGGGATATTAATCTCGGAGTCGCCGCCGGCGAATTCATCGCTCTTGTCGGACCATCCGGCTGCGGCAAGAGCACGTTGCTCTCGCTGATCTCAGGCCTTACCCGGCCATCACTGGGCCGGATCGAGATCAACGGGCGGCCCGTTACCGGGCCGTCTCCACAGGTCGGCTTTATGTTCCAGCGCGACACGCTATTTGAGTGGCGTACCGTGATTGATAACGTTCTGTTGGGCGCCGAACTGTTGAGGATTCCTGCGGATGCAGCTCGGGCCCGCGCTGAAGAGCTGCTGACGCGTTACGGGCTGCGGGATTTCATTAACAGTCTTCCAAGCCATCTCTCAGGCGGCATGCGCCAGCGCGTGGCGTTAGCGCGGACGATGTTGCCAAAGCCGGAAATCCTTTTGTTGGACGAACCGTTCTCTGCGCTCGACTATCAAACGAGGCTGGCGCTGTCGGATGAGATGTCGACCATTCTGCGGCAAGAAGGGAAGACGGTTCTGCTCGTAACCCATGACATCGGGGAGGCCGTCAGCATGGCCGACCGCGTCATCGTGATGAGCCGGCGGCCCGGCCGCATCAAAGCGGAGCACGAAATCAAATACTCTGGCGCGACAAGACCGACGCCGTTTGCGGCGCGTTCAAGCGCGGAATTCAACGGCTATTTTCAAGCGATTTGGGACGAGCTCGATCTTCACGAGTCGCACGATAAGGTGGCATGATGGCTGAGGAAGCGCTGCCCAAGCTCGCTCCCGAGAGCACCCAAATCAGTCCGGAGTACAGTGCCTATCTGGCGACGCTCAGAAGGCGTGCGCTGACTGTCCGACTGTGGCAGCTGGGAATCATTTGCTTCGTGCTGGTTATTTGGCAAGTTGCTCCGCAGCGAAACTGGGTCAACCCGATGTTGACCAGCTACCCGACCGCGGTGGCCAGCACCATGGTCGACTTCATCCGAAACGGGAGTCTGCTCTATCATACGTGGTCAACATTGTTTTCCACGTTCATCGGCTTCACGGGCAGTATGTTGATCGGGCTGGCGTTCGCGGTGGCTTTTTGGTCTTTCTCGATGTTCTACCGCGTCCTGGACCCGTACATGGTCGTTCTGAATGCGTTGCCAAAGATCGCGCTCGTTCCGATTTTCTATATCTGGCTTGGCGACAACGCGTCCATCTACGCAATGGCCATTGTGGTGAGCGTCTTCGTCACGACTTTGATGCTTTACACCGGCTTCCAGTCGATCGATGCCGACAAAATTAAACTCGTCCAGCTCTACGGCGCCTCGCGCTTCGATGTCATCCGGAAGGTTTTGCTGCCGGGTACCGTCCCGATGATGATCTCGACGCTGAAGGTAAACGTCGGATTGTCTCTGGTTGGTGTCGTGGTCGGTGAGTTCCAGTCCGCAAAATCGGGCCTGGGCTATTTGATTGTCTACGGCAGCCAGATATTCCAGATGAACCTGGTCATGACATCGGTTGTGATGCTGGGCTTCATTTCCGCGATCCTGTTCATGATCATCCAGTTCCTGGAAACCAGATTGGTGACCCAGCGCGGCTTTCGCTGACGCAATTCCGGTAGACGGCAGGCGTGGAAATACTCCATCCGGGCACAAATGTCCGCTTTACCCCTGCGAGCGGACACGGTGCATTTGTGAGTGCACGCCCCAATTCCAGTCCGGCTTCGGCAGCCGCTGCTTCGTCTCCGGAATCGCCTTCTGGTACGCGGGCCGCGCCTTGATGCGCGCGATCCAGTCCTGCAGCGCGGGCCTGCCCTCCCAGAAGCCGACGAAGTTGAGTTCCTCGAGGCGATCGATGAACGGCGCGGCGGCCACGTCCGCCAGTGAATAGCCCTCGCCCGCGAGCCACTTGTTCTGCGCGAGCCACTGGTCCATCCGGTCGATCGCCGCCTTGATGCGGACGGTCGCCTCCTCGACCGCCCTGGTGTCGGCGGGCTTTCCCGCCGCCGCCTTGAAGTCGGCGGCCCGCGACGGATTGGGGTGGTTGGCAAGCCGCGCCTCCACGTGCTCCTTCGGCAGCGCCGCGATCGCCTTGCGGATCATCAGGTTGAACGAGGCCGGACGGATGACCGGATGCAGCACGTCGTCCTCGAACTTCACCCAGTAGCGCATCCGCGCCCTGGCATGGGCGTCCTTCGGCACCAGCGGCACCTCGGGAAACGTCTCGTCGAGATACTCGTTGATGAACGACGATTCCCAGATCGCACGGCCGTCATGCACCAGCGTCGGCACCACCGCGTTGGGATTGAGCCTGAGATAGTCCGGCTTGAGCTGATCGAGCCGCATCAGGTCGACGAAGCGGCTTTCCCACGGCAGGTTCTTCTCGGCGAGGCAGAGCCTGACCTTGATCGAGCAGAACGACGCCCAGTCGTGATAGAGCTCCAGCATCCCGCCGCTCCCCAAAAAGAAAAACGCCCGGCTTTCGCCGGGCGTCATGATAGCGCGTCCGCCGCGCGGTCTTAAGCGTGGGCCTTGCGCTGCGGATCGATGATCTTCTCGAGCTTGCCCAGAACATGCATGCACGGCAGGAGCTGCTGCAGGCTGCCGTTCGGCTCGCGCTTCTCCTGGATCGCCTTGATAAACTCGCGATCCTCCAGCTCGATGCCGTCCATCGACACGTCCACCTTCGACACGTCGATCTTGTTGTCCTTGCCGTCGCTCAGGTCGTCGTAGAACGCCTTGAACGTGCCGTTGTCGCAGATGTAGCGGAAGAACGAGCCGAGCGGACCGTCATTGTTGAACGACAGCGACAGCGTCAGCATCGACCCGGACGGGGTCCTGGCGACGATGCCCATGTCCATCGCGATGTTGAGCTCCTTGTGGATCGGCCCCTGCACCGCGTAGCAGTCGGAGATGTTCTCGCCGCACTGATACTGGAACAGGTCGATGGTGTGCGCGGCGTGATGCCAGAGCAGGTGATCGGTCCAGCTCCGCGGATTGCCGGCGGCGTTGATGTTCTTGCGCCGGAAGAAATAGGTCTGCACGTCCATCTGCTGGATCTTCAGCTCCCCGGCCTTGATCTTCTTGTGCACGTATTGGTGGCTCGGGTTGAAGCGCCGCACGTGGCCGCCCATCGCGGTGACGCCGGTCTCCTTGGCGATCTTCACCAGGTTCTCGGCGTCCTCGACGCTATCGGTCACCGGAATCTCGACCAGCACGTGCTTGCCGGCGCGCATCACCTGCTCGCCCTGGCGGAAGTGCATCTTGGTCGGCGTGGTGAGGATCACCGCGTCGGCGCGCTTGATGCCCTCGGAGAGATCGCCGGTGTAGTGCGGGACGCCGTATTTCTTGGCGACCGCCGCGGTCGAGTCCTGGTTGCCGCCGACCAGCGAGGTCACTTCGACACCGGGAATGCGCTTGAGCGCGTCGAGATGCTTCTGGCCAAAGGCGCCTTGGCCGGCGACACAGATTTTCATGGGTTTCCTCTCTTGACGTGTCCGACTGACTCTCCGCCGTCATGCGCGGGCTTGACCCGCGCATCTCGCTTAGGTGAGCACGTGCCTTCCTAAGCGGGATGGCCGGGACAAGCCCGGCCATGACGGCAAAACGGTGCGATCGCAAAAGCTAGCTGCGAACGCGGTGGACCTTCTGAAGCGCGGCAGCGCGCTTCATCTTGGGCGCGGGCTTCTTGCCCTTGGCCGCAGACTTCGCCGCGGACTTCTTCGCACCCTTGATGCGATTTTCGAGAATAATGTGGCCGACCGCGGTGTTCGAGGCCGGCACGGTGTAGAAGCGATAGACCTCGTCCACCTTCTCGTCGAGCGCGCCGCGCATGATGAGCCACATCACCATCTCGACGCCCTCGGCGCCCGCCTCGCGCATCAGCTCCAGATGCGAGAGCTTGGTGAGCTTCTTCGGATTTTTGGTCAGCCCGTCGAGGAACGCGTGATCGAACTTGGAGTTGATCAGCCCCGCGCGCTGGCCGCTGATCTGGTGCGACATGCCGCCGGTGCCGAACACGACGACGCGCAGGTCCTCGGGATAAGACTCGACCGCCTTCTTGATCGCCTTGCCGAGATTGAAGCAGCGGTTGCTGGTCGGCGGCGGAAACTGCACCACGTTCACGGCCAGCGGAATGATCGGGCACGGCCACTCCTTCGGCGAACCGAACATGAGGTTGAGAGGCACGGTGAGGCCGTGGTCGACCTCCATCTTGTTGCACAGCGTCAGATCGAACTCGTCGAGGATCACCGACTGGGCGATGTGCGAGGCAAGCTCCGGATGGCCCTTCACAACCGGCACCGGGCGCGGGCCCCAGCCTTCGTCGGCGATCGGGAATTCGGCGGCGGTGCCGAGCGCAAAGGTCGGGATCATCTCCACCGAGAACGCCGAGGCATGGTCGTTGTAGACGACGATGCAGACGTCCGGCTTGGTGTTCGCCATCCACTCCTTCGAGCGTTCGAAGCCTTCGAACACGCGCTGCCAGTACGGCTCACTGGTGCGATGATTGTCGATCGCTGCACCGATCGCCGGCACGTGCGACGACGTCACTCCTGCGACGATCCTAGCCACGGCGTTTGTTTCCCTTGCTGGCCTTCGGTTTCGATTTCGGCTTGTCCGCCTTGACGATGCTCGACCCGGCCTTCGCGTACTTGCCGGACCGGCTGCGGTTGCCCTCGACCTGGCGGCCGCCGCGCAGCATCAGGTCGGCATAGTCCTGCTGGGTCGAGCCGGTCATCACCGCGGCAAGGTGCTGGAACGGATGGCCGTCGGTCGCGCCGAGCTTGGCGGTGAAGTAAATGTTGCCGCCGAGCTCGAGCATCCGGTTGTACTGGCGCCTGAGGATCGCCTGCTTCTGCTCGGCGCTGAGCTGCGGGAAGTGATCGTCGAGATACTTCGCCTCGTCCGCCTTGAAGGCCTTGCGGTTCTCGGCCTTCATCAGCGACATGCAGAACATGTTGAGATGGTAGCCGCGGCGCGAACGGTCGGCGTCGAACACGTAGGTACCGGGAATGTCGTCATACTCTTTGTCGGCTGTCTGTTTTGCGGGCGCCATGCGCTTCTCCGCTCCGGGCTCGGGTCTGAAGGACCGCAAAAAGGCTGATATATCGATGATATATCCACCGTTTTCGGCCTTTGCAACGGCGGCTCACCCGTCAGTTTGACACACGCGCGTGCGACGCCGGTTGATCGAAATCAAATCATTTCCAAAAAGGGAATGTCACAGGCCCGCGTCGCGCCAGTTGGGCGCGGGCGCCTCGGGATGGGTCTTCAGCCCGGCCCGGTGCACGCCGGTGATCGCGGCATACTCGTCCTTGTCGGACGCATCGCCGCTGATGCCCACCGCGCCGATCACGTCGCCCTGCTCGTTCAGCACCAGCACCCCGCCCGGCACCGGGATGAACTTGCCGTCCGACGCCGCCGCGATGGCGCTCTGGAACGCCGGGCGGTCCTTCAGCCGGTCGCGGATGGTGCGGCTCGAGATGCCCATGCCGAGCGCGCCGGCCGCCTTGCCGCTGGCAATGTCGGCGCGGAGATTGCCCGAGCCGTCCTGCCGCTTCAGCACGACGATATTGCCGCCGACGTCGAGCACCGCCACGGTGAGAGGCAGGAGCCTCGCCTCCTCACCCGCCTTGAACGCAGCGTCGGCAATGGCCTCGGCCGTCTTCAGCGGCATGCTGACCTGAAGCCGGTGGACATAATGGTCGGCCATCTCAGCCCCAGTAGAGCTTCATCGGATTGTCGACCAGGAGCTTCTTCTGCAGCTCCGCGGTCGGCGCGATCTTCGGGATCATGTCGGTGATGATCCCGTCGTCCGGCGCCTCCTTCGGCATGTTCGGGTGCGGCCAGTCGGTGCCCCAGATCACCTGGTCCGGGAAGCGCTCGACGATGGCGCGCGCGAACGGCACCACGTCGTCATAGGGCGGGCCGGCGACGGTGAAGCGCTCCGGGCACGTCACCTTGGTGATCCAGTTCTTGTACTGATCAAGCGCCTTCAGCCAGTTCTGGAAGTGCTTGCCGTCAACGCCCTCCTTCACGTTCGGACAGGCCATGTGGTCGAACACCAGGGTGGTCGGCAGCGATTTCAGGAACGGGCCCATCTCCTCGAGATCGGCGTGCTCAAAATAGATCACGATGTGCCAGCCGAGCTTGGCGATGCGGTTGGCGATCCGCCCCATCACGTCCCTCGGCGTCGAATCCACCAGCCGCTTGATGAAGTTGAAGCGCACGCCCTTGATGCCGTCGCGGTCAAGCTGCTTCAGTTGCGCGTCGCTGAAGCTCTCATCAACAAAAGCCACGCCCTTGGCGCGTCCGTTTGACGTCACCAGCGCGTCGACCAGCGCCCGGTTGTCGGTGTCGTGGCAGGTCGCCTGCACGATCACCGCTTTGTCGAAGCCGAGAAAGTCGTGCAGCGCGAACAGCTTTTCCTTCGGCGCGTCACATGGCGTGTACTTGCGCTTGGGTGCGAACGGAAACTTCGCCTCCGGGCCGAACACGTGGTTGTGCGCGTCCACCGCGCCCGCCGGCGGCTTGTATTTCGGCTTCGACGGATTCGGATGAAACGGGATGTAGCCGGGACTCATCGGCACGTTGTTGTTCTCCACTCTCTCTTCGTCATTCCGGGGCGCCGCCATAAGCGCGTTTACGCGCGTCTTGGACGCGCTATGGCGGCGAACCCGAAATCCAGACACCTTGCTTGTGCCTCTGGATTCCGGGCTCGCGCCTGCGGCGCGCCCCGGAATGACAGAGGCGAGATATCACACCCGCTCGATCGCGAGCGACACGCCCTGGCCGACGCCGACGCACATGGAGGCCAGCGCCCGCTTGCCGCCCTGCTTCACCATCTGATGTGCCGCGGTCATCGCGAGCCGCGCGCCCGACATGCCGAGCGGATGACCCAATGCAATGGCACCGCCGTTCGGGTTGACGTGCTCGGCATCGTCCGGAAGGCCGAGCTGGCGCAGGCAGGCGAGCGCCTGCGAGGCGAAGGCCTCGTTCAGCTCGATCACGTCGAAATCACCGATCTTCAGCCCATACCGCTCCATCAGCTTCCGCGTCGACGGCACCGGGCCGATGCCCATCACCCGCGGCGGCACGCCGGCCGACGCCATGCCGGTGATGCGCGCGACGGGCTTGAGCCCGTGCTTCTTCACAGCCGCTTCCGAGGCGATGATCATGGCCGCCGCGCCATCGTTGACGCCGGAGGCATTGCCCGCGGTTACCGTGCCGGGATCGCGCACGAAGCTCTTGAGCTTGGCGAGGGCCTCCGCGGTGGTGTCGGGGCGCAGATGCTCGTCCTTGCCGACCGTCACCGGGCCGGCCTTGCCGCCCGGCACGATCACCGGCTCGATTTCCTCATCGAAGAAGCCCGAAGCCTGCGCCTTCGCCGCGCGCTGCTGCGAGCGGAGCGCAAACGCGTCCTGGTCCTTGCGGCCGACCTGATAGTCCTCGGCGACGTTCTCCGCCGTCTCCGGCATCGCGTCGATGCCGTACTGCTTCTTCATCAGCGGATTGATGAAACGCCAGCCGATGGTCGTGTCCTCGATGGCGGCGCTCCTCTGGAACGCCTCCTGCGCCTTGCCCATCACCAGCGGTGCGCGCGTCATCGACTCGACGCCGCCGGCGATGGCGAAGTCGATCTCGCCCGCGCGGATGCCCTGCGCCGCGAGCCCCACCGCGTTCAGCCCGGACGAGCACAGCCGGTTGACGGTCGCGCCCGGCACCGAATCCGGCAGCCCCGCGAGCAGCAGTGCCATGCGCGCGACGTTGCGGTTGTCCTCGCCGGCCTGGTTGGCGCAGCCGTAATACACCTCGTCGAGCGCGGCCCAGTCGATATTCGGATGCCGCTTCATCAGCGCCTTGAGCGGCACCGCGGCAAGATCGTCGGTGCGCACCTTGGCGAGGCCGCCGGCATAGCGGCCGATCGGCGTGCGGACGGCGTCGCAGAGGAAGGCTTCGGGCATGGTCGAACTCCTTGAAACGGCAGCAAACTTGCCGCCGGCACGGTGGTGCGCGAATTTAGGGGCCATCATCCAGCCGGTCAAACAACCATGCCGTTCGTTTCCGAGAAGCCGATCTTCACCGTCACCTCGCCGCTCGGCGGCATCCAGATGCTCGGCGCCACGCCCTATGGCGAACGCCGCATCATCGACATCATGGGCGGCACGGTCGTGGGCGAGAAGCTCAACGGCAAGGTGCTGCCCGGCGGTGCCGACTGGCAGATCGTGCGCAGCGACGGCGTGGTGCATCTGACCGCGCGCTACACCATCGAGACCGACACCGGCGGGCTCGTCCTGGTCAACGCCGAGGGCTACCGCCATGGCCCGCCCGAGGTGATGGCGGCGCTGGCCCGCGACGAGACGGTCGATCCCTCGCGCTACTATTTCCGCACCGCGATGCGGTTCGAGACCTCGGATCCGGGCGCGGCCTGGCTCAACCGCATTCTCGCCATCGGTTACGGCGCCCGTGCCAACCGGCAGGTGACCATCCAGGTCTACGAGGTGCTTTAGTCGGCTTGACCGGCCCGGCTGGACACGCAAGATTCCCGTATTGTTGACCAGGACAACAATTGCCGGGACGCCGATGGCCAAGGGGACCAAGCGGACGAAGAAGACCAGGAAAGCCAGCGCCGGGCGGCCGAGCGACAGCTTTGCCCCCGATCTGCCGCCCTCGCTTGCGGCAAGGCGGCAGGGCGCCATCGCCATCATCACGCTGGCGCGCCCGCAGAAGCGCAACGCGCTGAACGACACGATGGTCGAGGGGCTCGCCGCCTTCTTCCAGACCCTGCCGAAAGACATCCGGGCCGTCGTGCTCAACGGCGAGGGCGAGCATTTCTCCGCGGGTCTCGACCTCACCGAATTGACCGAACGCAACACCGCCGAAGGCGTCGAGCATTCGGCGTCTTGGCACCGCGCGTTCCAGCACATCGAGTTCGGCCGGGTGCCGGTCGTCGCCGTGCTGCACGGCGCGGTGGTCGGCGGCGGGCTCGAGCTTGCCGCGGCGGCCCATGTGCGCGTCGCCGAGAGGTCGACCTACTACGCGCTGCCGGAAGGCACCCGCGGCATCTATGTGGGCGGCGGCGCGTCGGTGCGGCTGCCGCGGCTCATCGGCGTCTCCCGCATGCAGGAGATGATGCTGACCGGGCGCACCTATGGCGCCGAAGAGGGCCAGGGGATGGGCCTGTCGCATCATCTCGTCGGCGACGGCAAGGGTCTGGCCAAGGGCATCGAGCTTGCCGAGCGAATCGCCGAGAACACGTCGATCACCAACTTCGCTATCATGCATGTGTTGCCGCGCATCGCCGAAAGCGACCCGGCGAGCGGCTACGTGACCGAGTCGCTGATGGCTGCGATCGCGCAAGGCAGCGACGAGGCCAAGGCGCGACTGAAGGATTTTCTGGAGAAGCGCGGCAAGAGGGTGCTTCGGGGGTGAAGCATGGCTGAAGCAATGCGCAACACGAGTGCGGCAAGCGCGCCGCTCCGGCCGGTGCGGCTCGGGCCGTCCGACGTGCTGGTCGAGCGCGAGCCCGGCGGTGCGCTTTATCTGCGCTCGCCGCATCCGCTTGAAGCCTATCCGGACAAGCTGACGCTGCGGCTCGAGCACTGGGCCAAGGCCGCGCCCGACCGCGTATTCCTGGCGCAGCGCGCCGCCGACGGCTCATGGCGCAAACTTACTTATGCCGAGACGCTGTCGCAGGTGCGCAGCATCGCCCAGGCGCTGCTGGAGCGGGATCTTTCGCAGGACAAGCCGATCGTCATTCTCTCGGGCAACGACATCGAGCATGCGCTGCTTGCGCTCGCCGCGATGGTGATCGGTGTGCCTTACGCGCCGATCTCCGTGCCGTACTCGCTGATGTCGTCCGACTTCGGCAAGCTCAAGTCGATCGTCGAGACGCTGACCCCGGGGCTCGTCTACGCGACCGACGGCAGGCCGTTCGCCCGCGCCATCGATGCCGCCGTGCCGATCGGCATCGAGATCATCACCGCCTCGAACCCGCTCGGCAGCCGCCCGACCACCGCGTTCGCCGACCTGCTGATGACCGAGCCGACCGCCGCGGTCGATGCCGCCCATGCCAAGGTCGGCCCCGACACCATCGCCAAGTTCCTGTTCACCTCGGGCTCCACCGGATATCCCAAAGGCGTCATCAACACCCAGCGCATGCTGTGCTCGAACCAGGCGATGGCGCGCGCGGGTCTCAGGTTCGTCGGCGATGAGCCGCCCGTGATCGTCGACTGGCTGCCCTGGAACCACACCTTCGGCAGCAACCACAACTTCAACATGGTGCTCGACAACGGCGGCTCGCTCTACATCGACGAAGGCAAGCCGCTGCCCGGCGCGGTTGCCGCGACGGTGCGCAATCTGAAGGAGATCGCGCCGACCATCTATTTCAACGTGCCGAAGGGTTTTGAGGCGCTGCTGCCTTACCTGCGCGCCGATGCGGACCTGCGCAAGAACTTCTTCAGCCGCCTCAAGGTGCTGTTCTATGCCGGCGCGAGCCTGCAGCAATTCGCGTGGGACGAGTTGCAGGAGATGAGCGTCGCGACCTGCGGCGAGCGCGTGATCTTCCTGTCCAGCACGGGTTCCACCGAAACCTCGCCGCTTGCGGTCGCCTGCAACCGGGACTTCCCGCGGCCGGGCAACATCGGTGTGCCGCCGCCGGGCGTCGAGATGAAGCTCGTGCCGGCGGAAGGCAAGCTGGAGTGCCGGTTTCGCGGCCCGAACATCACGCCGGGCTACTGGCGCAGGCCCGATCTGACCAAGGACGCGTTCGACGACGAGGGCTTCTACAAGATCGGCGACGCGCTGAAGTTCGTCGATCCGAACGATGCGAGCCTGGGGCTGCTGTTCGACGGCCGGCTCGCCGAAGACTTCAAACTTGCGAGCGGCACCTGGGTGAGTGCCGGCGCGCTGCGGGCGCAGCTCGTCGATCATTGCGCGCCGCTGGTGCGCGACGCAGTGGTCGCGGGCGCCGACCGCGACGACCTCACGGTGCTGGTGTTTCCTGACATCGAGGCCTGCCGCAAGCTCGGCGGGCTCGCCGCGGATGCAGCGCCCGCCGCGGTGCTGGCCGACGCAAAACTGCGCGACGAATTTTGCCGCCGCCTGAACGCGCTGGCCAAACAGAGCACGGGCAGCTCGACGCGGCTCTGCCGGATGATCCTGATGGCCGAGCCGCCGTCGCTCGACGCCGGCGAGGCGACCGACAAAGGCTCGATCAACCAGCGCGCGGTGCTGACGCGACGCAAGACGCTGGTCGAGGAGCTCTACGCGCCGCAAAAATCCGCCAACGTGATCTCCATCGACGAGAAATGACCCGCGCTGTATGCCTCTCGTGTCCCGGGTCAGCCACAGCGCGTCGAAGACGCGCGTGGCCGCGCTTGTGGGATCGTTTCGCGCTTCGCACTCACGCTGCACCGCATCCGGGACAAGAGAGCTGAGATGGACCCCAAAGGACATGCCGCCATCGTGACCGGAGCCGCGTCCGGCCTCGGCGCCGAGACCGCGGCAGCGCTGGCGAAGGCCGGCGCGAAGGTCGCCTGCCTCGACGTGAATGTGGACGGCGCGAAAGAGGTCGCGGGCCGGATCGGCGGCATCGCCGTGCGCTGCGACGTCACCAGCGCCGACGGCGCGGTGGCGGCGCTGAAGGCGGCGCGCGACAAGCACGGCCCCGCGCGCATCCTGGTCAACTGCGCCGGCATCGGGCCGGCCAGGCGCATCGTCGGCCGCGACGGGCCGATGCCGCTGCCGGAGTTCGAGAAGGTGATCGCGATCAACCTCATCGGCACGTTCAACATGATGCGGCTCTGTGCCGCCGAGATGCAGACGCTCGAGCCGCTCGCCGACAGCGAGCGCGGCGTGATCGTCTCGACCGCGTCGGTCGCGGCCTACGAAGGCCAGACCGGCCAGCCCGCCTATGCGGCGTCGAAGGGCGGCGTCGCGGCACTGACCATCCCGGCCGCGCGCGAGCTATCGCAGTTCGGCATCCGGGTGATGGCGATCGCGCCCGGCATCTTCGCCACGCCGATGCTCAAGGCGCTGCCGCAGGCGGCGCAGGAAAGCCTCGGCGCCTCGGTGCCGTTCCCGAAGCGGCTCGGCGAGCCGCGCGAATTCGCCGACCTGGTGCTGACCATCGTGCGCAGCGCCTATCTCAACGGCGAGGTGATCCGCATCGACGGTGCGCTTCGCATGGCGCCGCGCTAGACTGCCGGCCGGGAGAGTCTTTTGGGAACCATGATCTACACGCGGCACGCCCGCATCGAATGGGGCGACTGCGATCCGGCGGGAATCGTGTTTTATCCGCGCTACTTCGCGATGTTCGACAGTTGCACCACCGCGCTGTTCTCGCAGGCGCTGGGCATGACCAAATACCAGTTCACGCGCCACTTCAAGTTCGACGGGTACCCGATGGTCGACACGCGGGCGCGCTTTCTCAAGCCCACCAAATTCGGCGACGACGTGGTGATCGAAACCAAGGTGGCCGAGTTCCGCCGCTCGAGCTTCGACGTACAGCACCGCATCACGCTCCATGGCGAGCTTTGCGTCGAATGCTTCGACACGCGGGTCTGGGCGGAACGCAACCCGGACGATCCGGAAAAGATCCGGGCGAAGCCCATTCCGCGGGAGGTCGTCGCCAAGTTCGCGGTGCCTTAACGGTGGCTTCTTGCTCAGTCGCTTTTTCTGCGGCGAACCGCTGCACACCCCGGATCAAGTCCGGGGCAGGCTTTCGCCGGAAAATGCTCTAGC
>JAIESC010000163.1 GCA_019746355.1 Xanthobacteraceae bacterium | reverse complement strand
GCTTGGCAGCCTAAACCCGGCAGAGACTCCACTTATCGCAGCGGAAAATCTGTTCAGACAACCGGGACCACCTCACTTGTCGACGAAGGAGGCGAACGCGGCGGAGAGCCAATTGGGTTGTGCCTTTGGGGCGCCGCTGTTTGGCACCGCCGTGCGTAGATCGAAATCAATTCGCGCATCGATGAACGCAGGCGCGCTTTGAGCCGGATAGCGGCGCTGGATTCCGCGAAACCACGGCGCAGCATATTTTTGGCTCCGCAGGAGAGGTTTCAAGTTCCGCAGAATGTCGCGTGTCAGAGTTTGAAAGCCGTCTTCACCCAGCTCGCGAATGGCCCGCTTCACCGGCGTATTCACGCGATGCGGGATTGTGACCATCGCTTCCACGGTGCGTGACGCGATGTTGAGCGTGAGGTGAGGATGCTTTGTGAATTCCTTGGCATTGGATGCCTTCGACAAGGACAGGAAGTCCCAGACCGCGTCCGCATCATAGCCCTTGATCATCCCGCGCCCATCAATGGCGGGGTTCATGCCAAGCGCCTTTTGAAGATCGCGCCTCGCCCGCAACGCTTCGGTAGCGAGTCTCAAGAGACGTTTGGCTTCAAGGTACGTGTACGGATGGTCGGGCCCGAACGGGATTCCTGCAAACATGGTCAAGGTGCCCTCCGTAAACGTCTGGTTTTCAATGAGCTTGGCTTCCGCGATTTCGAGGTACTCGGCAGCACGTGCGGCCCACTCGCTGTCTTCCGAATGCCGCTTCAGCCAGGCATAGACCGTGCGCCACTCAAGGACCGTCACATCCGAGGGCAATGCGTTCGACGGAAATCGATCGATGACCACCGGCTTTACGGTGCGAAAGCCTCTACGGATGGCTGTGCGCCGGTGGCTCTCGACTTGCGCGAGCCGGAGCGGCGCCGTCACTTTGGTTTCGATGAACACACACCACGCGCTCTCTTCATCGAAGATCCAACCGTCCGGAATGCCGCGACGCTGTAGCTCGTTTTCCTCAAGTTCATCCTCGCCCGGATAGCGCTGTTCGAGCACCATGAGCTTCCGCGCCGGGATGGGCGAGCGCGTCTTGACCAAGTCCCGCAAGAACGAGGCAAGCAGCGTCCGGTCAAGGCTCATGGCCGTCATCAGTGCATGCGTGACCCGGTTCTCGGCTTGGCCGTATTGATCGAATACGTTTCTCAAGATGCCGTAGCCCCCCAGAAGCATCGTCCCAAGATTCCCAACCGCCTTTCAAGCAGAAAAGCAGGCGGCACCTACACGCTCATCCGTCCCAGTAGCTAAGAGGCTCTGCCTCTCGCGCGCGCAAGGCATCCACGCACGTCACGCCGCCTCCGCACGCCTCCCGATGACTCTTTCTCTTCGCTGACGCCTCGGCATCGGGACCCTCGTGCGGACCCTCGGCGCGCCCTGCGCGGAGCCTCCTATGCGCTTGCTACCTCCGGTCTCGCCGACGGGCAGGGCTGCAGCACGAGCTGCAGCCAAGCACGAAGGAGAAAGAGACCATGCAACTTTTATTGCCCGAGCAACGGGAGCAGTTGCTCGCCAACGGCCGCGCCAACGCCGAGCGCATCGCCAAGGATGGAAACACCATCGACCACAAGCCCGTGGTGAAGCTGTTCACGCCGTGGGGCGGATGCACCTGGCTCCTGGCCGAACTCGACCCCGAAGACCCCGATATCGCCTACGGCCTTTGTGACCTCGGCATGGGCTGTCCCGAGCTTGGCAGCGTGCGGCTCTCGGAGCTTGAGAGCGTGCGTGGCCCCGGAGGGCTTCGCATCGAGCGTGACCTGTTCTTCCGCGCCACCGACAACCTGACGCACTACGCCGACAAGGCGAGCCGTCACTCCCGGATCATCGCGTGAGGGAGGCGGCCATGCGGAGAGACGTTTATCAGGAAATCACCGACACCATCGTCACCCAACTGGAGCAGGGCGTGCGCCCATGGCACCGCCCGTGGCGCGCGGCCAACATGGAAGGCCGCGTCATGCTTCCGCTTCGTCATAACGGCGAGGCTTATCGCGGAATCAACACCATCTCGCTCTGGATGCAGGGCATCGCCAAGGGCTATACGGCCCCGCGATGGATGACCTTCAAGCAGGCGCTCGACCTCGGCGGCTGTGTCCGCAACGGTGAGAAAGGCACGCTCACGGTCTACGCCGACAGCATCAAGGGCAGCGAAACCGACGCCCAGACCGGCGAGGAGACCACCGCCGAAATCCACTACATGAAGGGCTATACGGTCTTTAACGTCGAGCAGATCGACGGCCTGCCGGAAACCTACTACGACCGGCCAGCACCGGGCGGCGAGGCCTTGCCACGCATCGAGCGAGCCGAAACGTTCTTCACCGCCACGGGCGCCTCCATCCGGCATGGCGGCAACCGCGCCTTCTACAGCCCGAGCAGCGATCACATTCAAATGCCGCCCTTCGAGGCGTTTGAATCGCCCGAGGCCTACTACGCCACGCTGGCGCATGAGGCGTCGCACTGGACGAAGCACGAGAAGCGCCTCGCGCGCGACTTCGGGCGCAAGCGCTGGGGCGATGAAGGCTACGCGATGGAAGAACTTGTCGCCGAACTCGGCGCGGCGTTCCTCTGCGCTACGCTGGAATTGTCGCCCGTCATTCGCGACGAGCACGCGTCCTATCTCGCTTGCTGGCTGAAGGTCTTGAAGGAGGATAAGCGCGCTATTTTCAGCGCCGCCGGCCACGCGCAGCGGGCGGCGGACTATCTGCGGAGCTTGCAGCCACAGGCCGCGGCCGCCGCGGCATGAGGCAAAAAAAGTTCGCGCCCGCCTTCGGGCGGGCGCGTTCCGTATTTGAAAGACAAGCCTAGAACGGAGAGTCGCGATGACCGAGGAGCGCACGAACACACCCGTGACGGTGACCCGTGAGGAACTGTATCAACAGGTGTGGAGCGTGCCGATGCAGCGGCTCGCCGCGCAATACTGCATCAGCGGCAACGGCCTTGCCAAGATTTGCGACCGCCTCGATATCCCGTATCCGCCGCGTGGATATTGGAACAAGAAAGCCGCGGGCAAGCCTGTCCGCCAACTCGACCTTGCGGCCGCCAAAACAAGAACACCGCACGAGGCGACCATCAGGCCTACGCCCTCCAAAGCTTCCACCGCCGGAGATGCCTGTCGAGTTGCGCGAGGCCTACGACAAGGCCTTGACGGACGCAGCCGATATCAACGTGCCCGCCTCCTTGCGTCGGCCCCATCCAGTGATAGCTGCATGGCAGGCGGAGGATTCGCGTGATGCAGCCTCTGTGCGATGGAAGGGGGGAGTGAGGCGTCCATCCGCGACGAAGTTGAGCGCGACGGACAGCCGGCGGTACCGGTTTCTCGATGCCCTGTTCAAGGCGCTGGAGAAGCGCGGCTTCAAGGTGAGAAGCGACCGCTACTCGGCTGTGTGGCTGGAGTCCGGTCAGGAGCGTATCGAATTCACGCTCGCGGAGCACATCCAGCAGGTGAAGCGCCGGCTCAACGAGGAGGAACGGCGCAACCCCTCCTATCGGGGTCAAGAATGGCGGCAGGACCGCGTGCCGAGCGGCAGGCTGGTCTTCAAGATCAAAACTTGGATCGGAGACCGGATTCCGTGTCAGTGGAAGGACGAGGAGGGAGAGCCGCTTGAACAGCAGATTGGAAAGATAATCGCAGCGTTCGTTGTCGCCGGGCCTTGGCTTGTCGAGAAGCGCCGCCGTGACGAGCTGCAAGAACGTGAGCGCTGGGAGGAACAACGAAGGCGGGATAAGGAAACTAGCAATCGTAAGCGCGAAGACAACCAGTGGCGCTGCTTCCTTAGGCTTGCAAAGCAGTGGCGCGAGGCAGAAATGGCGCGTCAATTTTTAGCGGCGTTGGAAGCCATGCCCGCGACCGGCGAAGCCGTCGGCGGACGTAGCCTTGAAGAATGGGCCGCCTGGACGCGTAGCCAGATCAAAGTTCATGACCCGCTCGACTACGCCGTCGAGACGGTGTGGAATACGCTGGCCGTGGTGACAGCGTGGGACGTGGAAAAATGACGCATATTCGCGTCTCGGCGCTGCCTGCCCTGGCTCCGCCGCTGCGTGCGCCTTTCGGGATCACTCGTCGCGATAGCGCGGCGGCAGGCCATTCACAAAATTGCAATTGACTCGATAGAGATCATACGAGCCGATTGGCGAAGCGCTCGCCAACCGACTCGGCCCAGAACCTTGCAGCCGGGTAGCCGAGATCGTGCCGGTGCTTTTGCAGACAAGCAGCCTTGAGCGGTGACCACATGGGTCGATCCGAAATGCTGATGAAGGTGGCGCTCAAGCTGAAAGGCGTCGGCTGCCTCGATCCATCCGAGCAGCCTCAGCTCGAGAGGGTTGACGGTCTGGAGGTTGCGCTTTCGCGCCTCGATGTTCTTCGCCACCCCGATTTTGATCGGGGAGCATCCGTTTTCATCCTCGCCAATGAAATAGACCGGCACGTCACGCTCCCTGCGCCATCAGCGGAGCCGGTCGAGAAGCATCTCGACCATCTCCTTGTCCGAGTGCGCGACGATGTCGAGTGGACGATTTTCCTGCCGCATGAGCGCGATCAGGAGGCAAGCCGTAAAAGGCCAGAAGGATGAGCCGGCCGGCAGCGTGTAGCCGTGGATCATCGCGGTCAGCCGTTCGGCGATCGGGGGATATTGGCGATTGCCCCAATGCGCATTGCTCGGCGTCATCGCATGGATGATCACCGCGGCGAGCGCTATTCCCATCGCGCGCTTTTGCTGGACCTGGGCGAAGTCGTGCCCGTGCTTCTTCGCGTAGGCGGCTAGGCCGCTCGTCATGAAGTCGCGGGCATAGGTGTCGCAGGCGATTTCCTCTTCCGGCAGCGCGGAGGGCGCGCTCTTGTCGGCGCAGAACATGACGTGCTGGAATTCGTGCAGCAGGGCGAAGGCCAAGGCGAGCGCGACGAGATCGAAAACCGCCATATGCTGGACGTCGCCGAGGCTTTCGCGGTCGGCGGTCGGTTCAGGGATGTCCGCCGGCCAGGAGATTTCGGCGGTCTGTTCGGCCGCGATGAGCGACTGGGCGGCGGCGATGCGCTGCTTGTAGTCGAGTTCGTACTGGCCTCGTTCCTCGTCGATGCTGAGGGCCTGGTCGAGCGGCATCCCGCTCGAGGTCGCCACGACCAAAGCCGGCGCGTACACTTCGATGGCTCGCCAGGCGCTGAATCCGAGCAGCCAGAAAAAGTCGATCGTCTTGGTATCGAACTGGATACGCGCCGCATCGGCATTCATGGTCACGCCCTTGGTGCTCGGCGCGACCTCGACGGCATGGCCGTATTGGCTCCAAAGACCGCTGATGTCGTCGGCGCGCTCGGGCACGGCGCCGCGCAAGAGATGGAGGACGATCGTCCGGTCGGATGGTTCAGTCGTCATGGTGGCCCGTGTCTCCTGTTCGGCGGGGTGCGCGGTGGATGGCGCGTTGGTCACGACGGTTCGCTTTCGTCCCGCACCTCGCTCGCCGTGTCGGGTTCGCCGGCCATGCGCAGATGGGTGACCGATGAGAGGACCGAGTTCGCCCAGATGGTGCTGCACTCGATGTCGCCGTCGCGCTCAAACCAGTGGGTGGCGCCTGGGATGAGATCGAAAGGAATGGGGTGCGTCGCCAGCGGGTTGTGAAACACCTCCAGCTCCTGACACCAGGCTTCGCCCCACGGCCAGAGCGCCTGATATTCGGCGCTGTCGATGGAAAGGTTGAAATCAATAGGCTCCAATGCGCCCGGTGTTCGGTCGAAGAGGATGCCGCGCCGAGTCATCGTTAGCCCGGGCGGCCGCCACCCAGCGAGGAAGCCCATGCGGTTGAACTTGGCCAGCGTCGCCGCATTGCTGAAGACGACGGCCGACAGGTGAGCGAAATCCGGATCGCGAAAGAGACCTGCGGGGATGCTGTGCTTGCCCGTCAGATTGGCGATCGGCGTTCCGATCGCGCGACGCTCCGCGCCATCTCCCGCGACATCCGCACGAAGGCCGTAAAGATAGGTGGGCAGCGCCTCTCGGCTCCACACCATGGAGCCGGATACGTGGAAGTCGGCGGTCGCCATGGCGAACGGCTGTCCCTTTACATGCTCCAGTTCGTGATAGTTGCGCTGAAGCTTGCCGCGGAGCGTCTTGGCGAAGCGCTCGGCCGGATTGCCGCTTAGTCGTTCAATCCGATCCTCCGGGGCATGTACCCATTGCCCGATGCCGCCGGCGCGTGGGGTTTCGGAGTTGGCAGTCACCGCCTCGATCCAGCAGGCGGCGCCATCCTTTTCGATCCAGAAATCCGGCGAGACATGGTCTTGCCGGACCACCAGGCCCTGCTCGCGAAAGCAGGCGAGAAGGTAGAGTTCGAAAAGCCGGGAGGCGAAATTGCTGGTCTGGAAATCCGGGACGAAATTGGGATCTGGATTGGGAAGAGCGAGATAGCATTCCCCGAGGGCCATCAGCGCCGGCAGATGGCTGATGGTGCTCGTCAGCAGCTCGAACTCCGGGCAGATCCCGCGCGGTCCGACATTCACCAGGAGCGGGCGTCGCCGTGCACCGGGCGGTAAGGGTTCGGGCGGATCGCCGCCGCGCATGCTGACGCCGAGGCGGTCGAGCGCGGCCTCCGGCGTCGACCAAGGGCCGCTTTCGTCGACCTTGACCCAGCAGTGATCGACGCGCCGGCGCAGCGCAAGGCTGGTGAAGGAGCCTTGCTCCGGATCGAGAAGGATGCAGCCGCTCGCGCCGCAGCGTCCCGCCTGATAGCTCTCGAAAATATGTGCGGGATCGAAATTGGGGCCGCGATCGAGCGACAGCGCATAGAGCTCGAACTGCCGCTGGCCGATCGGCGCGATCAGCCGCTGCTCATCGGCTTCGGCCATGGCCGCCCTCATGCTCGCGTGGCTGAATCGTCATGACGCCTCCGCCGCGGGCGCTTGGGCCAGGATGTCGTTGGCTTCCCATTGGTCGCCCTGCGGGGTCGTCACGAACTCGCGATCCCAGACGCCCCAGTTCGTGGGCAGCGGGGTCTGGGCCAGCGGATTGTGGACATAGGTGATCGGCCGGGCTTGGCGCGAAAGATTGCCGAGCGATATCCGTGACCAGATCACGCCCGAGATGTCGGCGAAGCGCTCGTCAAGAAAGGCGGTGCGCGGGATCGGATTGCGCTCACGCTCGATGAAGGGAGCTGGGTGGAATCCTTCTTCAAGGACATTGCCGGTTTCCCGGTTGATAGTGATGTAGGCGTCGCCAATCGGAAACAGCGTCGTCATGATGAGCGGCAACGGCTGCTCCGCGACATAGACGCCGAAGCGGCTGGCGCTGATCGCGATGATGCGCGTGTCGTCCGGCGCGATCACGCCCTGTTCGAGGTAGCGGCGGATCTTCTGCGCCTTGGTCCAGAACGCGCTGGAGGTGCGAAGCTGCGCCTGCCGCATCGGCACGGCGAAGAGGCCGCCGCCTTCATTGATTGGAACAGGCCGGACGATCTGGTCGGGGCCGGGAGCGCCTTCGTCCGGAGTGATGGCCTCGATCCAGATGCGACGGCCATCGTCGAGCACACACAGGTCCGGCTGGCCGCCTTCACGTTGGCGCTCGACCACGGGAAGCAGGGTGCGGCCCGCCTCCAGCAGCGTGCAGCCCAGATACATCTCCCAGAAACGGCCATCGACGTCGCGAGCGAAGCCCTGCCGGAAGTCGGGGTCGGCATAGGGCTCGTAACGCTCCCACATCTCCTGCAGCATGGCGTGAAGCTGCTGCTCGTACGGAGACTCGGCGGCTTTCAGGTTCTCGAACCCGCGATCGAGATTGGCACCGTCGACGTCGAAAAGATCACTCATCGTCTGCTCGTTTCAGGCCCGGCGCAGCATCCGGGGGACCAGCACCCGGTGATAGCCGTGGGAATGGACCTGCTGGCGGAGCTGCTTGATGTCGTTGACGCCGAAGGCGACGGCTGCCTTCAACGGGCTGGCGAAGGTTGCGTAGTAGGTCCAGCGTGGACCGGCGGGCAGCGTCGGGTTCTGCCGGCGATCGGTGATGACGACGTCGCGCGGATCGCTGGTGTTGCGGAAGGCGTGGAAGGTGAACCAGTCAGGCCGGCGATAACGCGCCGCCTTGCTGAAGGGGACGGACTGGACCTTCACGTCGGTCTGGTCGAGCACCCAGTCGCGTTGCTCCAGGATTTGCCGCACCATGTGGCCAACCATCTGCTTCACGCGGTCGGCGAGGACCTCTTCGCGAAACTCCGCGAGGAGCTGCTCCTCGATGCCCTCCACCGCGGGCTTGCCCAGTTCTGACGCGATTTCCAGGCGCGCTACATTTTCGGCCTGCGTAAGGAAGGTCCAGATGCGCTGCCCCAAGGCGGACGCATAGAGCGACGCAAATTTCTCGGAGCTGTAGGTAAACATGAGCGGGCCTCCTTTACCAGGCAAATATGGACGGTTATAAGCTGTTGTCAATGGCAGCGCACGGCGCGTCTGCTGAGCGGGCGGGGAGGCTGGATCGGATTTCGAGGATCTCGTGACGGCGTTGGCGCCGCCGCCGAACCGCGAGACGGTCGGAATCCTGATGGCGACACCGTCGCAGGGGCGTCAGGTCGCCGTAGTTCCGCTGACGGACGGCACCTTACGACTGGCCGAGCGGCTTGCGCCGCGCTGCGGCCTGGCCGGCATCGAGATCGTGCTCGTCGGCAGCCGCGGCGAGGTCATGGACGTGAAGCCGGCGGAGACCGCCGAGCGAAAGGCGTGAAGGAACGACTTATGAGAAGGGTGCTAACGGTCGGGGTGACCTATACCGGCGACGCGATCAACGGGGTGGAGATCGACAATCTCGGCCTATGCCGGGCTGAGGTGGATCGGGCGCGGGCCGCTTATCCACTCTATGAATACGACACGATCATCATCAATCCGGAGAGCTACACGCATCTCCTGTTCGGCCAGGCCGGCGAGTTCTCCAGCGAACTCTATGAACTGGGCAAGCTGAAAGGGCAGAACGATCGCTACGACCTCGATTCCGCCTTCGACGGTGAGGATCGGCGAAAGGAGATGGAGGCGGCGATCGCTGGTGGCGCCACCGTCATCTGGTGCCTGTCCGAGCCGAAGCGCGTGAACTTTTTCGGCTACCGCGAGACGCATCTGGGTTACGTCGCGCCCAAGGTGGCGAGCTTCGTGAAGCGGTCGGATCTGCTCGTGAAGAAGGGGCGTAGGATAGGGCCCATCGATCCGGACAGCCCGTTTGCGCGCTATTTCGAGGTGCTGTCGCGAACTGGCGGCTGGACGCTCTGTCTGTCCGGTCCGGGCGAGGACTATGCGTCGGTCGCTGCGACGCCTGAGGGCTATAGCCTTGGCGGCAAGTTGACCCTCGGGACCACGGCGGGATGGCTGCTAACGCCGCCGACCTCGCAGGAGGCGGCGAACCAGCTCGTTCGCGACAGCCTCGCGCTCGAGAAGGCCGACCCGACGCATGAGAAATACCACGGCATCTTCTTGAGCCACACCGGCGTCGACAAGCCGTTCGTGCGCCAGCTCCGCAAGGATCTGCTCGCCCATGGCGTCCCGCGCGTGTGGCTGGACGAAGCCGAGATCGACATCGGGGACTCGCTGATCGCCAAGATCGAGGAGGGCATGAAGCTCAGCCGCTACATCGCGGTCATCCTGTCGAAGAAGTCGATCGGCGCTCCCTGGGTGAAGAAGGAGCTCGACGTAGCCATGAACCGCGAGATCGCCAGCGGCGAAGTGGTCGTGTTGCCGCTGCTCTATGAGGAGTGCGAGCTGCCGGAATTCCTCAAGGGCAAGCTCTACGCCGATTTCTCGAAGCCCGAAGACTATGAAGTCGTCCTGGGCAAGCTTCTGCGGCGACTGCGGATCGCCTGATGAGTGAGGCTGCGACCGATCCGAGCAGTGCGATGATCTCCGCGATGTCGGAGCTTTGGCGGCTGCGGCCGCCCGGGCCTGACAACATCCTCGCGCATCCTGCATTTGTGCGATTGCGCGAAGTGTGCCGCGACGGCTACCCGAACGCCGGCAAGAAGGGGCCTGGGTTTGCGCTCGCGACAGCGCTGAGGGCTTTGGGCCTTCCGTGCAATCTGCAAAAGGACGCCACCCATCTTGCCTTGCCGGTGGAGGAGGTGGCGGTAGGGCTCGATGCGGCGCTGCGCGCCACCCACGCCAAGCGAGTTCATCTCGCGCCGCTGAATCTGGCCGCTGATCTGCCGCCGCTTGCGTTCGGTTCGGCGAAGCTTTGCAGGCTGACCGCGGAGGAACTGCGCGCCCTGGTCGACGAACGCCGCCTGAAGCGGTTCTTCCAGCGACAAGACTTCGACGCCGAGCGGTTCTCGGAGTTTTACTGGCTGGTCGTCGAGGAAACCGTACCGCTTGACCAGGAGCCTGAAGCCCGGGCCGTTCCGGTGTTGTACATGGACCTGAGCCAGGACCTGGGGCGGATCGAGCCGCACAAACGGCGGTTTCCCGGCGCCGTCGAAGAGGCTCTGTTCTTCCTCATGCTGGCTCCGTGGGAGAGCTGGTCGACCATGACGGAAGTCGATTGGCGCGGCTTCCGCGTGCCATGGGTCTACACGGTCGACAGCGACATCTTCGTCCGTCCCAATTCGCCTCCTTCGCCCGATACGCTGAGCTGGGAGGATCGGATCTACGACGACGGCTATGGCGGGACCTATGAGGAGGAACGGCCGGTCGAGCTGCGCCTGGAGCACGACGTCGAAACCGAATTGCCCATGTGGGATCAGAGCCGATGGACGATCGTCGAGAAGGCGAAGCAGTCCGTGCTGTTTGAAACGCCGATTGCCCATTTCCTCGTTCGGGCTTTCCTGGCCGATGATGTGGACGAGTTGCTGGCGCATATCACGACGATTGAGGCGGCGCTTGGCCTGCGCGCTGACTATGCCAAGAGCTTCCGCATTGCGCCGGATCGCCACAAGGGAATGCGAGCGACCAGCAGAATGCGAGGCCGCGTCGCGGGACTCCTCGGTGATCGCCGCTACGCCGACCAATATGAGCGGCTGTTCAACGTGCGAAGCGCGTTCCTCCATGGCCGCGCCATGACCGATATATCGACGGAAGAACAGGTGATGGCCCGGTCGTTGGCGCGACAGGTCGTGGAAGCGCTGATCCTGGCGACCCAGGCGGGTCCCGTCCCGTCCCGAGAGGACTTCCTCGATGGCCTCCTCGATAGGGGCGCTCCGCTCCTATAATAACCGGTTGGGCTTGCTGGGATATGTGACCGGCAAGGATGAGAAAGGAATTCCTCGTCGGGTTGACGTGATCAAGACCGAAGAGGGCAAAACACGTAACGCTCAAGCCTGCGCATGCATGGAAAGACCCGGAAACGTGTTTGGAGGGCAAGGCGGGCGATGATTACATCACCGAAGTGGAGAGCCTTGGGACGGCAAGGTCTTTTGAGACTGGAAGCGCGTGAGGAAGCAGTTGCCCGCTCACAGCCGCCGGCCGGGCGGTGCCCGTTTGTTCGAGTTTTGTCGGAATGAAAAACCGGCTTGTCGGAATATTGGCGACCCCGCCTGGATTCGAACCAGGGACCCTCAGCTTAGAAGGCTGATGCTCTATCCAACTGAGCTACGGGGCCGATAGGGCTTGGTCGCCCGGCAGATTTATCCCGACCCGCGTCCTGCGCCTAGACTTGAACTTTCAAGAGTCTGTTGATCCCGTCCTGGTCGGACAACGCCGAATTCCCGAACGCCGGCGATCACAAGCAACCGGAAGGGCGATCCCGCAGCGGTTTCTCCATGCGGCCTGCTGTCTCGCGTCTGCCCGCCAGCCCAACAATTCCGCGCCGCCACGGCTCAGGCTGCGGGGTTGACTCCTGCCAAATGTTCGCTATTTGTTCTCTCATCCTGCTTGTCTGAGGGGCGTCAGCCGGTTGGCCTCGATTGATAAGAAGCAGGGACGGCGCCTGCGGGTTCGGCTGGCCGGCTGGGCTCTCGGGGCGCCTCGGGATCCGCTTTACGGGCACTACGACCCGTGAGCAGAGCACACTGCTGGACTGCCGGTCATCGTAGTGGCCGGTTAGCAAGCGCGGCCCGAGGTGTGTGGGGCAAGGCCCCGCGAAAACGCCGTGGTGGAGCGCCGAAAGGCGAGGGGTCCTCGCAAAGGACCTCGAACACGCCCGTTGGCGTGTTCTCCGGGCCGCCGATGCGGCCCTGCGCCTTTCGGCGCTCCGCTCCCCTCTTGAGGGGGAGCAACGAGAAGGCAATTCGCACATCCCGGGCGCAGCCCCGCCGCGGAAACGGGAGACCGCGCCTGCAGTGGCGCGCCAGGGCGACGTTGGCGGCGTGCCAAGGGGAGGGAGCATGGGCTCGATCAAAATAGGCTGGACCAAAGTCGGCGGGTTCGATCGTTCCAAGCCCGATCGTTCCAAGTCTGATCGTTCCGAGTCCGATCGTTCAAAGAACCTGAACGCCGGCCTGCGCGCGCACATCGAGCAGAGCCGCAAGCGATTTCAGTGCGACGTGTTGGGGTTCTGGCGTCAGTGCCGGCGCACCGGGTGCCGGCAAGGTCATCGCTGTACTGGCGATCCGTTTGACTGCTTCCGGCGGCGCTACGCCGCGATGCCGCGCGACCACGAGGACTTTTGGCGCGCCACGCTGCTGTCGAGGACCACGGGCATCGGCACTGCTGAAAAAACCCTTCGCGCCGTCGGCCTGGCGATGCCGCGCAGGATTTGGGCGGAAGCCGGCAACCCTGCCTCGCCGCGCCGACCTTGCTCCGCCGAAGCGAAGCCGCTTCGGCTTCGCGAAGGCGAGAGCGGCCTCGGCCGCGCAGGCGGGCCGCCGCACCGGGCCGATGAGGCCGCGACGGCGGTCGTCCCCGTGCAGGAAAGCGACGCGAGCCGCCTGCGGGGCCAAAGCCCGCCTGACGTGGCGGAGGCCCGCCTGCGGGGCCGAAGCCCGATTGAAATGGAGGACGCCCGGCGGACCCGCTGGGAGGCCGAGATCCTTGCAAAATTGTCGCCGGAGAGCATCGCCGACCTGGAAAAGCGCCTCGGCGCGCTTGGAATGACTCTGCAGCGCGAGATCCCGCCGGAGCACGAGGGCCTGTCTCCGTCGCGTGAGGCCGTTGCAGCCGCGCCGGCGGTCGTCCCGGCGGATATCGCGAGGCCGCAAGCGGACCCGCCCGAGCTCGGGATGGACGTGGCTGACGCGGCGGACACGATCGAGTGGTCGCCGATGACTGGCAGCTCCGTGGATCCCGTGCGCGCGGCTGCCCTGCCTCTGCCGGGTGATGCCCCTTCGGCGCGCGCCGGCCCTGCCTCGCCGGGCCCGGCCGACGCCGTCCCCGCTGGCCCGCCGCAGTCCGGTCCCCCTCCTGGCATTGAGCCATGGCAAGCTTGGTGTGACGACGAGGGACGCCTTCACATGCCCGATCCCGCGGCCGTCAACGAACGCTTCAGGATGCTGACGTGTGACGAAATCCAGCAACGGCTGCGTGCCTATGGTGCCTAGCGGCACCGCCACCGTGCCCGGGATCTCACCGGACACAAGGAACGAGTGAGGAGCTGACCTGGAGCGAAATCGTGCAAAGGGCCGGGTCTGAGGCGCTCTCCCCGCGGTCATTCCGGGAACGCGCGAAGCGCGGGGCCCGGAATCCAGTTCAGGAGAAAGTCCTTGCGAAACTGGATTCCGGGCTCCGGCCGGAGCTTGTCATCGGGCCGCGCTTTGCGCGGACCCGTTGGGCCGGCCCCGGAATGACGGCGGGTGCAAAACTCAGACAATTCCAGTGGTGTGCACCGCTGCGACAAGGCCTCGCCGCCCCGCCGTCACGACCTCGACACGATTCGGGAATGTGATTTGCTGGTCGCCCCGCGGAAATTTGACCAGCCGTGGGGGAGGAGGTCCACCCCATGATTGCGCCCGCCCGCGTCGGCCGCTTCGCCGCGCTCGTCACCCTTGCGTCCATTGTTCTGAGCCCGGTTGCTGCCCCCGCCGCCGACAAGGCGTTCCAGCGGTCTGATCTGGATGCCGCCGCGATCAATCTCGAAGCCCAGATCAAGAGCGACGTCGGCTCGGCGGGCAAGCCGCTGGCGCAGGTGCGCCGCGAGGCCGATGCCGCGTTCCAGAGAAACGACGTCCGCAACGGCGTGCTGCTGCTCGGTCAGATTGTCGCCGTCGCTCCAAACGAAAGCGCCGCCTGGCTGCGGCTTGCCCGCGGCACCATGCTGCTGTGGTCGCCGAACGACCGCGAGCGCCGCGAGCTGCTGGAGCGCGCCGCGACCGCGGCCTACATCGCCTATCAGCGCGCCGGCAACCGCAACGAGGAGGCGGAAAGCCTGCGGACGCTCGGCCAAAGCTACAGCGAGCGCCGCATCTGGCGGCCCGCGCTCGACGCGCTGCGTTTGTCACTGGAATTGCGAGAAGTCGCCGACGTGCGCGCGCTCTACGAGAAGATGCGCGACGATCACGGCTTCCGCATGCTCGACTATTCGGTCGATTCGGACTCTGCGTCGCCCCGCGCCTGCATCCAGTTCTCCGAGGAGCTGCCGGCGAAGCGCACCGACTTCTCGCCGTTCGTCGCCGTCGCGGGCCTCGACAAGCCCGCGCTCTCTGCCGACGAGAAGCAGCTTTGCGTCGAAGGCCTCAAGCACGGCGAGCGCTACAGCGTGACCGTGCGCGCGGGCCTGCCTTCGACCGTCAAGGAGACGCTGTCGAAGTCCGCCGAGCTGACCATCTATGTGCGTGACCGGAAGCCGTTCGCGCGCTTTGCCGGCAAGGCCTATGTGCTGCCGCGCACCGGCCAGCGCGGCATCCCGGTGGTCAGCGTCAACACCAAGTCGGTCAACATCGCGGTCTATAGGATCAGCGACCGCAACCTGATCGAGACCGTGCTCGGCCGCGACTTCCAGCGCAACCTCGAGCCCTACGACATCGACCGCCTGACCGAGAGCCGCGCCATCAAGGTGTGGAACGGCGAGCTCGCCGTCGAGCAGCAGCTCAACACCGAGGTCACCACCGCGTTCCCGGTCGATCAGGCGGTCGGCGACATGGCGGCCGGCGTCTACGTGATGACCGCCGACGTCAAGGGCAGCACCACCGACAGCTACGACCCGATCTCGACCCAGTGGTTCATCGTCTCCGACATGGGGCTCACCGCCTATTCCGGCAGCGACGGCATCAACGTGTTCGTCAATTCGCTCGCCACCGCCGAGCCGCGCGGCCAGATCGAGGTGCGGCTCCTCTCGCGCGGCAACGAGGTGCTCGGCACCAAGCGGACCGACGCCCAGGGCCGCGTGCAGTTCGAGGCGGGGCTCGCGCGCGGCGAGGGCGCGCTGTCGCCGGCCATGCTGGTCGCCTCCGACGGCAAAGGCGACTACGGCTTCCTCAATCTCAAAGGCCCGGCGTTCGATCTCAGCGACCGCGGCGTGACGGGGCGTCCGCCGGTCGCGGGCCTCGATGCCTTCGTCACCACCGAGCGCGGCGTCTACCGCTCCGGCGAGACCGTGCACATCACCTCGCTGTTGCGCGACGCCCAGGGTGTTGCCGCGGCCGGCGTGCCGCTGACGCTCGTGATCGAGCGTCCCGACGGCCTCGAATATCGCCGCACGTCGGTGGCTGACGCCGGCGTCGGCGGCTATTCGCTGAGCGTGCCGATCAGCTCGTCGGCCTCGACCGGCACCTGGCGGGTGCGCGCCTTCACCGATCCGAAGCGGCCCGCCGTGGGCGAGACCAGCTTCCTGGTCGAAGACTATGTGCCGGATCGTCTCGAGTTCGATCTTGCCGCGCCCGCCGGCCGCATCGTCCGCAACACGCCAACCAAATTCACCGTCGACGGCCGCTATCTCTACGGCGCGCCCGCGTCGGGTCTCGATCTCGAAGGCGAGGTCGTGATCGCGACCGCCAAGGAGCGGCCGGGGCTCGCCGGCTGGAGGTTCGGCAACGCCGACGACTTCGTCGAAACCGTCCGCCAGCCGCTGGAGGACCTGCCGCAGACCGACGACAAGGGCAAGGCGGGCTTCGAGACCTCGATCGAGAAGCTGCCGCAGACCACGCGCCCACTGGAGGCACAGGTGATCGTGCGGCTCGCCGAGTCCGGCGGCCGCTCGGTCGAGCGCAGGATCACGCTGCCGGTGGTCGCCTCCGGCAACATGATCGGCGTGAAGCCGCTGTTCTCCGGCCGCTCGCTCGGCGAGGGCGAGACCGCGACCTTCGACGTCGGCGTGTTCGCGCCGGATGGCAAGATGGTGGCAGCGCAGGGGCTGCGCTACGAGCTGCTCAAGATCGAGTCGCGCTATCAGTATTACCGCCGCGACGGCCGCTGGGACTATGAGCCGATCAAGATCACCCGCCGCGTCGCCGACGGGCGGCTTGATGTCGCCGCAGGCCAGCCGGGACGGATTTCCGCGCCGGTGCAGTGGGGCCGCTATCGCCTCGAAGTCACGAGCGCCGACGCCAATGGTCCGGTGACGGTGACAGGCTTCGACGCGGGCTTCTACGCCGAAGCCTCGGCCGACACGCCCGACCTGCTCGAGATCGCGCTCGACAAGCCGGAATACAAGGCCGGCGAGGCGATGACGGTTGCAGTCACCGCGCGCACCGCCGGCCGCGTCACCGTCAACGTCATGGGCGACAAGCTCCTGCACTCCGTGACCCAGGACGTGCAGGCCGGCACCGGCCGCATCCGCGTCAATGTCGGCGCGGACTGGGGCGCCGGCGCCTATGTCGTTGCGACCTTGCGCCGCCCGCTCGATGCGCGCGCCCAAAGGATGCCCGGTCGCGCAATAGGCGTGCAGTGGTTCTCGATCGACCGGAAGGCGCGTACGCTCGCGCTGGACATGAAGCTGCCGGACCTGATCCGGCCGAACACCAAGCTCCGCGTGCCGGTCAAGATCGACGGCCTCGGCTGGACCGACCAGGCCCGCATCGTGGTCGCCGCTGTTGATGTGGGCATCCTCAACCTCACCAACTACAAGCCGCCGGCCCCGGACGATTTTTACCTGGGCCAGCGCCAGCTTTCGGCCGAGATCCGCGACATCTACGGCCAGCTCATCGACGGCATGCAGGGCACGCGCGGGGCGATCCGCACCGGCGGCGACGAGGGCGGCCAGCTCAACGGCAGCCCGCCGACGCAGGCGCCGCTCGCGCTCTATTCCGGCGTGGTCAATGTCTCGTCCGGCAGCGCCGAGATCGAGTTCGACATCCCGGCGTTCTCCGGCACCGTCCGCGTCATGGCGGTGGCCTGGAGCAAGGACAAGGTCGGCCGCGCCAACGGCGACGTCACGGTGCGCGACCCGGTGGTGCTGACCGCGACCTTGCCGCGCTTCCTGCTCACCGGCGACCGCGGCACCATGAACCTCGACCTCGACAACGTCGAAGGCCAGGCCGGGGCCTACAACGTCACCGCCACCGCCGAAGGTGCGGTGACCGTCGGCGACGGCGCCAAAGAAAGCTCAAGGTCCGTGCAGCTTCGCGCCAAACAGCGCGACCGGATGACGGTGGCGCTGAACGCGCAAGGCGCAGGGGCCGGCACCGTGCGGGTGCGGATCAGCGGACCGAATAGCTTTGCGCTGGAACGCGCCTACGCGATGAACGTCAAGCCTGCGACGCAGCTTCTGACGCGCCGCACCGTGCGCACCATTGCGCGCAACGAAAGCCTGACGGTGTCGAACGACATGTTCGCCGACCTGGTGCCGGGCACCGGCGCGGTGGCGCTGTCGGTCGGCGCATCGACCGCGCTCGATGCGGCCGCGCTGCTCAAGGCGCTCGACCGCTACCCGTTCGGCTGCTCCGAGCAGATCACCAGCCGGGCGCTGCCGCTGCTCTACGTCAACGAGCTCGCCAGCGCCGCGCATCTGGCGCTGGACGACGCGATCGACCAGCGCATCCGCGACGCCATCGAACGCGTCTTGGCGCGCCAGTCGTCGAACGGCTCGTTCGGCCTCTGGGGCATCGGCGGCGACGACGCCTGGCTCGACGCCTATGTCACCGACTTCCTGACGCGCGCGAAGGAGAAGGGCTTTGCGGTGCCCGACACCGCGTTCAAGCTCGCGCTCGACCGGCTGCGCAACGTGGTCGGCAACGCGCCGGACGCGACCAAAGACGGCGCGCGCAATCTCGCTTATGCGCTCTACGTGCTGGCGCGGAACGGCGTCGCCCCGCTCGGCGATCTGCGTTACCTCGCCGACGCCAAGCTCTCCGACATCGGCTCGCCGATCGCCAAGGCGCAGGTCGCGGCGGCGCTGGGGCTCCTCGGCGACCGCACCCGCGCCGAGCGCGTCTATCAGTCGGCGCTGAACGACCTGCAGCCGCCGTCCGCGCCGGACTTCACCGCCCGCGAGGACTACGGCTCGACCTTGCGCGACGCCGCGGCACTGGTGACGCTCGCAAGCGAAGCCGGCGGCCCGCGGCAGACCATCGTCAACGCAGTGCAGCGCATCGAGCAGGCGAGGGCGCAGGCGTCCTACACCTCGACGCAGGAGAACGCCTGGATGGTGCTCGCCGCCCGCGCGATCGCCAAGGACGCGGGCGGCGTCTCGCTCGACGTCCAAGGAAGCACTCAACAAGCCAGCGCGCAGCGCGGCCCGCTGTTCCGCAACGTGCGCGCAAGCGAGTTGTCGCAACCGCTGAGGATCACCAACACCGGCGGCGGCTCGGTGCAGGCGGTGGTGTCGGTATCCGGCGCGCCGGTGACGCCCGAGCCGCCCGCGGAGAAGGGCTTCAAGATCGAGCGGCTCTACTACACGCTCGACGGCGACGCGGGTGACCCGAAAAAAGCCAAGCAAAATCAGCGTTTTGTGGTCGTTCTCAAAATCACCGAGCCGACCCCGCAATTCGGCCGCGTGCTCGTCGCCGACCACCTGCCGGCGGGCTTCGAGATCGACAATCCGCGGCTCGTCTCGTCCGGCGACACCGGCACGCTCTCATGGATCGCCGACGCCAAGGCGCCGGTCCACTCCGAATTCCGCGACGACCGCTTCAGCGCGGCGTTCGAACGGAAGGCGAAGGACGCGCCGGTCTTCTCCGTCGCCTACGTGGTGCGCGCGGTCTCCCCCGGCCGCTACGTGCTGCCGCAGGCCTACGTCGAGGACATGTACCGGCCCGATCGCTTCGGGAGGACCGAAACCGGCGCGATCGAGATCACGCGGTGAAGTGAGAACGTGACGCTGATGCGCAATCGTACATCGCGCAACTCGGGCGGTCTCATCCCTCCCCGCGAGGGGAGGGTGGACGCGAGCGTGAGCGAGCGGCCGGGTGGG
>JAIESC010000266.1 GCA_019746355.1 Xanthobacteraceae bacterium | reverse complement strand
GAAAACGAGCGTCATGGAACCCGCAATTCCTGCTCCAGGTCCTCCAAATCGCACGTTAACCTGGATTCCGAGCCGTGAAACCACCCCCTCGAACGTGTCCTCGCTGGAGCGTGGGTGACGAAGGCGAAGAAGCAAATGGGCAGCGGCGAACGCCAATCGGCGCAACGGTTTTGTAAACCGTTGGTCGGGGGATTCCCTCGCCCGGCACCAGTTTTCCGCAAATGACTGGCCGGAGACTGGACGGAAAAAAGCCTCGATACAGGAGCAACCTACCAGAACTCTCGCCCCTCCTTGCCAAGCAGGACGGCCATTTCGAGTAGCCAGGCCATGCTACCGGCTGTCTTGCCGCTCTTGGTGCTGCCCTCAATCCACGAGTAGCGCTCCGTCCCGAAGAGCGCCGCAGCCTGTTTGGCGTAGAGCTTAGGCCGCTGGTAGACGTAGTGGCTCACTCACCATGGGTTACTTGTTGTCAATCTTGAGCGTGAACACGGGCGGAGCCTCTTTGTCCGCCGAGTGCTCGACCTCTTGCTTATCCTTCCAGTTACGGAAGCGGTTCTTCATGTTGAAGATGTAAGTGGTGGCGTTGAAATCCTAGCCGAGCATGATGCCCTTTCGAGGGTTGGAAATCATGGCCTACGACGTTGGCTATCTGGAGCGCGGCCTCACTCGCCGTGTCGAAAACGCGGCCAACGCGATCGAGACAAATATTGAAAAGATGTTGGCGCAACACGCCGCCAAGGGCTTGCTGGGGAGTGGTGCAACACTACGGCAGTTTGAGAAACTTGCCTTAGACGGCTTCAGCGCGTGGTTCGACGACGCTGCAACATTCGTATACAGCGTAACCGATGGGCACGGTCGGGATGAAGGCGCCTACCTTGAGAGGTGCGGTGACGACCTATGCACGCTAGTTGGTGACTACGTCACTAAGCGCGGCAAGAACACCGGTCTCAATGCAGCGATGATACAGAGGCAGACCGACAACATCACCATCCTCATACAAAAGAAGAAGGGCGAGCTGCTCGACGACTTTATCAACGGAATGCTTGGGAGCCAGAAAATGAAAAAAGACCCGCTCGTCAACGTGGTGGCCAATCAGCACAACAGCCCGGGTGCGGTTCAGCAGCTAGGCATCGGCTCAAAACAAACGGCGCGCGTCGAGAATTACAATTCCCTCATCGACGCCGTCGACAGCATCATCAATTCGGGCGAGTACCAGGCATTGCCTGAAGATAAGAAAATCGAATTTAAAGATGTTGCCGATGTTCTGAAGGAAGAAGCCGCGAAGCAGACACCAGATGTAGGCAAGCTCAAGCGGTGGGCCGAGAAACTGAGGGCTACCGCCCAAGACCTTGGCATGACGGTAGCCACGGGCACACTGGCAACCCTCATCGCATCGCTGCTTGCCTAGAAACCCTCTTATGGCGCGCCATCTGCTCAAAAAAAGAAAACAAAAGAGCTGTTGAATGCGTCGAGTCAGCCATCAAATGCGCGGGCGCTACGAAGTGGACGCAGGTTGATAAGGCGCGGGTTCGTTGTTTCCTCTCGCTTGGATACAAGAACAAGCCAGACATTCGTTACGATAGACTATGGCAACAAAATCCGGGTCCCATCCCGCTCCTGCACGCCACATTCAATCCTTTTGCAAAATTTCTTAGTCAGATTTAGGTCGCGCTGATGCCCTCCTTTCTCGACGCAATGAGGAATATCGCTTGCAGCCAGTGGCGCAGCGGAACGTGCGAACTTTCGAAAATGGTGCCGACCTTCACGGTGAAGGGCTTGCGGCACTGATAGCAGGTGCCGATCCGGGTGCTCTTGGAGATGCGATCCACGCCGCCGCAATGCGGGCCGGCAGGGCCTTCTGGCCACACCCGTTCCTCAACGAAACGGTAGGCGGCGGCCTCATCGTGGAAATGCGTCGGTCCTGGTCCCCGGTCCAAGACTCAACCGAATCTTCGAACCGTAGCTTACGACGAGATCGCGCCGCTCTTCATGATCGTCCGATCTCGCCCCAGCGAGAAGCCGACGTGCCTTCAAAGATCATCGCGGCCTTGCCCTCGTCGGAGGCAAGCCACTCTTCCAATTCCCGATCTGTGTTTGGTGCGCGACCTTTGATCCCTTCGAACACGTCACGTGGTTTTGGAGCTTGAACTGCGTCCAGCTTGTCCGTGTCGGCCATGGCTCTAAGTCCTCCCATGTGCGCACGTCGATGGCCCGGCCTGCCGAACCGGTCCGCCAGAGCGAGCGTCGCGAAGTTGCGTGCAATCAGGGGCTGACCGTTGCAAGGCCGCCCGTCCGCGACCGGCATTCGTGCCCGCGATGCGGCCAATGTCATCGCATCTCAGGCACAGAGCATCCGCCCCGTGAGCCTAAAAGCGAGTGCAAGTCGCCGATATTGGACCAAAGGGAAACAGGCCTGGGTGCACAAGCAGATGCTACCGTCCCTGCGATGCAGAATCCGGAGGCACTCACATGCAAAGCAAATTCCTGGAAGTAGAGCCTCGCAGCTTCAACGCCCTGTCCATTCCCGGACTATCGGACAAGGCCCAGTACGCGGTGAATGCAGCCCTCGATGCCATGTCGACCTGGCGCAACGACGTCGCCCACGCCAGCGAAACAAACGGCCAGCAGGTCATCGAGAAGATGGCCGCAGCCGCCAAGGCGCTGGGCTGGCCGGAACAGGTCGTGGATACCGTGCGCACGCAAATACAGAGTGTTGCCGAGATCCAGATCAAGACGATGGATCAGATCATGGACGTATGGGAGGAGCAGTTGAAGTTGCCGGATCCGGCAACCGCCTCGACCGCGAACATGCTGTCCAGAATGCAGTCGCCGAGCATCAGCCCCGCAGGCCATTGGCCGGGGAGCGGATCATTCCAAGCGACGAACCCAGCACAAGTCTGGCTGCAGTTTCTGGAGCAATGGCAAAAGTCCTGGGCGGAAGCGATGACGACTTTGGTCAAGACCGAAAAGTCCCAATAGGCCCGCTGCTCGCCGGTTCTGCCGGCAGGCCGGCCGGCGACTCTGAAGACGACTTCGCAGATCGAGCCGTCACAGCTTGACGCTGCGAGCGTGGCCGCGCGCCAACGTCGACCGCAACAACGCGGCGAGCCGGCGCCGTCTATCTGTTCGTATAATGGTGTCTGCCCGCGACGCCCGTACCATGCCTCGCAGGAACCGGTTGGGAGGGGCACCAATGGCGTTGCTCCGGCTTGCGGCGCTGGTATTGACGCTTCATCTGTTGGGGGCGGTCGCTGTTTCGGCACAGAATCAGCCTTCGGATTCGACGTCTTCCGGCGGTCAATCGTTGAAGCCCGAAGAGCTCGAGGCTCTGGTCGCGCCCATTGCCTTGTACCCCGACAGCCTCCTTTCGCTGGTCATCATGGCCTCGACCTATCCGATCGAGGTCGTACAGGCCGATCGCTGGCTGAAGGAAAACAAGCATCTGAAGGGAGACGCATTAAAGGCCGAAGCGGACAAGCAGTCCTGGGACGACAGCGGCGCGTTCGACTATGTCGTTGACGGCAAGATGATCGGCGGCTTCGCGCTGGTGGCCTATCCTGCCGATTATCGAAATTCCGGCGTGATGACGTTCCTCGTCAATCACGCCGGCACCGTGTTTCAGAAGGACCTCGGCCCGGACACGAGGCGGCTCGCGGAACGAATGCCTGCATTCAATCCCGACAGCACCTGGCAGAAGGTGACCGACACGTCGCCCGTACCGTAGTGGCAGGAACTTCGGAGAAAGCATGCGTGCCGTGGGCTACCAGAAGTCGCTCCCGATCGAGAGCGAAGGGGCGCTCGTCGACATCGACCTGCCGAAGCCCGTCCCGGCGCGGCGGGACCTGCTGGTCCAGGTTCAAGCCGTGTCGGTGAACCCGGTCGACACCAAGATCAGAAAAAGAACCGGTGCCGGGCCGGAGCCCTGGAAGGTGCTGGGCTGGGATGCCGCCGGCGTCGTGGCTGCCACAGGCCCGGATGCAAGCCTGTTCAAGGCCGGCGATGCGGTGTTCTATGCCGGCGCGATCGGCCGGCAGGGCACGAACAGCGAATTCCATCTCGTCGACGAGCGGATCGTCGGCCGAAAGCCGCAATCGCTCGATTGGGCGGCGAGTGCGGCATTGCCACTCACCGCGATCACGGCCTGGGAAATGCTGTTCGACCGGCTCGATGTCCGGGTGTTCGTGCCCGGGGCCGCCCCCGCAATCGTCATCGTCGGCGGTGCGGGGGGCGTCGGTTCCATTGCCATTCAGCTCGCCCGCAAGCTGACGCAGCTGACGGTCATCGCGACGGCTTCGCGGCCCGAGACGATCGACTGGGTCAAGCGCCTTGGCGCACACCATGTCGTCGACCACGGCAGGCCGCTCGCGGCGCAGGTGAAAGCGCTCGGAATCGGATCGCCCGCGTTCGTGTTCTCAACGACCAACACCGATCTCCACTTCGCCGAGCTCGCAGAGCTGATCGCGCCTCAAGGGCGATTTGGCCTGATCGACGATCCGCGGACATTCGATATCGGCGTGTTCAAGCGCAAGAGCGTCTCGATCCATTGGGAGTTCATGTTCACGCGGTCTGTCTTCGAGACGCCCGACATGGCCGAGCAGGGCGCGCTGCTGAATCAGGTTTCCAAGCTCGTCGATGACGGCATCCTGCAAAGCACGCTCACCGAAAGCTATGGCTCCATCAACGCTCGGAACCTGAGACGGGCCCACGCGCTGATCGAGAGTGGCCGCGCCAAAGGAAAGATCGTTCTCAAGGGGTTCGACGGCCGTTGACCCAGAGGCGGCGCCATGAAACGGCGCAGGTTGCAATTGAGCCTAAGGCCGCAGACAAAGGAAGCGGACAGATGCGCGTCTTTAACGACTTCGAGGACCTCAAAGCCGCGGTCGGCACCGAGATCGGCATCAGCGACTGGCACCAGGTCACCCAGGAGCAGATTGACCGCTTCGCCGACGCAACCGGCGACGATCAATGGATCCATGTCGACGTCGAGCGTGCCAAACGCGAACTGCCGGGACAAAAAACGATCGCGCACGGAATCCTGACACTGGCACTGGCGCCGGAATTCATTCGCAACGTTGCGCGGATCAGGGGCCTGAGGCGCACGCTAAATTACGGAGCCAACCGAATCCGCTATCTCGCGCCAGTTCCGTCAGGCTCCCGACTGCGCGGACGTGTGACTATCGCCGATGCCGAGGATGTGGCGCCCGACGGCCTGCGTGTCACCTATGGCGTCACCACCGAATTGGAAGGCGGCCAGCGGCCCGCCTGCGTTGCCGAGCTCATCGCCCTGCATTATCGGTGAGTGTCCGGGCGCGCCCCGCGGGCTTTGGCGGCCTTGAGAAGCGTGCCGGCGTGCCGTGTGAATCCAGCGGTGCGCGCAGCGCATTCGCAAGGCTGCGGCCGCCTCAAGGTTGAGCAGGGCCGAGCGTATCGGCCATGCGGGCCTCGCGTGCTCCCATCGGCTTGGGCCCGCCGACCGTGGTATCGCGCGCCGACTGATGCTCGGCTTCGGCGTTCAACTCAGCCCCGAGCAGGATCACGATGGCCGAAAGCCAAATCCAGATCATGAACCCGATCATCGCGCCGAGCGATCCGTAGGTCTTGTTGTAGCTGCCGAAAGTTGCACGGCAGGACGCGCAAACTTCATCACCGGACAATTGCCAATCCGCACCGGCATGACCACGGTCGGACAGGCCGGCGCTTCCATCGGTTTGCCGGCGGCGGCCCCGACGATCGCCACTGCGCTCAAGTCAATGGGCTACGCAAGAACCATCTTGGCGACAAAAACGAGTTTCTGCCGACCGTGCACGGTTTCGATCAGTTCTTTGGGTACCTCTATCATCTCGACGCGATGGAAGACCCCTGCCACCCAAACTACCCGCAGGACCTGCGGAATCAGGTCGGGCCGCGCAACATGGTGCGTTCGTCAGCTTCCAGCGTTGACGACCAAACGGTGGACCCGCGCTGGGGCAAGGTTGGGAAGCAGAAGGTCGAAGACGCCGGCGAGCTGTGCCCGAAGCGCATGGAAACCGTGGACGACGAAATCCGCGACGAGGCGCTGAAATTCATCGACAAGGCCAAGGCAGACAACAAGCCGTACGTCGAGTTGCTCGTGTGTCTGCAGATCGCCCGACAACTTGAACCGCAAAATCGAACCAAGCTCGTTGGCGCAAGAAGAGCGAGATAAATTGCGTTGAAGACGGCCGCCGAGCGTACAGCTCTGCATGTTACGCAATGAGACTTTTGGACGTCTATTCCGGGCGAATGCCGGCCTCCCGCGTCCAGCGGGACCATTTGGCGAGCTCACCCCGGACGAATTCGCCGAACTCGTCCGGCGTGCTGCTGAAGGCATCGAAACCAACGGCCCGCAGCCGTGCCTGGACAGCCGGATCGGCGATGATCGCGCGTAGCTCCTTGTTGAGGCGGTCGACGATCGGCCGGGGCGTCCCGGCCGGCGCGAAGATTCCGTTCCAGGAGACCATGTCGAAATCCAAGCCGACCTCCTTCATCGACGGCACATCCGGGACCAGCGCGCTGCGCTCCGCCGTGGTCACCGCAAGCGCCCGCAGCGCGCCGGACTGCACGTGCGGGAGACCGGTGGCGAAATCGACGAACGTCATCGAAATTTCACCACGCAGAAGATCCTGAACCGCCTGCGGCGCTGATTTGTAGGGCACGTGGTTCAGTCGGATGCCGGCGAGCCGCGACACGACCGCGCCGCCGACGATGCCGGTGGCGTTGCTGGTGGCGTAGTTCAGCTTGCCCGGATTGGCCTTGGCGTAAGCCGTGAACTCGCGAAAGTCGTTCGCGGGAACGGATCGTCCGATCACCATGATGAAGGGCAGATTGCCGGTGCGCGAGATGGGTGCAAAATCCTTCACGGGATCGTAGGGGATCGACTTCAGAAGGAATGGCGCCGCTGAATGCGACGAGACGGTCGTCATGAAGATCGTGTATCCGTCGGGCGCGGCACGGGCGACGGCGGTCGCCGCGAGCGCCCCGTTGGCGCCGGCCTTGTTCTCCACAACGACCGGCTGGCCGAGCCGCGTTGACAAATTGTCGCCGACGAGGCGCGCGGTGACATCAAGGCCGCTGCCGGCCGGAAACGGCAGGACCAGCGTAATCGGGCGCGTCGGGTAATCCTGGGCAGCGGCGGGCGCAATCGCCGCCATGACCAGCGCCGCAAGCAAAACGGATATCGAAGACAGCCGCCCCACAGCCTGCCCTAGTCCCCGGCTTCCTCGTCCATATCCACCATCACCTGCCCGTCCTGCACCACGACATTGCAGGTCCGCAGCCGCGTGAAGAACGGTCTGCACATTGACCATCGTCATGCTCATGTCATGGCCTTCGGAACATCTGATTTTGCGCGGATCGTCGAGGCCGAATAGCGGCTCTTGGGGCGAGGCAAGCCCAGGTGCTCGCGCAGCGTCGAGCCTTCGTATTCGGTCCGGAACAGCCCGCGGCGCTGCAGCTCGGGAATGACGAGCTGGCAGAAATCATCATGGGCGCCCGGGATGTAAGGCGGCATCACGCAAAAGCCGTCGCAAGCGCCGTTGACGAACCACTCCTCCATGTAGTCTGCGACCTTCTTGGGACCGCCATGGATCGCGTTCTTGCCCCGTGCCCCGGCGACGCGTTCGCCGAGCTGACGGATGGTGAGGTTTTCGCGGCGGGCCATTGCCAGAATGCTGTCGTAATGACCGCGGCTTCCTGTCGTCTCGGGCAGCGGGTCCGGCAACGGCTCGTCCATCGAATACGAAGAGAGGTCGAGGCCGCCGAGCATGGTCGAGAGAATTTCCCGGCCGACCATGGGATGGATCAGCGATTGCAAAAAGCCAAAGTCCGCCTCCGCCTCCGCATCGGTCGCTGCGACGACGACGCTCAGGCCCGGAAGGATTTTGAGATGCTCAGGATCGCGGCCGAACCGGCGCATACGGCCTTTGACGTCGTCGTAATAAGTCTTTGCCGCCTGCAGCGTGAGATGCGGGCTGAAGATCGCCTCGGCAAATTCCGCTGCGAGCTCCTTGCCTTCATCCGACGCACCGGCCTGCACGATCACCGGCCAGCCTTGCGGTGGCCGCGGCACGTTGAGCGGGCCGCGAACCGTATAGTTGTTGCCCTGATGATCGAGGGTGTGAACTCTGTCCGGCTCGAAGAACAGGCCGCTGTCAGCGTCCCGGACGAACGCGTCATCGTCCCAGGAATCCCATAGCCCGGTCACGACCTGCGCAAACTCGCGGGCGCGCGGGTAGCGCACGGCGTGCGGATCGACCGCAGACTTGCCGAAGTTCCACGCTTCCGCGATCTGGGCCGAGGTGACGAGATTCCAGCCGGCGCGACCCTGGCTGATATGGTCGAGCGAGGCGAACTTGCGCGCGACATTGTACGGCTCGTTGTAGGTCGTCGAGGCGGTCGCGACCAGGCCGATCCGCTCGGTTGCCATCGCCAGCGCCGACAGCAACGTGATCGGCTCGAAATGGGCGACGAACTGGACCGATCGGCTGAGCGCATCCATGTGCGCCTCGCGCGTCGCGGAACTGTCCGCGAGAAATATCATGTCGAACTTCGCTCGCTCTGCCGTCCGTGCGATCTCGACGTAGTGGCGAATGTTGACGTGAGCGTCGCGTTGCGAGCGCGGGTGCCGCCACGAGGCGACGTGATGGCCGGTCGGGTTGAAATACGCCGCAAGGCGCATGGTCCTGTTCATGGCCGATGGTCTCGCCATTTGCCGCAGAGTTTGCCGTCACCAACGGTCGCAATCGGCGTGTCGTCGCGCTGCCCGGAGCGATCGGACACCGCACGCCTTGGATACCTCGCGCGCAGCGCCCGCATCGTAACGAGAGCGCCGGCTATTCGCCGGCTTCCTTGTCCATATCCACCATCACCTGCCCGTCCTGCACCACGACCTTGTAGGTGCGCAGCCGCGTGAAGCACGGCGCCTGCACCGCCTCGCCGGTCTTCACGTTGAACGCGCCGAAGTGCAGCGTGCACTCGATGACGTCGTCCTCGAGAATGCCCTCGGCGAGGCTCGCCGCGCCGTGGGTGCATTCGTTGTCGGTGACGTAGTACTCGCCGGCGACGTTGTAGACGGCGAGCACGCTGTTCCCCACCTCGAAGCTTTTCACGGAGCCTTCCGCGACGTCCGAGGTGGGGCAGAGCTTCACAAGTTCAGCCATACCGGTAGGCGCTCCTTAATTTTGCCGGATGGAGATTAGCGTCATTCGCGCCCGAGGCAAACGCGACGAGGTGATTCCGAGAGGTTAGACTAGGGCAGCACCCCTCTCCGGACCCTTCAAGGTCGCAGGTTTTCATAGCCACATCCCCACCGAGCAACGGAGACGCGAATGGAAATCCCAGAATCCTGAAAGGCGCGCAGGCACCAGCCAGTTTGGGAAGCAGCAGTGGGCGAGCAAAAGCAAAATTTCAACAACAAAGCCCAACTAGGTATCGGGGAGACTTCCATCTAGCTTTGTATTCTGGGCTCACATCTGCCGGAGGCGCTGGCTCTTCGAGCGTTTTTATCAAGAACCCTGCGCGGTTAAGCGCACTTATGTAGCTCTCTAGCGACCGATGCACATGCGTGCTGACCAAAGTATTGTGCTGATCACCGGTAATGCGAAATGGTCCTTCAACAATAGTTTCCTTCTCATATGAAAACCAATCTGCGTCCGCATAGCCGTAATAGGCCGGCCAGAAGCAAGGATGTGTTATCGAGAACACGAAAGCTCCTGCCTCACTGGTTAGCATCCGGCAAGCGCGCAGGAAGTCGCCTAAAGACAAAACGTCCATTAAAACCATGTTTGCAACTACGACATCAAAACTACCATCAGCACTTTGCGCGTAGCTCTCCGCAGTATCCTGAATGAGGGCCAATCGATTACTTCCATATGTTCGTGCAAAAGCGATCGAGCGCCCACTCGGGTCAATTCCAACAACATCCGACGATTCTGCGATTCGGATCGTCAGCGCACCGATTCCGCAACCTACGTCCAGCACCTTACGCGGCTTTACAGATTCTAGGAGACGCAAGATCGCGGGCACAATCACGCGGTTGTAGGAAATGTCGTTGCCCGAAGAGATTTGTCGGTGCCGAACAGGAGCCAGCGCGTCCCATTCCGCTACGATCCGAGAAATGTCTTTGTGTTCAATGGGGCGCAGCATCTACACGACGCTGGAATGCTATTAGGATTTTCGCAAGGTCTTCCGCTACTGCAAAGAATGGATGCTCACCGATCCTGAATTCTTGAATGATGTGATGACGACCGATTACCCCGCCAACAGCGACGCGCGCGCCGTCCCTCTCAAAATCAACTATGGTGTATCGTGATCGGGGAACATGACCAAGTTCGCCATACATAACCACATTGGCTCCTGCACAGCCAAGCTCTTCAGCTACGGGAATCATTTTCTCAACGCAGATTGTAAGCTCGTGACGTTTGGCCTTTTCAAGCAGCATTGACTTGGTGTCACCTTCGCTGACCCAACTCATATCTCTCGTGAACACAACTGTACGTCCTCCCGACGCGATCCAATCACGCATGTATCGATTGATCTTTGCCTTGTCTTCCAATCGAATTTTCTTTGGACTTGACCGCAGATGACTCCAAGCTTCCCAAATCGCGAGCCCGAGAAACCCAACCCCAAGCAGCGTGAGGAGTGCTATATGCCACCAGTCCGTCGGTCTTGGAGCAGGCAGGGAAAAATACAGGCCCAACACGGTCGCATACCCGACCAGGTAGCCAACTATAACGCTGAGAACTTTCAGCATCATTCCCCCCGACGACGCTAGGTAGTCCTGTTCGAAATTACCCCTGCGAGATGAACTTGGTCACAAGATAGGCACCGAGGCCCTCGATGCCGCCCTCGCTGCCGTGGCCGGATTCCTTGACGCCGCCGAACGGCGTCTCGGGCGTCGAGATCGCGACCGAGTTGACGCCGACCATGCCGCTTTCCAGCGCGTCGCCGATCGCGGCGGCGGTCGCGTTCGAGGTGGTGAACGCGTAGGCGGCGAGGCCGAATTCCAGCGAGTTGGCGCGCTCGACCACCTCGTCGAACGACTTGAAGGTGACGATCGGCGCCACCGGCCCGAACGGCTCCTGGGTCATGATCCTGGAATCGTCCGGCACGTCGGTGATCACGGTCGGCTTGTAGAAGAAGCCCTGGTTGCCGCCGCGCTCGCCACCGGTGACGATCTTGCCGCCGCGGCTCTTGGCATCGGCGACGATGGCGTCCATGGCGTCAAGGCGCCGCGGGTTGGCGAGCGGCCCCATGGTCGTGCTCTTCTCCAGCCCGTCGCCGAGCTTGATGCCGTTGGCATATTCGGTGAAGCGCTTGAGGAAGCGCGGATAGACGTCCTCCTGCACGTAGAAGCGGGTCGGCGAGATGCAGACCTGGCCGGCGTTGCGGTACTTGAACGCAGCGATGGTATCGGCCGCCTTCTCCGGATCGGCGTCGGCGAACACCACGACCGGCGAGTGACCGCCGAGCTCCATCGTCGTGCGCTTCATGCCTTTGGCCGCGAGCGCCGCGAGATGCTTGCCGACCGGGATCGAGCCGGTGAATGAAATCTTGCGGATCGCGTCCTTCGCCATCAGGTGCTCGGACACTTCGGCGGGAACGCCGAACACCAGGTGCAGCACGCCCTTCGGCAAGCCGGCGTCGACGAAGCAGCGCACCATCTCGACGCAGGCGCCCGGCGTCTCTTCCGAGGCCTTGAGAATGAGCGAGCAGCCGGCCGCGAGCGCGCCGCCGATCTTGCGGGCCGGCGTCAGCACCGGGAAATTCCACGGCGTGAACGCCGCGACCACGCCGATCGGCTCCTGCACCACGAGCTGGCGGACACCCTTGCCGCGGCCCGGCACGATGCGGCCGTAGCTGCGCCGGCCTTCCTCGGCGTACCAGTCGATGATGTCGGCGGAGACGATGACCTCGCCGCGCGCCTCGGCGTAGGGCTTGCCCTGCTCCAGCACCATGATCTTGGCGATCGCGTCATGCCGTTCGCGCATCAGGTCGGCGGCCTTGTGCATGATCTTGCAGCGGTCGTAGGCGGAGGTGGCGCGCCACGCCGCGAAGCCCTTCTTCGCGGACTCCAGGGCCTCGTCGAGATCGGCCTTGCTGGCGTGCGGCAGGTGCGCGAGCGGCTTCTCGGTCGCCGGATTGATCACGTCTTCGCCCTTGTTGGCGCCGCCGTTCTTCCTCCAGGCACCGTCGATGAAAAGGCCAAGCTCGCCGTACATGACAAACCTCTCTTTTTTGGCTGTTCCTCGTGACATGGATTTAGCACTTCCACGCGGACGCGGCCACCGTCGGGGTTCTTAAGTTGATCGCATTTTTCTACGGCGAACCGCGGCACACCCCGGATCAAGTCCGGGGCAGGCTTTCGCCGGAAAATGCTCTACCGGGCCGACCGGTCGGGCACCCGGTCGATCCCATAGAGCAGTGGGATGCAGGCCAGGCTGAAGGCGGCCAGGATGAGATAGGCAATGTCGTACCGATTGGTGACCGCGATGAACGCGGCGAACACCACCGGCGTCAGCATGTTGGACGTGAAGATGAGAATGACCGAGCCAGCCGCCGACTCGGCGATCAGCTCGGGCGACGAGCGCCGCGCAACTTCCGCGATCTGCACCCCGTTCCAGCCGGACACGGCGATGCCGGCAAACGCCGACAGCAGCAGGAACGCCCACAGCGGCCAGTCCGGTGCGCTGAGCGCGAGTGCAATGGTCGAGATGGTCGAAGCGATCGCGGCGATCATCAGCGTCGCCGGCCCCGACGCGACACGATCTGCAATCCATCCGAGCGTGACGCGGCCGAACATGCTGCTGGTCTGCATCACGGCGAACACCAGCCCGGCGGTGCTCAGCGACATGCCGAGGCCGACCACAAGGTAGGTGACCATGAAGGTCACCCAGCCCGCCTGCGGCGTCGCCAGCAGGCAGCCGACCCAGGAGGTCCGCCACAACCGCTCGCCGCGCGACAGCGAACGGAGCGGCACGAGGATGTCGCTGATCCGGAAGCTCACGAGACGCTGCCTGGCCCGCTGCTCGGGCGGCGGGTCGATGCCGGCCCGGAACGGCCAGGTCAGCATGATCGCCACGATCGACACCCCGGAGACGACGGCGGCCGCATAGCGCCAGCCCAGCGCATCGATCAGCGGCGGAATCGCAAGTCCGCCGATGATGCCGCCAAGCGGAACGCCCGCCTGCTTCACCGAGAAGACGATGTTGCGATGCTCCTTCGGCGTGAGCCGCGTCAAAACCTCGCTGCCGGCCGGATTGGCGGTGCCGTTGCTCAAGCCCATGCAGAGGCTGGCGATCAGCGCCCATGCAATGGACGGGACAAGATAGAGCAACAGGGCCGCCGAGCCGATCAGCAGGCTGAGCTGCAAGGCGTAGACGCCGCCGAGCCGATGCATCAGGCCGATGCCGGCTGTGAGCACGAACAGCGCGCCGACGGTGCTGGTGGCCGTCAGATAGCCGACCCAGGCCTGGTCCCAGCCGAACTCCGCGGTGAACACCGGTCCCGCAACCGGCACCAGCCGGCCGTGTGTCGCCGACACGGTCTGCAGCACGAGAATGACGCCGATGACGACAATCCAGCTCGGAGGCGATCGCGTCATCGGCCGCTGTCTCTCATTGCCCCGATCACCGCCTCAGACGTTGAAATAAGTGCCGCCGCTGACGTTGATGATCTGGCCGGTGATGTAGCGTCCGCCCGGGCCCACCAGCAGACGCGCCAACGGCGCGATGTCGTCCGGCCAGCCGGCGCGTCCGAGCAGCGGCCGGTAGACCGGATGCCTGGGAATGTCATGGGAACGGTCCTGGCGCGCCAGCATCGACGGCACGATCGTGTTCACGGTGATCTTGTGCGGGGCAAGCTCCATCGCCAGCGCGCGGGTGAGGCCGGCAATGCCGGCCTTGGCCGTGACGACATGGGCGCGATCCGGCGCACCCATCGCGCCGGTGAGGCCGCCGATGTTGATGATCGAACCCGCATCGCTTTGCTTGATCGCCGGCAGGCAGGCCTTCACGCAGTGGAACGCGCCGTCGAGAATCACGCCGATGATGAATCGCCAGTCCTCGTAGGTCATCTCGTCGATGGCCTTCTCCTGGCGCAGCGCCGCGTTGTTGATGAGATAGTCGATCCGGCCGAACCGCTCGAGCGCAGCCTTGGCCATGGCCTCAACGGCGGGCGCATCGGTGACATCGGCGATGGCGGCCATCGCCTTGCCGCCCATGGATTCGATCTCCTTGACGACGCTCTCCGCCTCGGCGCGGTTCTTGCGCACGTTGACGACGACGGTGCAGCCGCCCGCGGCGAGCTCCAGCGCCATCGCGCGGCCGATGCTGCGGCCCGCGCCGGTGATGATGGCCACACGGCCGGCGAGTTCTTGATCTGCCATGTAATTTACCTCAACCCTCTCCACGTCATTCCGGGGCACGCGCGTAAGCGCGTGAGCCCGGAATCCAGACCCACATTCGGTAGCTGCCTCTGGATTCCGGGCTCGCAACCATAGCGCGTCGAAGACGCGCGTGGACGCGCCCCGGAATGACGGAGAGAGCTACCCTCTGAGCGGCGACAAGTCGATCCGTCCGCCAAAGATGTTCGACGTAAGCTTCAACGCCGCCGCCGCGCGCCCGGCATCGTAGCCGCCGTGGCGCGCATTGAGCAGGAACTTGTCCTCGATGTCTTTTCGGGTCAGCGGCTCATGCGCCCCGCCGCGCATGTGCGGCTGACGTTCCTCGATCACGCTGCCGTCGCGCAAGGTGGCGCGGATGTGGCCGGTGAAGTTGGTGGGGTAGGGATTGTCCGGATCGATGCGGTAGCGGACTTTCTTCGCCAGCGCGACGACCGCGGGCTCGCTCACCGCCGCATCGGAAAAATCGCTCAGGCCCACATTGCCGCGGATGAAGCCCGCGGCGATGCAATAGGGCTGCGAGAACTTTCCGGCGTAACCATTCCTGGGGGTCTGCTTGGCGGCGAGCGGCTCCCAGAGCCGGTGCACGGTGCCCTCGCCCACGTCGCAGACCATCTCGACAACATCGTCCGGCTTGATGCCGCGCGCGCCGAGCCGCCGCGCGCAGTCGATGTAGGGATGGGTCATGGTCCCGCAGGGATAGAGCTTGAAGGCGAGCGTCTGCGTGAGCCAGCGCGTGCCGAAGTCGCCGGTCACCGCGTCGAAATCGCCTTTGGTCGTGTTGGCGAAACCGTGGAAGAAACCGTGCGCGCCCTCGAACACCGTGCGCGGCCCGCAAAAGCCCGACCGCGCCAGCAGCGCCGCGCGCATGCCCGACTGCCCGGCCCAGCCGGCATGCATGCGCTTGGTCCAGGTGCCTTCGGCGAGATATTCGATGATGCCGGAGGCCATCGAGCCGACCACGCCGAAGGCGTCGACGATCTGCTTTCTGTCGAGGCCGAGCGCCTTGCCGACCGCGGCCGCGGCACCCATCGCGCCGAACACCGCGGTGGGATGGAAGCCTGCCTTGTGCACCATTTTCGGCGCGACGAGGCCGAGGCGGCACATGATCTCGATGCCGACCGCTATGCCTTCCAGCGCGGCCTTGCCGCTCAGCGCATGCCGCTCGGCCACCGCCAGCACGGCCGGCACGATCACCGCCCCGGCATGGACCGGCCCGCCCTCGAAGGTGTCGTCGAAGTCCTCGCCGTGCGCCGCGGTGCCGTTGACGAAAGCCGCACCCGCCGCGCTCAGCGCGCGCGTGTGGCCGATCGCGGTGCAAGCGCCGTCCTCGTCCCAGCCGCCGATCGCGGCCCTGACGTAATCCTCGTTGCGGGCGGCGATGCAAAGACCCACGACATCGATCAGGGTCTCCTGGCATTTGTCGCGTGCCGCCGCGGGAAGCCTTGTGGCGTCGACGGCAACGATCCGTCCGGCAAGATGCTCGGCAATGGCGATGTCCGGGAGCTTGGCGTCCATCAAGGCAGGTCCGTCATCGCCCGCGAAGGCGGGCGATCCAGTGAATACCAGAGTTCATTTGTCTCATCATCTCTCAGGAAAGGCTGGATGCCCCGCCTTCGCGGGGCATGACGGACGGTGGGCTGGATGCCCTGGCATGACGGCCGATGGATCAATTATCCCGCAACCTCACGCTGCCGCCGCCGAGCCGCAGCCGAGCCGCAGCCGGTTGGCCAGAGTGACGATCACCGAGGTGACGACCAGCAAGGTCAGGCCGAGCACCGAGATCGCCGCAAGATCGCCGCTTTCGTTCAGGTCGAAGATCAGGACCGAGATCACCTTGGTTTCCGAGGTGAACAGCATCACCGCGGCCGACAGCTCGCGGATCGTGCCGACGAACACGAAGCACCAGGTGGCGATCACCGAGGTGCGAAGCAGCGGCGCGGTGATCTGGCGCAGCGCCGTCAGCCGCGTCGCGCCGAGGATGCGGCTTGCGTCCTCGAGCTCCGGATGGATCGCCTTGAACGCCGACTGCATCTGCTGGTAGGCGGCGGGCATCGCGAGCGTGAGGAAGGCGAGCAGCAGTATCCACAGCGTGCCGTAGAGCACGAAGGGCGGCCGGGTGTAGCTCAGGAACAATCCTACGCCGAGCACGATGCCGGGAATGGCGACCGGCGCGGTGGCGAGGAACCCCAGCGCCTTGTGGCCGGTGACCGCCTCGCGCGCGGTGAGATAGGCGATCACCACGGCGATCACCGTACCGATGGTCGCGGTGGCGATGCCGAGCACGAAGGTGTTGTAGAGCGCGAGCTTGGTCGCCGACAGCTCGAAGAACACGAAGTAGATGTTGTGGAAGGTGAAGTTGGTGAAGGTCACGAACTGCGAGGCGACCTTGGAAAAGGTGGCGTTGAGCAGCGCGCCGTACGGCAAAAACACCGGGTTGAGCAGCACAATGAAGCAGAAGGCCAGCGCCAGCCATTTCAGCTTGCCGAGCCGGATGATGCGCGGCTCGCTGTTCTTGCCGCCCAGCACCGCATAAGAGCGGCGGCCGAGGATCATGTGCTCGGCACGCAGCAGGATCACCGTCAAGACCAGCAGCGGCACGGACGCGGCGGCCGCAAGCTCCGGCTTCGGCGGATACTGGAACAGGCTCCAGATCTTGGTGGTCATGGTGTGGAAGCCCGCCGGCAGCGCGAGGATCGCCGGCGAGCCGAACAGCGTCATGGCCTGCAGGAACGCGACCAGGGCGCCGGCGAGCAGCGCCGGCAGCGCCAGCGGAATGGTGACGCGCCGCGCCGTGACCCAGGTGCCGCCGCCGAGCACCGAGGAGGCGTCCTCGAGCTCGCCCGGCGTGCGGTCGAGCGCGTTCGCCACCAGCACGAACACATAGGGGAAGGTGTAGCAGGAGACGACGAAGATCAGGCCGGGAAACGAATAGATGTTGAACAGGACGGAATCGGACTCGGCACCGGTGACGACCCGATAGACCTTGTTGATCAGGCCGCTGTTGGGCGCTGCCAGCAGCTCCCAGGCGATCGCGCCGAGAAACGGCGGGGTCACGAACGACGCGGTGACGAGCAGCCGTACCGTGCGGCGGAACGGCATGTCGGTGCGCGCGACCAGCCAGCCCATCGGCGAGGCGACCGCGCAGCAGATCAGGCTCACGCTGGTCGAAAGGATGAACGTGGTGACAAGCGGATCGAGCAGCGTCGGATCGTTGATCAGCGTCGCGAAATTGGACAGCGTGAACGCACCGTCCTTGGTCGCGAAGCTGTAGTAGACCAGCCACGATATCGGCAGCACGATCAGCACGACCAGGACCGCCGCAAAGCTGTAGAGCACGAGCTTCGTGTGGTCGAAGCCGTGCACTGCGCGCGGAGCCTGCTCGGAAACGGCAATGGTCATGATCGGACTTCCCAGAACGGCGTAGCCTCTTCCCTATAAGGCGTAGCCCTGGGCCGCGGGCGCGGCAAGGCCAGCCTGTTAGAGCGCTTTCCAGTTGGTTTGCGCCACCCCATCCACGTCGTGGCCGGGCTTGACCCGGCCATCCATGAAGCGGCGCAGCGGCGGAAGTCTTCCGTCAGTCGATGCGTGCCGTGCCACCGTATGGATGCGCGGGTCATAGGCGAGCGAGGCGACGCCGTCCTTCGGACGGCTAAGCCCGCGCATGACGGCGGAGAGAGCAGTGCAAACCAACTGGAACCTGCACTACACCTTGAAGTAGGAGACATAACGCGCCTTGATCTGATCCGCCTGCGCCTCGACCGCGACCGGATCGTCCTTCATCACCTTGATGCCCGATAGCACCGGACGGCCGGGCTTGGTGCGGACCTGCGGGTGCATGGAGTGCTGCGCGGCGAAATCGCAGAGAAGCTGCTGGCCCTCGGCTGAGAACAGGTAGCTCTGGAACAGCCGCGCCGCATTGGGATTGGGCGCGGCCTTCATCACCGCGTTCGGGCACACGATCAGCGGCGCGCCCTCGGCCGGATAAACCACCTCGACCGGCTGCCCCTGCTCCTTGAGCTGGATCACGCTGAAATCGTTGCCGTCCGCCATCACCGCGCGCTCGCCGAGCGCAAGCTTCTTCGGCGGATCGACCGAGGATTGCACCTGCAGCACGTTCTGCCTGGCGAGCTGCTCGAAGAACTCCCAGCCGAGATCGCGGGCGATCTGGTAGGTCGCGGTCATGATCGTGCCGCTGTAGCCGGGATGCGCCTTGACGATCTTGCCCTTCCATTTGGGGTCGAGCAGATCGCGGAAGCTCCTCGGCGCGTCCTCGGCCTTCACCAGATTGGTGTTGTAGCCGAGCGCGCTGACATAGACGCGGGCGGTCGCGAACAGCCCGTCGGCGTCGCGGTGCTCGGCCGGAAAGAACTTCGCCACATCCTCCGGCACATAAGGCGCGAGCCAGCCGTTGCGCTTCCAGGCGACGAAGTGCGAGGCGTCGGAGGCGTTGATGACGTCGACCACACGGATGTTGCTGGCATACTCCTGCGCCAGCCGCACGAATTGCCGTTCCGAGCCGGTGCGCTCGATCCGCACGGCGATGCCGGGATATTTGGCCTCGAAACCGCGCGCCACGGCCTGCGACACCGGCAGGTCCATGGCGGCGTACCAGACAAGCTTGCCTTCCTTCTTCGCCGCCTCGATCAGCGCCGGGGTGACCGCCGCGGCCGCGGGCGCCTGCGCGCGCAG
>JAIESC010000106.1 GCA_019746355.1 Xanthobacteraceae bacterium | reverse complement strand
GAGCCGCTGGTGAGCGGCACTACGGACCGCCCGCCGCTGTCGACGCTCGAAAAGGGCCGGATCGGCTGGTCGAAGTTCTTCGCCATCGCCACGCCCATCGCCTTCGGCTGCGTCATCATCCTCATGGTGCTGTCGCGGCTGGGCTTCGGCCACGATCTCAAGGGCGGCGACGCCGCGGCCCTGGTCGGCGGCGTCGCCGCGGTGCTGATGATCTGCGCCTCGTTTGCCGCCGACAGCGTGCGCAAGGCGCTCGACGCCAGCGCCGACCACGTGACCGAAGGCTTCGTCTTCGCCTTCCGCGCCATGGGATCGGTGCTGCCGATCGCGGGCTTCTTCTTCCTCGGCGCCGGCGGCGAGCTGACCGCTTCCATTGTCGGCGTGCCGGCCGCGCAGGCGCCGAGCCTGCTGTTCGAGCTGGTCCAGGCTGCCCAGGGCTGGATTCCCAGCAATCACGTGCTGGTCGCGTTCGGCGTGCTGATCGTCGGCATGATCACCGGGATCGACGGCTCGGGCTTCTCCGGCCTGCCGCTCACCGGCTCATTGTCGGGCGCGCTTGCGCCGGCGGCGGGACTGTCGCCGGCGACGCTCGCCGCGGTCGGGCAGATGGGCGCGGTATGGACCGGCGGCGGCACGCTCATCGCCTGGTCGTCGCTGATTGCCGTGGCCGGATTCGCGCGCGTGCCGGTGTTCCAGATCGTGCAGGCCTGCCTTGTGCCGGTTCTCGCCGGACTCGCGGTATCGACCGTCTGCGCGGTCTTCATCTGGGGCTAGGAGGCGACCATGACCGAAGCCGCCATGGAAGCCGCGGCGACGCTGACGCGGGCGCCTGCGACGCGTGCCGCGATCGAGCAGTTCGACAACCATATCGACGGGCGATGGGTTGCAAGCCGCACCGGCGAACGGTTCGACAACATCAACCCGGCCGACACGCTGGACATCGTCGGCCGGTTCCCGGCCTCCGACGCCGCCGATGCGGAGAATGCGGTCGGCGCCGCGGCAAAGGCCTTCGCCGGCTGGAAACAGACGCCGATCTCCGTACGGGCGAAAATCCTCGGCCGCGCCGCGGACAATCTGGAGGCCGGTGCAAAGCAGATCGCGCAGGAGCTGACGCGCGAGGAGGGAAAGCCCCTCAACCAGAGCGAGGACGAGGTGCTGCGCTCGGCGCAGACGCTGCGCTTCTACGCGGTCGAGGGCCAGTCGCTTTCGGGCGAGACATTCCCGAACGACGATCCCGGCATGACGGTGCACAGCCAGCGCGAGCCGCTCGGCGTCGTGTCGGTCATCACGCCGTGGAATTTTCCGATCTCCATCCCGGCGCGCAAGATCGCGCCGGCGCTGGTTGCCGGCAACACCGTGGTGTTCAAGCCTTCCTCCGACGCGCCGCTCAGCGGCTATCGCCTGACGGAAGCGTTCGTCAACGCCGGCATTCCGAGGGGCGTGCTCAACTTCATCACCGGCCGCGCCGCCGACGTCGGGATCGCAATCACCGTCCCGCCGGTCGTGCGCGCGGTCTCGTTCACCGGCTCGACCGCCGCGGGCGAGCAGATCCACCGCTCGGTGTCGTTCACCACCCGCACCCAGATGGAGCTCGGCGGCAAGAATCCGCTGATCGTCATGGAGGATGCCGATCTCGACAAGGCGGTCGACCTCGCTATCCGCGGCGGGCTCTCGCTCAGCGGCCAGGCCTGCACCGGCACGAGCCGGCTCATCGTCATGGCACAGGTGAAGGCCGCGTTTACCGAAAAACTTGTGGCAAGGGTCAAGGCGCTGAAGATCGGCAGCGGCATGACGCCCGGCACCGAGATCGGCCCGCTGGCGACGGCGAAGCAGTTGCAGACCGTTCTCCGCTACATCGCGATCGGCAAGCGCGAGGCTCGGCTCTTGTGCGGCGGCGAGCATCTGACCGGTCCGGACTTCGACCGTGGCTTCTACGTGTCGCCCGCGGTGTTCGCCGATGTGACGCAGGACATGCGCATCGCCCGCGAGGAAATCTTCGGCCCGGTGCTCGCCATCATCGAGGCGACGAGCTACGCCGACGCGCTCGCCAAGGCGAACGACACGGAATACGGGCTTTCGGCCGCGATCGCCACCAGCAATCCGCGCTATATGCATGACTTCGCGCGCGACATCGAATCCGGCACCGTCAAGATCAACCGCACCACCACGGGCAACCTGATCAACGCGCCATTCGGCGGCCTGAAGCGCTCCAGCACCTCGACCTTCCGCGAGTCCGGTCGCACCGGCCTCGAATTTTATACGCAGATCAAAACCGTCTATCGCGGCGTCTGAGGCGCCGCGCCGCGGGCGCGCTTTCGCAACACAGGACTCGACATGAGACGTGCATTCAAGCTGGAGCTGAAGGAAGCGCGCGCCATGGCCGCGGCCGCACTGAGGAAATCCGAGGAGATCGGCGTGCTCGAGACCGTCTGCATCACCGACGAGGGCGGCTTTCCGCTCGTTCTGGAGCGCATGGACCGCGCCCGCGTCACCGGCCCGCAGATCGCGTGGAACAAGGCGTTCACGGCGGCGGGCCATAAGCGCTCGACGCACCTGTTCAACCAGCCGCCGAACGGGCCCGCCCTTCCCGGCAACGAGGCGTTCGGCATTCAACTGAGCTTCGACGGCAGGTTCGCGGTGTTCGTCGGCGGATTCCCGATCGTGGTGGACGACGAGGTGGTCGGCGGTGTCGGTCTCTCCGGCGGCACCGGCGAGCAGGACACGGCCTGCGGGCTTGCGGCACTCGAGGCGCTGCGCACGCTGCTTGCGCCCGAGAACCACCGTGTGCTGGTCCAGGCCGACATCAAGAAATAGCGGCCAGGAGGCGCAAGTGGCGCAGATGGCGCATCGGGTGCGCATCGCGGAAAGCAGCCAGGCGTTCGAGGCCGCCGCCGATGAAACCGTTCTCGCCGCGGCGTTGCGCGCGAACGTCAATCTCGCCCACGACTGCCAGCTCGGCGGTTGCGGCACCTGCCGCATCAGGCTTCTCGAGGGCGCGGTCGCCTACGACGAGCTTCCGCTGGCGCTGACCCCTGAGGAGGACGCCGCGGGCTATGCCCTGGCCTGTCAGGCGCGGCCGCGGAGCGACCTCGTGATCAGGCCGGCGCGCGCGGTGCCCGAGGCGCCGGAGGCCGCGCGCCATGCCGCCGTGGTGCGCGCCGTGATGCCGGCAAGTCCGCTCGTCACCCGCCTGGTCCTCGACATCCCGGACGTCGAGCGCGTGGATTTCCTTCCCGGCCAGCACATGAACGTCATCATGCCGGACGGCGGCGCGCGCAGCTTCTCGATGGCGTCGAAGCCGGGTGGCAACCGCGTCGACTTCCACATCCGCCGCGTCGAGCGCGGCGCGTTCACCGACCGGCGGCTCTCGTGTCTGAAGCCCGGCGACGTGCTCGAAGTCGACCTGCCGCTCGGCTCGTTCCATTTCCATGCGGAGGACGATCGGCCGCTTCTGCTGGTCGCGACCGGCACCGGGCTCGCGCCGCTCAAATCCATGCTCGACGCGCTGATGGACGACCCGGACTGCCCGCCTGTCAGTTTCTATTGGGGCACCCGCACCGCCGCCGATCTCTATATCCGCGACGAAATCGAGGGCTGGAAATCGCGGCTTTACGAGTTCAATTACGTGCCTGTGCTGTCTCGCGCCGACGCCGCCTGGCCCGGCCGCCGCGGCTATGTGCAGGACGTGGTGACGGCCGACCTGCCCGATCTGTCGGAGCATTCCATCTATCTGTGCGGGTCGCCGGAAATGATCGCGAGCGCCAAACCGTCGTTCATCGCCCGCGGCGCGTCCATTGAGCGGATCTATTCCGAGGGATTCCTGCTCAACAATCCTGTCACCAGCCGTTCGGTGGATCAGGACCCTGAGTAGTCAGCGGGACGTTCATCCGTCGCGTTGGGCGAAGCCCGCGCCAACCAGGAACCGGCTCGCATCGCGATCGAGCACGGTCCGTCCGTTGAGGACAACACGACGCATCTTGCCGGCGGCTCGCAGCAAATTTACGCATTGCTCCCCCCACGCCATCACTGAAGCGTCTGGGAAGCCCAACACATCCTGCGAGCGCACGGCGCCATTTGGAAGTGTGCGTTGAGCAAACGGCACTCGAACAGGCGATCGAGAAACTAAGCTGCGCTGCGGACGTCGAACATTTTCCAAACCGCATCGGTCAACGCTTGAAGCGGTGCGATTTTCGCTTTTTAGTCTTAGCCGGGGCGGGTGGCACAGAACCTTCAAGTGCCTCGTAGACATCCTTGGTCAAATACTCTTCCAACTGAGCATAAAAGGGGAATTTCACATCAATCATTGGAACAGGGTCCAGCTGGGCATAAGGGACGAAGTTTCCGGCCTCGTCTTTCCGCTTCGTTCGTTCAAAAATTTCACGATAGCGCCGTGGCGAAACGCCGTAGAAGTGAACAAACTCAACACTGTTAAATTGCTGATAGTGCCCCCTATCGCCGCCCTCGACCATGATTGAATCAGAGTGCAAATCAGCCGCGAGGCTCTTCGGATAGGGCTCCAAGAAAATGACCTTCGACAAACCAGACGCAACGATGTGCTTTGCGCACATGTGGCACGGAAAGGTAGTGCAATAAAGCGTTCCGTCTTTGATTGCTCGGCCGAGGCGCGCTGCGTCGGAAATGGCGGACATCTCAGCATGGATCATCCTGCCGTACTCCAACGCATCCATGAACTGCGAACGTCTAATCCTCCGATCCGCCATCGTGTCATCCAGGTTGGCACCCGGCGCGACGATGCCTAGCAATTCTCCCAATATTTCCCGTTTGCGGTGAAAATTAGAATCTTCGCGTCGCTTGTAGTCTCGATCGTCTCGCGGTTCGTCTTCCGCCCAATACGTACCCCCTCCTGCTCTCGGAACCTCGTTCGAGCCCAGCGAAACAACTTCGCCCGCTTTTGTAAAAATCGCTGCTCCCACTTGGCGTGACAAATCGAGAGCGCGCAACGCGGCTGCTTTCGCCAAAAACATTCCGTATTCCGAATGCGTCGGCGATATACTGTTCGAGCCGAATAGAAGCTCGCAAAAACGATTTACTTGCCCTTCAACTGGATCGCTGGCATCGACGCTTACGATGAAATCGGCGTCGTGAAAAATATCTCCAACGCGCTGGCCGTGGCTGACCTCAACTTCATTTTCATCGCGCTTGATCAACCCCTCTGCTGCATCCCGATAGTTTTGCGCGACTGCCATGTGGTCGGTGTGAGCAAAGTTTCGCGAGAGATAGTCGACGCGCACTCCCCGTCTCGAGTAGATCGATACCTGGAAAAATATCCTTCCATAGACCTGTCGCAGAAGGTCGATTTCTTCCTTCCGTTTAAATTGGTGCAACAAGTAGACAGTGCGACTGAAATTTTCGCTTGGAAATCCTTCTTGGAGATTTCGCTTCTCGAGCCTCAGGCGCTCTCTGATTATCCGGCGTATGGCGGTAGCCGCGAACAGCGAGTCGCCAAACTTCTCCCGCAATTGATTGCCATACGCGATAAAGGTTTCGTAGCGCTGCTTTTCAGCTCCGCGTCTGATCAGTGGCGTGTGTGGAGTGATATATTTTTCGAACACCAAAAAGTCGTCAGTCACTTTGATCTCGACGACGCGATAGTTGCGCTGCTGAAAATATGAGCGGAATGCAGCGATCGTTGGACCAATTTCCGCACCGATTGGAGCAACGAACCCGAACACAAGTTCCGGCCGTTTTTTCCTTTGGATAGAATCGCTCGTTGAATTAACGGTGGGTCCAGCAACTGGTACAGCTCGGATTACTTTAGAGGAGGCGGTCATGGCAGGGTTAGTTCCTGACAAGCGAAATAGACAGGACATTCAGCGGGCCAACGAGCGTCTGATCAAACAGCACAACGACTCGCTCCGGTCCTGGATTCAAAACGATTCAAAGCAGAGCGTCTCATCTCCTCACCCAGCGCCTAACAAGCTGACGGATCAGCAAAAGTCACGGCAAGGCAGATAGCCTTGTGACCTGACGGCTACGTGATTCGCCACTCCTGATTGTAAAGCTTGGGTCAGAAGGAAGGCACTCGCGGCGGCTCTATTCCACAGGCCGCTGCTGACGGCGGCTGGATTCCTCCCATCGACGGCGCCTTACGCGCCCCGGCATCCGCCCCAGCCATCATCCGTCGCGTTGGGCGAATCCCGCGCCAACCAGGAACCGGCTCGCATCGCGATCGAGCACGGTCCGTCCGTTGAGCACAACACGGCGCACCTTGTCGGGTGCTCGCAGCACCCGAATGTCGTCCAACGGGTTGCCGTCCACCACGACAAGGTCGGCGTTTTTGCCTTCGTCCAATGAGCCCAGTTGCTGATCGAGCTTGAGCAGTCTGGCGCTGTCCGCCGTCGCCACGCGGATCGCCTCCTGCGGCGACAGGCCCATATCCACGAGATGGACCAGCTCATCGAGATTGCTGCCGTGGCGCGTATAGGGCACGCCGGAGTCGGTGCCCATCGCCAGCCGGACGCCGGCCTTGTGCGCCGCCTTGAAGCCCGACACGTGCGCCTTGATGGCGGATTCGGCCTTCTCGGCGATGTGCCGCGGGATGCCGGCCGCGACGCCGTGCGACACCACGTTGCGGACCGCAGCCGACGTTGCGACCAGAACCGTGCCGCGCGCCAGCATCATCTCGATGCCTTCCGGGTCGATGAAATAGCAGTGCTCGACCGAGTCCACGCCGGCCCGCGTCGCGCGCTTGATGCCCTCGGCGCCATGGGCGTGCGCGTTCGCGGTCTTGCCGGCAAAGTGCGCCTCCTCCACCGCGGCCCGCATCTCGTCGACGGTGAGCTGCGGGTTGCCGATGTTGGTGCCGGGCGTCAGGATGCCGCCGCTCGCGATCAGCTTGACGTTGTCCGCGCCGGCCTTGAGCTGCTCGCGCGCCGCTTTTCGGAGCTGATCCGGGCCGTCGACCTCGCGGCCGATCAGGTGCCAGCCGTGGCCGCCCGTCATGCACAGCGCGCGGCCGCTCAGCAGCAGCCGCGGCGTCACGCAGAGGCCCTCCTCGGCCGCGCGGCGAAGCGCGAAGTCGATGCCGTGCGGCGCGCCGCAATCGCGCACCGTGGTCACCCCGCCGTGCAGGGTGGCGAGCGCGTTGATGGAGGCCGCAAGCACGCCCACCATCTGATCCGCCGGCGAAACGATCGCGGCCGGCGCCGCCGCGGCGGTCATGGTGAGATGAACGTGGCAGTCGATGAAGCCGGGCAGCAAGGTCCGCCCGGCCAGGTCGACATGCCGGACGCCGGCCGACGACCCGCCGCGCTTGGGATCGCCCGCCCCGACCGCGACGATCGCCGAGCCTTCGGTGATCAGATAGCCGTTGGGAATATGGCGCCGGCCGTCGACGATCCTGCCGTTGGAGTAAATCGTGGTTTCCGGCTTCGGCGACATCAGAGCCTCGCCTTGGTCACCGAGTCATGTAGCTTGGCAGCCACAGCGACAGCGCCGGGACGAAGATCAGCAGCGCCATGACGATCAGCTGAATGACGATGATCGGCACCGCCGCGCGGGTCACCTCGCCCATCGTCGTGTTCGGCATGATGCCGCGAACGACATAGAGCAGGATGCCGAACGGCGGCGTGATCTGCGCCAGCTCGACGTTCAGCAGCATCGCCGTGCAGAACCAGATCGGATCGTAGCCGAGCGCTTTCACCACCGGCAGGAAGATCGGGATGGTCATCATGATCAGCGGAATGCCGCCGATCGGCCCTCCTAAGAGCAGCGTGACGAAGTGCATCAGCACGATCACCCAGATCGGCGGGATCGGCAGGCTCCCGGCGATCTGCACGAGCTTCTGCGCCGATCCGGTGTAGGCGAGAAGCTGAGTGAAGGCCTGTGACGCGGCGAGGATCGCCAGCACCATCACCGAGATTTTCAGGGTCGAGAACATCGCGTCGCGGGTCGCCGCCCAGGTGAGCCGGCCGTAGATCGCGGCGAGCGCGAACGAGGCGAATGTGCCGAGCGAGGCGGCCTCGGTCGGCGTCGCAATGCCGAAGAAGATGACGGCGATCATCGCCACGATCAGCACCGTCAGCGGGATCACGTATTTGAAGGTCATGTCCAGGCGCTCGCGGAGCGGGATCTTCTCCGCCGTGTATTTTGGCGCCTCCTTCGGATCGATGGCGCAGACGCCGACGATGTAGATCACGTAGCAGAGCGCCAGCAGAAGACCCGGGATGATGATGGCGATCAGCAGCTTGCCGACCGACACCCCGGCGATCACGGCGAGGATCACGCCAAGCGCGCTGTGCGGCATCATCACGGCGAGGCCGCCGCTGCCGAGCAGCGGACCGACGCTCATGTTCTTGCTGTAGCCGCGCTGCTGCATGGCCGGCGCCAGCGTCCGCGTCAGCATTGCGGTGGTGCCGATGCTCGCCCCCGACAGCGAGGCGAGAATGGTGCCGGCCCCGACCGCCAGCAGCGAGAGCCGGCCCGGCACCGAGCCAAGCCAGCTGTCGAGCGCGTCGATCATCTTGGTGACGAGGCCGGTCCTGAACAGGATTTCGCCCTGCAGGATGAACATCGTGATCGGCAGCAGGACGAAGACCGAGAGGCTGCCGTACACGCTGTCGATCAGCAGCTCGAAGCCCGCGGCCCCCATGAAATAGCCGAGGAAGATGACGTTGGTGCCGAAAAACGCAAAGACGACCGGGACGCCCAGCAGCACCAGGACGAAGAACGTCGCCATCAACAGTGAGAATGCGGCGTACCACTCCATGACCGATTCTCAGATCGTCCCGCCGCCTTCGTCGGTTGTCTTCGTCGCGCCGGGCCGGCTTTGCTTGCGCAGGAGCTGGATCAGCCAGAGCAGGCTGCCGATCGGAATGATGAGGTAGATGAGGAAGATCGGAAATCCGGACAGCTTGAAGAAGTCGTAGGTGTTCTTCACATAGTTGTCCCAGGTCACCAGCGTGCCGAACCAGACCAGCAGCCCGCAGGTGACCAGCGCCAGGACCCAGCCGAGCCGTTTCGCCAGCCAGTCGACCCAGGGCGGCAGCAGCGCCACCACCGAGTCGTCGCTGGTGTGGCCGCCCTCGCGCTGCAGCCACGCCGCGCCCAGGAACGTCAGATAGACCAGGCTCCACTCGTTCAGCGGCGTGATGACGCTGAACGAGATGTTGAAGAAGGTGCGGCAGATGATCTCGACGGAGACGCTGACCACCTGAAAGGCCAGCATCCCGCAGCCGATCCACGCGCAGACGTCGAGCAGACGATCGAATGCCCGCCCTGCACGCTCGAAGAATCTCACGATCGCCCGCCGTTCATGTCAACATCCCGTTCCCCGCATCCGTCAGCGAACGATCAGCGACTTGATCTTCGCCATCTGATCAGCGCTGATCTTGGAGCTCAGCGCGTCGAAGCGGCTTTGGTTGGCCATGTTGTGCCACTGCTTGGCTTCCTCGCTGGAGAGGTTGGTGAACGTCATGCCCGCCTTTTCGAGCCTGGCGCGTTCGGCCGCGATGAGCTGCGCATTGACGGACGCAAGTTCCTTCTCGTTCTCGAGCTGCGCATCCACCAGGATCTTCTGCGCTTTCGGCGTCAGGCCGTTGAACTTGCGCAGGTTGATGTAAATGAAGGTCGTATGCGAAGGCCAGAACGCGTTGGCCAGCACGAACTTCGAAACTTCGGCCAGCCCCATGTCGTAGACGAAGATCGGATACGGCGCGGCCTGCACCACGCCGCGTTCCAGCGCGCCATAAATCTCGGCAATGCTCATGCCGATCGGCGTGGCGCCGACCTTCTTGAACAGCGGATCGTAGCCGGAATGGGAGCGGATCTTGATGCCCTTGAAGTCCTCGAGCTTCCGGATCGGCTGCTTGGAGAAGATATAGAAGCCGGACTGCGTCGCGGTCCGGCCGATCACCTTGACGTTCATCTTCTCGTGCGCCTTGTCGAGCAGCGCGAGATAGCCGTTCGCCCGCTCCTCGGTCGGCGTGATGTCGGAAAGCCCCGTCGTATCGACCTCAGGGACGACCGGCGTATGAACCGAGAAGGTCATCACCGCGTCCACCAGCCCCTTGCTCAGCGCATTCATCTGATCGCTGACCGGAAACACCTCGGGGCCGCCGAGCAGCTCGATGCGGATTTCACCCTTGCCGGCGGTGTTCACCCGCTCCATCCATTTCTTGAAGATCACCATGCTGTCCTCGACCTTGGACGGCGGCGCGTAGGTGATGGCCTTCAGAACGACCTCGGAGGAGGCCGGTGACGAGACCGCGCAAAACACCGACACGAGGCCGGCTGCTAGAGCCTTTGTCCACTTGCTGCACATGTTTGCACCCCTTGCTCAGGTTAGCCCAGCATATCGAATTCGAGCCCGGCGTTGGCCGCTTGCGCGCGCCGGTATATTTCCCAGCCGATCACGACGTCGGTGCTGGCGATGCCGCAGACCGCGACGATGTGGCGATCGGACGCCGCAGCGCGCGGCGATGTCCCGGCGACCAGATCCTGGATTCGGACCGCCGGCTTGAGCGCGGGAAATGCCGTTGCTCGCTTGGCCTCAACCTGCGCGGCGAAGTGCGGCGGATTGTCGGCGGCAACGCCGTCGACCGACGCCAGCACGTCGTCCTGCCACGCGTTCACCAGGTCGAGCGGAATGACCAGCGCGCCGGGCGCAATCGCCTTGCCCGAGACCGGCCTGACGTCGCCTGGCGGGATGGAGGTGATCACGATGTCCGCATCTCGAACCGCGTGCAGCGGATCGTCAACCGGCGCAACCTCGGCTTTGACCTCCTGCGACATCTTCTCGCAGAACGCCTCCCGCGATTTCGCGGTGCGCGACGACACGAGCACCCGCTCGATCGTCGGAAAGTTCGCCGTGAAGACGCGCAGCGACCACAGGCCGAGCCCCCCGCAACCGATCAGCCCCAGCGTTTTCGGCGGCCGCGGCGCGAGAAATTTGGCGGCGACCGCGGCACAGGCCGCGGTGCGGATGAACGTGACGTACATCCCTTCCATGATGCAGCATGGCAGGCCGACGTCCGGATCGTTGAGAATGATGATGCCGGTTGAATCCGGCAGGCCTCGATCGAAATTGCCGGGGAAGTACGAAACCCACTTCATTCCGAGCGACGCCGGCGAGCCGCCCACCCAGGCCGGCATGGCATGAAGGAAGGTGTTGGCGCGCGCGGGATGGACGCCGATCTTGGTCGGAACCTCGGCCTTGCCGTCGGCGTCGAGGCGATAGGCTTGTTCGACCAGCGAAACGATCTCGGTCAGCGCCGGAGCGACCGCGCGCACATTCGTCTCGTTGAGCAGCCGGATTTTCATCGATAGTGCTCAGGACACGACATGAAGTTTCCAATCCGATCCGGCGGAGAGAACCTCGCAGCCCGCAGGGCGGATCACGACATGCTCCTCCGGGTTGAGCAGACCGTCCACGCTCTCGATCTTCGGCTCCGGCGTCAGCGCCATGCCGATCTCGATGATCGTGTCGTCGGTTGCCGAGATCGACGGCGGCTCGTTTTCAAGCCCGATGCCGTGGCCGATCCGCTTGGACGGATGATCCGAATAGTTGCGCCATTCCGGATGCTCCGCCAGGCGGCTCTGCGAGTACTCGAACAGCTCGCGCATCGACACGCCGGGCTTCATGCGGGCGATGATCTCGTTGAGGATGCCCCACATGCCGTCGTGTTCTGATTGCTGCCGTGCTGACGGCGGCCCGAACACGGCGCGCCGGGCATAGTCCATCTTGTATCCGGAGTAGTTGCAGCCGCCGTCGATGTAGAGCACGTCGCCCTTCTGGAACGTGCGATTGGGACCGGTCGCACCCAGCACGGTCGGTGGCTCGGAATTCAGGTCGGCGCCGCCTTCGAGGTAATAGCGCAGCACATTCTTCTGCACGGCCGCCGCGCTCACTCCGGGGCGCAGTTCCTCGAACGCGCGCTGCCACGCCTTGCCGCCGATCTCGCAGGCCTGGCGCATGCAATCGATTTCCCACTCCGATTTGATCAGCCGGCAGCCCCACACCACCGGCCCGGAATCGACGAACCGCGCCTTGGGCACCTGCTCCTTCAAGAGCTCGAAATCCACCACGGCGATGCCGAGCCAGGTTTCCCGTCCGAGCTCGATGCCCAAGGTGCCTGTCGTCAGCCCTCGTTCCTTCAGGATGGCCGCGATGCCCCAATCGACGCGCGGCTCGGGCGTGAACGGCACCTCCGGATAGATGCGGCGGTCCTCGACCCATGACGGAAACGGCTGGTTGTAAAGCCGCGCGAACATTCCGGGGCCAGACCACGTGATCAGCGCCGGCGTGCCATCGAGCGGCAGCACGAAGATCGCGGGCCGCGACCGCATCCATGACGCGACCTTGTGGCCCGTGAAATACGAGTAGTGCATGGCGTCGGTGACGATCAGGCCGTCCATGCCCCGCTGCCGCATCAATTCCCGCGCGCGCCGGATGCGGCTGGGATATTCGTCGGGCGGCATCGGTGCCATTGCTCAAGTCCCTGACTTCGGCTCAGACCGGGGTTCGCCATTCCGCCCAGCGGTTGGTGCGGCCGTAGACCACGTCGAAAAAATCCTTCTGGATCGCCGTGGTCAGCGGCCCGCGCTTGCCGTCGCCTATCTTCCGGTTGTCGATCTCGACGACCGGGGTGACCTCGGCGCCGGTGCCCGCGAAGAACACCTCATCGGCGGTGAGCATGTAGTCGCGGGAGAACAGCTCCTCCCGGACTTCGATGCCGTTCGCCCGCGCGATCCGGATGACCGCGTCGCGGGTGATCCCGTCCAGCAGATGGGTCAGCGGCGGCGTCACCAGCGCCCCGTCACGGACCAGGAAAATGTGCTCGACGGACCCTTCCGCCACGTGACCGTTGGCATCGAGCAGGATCGCCTCGTCATAACCGTCGCGCTTCGCCTCGGTGCGCGCCATCTGGAACAGCATGTAATTGCCGCAAGCCTTGGCCTTCGACATGTTGGTGTTGATGTGCTGGCGCACGTAGCTCGAGACCTTCACCCGGCTGCCCTTTTCCAGCGTGCCGTGGCCGACATACTCGCCCCAGTGCCACACCGCGATGGAAACATTGATCTTGCATTCGTCGTAGGCAAGTCCCATGCCGCCATAGCCGATATACGCAATCGGGCGGATGTAGCACTGCTCGAACCGGTTCTCGCGGATGATCCGCTTCGTCGCCTCGGTGAGTTGCTCGACGCTGTAGGGAACCTCGAACCCGAGGATCTTGGCCGAGTTGTGCAGTCGCACCAGATGCTCTTTGAGGCGGAACACCGCCGGACCCGCCGACGTCCTGTAGCAGCGGATGCCCTCAAAAACGCCGAAGCCGTACTGCAGCGTATTGCTGATCAGATGAACGTGGGCGTCGCTCCAGTTGACGATCTCGCCATCCATCCAGATCTTGTCAGCTTGTTCCATTTCACCGTCCGATCAGCGCTTGGCTGCTTCGCGTTCCACCATGACCTGGCCGTCGACGGCCACCGTGAGAATTCTGTTCTTGTCCTGAAGGATGGAAATGTCCTTGAGCGGATCGCCGTCGACGATCACGAAATCGGCGAGCTTGCCCGCTTCGAGACTTCCGATCCGGTCGTCCATCTTCAGGAGCTTGGCGGCATGAATGGTCGTGACCGAAAGCGCCTCCATCGGCGTCAGTCCCATTTCAACCAGATAGACGACCTCGTCGAGATTGTTGCCGTGCTGGGTGTAAGGCACGCCCGTATCGGTGCCCATGGCGAGCTTCACGCCGGCCTTGTGTGCCTTCTTGAAGCTCGCGATGTGCCGCTCGATGGCCGACTGAGCCTTGCGGACGACATCAGGACGCACCCCCGCGCCGGTGCCGTGCTTGACCACGTTGCGGACCGCGGCCGAGGTCGCCACCAGATAGGTGCCGCGTTCGAGCATGAGCTCGATGCCTTCGTCGTCGAGCAGGTAGCCGTGCTCGACGGAATCGACGCCGGCTTTGACTGCGTTCTTGATCGCCGTTGCGCCGTGAGCGTGCGCGCAACTGATCTTGCCGGCGGCATGCGCCTCCTCCACCGCGGCGCGCATTTCCTCGACGGTGAACTGTGGCGCGCCGATCTCGCTGCCCGGGCTCAGGATGCCGCCGCTGGCGATCAGCTTCACGTTGTCGGCTCCCAGCTTGATCTGCGTCCGCGCCGCGCGGCGCACCGCATCCGGGCCGTCGGCCTCGTGACCGAGCTGCCAGCCGTGCCCGCCGGTCATGCAGACGATCAGGCCGCTCAGCACCAGCCGGGGCGTCGGGCAGAGCCCCTGCTGTGACGCTGTGCGGAGCGCAAAGTCGATCCCGCCGCGCGAGCCGCAATCGCGGATCGTGGTCACGCCGCATTCCAGGCTGCGCCGCGCGTTGCGCGCCGAACGCAGCAAGGCCACCGCGTCCGTGTCACCGGCCTGCTGAGCGCGCGGGTCGGCGAGGCCGTCGCTCCGCAAATGCACGTGGCAATCGATCAGTCCCGGAAGAATGGATTTCGACGTCAGGTCCTTGCGGATGATCGACTCCGCCAGGGCGGGCGGAGCGCCCTGCCCCACCTCTGCGATCTTGTCCTGATCGACGATGACGTAGCCGGTGAAGGCCTTGCCGCGCCCGTCGATCACTTGTCCGTTCAGGTAGGCAACTGCCATCCGCACGATCCCGCCGTGGTTCCGAGACAGCTTGTGCCGCTTCCCGAACTGCCGCCATTGCTTTTTGGCCTCGACGCCATAACAATTATGCATGGCCATGGACCATCGTGGATTGAACGCATTCCTGGCAATCGCGCGGCTCGGCAGTGTCGGTGCGGCGGCCTCGGCCCTGTCGCTGACCCAACCCGCGGTCAGCAGGACGCTCCGCAAGCTCGAACAGGATCTCGGCGTTCAACTTTTTCTGCGTCATTCGACCGGAATGGAGCTGACGGCCTTCGGGCAATCGCTGTTGCCGCACGCCACGCTGCTGGAAGCCGGGCTGCATCGGGCGCTTGAGGAAATCGACCTGCTCAGGGGCGCGTCAAAGGGCTCGGCCCGGGTGGGAATTCTGCCAAGCCTTGTGCCGGACATTCTGCCGATCGTGCTCAACCGCGTGCGGGTCAAATTGCCGGGAATTCAATTGCACATCGTCGAGGCGCCGAACCATCAGCTCACGCGCGCCCTGCTGCGCGGCGAAATCGATTTTGCCCTGGCTGCGGCGCCGCCGGACCTGACCGAAGACAACATACGCGTAACTCCGTTGGTCAACGATGAAATCTGCATCGTCACGCGCGCCGCGCATCCGATTGCCAAAAAGAAATCGCCGACGCAAAAGGACCTTCGCGAATATAGCTGGGCCCTGCAGGAGAGAGGCGGTTTGATCTGGCGACGTTTCCAGACGCTGTTCGCCAACGCCAACCTGGACTTGCCGCCCGTGACGTTGACGGCCAACTCCGTTCAGACGCTGAAATCGGTGGTCATGTCGAGCGACCTGATCACCATGCTGCCTCGGATGTCGATACGAAGCGAAGAGAAGAACAAGATCCTGCGGCCTGTGCCGTTGAGCGCGGCGCGATGGAAAAGACAGCTCGCGGTGCTTCGCCGTCCCAACGCGCCGGTGCTTCCCGCAGTCACCCTGGTCCTGACGGAATTTCGAAAGACGTTGACGGAAACGGCGACGTCGGACCATTCGACACAGGTCTTGGCGCGAGCTGCACCGCCGTGATGAGCGGCGTGCGAGGATCGACCTTGAAGCCAGCCCGAATCCAGGGCGGACAGGATGTCCGCTACTCGCTCTTGCCGAACGGCGGCACAATCGACGGAATGATCGACTTGTCGCTGGTCGGCACCGAGATCGACAGCCCGAGATAGGTCGGCGGGCGATGCGGCGTGGTGTCGGCGCCCGGGGTCTTGCGGCCGTCGGGAAGCTCCGTCGGCTTCACCTTGGTCTCGGTCTCGAAGCCGATCGTGCCCGGCCCGTTCTGCAGCGGCAGCCGGCCGAGCTGCGGCTTGGTCGACGGCGTCTCCTTCAGGCGGTCGCGCGCCGCCGGCGAGTTGTCCGGCAGCGCGTCCTCCAGCGACCAGGGCTTATCCGACAAGGGCTTATCCGACAAAGGCTTATCCGACAAAGGCTTGGACTGGGTCTCGCGCGCCACGGGGCGTCCGCTGGCGGTGGTGTGCGGGATCGAGGCCGGCGGCCGGGGCAGCGCATGGGTCGCGGCGCGCTCGCCGCCGGGCTGCTCGGTATGACCGGCGCCCGAGCAGGCGACCACGAGCGCCAGCGCGCCCGCGGCGGCCCGAAGCATCTGCCACACCCTGCCCGGCTGCGATCTGCCCCCGCCGACGATCATCGGAACTGCCCTGGGCTCTTCTTCAGTCATTCCGGCCTTTCCCGCGTCACACCTTGGAGATTCCGGTCCGTCCCGGCAAGCCGGGAGCATGTCCCGTCACCCATTCATTGGTTCTTTAGCAGGGTATGAAACGGCAATTGTGGCGGGATGATTTCGCGGTCTGCAACGGCGCGGACATGTTGCAAATTGCGCGGCGCCTGATGTTAATTCCCGGCAGCAGCGGAACATCTTCGCCGGGTGGGCGGCGAAGTATCCGCCCCCAACGGTAAAATCCGCCGGGCTGTGGTGCCGGCCACGCCCCGCTTCGAGGACGATGTTTCATGGCGCCACGCGGTGACCCTGTCCTGGTGACAGGTGCGAGCGGCTTCGTCGGCGCGGCCGTGGCCGCGGCGCTGCGCCGCGACGGCTTCGGCGTCCGTGTGCTGGTGCGCGCTTCGAGCCCGCGCACCAACATCAACCCGGCCGACGAGGTGTTCGTCGGCGACATCCGCGACCGCGCCTCGGTCGCGGCCGCGATGCGCGGCGCGCGCTATCTCGTCCACACCGCCGCCGACTACCGGCTCTGGGCGCCCTCGCCCGCCGACATCATCACCGCCAATGTCGAGGGCACGCGCATCGTCATGGAGGAGGCGCAGAACGCCGGCGTCGAGCGGATGGTCTATACCAGCTCGGTTGCGACCTTCGACCTACGCGACGGCGGCATCGCCGACGAGTCGCGGAGGCTTCCGGCGGATGCCGCGGTCGGCGCCTACAAGCGCAGCAAGGTGATGGCCGAGAACGTCGTCGCGGAAATGGCGCTCGATGGCCTGCCGGCGGTGATCGTCAATCCGTCGACGCCGATCGGCCCACGCGACGTGCGGCCGACGCCGACCGGCCGCATCATCATCGAGGCGGCGTCGGGGCGGATGCCGGCCTTCATCGACACCGGGCTCAACTTCGCCCACGTCGATGACGTCGCCGCGGGACATCTCGCGGCGCTGCGCCACGGCAGGGTCGGCGAGCGTTATATCCTCGGCGGCGAGAACGTGACGCTGCGCCAGGTGTTGACCGAGATCGCCTGGATCGTCGGCGGGCGGCCGCCGCTGATGAGGCTGCCGCGCGCCGCACTCTATCCGATCGCCTATGGCGCGGAGTTCGTCGCCCGCTTCACCGGCCGCGAGCCGTTCGCCACCGTCGATGCGCTGCGCCTGGCGCGCTACCACATGCACTTCGACGACACCAAGGCGCGCCGCGAGCTCGGCTATTCTTCGCGACCCTACCGCGACGGCCTGGTCGACGCGATCGACTGGTTTTCGGCCGCGGGCTACATGAAGCGACCGCGCGAGATGCGGCCGGCCCGGGCATGATGATCTCACGCTGGAACGGCTCGCTCCGTTCGTCCCCACGTAAAGTGGGGCCCCAGGGCCACAAATGAGCTTCTGCTTTTGGTCCCTGGGTTCCCGCTTGCGCGGGAACGAACGGGTGGCTGTATCGCGCCTGAAGTTGGTCGCATCACAGGCTAGCGCACCACACTGACAACCTGACCGCTGGCCGGATCGACCACAATGACCGCATTGCGGCGGGTGATGAAGCGGTAGCCTTCGATGTCCGGTACCGCCGCGATTACGCGCTCCGGAAAGTCGCAAAACGGTGCGGTGTCCGGCACCAGGCTGCCGATGAGGAAATCACCCCGTCGCGCATAGCGACACTCCCGTTGCCGCAACACGGTGCGGATGGCGGCGAGCTGCGCGCGGCTGAGCCTGATGCGATCCTCCGCCGGCGCCAAGCCTGTGGTCGAGACCACGGCTGCCGGCGGCGCGGCGCGGTCCACCACATAAGCGCCGGTGGTGCGCGAAAGCATCGCCACGATCCGCCGGGTGCCAGGCTCCAGGATCACGACGTCATCGCCGACCAGCAGAAATTCGGTGCCGGCCAGGGCCGGATAGATCGCAACGATTTCGGACGGAACGCCGTAAACCTGGACCCATCCCGGCACAAAGCCACCGACCGTGGCGGGGAAATCCCAGGGCGCCCGCGTCCAGATGTTCATGCGCGTGATGTACGCGTCGAAGCCCGCGCTGAGGCTCGCCCGCTGCGGCTCGGTCGGCACGACGACCGCCGCGCCAAGCACCGCTTGACGCGCCGCGGTGCGGGCCTGCGCGTATTGCGACATCGCACGCCCCCGCAGGCTCGCGCTTGGTGCGCGTCGCGCCGGTCGGCTCACGCTCGACGCACGTCGGGTCGCCTGACCGGTGGTGACGGCGCGGGTGCGCTTGCGCGCGGCTTGTTTCGGGATGGGCTGCGGGCTTGCCTGTTCGACCGCCTGCGGCTGTCCGGCCGGACGGCGGAATGTCTGGGTTGGCACCGAGCGGGGCTGCATGGGTTCCGGCGACAGGAATTGCGTCGTGTCGTCGGACTCCGGAACTTGCCTCTGTTGCGCTTGGGCCGCCGTCAAAACGGAGGCCAGCGCCGCAACGACTGCTGCGGTGAGCCACCACGCTTTCATGGTTCCACTCCTGCTGCTGAATGCCGTCGGCGGCCACAGGCGAGCGAAGCCGACGCTGCCGTTCGACGCCGTTGGCTCGCCCGCACAACCAACGGCGGATATTCAGGTTCCCTTTTCGCCAACGGCGCGGCGCGATGGTGTTTCCAGCCCCGGTTTGCGCAGGGTTGACTCTTGCCGTTCGTTCTTTATTTGTTCTATCTATCCTGCTTAGTTGAGGAGCCCAACCGGTGGGAGCCATTGGCAGAAGCAGGAGCGGCGCCTGCGCGTCCGGCCGATCCAACCGGACTCT
>JAIESC010000203.1 GCA_019746355.1 Xanthobacteraceae bacterium | reverse complement strand
AGAATCTCCTCCATCGACGGCTCTTGCGCCTTCGCCGCTTGGCTCATCGCCGAATTCCCCGCACAAATTCCCCGCGCTCTTCGCACAGCGGCCCGACCCGGCCGCGTGCGGCGAATCACTGCTGTTCGTCGGATATTGACACGGATCGGGTCCCGTTTGGGACTTCGCGATCTTGCGCAACGCTGGTTGTGGATAGGGGTTCCGGGCTGTCAGGCCAAAGCGCCCGGCTTCAGTCCCGGATCACTTCCCGTCGGGCGTCCGCACGCCGATCCAGGTGTCGCGCACCTGATGATAGTGCGTGACCGGATCGTAAATCTGCACCGGCAGCGCCAGCACCATGGCGGAGAGTCCGCCCGCCGCCGCCAGCAGCGTATAGGACCCCACCACCCGGTCGCGCTGGGCGGTCACCAGCGCCACGCGGGCGTTGACCAGCTCCTGCTGCGCGTTGAGCACGTCGAGCGTGGTGCGCTGGCCGACGCGCGCCTCCTCGCGCACGCCGTTGAGCGCGATCTCGGCGGCGTTCACCTGGGTCTGGGTTGCCTGCACCTGCGCCTTGGCGGCTTCGAGCTGGCCCCAGGACTGCACCAGGTTCTGCTGCACCTGATCGCGCGTGGTGTCGAGGTCGATCCGGCGCTGCTGCAGCGTCTCCTTGGACTGACGGATCAGCGAGTATTCGGTGCCGCCCTGATAGACTGGGATGTTGAGCTGGGCGAGGCCCGACGCCGTGAACTGTTCGAGGTTCGTCACCTGCGTGGCCGAGCCGTAGCTTTTCTGCACGCTCGCCACCGCGTTCAGCGTCGGATAGAGCGAACTCTCGGCGATCTTGACCTGGAACACCGCGGCATCGACGTTGAACATCGCGGTCGTCACCGACGGGTGCTGCGCCCGCGCCCGGGCCACGCCCACCTGCAAATTCGAAGGCCCCAGGCGGTCGACCGGGCTTGCCGGCTCGAGTTTGCCGGGCTCGACGCCGATCACCTGCCGGTAGGTCGCGCGCGACGTCACGTAGTTCGATTCCGCGTTCAGCAACGTCGCACGCGCCGCAGCCAGCCGGGATTCCGACTGCGCCACGTCGGTGCGGGTCACCTCGCCGACCGAGAAGCGGTCCTGCGTCTGCCGCAACTGCTCCTGCAGCACCTCGACGTTGCTGCGTTGCAGGGTGAGGATCGCCGCGTCGCGAATGAGGTTCATGTAGGCGGTCGCGGCGTTCAGCAGCACGGTCTGCTCGGTGAAGCGGAGCGTTTCGCGCGCCGCCGACACCTGTTGCTCGGCCTGGCGCGTGCGCGAGGCGGTGCCGAAGCCGTTGAGCAGCGTCTGCGTATAGGTGGCGCCGTAGGTCTGGACGGCGTTGTGGCTGATCGTCCGCGGATAGGCGGTCGCGCCGGTGGCCGAGGTCACCCTGCTGGTCGTGTCGACGAACGCTTCGCCGGCCGAGGCCGAGAGGCTGATGCGCGGCCGGTAGCCGGACAGCGCCTGCGGCACGGCCTCATCGGTGGCGCGGACCGCCGCGCGCTGCGCGTTCAGGGTCGGATTGTTCTGATAGGCCGCGGTCAACGCGCCGCGCATGGTGTCGGCGCACGCAGGCGCCATCGCGAGCGCACACGCACCCGCCGCCGCAACCAACACCCCCAACCCAGCCCGCAACATAGGTCCCCAACGCGCTCGTCCACGTATCGCCTACGACAATACGCACGGAACGCTCTGAAAACACGATGATAAACCGAAAAGCGTCCAGACTCTAGGGAGCTTTCTGGCGGCTTGGAAACCCCGGCCCGGCAGTCATGCACAGGATCATGTCAGGTTTTCAGCGGCATACACGATGTTGCGGCAGTGTGACCGCCGGAACACGGTCAGAACACGAATTCCTGCGGTTTGGCGAAGCCGGGCAGCAAGGGGGCCGCGGCGTCGAACACGGCACGGCCGCTGAGATCGGTCTCGGCGCGGCGGTAAACCATCGCCTTGCCCGCCTGGCCGCGCCCCAGCACGCAGGCGAGCCGCCCGCCGATCCTGAGCTGCTCGGCCAGCCCCATGGGCACGGTCTCGGTCGCGCCCTCGAGCAGGATCACGTCATACGGCCCCTCGGCCGGCCAGCCTTTGACGAGCGCGCCGGTCGAGACCTTGGCATTTGTGACACCGGCGCCGGCGAGCATTTCGGATGCCTGCCGGGCGAGCGCCGCATCCTCCTCGAGCCCCACCACCGAACGCGCAAGCTTGGCGAGCACCGCGGTCGAATAGCCGGTGGCGCAGCCGACGTCGAGCACGTGGTCGGTGGCGGCCAGATTTGCGGCCTGAACGAGCTTCGCCAGCACCATCGGCTTGAGCAGGCGGCGGACCGGCCTCCCCGCCTCGCTCACCGCAACATCGATATCGAGATAGGCGAGCGACGCCCTGTCCTCGGGGAAGAACCGCTCGCGCGGCAGGTCGAGCATGGCGGACAATATCCGCGGATCGGTCACGTCGGCCGTCCGGACCTGGCCGTCCACCATCATGCGGCGCGCGGCGGCGAAGTCGATCATGCGTGATCCTCAAAAGCGTTCCGGCAGCGCGGCTTTTTGCGGCAAGGGCCACGAAAAGGCAAGGACTGCGGCCGAATTGCACCGTGTTGTCGAGGCGCGGCGCGTCCTATATAGGCATCCCCCGGACGGCCACGTGGCGGAGTGGTGACGCAGCGGACTGCAAATCCGCGTACCCCGGTTCAATTCCGGGCGTGGCCTCCAGCCTTCGCTGCTCCGCAGCTTCGGCTCGGCAAGCCATCCGTGGCGAAGGCTGCCGCGCCGGAGCGCGAGCGAAGGCGGGCGGGTTCAGCACGGGCGAGGCCTTCGCGTGGCTCCGCAGCTTTGGCTCGGCAAGCCGTCCGTGGCGAAGGCTGGCGCGCCGGAGCGCGAGCGAAGGCGGGCGGATTCAGCACGGGCGAGGCCTTCGCGTGGCTGTTCCCGCAGTAGTTTTGGCGAGGGCATGAGGAAGTTCCGAAACGGCACGCTTGGCAACATCGTTTGCCATTTGTTATAGGCCGTCCGCTATCAACGCCCAGGCACCGTTCCCCGGTAGCTCAGTGGTAGAGCAACCGGCTGTTAACCGGTTGGTCGCTGGTTCGAATCCGGCCCGGGGAGCCAAATTCTTTCAGGTGCTTAGCGCTTGTTCCGCAAAACGAACAAAAATCGAAACGTCACGTCGGGGCCGTGTCAGCGGGGTCGCCCTCTGACGGAGCCGTAGCTTCAATTGCGGGTTTCGCTTCGGCTGCCTTCAACGAATGTATCGAGCCGCCCTGCGAGGCTCGAACTCTTTCCAATCTGCTTCACACCTTGCGTGCTGAAGAGGCCCGCTTCTGCGCACGGCGAGAGGGCCGCCTGTTCGCGAGCGGTCCTCCCCGACTCATCGGTTGACCTTCTGAACAGGGAACATTGCGCTTTGCACAAACGGGAAGGCCCCAAACGCAAGCGACGCAATCACGAGCGCCGCCGCAAATCGCGTGAGGTGACGACCGCACAGCTATCGCGCAGCCGGCATTTTCAACCGACGCGTTGCCGCCGCTTCACGTATTGCTCGATACCGGCAGGCTGCGGGTTCGGCGCCTGCGGCGGGGGCGATGCCGGCTGCGTGGTGGCGGCGGACTGTGCCGACAGCTGCTGCTGGATTTCGTGGGAAATCCGCTTCAGCCATTCCTCGGCCCGCTCAGCGCGAGCGCGCTCGAGGCGGAGAGACGCTTCCAGTTCTGCGATCCGGTCTTCCGAGGTGCGCAGCTGAATGGCGAGACGATGTGCAGCGTTGACGGCCTGCTGTGTATTTTGCTCTGCAATCGCAGAAGCCTTTTGCAGCAATACGAGGATGCTTTGTCCTGCGTGTTCCAGCCGATCGTTTTCAACCGGAGTCAAATCTCCAGCATGCGCGTTCATTTCAAGTCCCACTCACTCACTCGCCACACTTCCGATGATCGTAGTCGCGCACATTTTGATCAGCAAGCTTTAGTACATCTGTACCGCCATGCGATCTCATCGACCGCCGGGCGAAGTTGTCCGCTGTGCTCGTTGATCGCATTTGCGGGCGCGCCGCCCGGCACTCTCGACCGCGAGGTCGAGCGGAAATGTCCCGGCGTCAACCGTAGGCGCTCATCACGGCAGGCTCGTCGACCGGCTCGACGAACCAATCCCACCAGGCGAACTCGATCGTGAAGTCGTCGCCTTCCAAGATGAAGCCGTAATACATGCGGCCGTTGTCGCGCGTGAACTTTTTCTGGCTCGGCCCGACGATCTGACCGACGAAGGTCTGCTTTCCATTTCGAATGCGAACTGTTCGACCAATCAGCGGAATCAGGTCTTCGGTATCAAGCGCGTACATTCAGCCCACCACACCCGGCGGCACATTACCCGCGGAACGTTTCGAATCCAGTGGCGCCGGTTGGAGGACTGCGGATCATTTTGTCGCGTGACCTTCCGGCCACAACGTCGCGTGGATCTGCAGGTCACTGCCCAATTGCATAGGCCATCGCCTATGAATTGGCTCCGGCCGAATCCAGAGCGGCTCTAAGCTGCGCCCGATTGACCTTGCCGCCGGGCCCGCGCGGGATCGATGGCAGTGCGAACAACTCGACAGTCGCGTCGATGCCGTGCGCCTGCAGCGCCGCCTGAAGCTTGTCGGCTTTCGCATTGCGATTGTTGACGATCGCGAACTGGATCACCGGCTTCGACCCTATGCCCTCGCCATCGCGCATCAGCGCCGCGGCGTCGTCGTAGTCGAACTCGAGGCGCAACACATGCTCGGCCTCGAGCGCCGGCGGAACACGGGTGTCGGTGATCGCGCCATCGAACGACCGGCCCACCACATAGAGCCGCCCATCGGGCGCGAACCAGCCATAGTCACCGAGCGGGATCCAGTCCCGCTCGGCACCGCCGTCTTCATCGGCGCTGCGCCGGACCTTGATCGAGCCGATCCGGCCCACCGGACATGGATTGCCGGCCGCGTCGAAAACGGCGGCGTCGGTGCCCGGCACGACAAATCCCGCAAGCCCAGGGTTTGCCGGCAGGTCGCGTCCCATGGCCCGGCTCACCAGGCCGATCTCCGTCGCCCCATAGAGGCTGACGATGTCCTTGCTCAGACAGGCCATCGCGGCTTCCAGCAGGGCCCGCGTCGGCACGCCGCCCGACATGATCCTTCCAGGTCCCGTCTCGATATGGCGGGGACAGCGTTCTGAAATTTTTCTGATATTTGCCTTTCCAGCTTGGCCGTTTACGATCGCTTCCGATATTTGGTGCTGCATCAGGCGGTTTTCGGGAGCCGCGGGGGTACGGTGTTTCGTTTTGCCGGTTTCGAGCTGGATCCGCTGCGCGTCGAACTGCGCGGGCCCGACGGCGGGGCGATCAAGCTTCGGCCGAAAACCTTCGAGATGCTCCGGCTGTTCGTAGCCAACGCCGGCCGCGTTCTCAGCAAGCAGGAGTTGATGGAGGCGATCTGGCCGAACGTCCATGTCGGCGAAGACAGCCTGTTCCAGTGTATCCGCGAGCTTCGGGCTGCACTTCGCGACGACAAGCGCCAATTGATCAGGGTCGTCTCCGGCCGGGGCTACAGGTTTGATGCCGAGGTGTCGGAGGTGGCCGTCCCGGCCATACGGGATGAAGCCACGAATGGCCAGCCTGCCGACGCGCGACCGGAAACCACGACCGCGCCCGAAACGAACGGCGAACCCGCCAAGCGCCGGCTCGATTCCAGCATACGGCGCAGCGCCGCTGTTGCGGCTGTGGCGGGGCTCGTCATCGCGGGCCTTGTGATCGCCGCGCCGGCCTTGCGCCCCGGTCGCATCTTTGCGCGAGGGCCCGCCACCATCGCCGTGACGCCGCTTGTGACGCCGCTTGGGACCGCGCTTGGGGATGCGGCCAGCGACCCGCTCGCCGCCCAAATGGCGGCGAGCGTGACGGGCCGTCTCGCCGACGGGCTGGCGAAGATCGAGAACATCCGCGTGGTGATCCCCTCGACATCCGCTCCGCGGCCGGACTTCGTCGTCAGCGGCGAACTGCAAAAAAGCGAGCAGTCGTGGACGATACGGGCACGCATGACCGGGACCGCCACGAGCGAGGTCATGTGGACGGCTTCGTCCTCAGTCAACCTCGCAGATGGTGCGGACTTGCCGCTCCAGCAATCCCGGCTGGCGGCAGGTCTGGGTCACGCCTTGGCGCTTCGCATCAATGCGCTGCTGAATTCCGACCCGCCATCCGCGGCTGGCTCCGCGCTGGCCGGAAACAGCAAGGTCGTGATCGAACAGGCCACGGCCCACATCAATCAAACCACGCCGGAGCGTTTTCGCGCGGCGCAGGCGATGCTGGAAACGGCACTGGCCTCCGATCCCGACAATGTCGAGCTTGGGGTCGCGCTCGCCGCCCATCTGGTGCGCGGCGTGCAGATGGTCTGGTACGGCGCCGACGAGAGCGGCGCGGTCGAGCGCAGGGCGCAGTCGATTCTGGAGCACGCGTTGCGGCTGAAGCCCAACTCCGTGCCGGTGTACGAGGCCTATTGCCGCTTCCTCACCACCATCAACCAGTTCGGCGCCAGCCTGGTGGCTTGCGCGCGGACGCTGACCTTCGATCCGTGGAACGGGATCGCGCTGTACCACACCGGCCTCGCCCAGCTTCAGTTGGGGCGCTTCGAGGATGCGCTCGCCACGTTCAGGCAGGCGGACCGGTTCGACACCCCGCTGGTTTCGCGCTGGACCTGGCTGGTCGGCGCCGGCTGGGCCTCCATGCTGATGGGCCGAGCGGAAGACGCCGTGCCATGGCTGCAACGGTCGATCGCGATCACGCCGGCCAGCGGACGCCCGCTGATGCTGTTGGCCGCGGCCTATCAGCAACTGGGCCGAGCCACGGAAGCAAACGCGGCCATGACAAACGCCCTTAAACTGAGACCCGGCTCGACCGCGCGCAATGTGGCGCCGCCGACGCGGAACACCAGCCCGGTCTATCTCGAAGCGTCCCATCGGCTCATCCAGATCATGGTCGCGGCAGGCTTGCCCGAAGGCTGATCAGCGGAACGGCGCGACGCCCGACCGGCACACGATCGCCTCGCCGCCGGTCAGCATGCCCGACCGGCTTTGCCCCGGGTCTGGCCGCAGCCGCGCGAAACCGGCACACAGCCAGCGACCGTGCAGACGACCTGCTGCGCCGACTCGGCTTTCGCCCCCTTCTTGTTTTTGGTTTTTGCGTTCGCTGCGGTGGACGCCACCAGCAAAAGCGCTGCGGTCAATGCCAGGAACAGCCTCATGGGCCCCTCCTCGTCGCGCGGTGCCAAGTCCGCCCACGGTTAACCCGAACCTCGCCATAACGATCCCTTGAACGATCCTGGGGACCAGCCAGCGGCTTTTATGCCTTGAATTCGCCGCCGCAAACTGCCATATCGCGGATGTCGGAACATCGATTCGAGATTCGGGTCGCATCCGGGCCGCGTGTAAGGCAATCCAGCATCAGGCTTTTTCAAAGCCCGCTTCGATCGCCAGCCCTTGTCCTCCGGCATTTCTCTGAACCGGCAGCCCTGTCCACGCGGGATGTCTTAAACCCCGCGTTTCGCGTCCGCTCGCAGCCTTGCGAGACGGCGCGTCCGCACATTGAAAGACGCTTGATTGAACTCCTTTAACGAATTCGGCCTCGCAGAGCCGATCCTCCGCTCGCTCAACGAAGAAGGTTACGTCACCCCCACCCCGATCCAGGCCCAGACCATTCCGCTGCTGCTCGGCAAGCGCGACGTCATCGGCATCGCCCAGACCGGCACCGGCAAGACCGCGGCCTTCGCGCTGCCGATCCTCAACCATCTCGCCGCAAACCGGGTGCGCCCGCAGCCGAAGACCTGCCGCGCGCTGGTGCTGAGCCCGACCCGCGAGCTCTCCGGGCAGATTCTCGACAGCTTCCGCGCCTACGGGCGGCACATGCGCATCCAGTCGGCGCTCGCCATCGGCGGCGTCAACATGGGCCCGCAGATCCGCCAGCTGGCGCACGGCGTCGACGTCCTTGTCGCAACGCCGGGCCGCCTGCTCGATCTGGCGAAAAGCCGCGCGATCCTGCTCGACAAGGTCGAGGTGTTCGTGCTCGACGAAGCCGACCGCATGCTCGACATGGGCTTCATCCACGACATCCGGAAGATCATCGCCAAGCTGCCGAAGGAACGGCAGACGCTGCTGTTCTCGGCGACCATGCCCTCCGACATCGCCGAGCTCGCGCGGCATATGCTGCGCGACCCGGCCAAGGTCGCGGTGACGCCCGCCGCCACCACGGTCGAGCGCATCGACCAGCGCATCATCCATCTCGACCGCGGCTCAAAGCAGAAGACGCTCGCCGACCTCCTGCGCCAGGAGCCGATCGACCGGGTGCTGGTCTTCACCCGCACCAAGCACGGAGCCGACAAGGTGGTGCGCGGCCTCAACAAGGACGGCATCGCGGCCGACGCGATCCACGGCAACAAGTCGCAGAACCAGCGGCTGCGCGCGCTCGGCGCGTTCCGCGACGGCCGGGTCCGGACGCTGGTCGCAACCGACATCGCCGCCCGCGGCATCGACGTCGAGGGCGTGAGCCACGTCATCAACTTCGACCTGCCGAACATCCCGGAGAGCTACGTGCACCGCATCGGCCGCACCGCGCGCGCAGGCGCCGACGGCGTCGCGATTTCGCTCTGCTCGCACGACGAGCTGCCGTATCTGCGCGACATCGAGAAGCTGATCCGGATGGCGATTCCGGCGACCGGCAGCGTCGAGAAGCCTCGCCAGAGCCAAGCCCAGCATCGGCCGCAGCAGTCCCAGCAGAGCCGCAACGGCGGCGGCCGGCACGAGCACGGGCATGCCGGACAGGGACATGGCGCACAGGGACATGGCGGACGCGGAGACGGACGCGGCCAAAGCGGGCGCGGCCAGAACGGGCGCGGCAAGGACCGCGGCCATCGCCGTCAGCAACAGGCGGAGCGTCGCGGCGGCCAGCCCGCGGCCGGCCACAAGCCCCGGGACAATCACGGCCGCCCGTCGTACAATGGCGAAAATCACGCCGGGGCGACCAAAGCCGAGACCGCTCAGTCGCGGCCCATTGCCTCGACACAACCGATCGGTGGCGGCATCGCGAATGTCGCCTTCCTGCAGCAGCGCTGAGCAGGCCCACGAAAGGACGTTGTATGGCCAAAGAAGAATTGCTCGAGTTTGAAGGCGAAGTGACCGAAGAGCTTCCGGACGGGAATTTCCGCGTCAAGCTCGACAACGAGCACATGATCCTCGCCTATACGGCGGGCAAGATGCGCAAGTTCCGCATCCGCACCGGCGTCGGCGACCGCGTCACCGTGGAGATGTCGCCTTACGACCTGGCGCGCGGGCGCATCATCTTCCGCCACAAGTCGGCACAGCCGACCACCGCCGCGACCGGCCAGCGCCGGGCGATGTGGCGCAACCGCGGCTGAGTGACCCCGCGCGTCACTTCCTCAGGATCGGCTGCACCTTGCTGCCGTTCGTCACTTCATCCGGCAGGTTGATCGCCACGCGGTCGCCCTGCCGGAGCCCCTCCGCCACCGTCACCACGTTGCCGTCGGTCGAAGCGATCTTGACCGGCTTGTAGCGCAGCGTGTCGTTCTCGATCGCCGCCACCATGGTTTCCGAGCCCCGCACCAGAAGGCCGCTGACCGGGATCTGCGGATAGCTCTGGATCGGGATGTGGATCGTCACATAGGCGAAGCTGCCGGCGGCGAGGAAACCTTCCGAATTGTCGATGTTGACCTCGATCTGCATGGTGCGCGTGCGGGTCTCGAGTTCCCCCGTCATGCGGCTGATCTTGGCCGCGATCCGGCGCTTGGGATCGGTGGCGTCCACCACGTAGGCGGTGTCGCCAACGCTCACGTAAGGCACGTCGACCTGCTGGACGTAGCAGAACACGCGAAGCCGGCTGTCGTCTGAGACCGTCATCAGCGGCAGCGCACTGACAATGTTGGTCTGCGCGTTGGTGATCAGTGCGCCGGCATCGACGAAGCGCGCGGTGACGCGGCCGGCAAACGGCGCCCGAACGGTCTGGTAGTCCTTCAGCGTCTGCAGGCCCTTGACGTTCGCCTCGGCGACGCGCGCGTCGGTCTCGAACTGCAGCATCGACACCTGCGTGGCATTGCCACGGGAGAAAAGATCCTGCGAGCGCGCGAGATTGCGGCGCTTGTGCTCGAGGTCGGTCACCGCCGCGGCGTACTGCTGGTCGATCTCGGGCGACTCGATCAGGGCCACGACCTGCCCCGCCTCCACCCGGTCGCCGCGGTCCGCGTGCAGCGTCTTCACATAGCCGCTGACCTTGGAATAGAGCGTCGCCGACTGGTTGGCGCGCACGTCGGCCAGGAGCGTGATGGTCCGCTCCTTCGGCCCCTGGGTTGCGGCCACCACTTCGACGCGCGGGCCGAGCGCCACCACGCTGCCGCGCGCCTCGCGCGCCGTGGCGACGCTGGAATTGCGGCTGAAGTGGAAATAGCCGGCCGCGGCGGCCGCGACCGCCACGATGCAGGCGCCGGCGATGTAGAGCTTCGCCGGGCGGCCGCGGCCCGCGTCGGGCGCCGGTTGAACGTCAGGCATGGGCGGAACCTCCAGAAGACGCGCCCGCGGCCTCAGCCTCGAAGCGCTTGTCCAGCATGTGCAGGGTCGGCAGTTGCCGCCGCAGCAAGGTGTAGAACACCGGCACGAGAATGAGCGTCGCGACCGTGGCGAAGGCGAGCCCGCCGATCACGGCGCGGCCGAGCGGCGCGTTCTGCTCGCCCGCCTCGCCGAGCGCCAGCGCCATCGGGACCATGCCGATGATCATGGCGAGCGCGGTCATCAGGATCGGCCGAAGCCTGGTCTTGCCGGCCTCGATCACCGCCTGGAACGGCGTCAGGCTTTCGTTGCGGCTGCGCAGGTCGTTGGCGAAGCTCACCACCAGGATCGAGTTCGACACGGCGATGCCGACCGACATGATCGAGCCCATCAGCGAGGCGACGTTGATGGTGGTGCCGGTCATCGCCAGCGTCCACAGGATGCCGACCAGCGCGCCGGGCACCGCCATCATGATGATGAACGGATCGACCCAGGACTGAAACAGCACGACCAGCAGCGCATAGACCAGGATGATCGCGAGGATCAGGCCGAGCGCGAGGTTCTTGAACGACGTTTCCATCACCTCGTTCTGGCCGCGCAGGAAGATCTTGACCGTCGACGGCAGGTTCTTCTGCTCCTCGGCGATGATCCGCTTGATCTCGGCGGCGACGCCGCCGAGATCGCGGCTGTCGACATTGGCGAGCACGTCCACCACGCGCTGCACGGTGTAGTGGCTGATCGACTGCATGCTGGTGGTCGGTTGCATCGAGGCGATGTCGGAGATGCGCGTCACCTGGTTGCCCGGCAGCGTCGTCAGCGTGGTCGGCTGGATGCTGGGATTGATGTTGGGCGCCGCCGGATTGGCCGAAAGGTTGAGGACGTCCTGCACCGAGTTGATCTTGTCGGCCGGTGTCTGCACGGCGACGATGTAATTCACGCCGGTCTGCGGGTTGATGTAATAGGTCGGCCCGACCAGCGCGCTGCCGGCCAGCGAGGTCAGCATGTTGTTGGCGACGTCACGCTGGGCGATGCCCATGCGCGCGGCACGCTGGCGATCGACGTCGATCTGGATGGTCGGAAAGTCGAGCACCTGCTGGATGCGCGGATCGACGATGCCCGGCACCTTCTGGATCTCGCGCAGGATGCGCTGCGCCGAGGCATAGGCGCGCGGGAAGTTCGAGTCCTGGATCTGGATGTCGATCGGCGCGGCGAGGCCGAAGTTCAGAACCTGGCTGACGATATCTGCGGTCTGGAAATAGAACAGATTGCCCGGGAACTCGGCGTTGAGCTTGTCCCTGATCTTGCGCTGGTACTCGACCGTCGGCTTGTGGCCGTGATTGAGCGAGATCAGGAACTCGGCGTTCATGCCGCTGGTGTTGTCGCTCGGCACGAAGGCGAGATTGAGCGAGAACGGCAGGCCGATCGTGACGTTGATGGTCCGCATCTCCTTCGCAGGAATGATCTGCCGGATCGCCTCCTCGACCTTGGCGACGGTCTTCTCGGTTTCCTCGAGCCGCATGCCGCGCGGTGCGCGCAGATGCATCTTGAGGATGCCGACATCCGAGGTCGGGAAAAAATCGGTGCCGACGTTCGGCGCAAGCGCGCCGGTGCAGACGACGACGAGCCCGAAGCAGCCGAGCACGAAGCCGCGCCGCTGCAAGGTCGCCGCGAGAGTGTTGCCATAGGCGGTTTTCACCCGCTCGAAGCCGCGGTCGAACGCCGCCGAAAACCGGCCGAAGATGTTTCTGGGCGCGTGATCGTCGTGGTCCTTGAGCAGATAGCGCGCAAGCGCCGGCGTGACGGTGAACGACAGCACGTAGGACGCGAGCATCGCCAGCACCACGGTGATGGCGAGCGGGATGAACAGGAAGCGCGACGGGCCGGTGAGCAGCAGCACCGGGGCGAACACGATGCAGATCGCGAGCGTCGCCACCGTCAGCGGCTGGATCACCTCGCTGGAGCCGTCGAGGATCGCGACCGTCAGCGGCTTGCCGAGCGTCTGGTTGCGGTGGATGTTCTCGATCGTCACCGTGGCGTTGTCGACCAGGAGGCCGATGGCGAGCGCGAGCCCGCCGAGCGTCATCAGGTTGATGGTCTGGCCGGTGAGGAACAGGCCGGCGACGCCGGCCGCGATCGACAGCGGGATCGACAGCGACACGATCACGGTGTTCCGCCAACTGCCGAGGAAGATCAGGATCATCAGCGAGACGAGGATCGACGACAGGATCGCTTCGTGCACGATATTGTCGACGGCGCCCTGCACGAACACCGACTGATCGAAATCGAGCTTGAGCTCGATCCCCTCCGGCGCGGTGGCCTGCATCTCGGGCAGGAAGTCGCGCACCGCCTTCACCACGGCGATGGTCGAGGCGTCGGAGTTCTTCAGGATGTTCATGTAGCTTGCGCGCTGGCCGTTGATGCGCACGGCGTTCTGCTGGGCCGCGAAGCTGTCGCTGACCTTGGCGACGTCGCCCAGCAGCACGGTCAGGCCGTCGCGCACGCCGACCGGCAATTGATGAAACTGATCGACGACCAGCGGGCTCGAGTTGAGCTTGACGTTGAACTCGCGCTCGCCGATGCGGGCGATGCCGGCGGGCACGATGACGTTCGTGGTCTGCAACGCGCTGACCACGTCCATCTGCGACAGGCCCTTGGAGCTGAGCCTGGCCGGATCGACGTCGACGATGATCTGGCGCTGCTTGCCGCCATAGGGCGCGGGGATCGACAGGCCCGGGATGGTGAACAGCCGGGTGCGCAGGAAGTTCAGCCCGTAGTCGAAGATCTGCTGCTCGGGGACGGTCGTGCTGTTGAGCGTGACCTGCACCACCGGCACGTTCGAGGCGTTGAAGCGGATCATGTTCGGCGGCGTGATGCCGGGCGGCGCAATGCGCAGGATCGAATTGTTCTGCGCGTTGATCTGGGCGATGGCGCCGCCGATGTCGGTGCCTTGCGTGAAATAGACCTTGAGGATGCCGAGCCCCGGGATCGACAGCGATTCAATGCGCTCGATGCCGTTGACCGTGGTCGAATACGAGCGCTCGCTGACCAGGACGACGCGGCGCTCCATGTCCTCGGCCGAGAGACCGGGATAGTTCCAGGCGACGTAGACCACCGGAATGTCGATGTTGGGGAAGATGTCGACGACCATGCGCTGCACGGAGAGAAAGCCCATCAGCATGATGAGCAGCCCCGCAATGGCCATGGTGTATGGCCGCCGCAGCGCGAGGCGTACGAGTCCGATCATCCAAAGGCCCATCCCCAACCGGAAAATCGACGACTTTTGAACGGCTTCCGCGCCGATCCCTCTGCTTCCGAGGGCTCCGGTTGCGGCCGCCGAGTCGTTTCTTGCTTTTGGAAATGATCCCCCGAACCAGCCGTCCAGTTCAAGCGGAATTCAGGGAAAAACCTGACAAATCGGAGGGCCGCCGTGCCCGGAGAATGGGCCTTCCGGGCCCTATCCTTTGCCCCGGCCTTGCGACAGCGGCAGCCTGGCGATGTCCCGGATCGCGTCCCGATCCGGCTCGAAGCCTAAGCCCGGCTTGTCGGACATGGCGAACACGCCGTCCGACGGCTCCGGCAGGCCGCGATAGATCTGCTTGCACAGCTCGACCGCGAGATAGTGGTGCTCGACCAGCGTGCCGTTCGCCACGCCCGCCTGCAGATGCATGTTGTGGAAGCCCCAGGCCCCGCCGTTCGCGACCGAAACATTGAAGGCCGCGGCCATGCCGGCAATCTTCGCGCACTGGGTGAAGCCGCCGGTGATCGCGACATTGGGCTGGGCGTAGTCGATCGCCTGCGCGGTCAGGAGATCGCGGAAGCGGAACGCCAGCCCCTCGTTCTGCCCGCAGGCGAGCGCCATGCCGGTCGCGCGCCGAAGCTGCGCCATGCCGGGCACGTCGTTCTGGGTGAGCGGCTCCTCGAAGAACGAGATGGCATAAGGCTTCACCATCTCGGCGAGCTTCAGCGCATGATAGAGATCGAGATTGCAGTTGGCATCGAGAAACAGCTCGACGTCCGGGCCGACCGCCTCGCGCACCGCGCGCACCCGTGCGGCGTCCTCGCGGATCACCTCCATGACCGGACGCTGGTCGCGATGGCGCAGCGCCTCGTTGCCGACCGTCATCTTCAGCCGCTTGAAGCCCTTCGACACCCATTGTTTCGCAACGGCCGCGAGTTGCTCACGGTCGAAGAAACCAAAGCCGAAGGTGCAATAGACTGGCACGCGCGGATGCGCGCCGCCGAGCAGCTTCCAGACCGGCAGGCCGAGTGCCTTGCCTTTGATGTCCCACAGCGCCACGTCGATCGCGGCGAGCGCATGCGCGGCATAGCCGGTCTGCCCGCGCGGCATCAGTGTCCAGTAGAGCTTGTCCCAGATGCGCTCGTGCGCGAGCGGATCGTCGCCGATGATCGCGGGGCCGGCCACGCCGTTGACGATCTGCGCGATCACGTCCTCTTCGGTGATGCTGGTCAGGCCGTGGCCGATCAGGCCGTCATCGGTCTCGACCTCGACGTGGCAGCAGGCGAGCGACGTCTTCCGGTTCACACCGACGAGGTCGATGTGCAGCGGCACGTTGAGCGCCGTCGCGGTGACACGAGCGATCTTCATGAACGGTGCCCCACCGAAGAACGCGCGGTCACGCCGCAGTGCCGCCGCGGTTCCAGCCGCGCGCGCCCTCGCCGTAGATCTCGAAGCCGGTGGCGGTGACGACCGCGGTGTCCTCGAGCTTGATGAAGCCGCGCTTGGGATGCTGAAGCGTGGTCTCGACCGAGATCACCATGCCCGCCTCGAGCGGCCGGTGCGCGTCGTAGTCGTCATACGGCACCGGCCCGGTGCTGGTCAGCCGCGGCGCCTCGTGGCTCACGAGGCCCATGCCGTGGCCGAGGAAGTGCATGTTGTTGTGGTACTTCGACTTCGCCAGCCGCTCCTCGGCCTGCCGGTAGATCTCGCTGCCCATGGCGCCGGCCTTGATCGGCTTCATCGAGGCGCGCTGGATCTCCTCGATGTCGGCCAGCATGTCCTCGAGCTCGGCGTCCGGCTCGCCCTGGATCGCCATGCGGCAGATGTCGCCGATATAGCCGTGATAGTTGCCGCCGGAGTCGAGCGAAAGAATATCGCCCTTGCCCCAGACCTGTTCCGACGGCGCGCGGTTGAGCGAGGTGCCGGCGGTGATCAGGCAATACTCGAAGGTCAGCCCGCGGTTGGTCTCCTCGCGGCGCAGCGCCTCGGTCAATTCCGCCTTGGTTGCGCCGGGCTTGTGCCCGGCGATGACCGCCTTCATGGAATCGAGCACCGCTTCCGAGGCGACCTTGAGCTTCTTCAGCTCGTCGGGCGTCTTGATCGCGCGCATCCGCTCCAGCACGAACAGGCAGTCGGTGAACTTCGTGCCGGCAAAGGCGTCCTGCAGCGTCCGGCCGGCGTCGACCGGCAGGAACGACAGCTCCGCGCCGATGCCTGTTGTCCTGATGCCGGCCTTGCGGACGTGCTCGACCGCCTTCTGCATGGTGTCGGTCGAGCCCGACGAATTGCAGAGCTGCACCGGCGTCCAGAACGGATGGTTGTCGCGCTGGAAGTTCTCGAGGCGATGGCCGAAATAGGCCGCCTTGTCCGGCGCGCCTTTCACGTAGACCAGCACCGGCAAATAGCGGCTGAGACCCATCGCGTCCATGTAATCGAAGAAGAACGCGCGGTGGCCGCCGAGCAAGTATTGCACGTTGTGCTTCGAGGTCGCGATCAGCACGTCCATGCCGGCCTCGTCCATCAGCCTGTCGAGGCGGCCGGCGTCGAACGGAATGGTGGACGATGCTTTGACGGGCGCGTTCATGGGCATTCTCCGGATCAGCGGATCAGTTGCTGCGCAAGAGTTTAGCGAAGCGGAGCCCTTGCCGAAAGCGGGCCCGGAATGACGATAAAGAAAGGCGCTCCCGGAACGACCGCAAGCGCGGTCAATTGATCGACAGGTTCGCCTCGGCGGCGAGCTTCTTCCAGGTCTCGTATTGCCGCGACACCAGGGCCTTCATCTCGTCCGGCGTGGTGGCGCGCGGGTCCCCGCCCATCGCCGTGAGCTTCTGCTTCACGTCGGGCGCGGCCAGCGCCTTGCGCACTTCGCTGTTGAGCCGGTCGACGATCGGCTTCGGCAGGTTCGCCGGCGCCGCCATGCCGGTCCAGGAGATCACCTCGAAGCCCGGCAGGATGGTTTCGGCGACCGTCGGCACGTCGGGGAAATCCGGCCAGCGGGTCTTGCCGGTCACCGCAAGCGCGCGGAACTCGCCCGACTTCAGCCGCGCGCTGATCGGCCCGGTGGTGGCGGCGATGAAATCGACGTCGCCGGTGAGCACGCCGGTGAGCGCCGGCGCCTCGCCGCGGTAGGGCACGTGCAGGAACTTGGTCTTGGTCTGGCTGCCGATCAGCTCGACCGTGGTGTGCAGAATAGAGCCGACGCCGGCGGAGCCGTACTTCAGCTCGCCGGGCTTGGACTTTGCCTCGTCGACCAGCTGCTTCAGGGTCTTGAAGCGCGAGTCCGCCTTCACGCAGATGATGAAGGGATAGAAGCTCGCGATCGAAATCCACGAGAAGTCGTCGACCACCTTGAACTTCACGTTCTTGGCGAGCGCCCCATAGGCGGGATGCGCGCTCGGCAGCACCAGGAGCGTGTAGCCGTCGGCGTCGGCGCGCGCCACGGTCTCGGCGGCGAGCGCGCCGGCAAGGCCGGGCTTGGCCTCGACCACGATCGACTGGCCGAGGCTTTTTTCCATCTCGCTGCCCAGAATGCGGGCGATCAGATCGACATTGCCGCCCGGCGGGAAGCCCTGGATGACCTTGATCAGCCGGTTCGGATAGTCCTGGCTTTGCGCGGCAGGCGCCGCCGCAACGAACGCTACGGCCGCCGCAGCGATGGCGGTGAGTTTTTTGATCATTGACCACCTCCGAATTCCTGCCCGCCGACCGTCGCTCCAAACATCGGCGCGCAATATCGCGCTGGCTTTGGCCCCCTTGTCAACGCGCCAGCCTGCCGCGCCGCCGAGCGCGGCCACTCTAAAGTGCTCGCGCTGGCCGCTCGCCATAGCGCGTCGAAGACGCGCGTAAACGCGCTTATGGCTCGCCAGCGCGAACCGCGCCACGAGAGGCCGGCGCAGCCACTCCAACCCATCCCATCACGCGGAGTTGCTGCACCTCCTGCGGGAAATTTCGGCTAGGCTTCGCCATTGGCCGCCCAAGGCAGCCCAGTCACGATCAAGCATCTGGGGAGGTTTCCATGTCCTGTCGCTTCGTCGCCGCAGCCTTACTGATTGCCGCCGCAGGCCCCGCCATGGCCGTCGAGCTCAACCCCAAGGCCATCGCCATCCGCCAGGCCGACGCGTTGAAATGGCGCGATCCCACCGGCGCCGCCCCGACCAACCAGGTGGTGCTGTTCGGCGACCCGACCAAGCCCGGCTTCTACATGGTGATGAACCGCTTCAAGCCCGGCGCGTTCTCCAAGCCGCACTTTCATCCCAACGACCGCTTCATCACCGTGATCAAGGGCACCTGGTACGTCGGCACCGGCAACAAGTGGGACAAGGACGCCACCATTCCGGTGAAGGCCGGCGGCGCGGTCACCCATTTCGGCAAGGAGGTGCACTACGACGGCGCCAAGGACGAAGAGGTGATCGTGCTGATCACCGGCGACGGTCCCGGCATCAGCACGCAGGTCGAAGAGGCGAAATAGTCTTCAGCGCCGCGGCAGCAGCGCGGTGATGACGGCGAGCACGATCAGGCAGAACGAGGCGAAGATCAGGCCCGCGTTAGCCGCGTGCGAGTATTCCCGTTGCGGCTTGCGCCTCAAATCTTCGCCCAGCCGGGCGGCGGCTTCTTGCCGGGATGCAGCGCGCCGCACTTCTTGCAGGTGCGCGCCTTCGCGTCGTTGAAGAACGCCTCGTAGAGCGGCGGCAGGTCGCGCACCAGATGCTCGACCTTGACCTCGATGCGGTGCACC
>JAIESC010000207.1 GCA_019746355.1 Xanthobacteraceae bacterium | reverse complement strand
GGGCGGGTGTATTGCGGGTATTCGAGCAGGCCCGCGCTGAAGCTTTCCTCGGCGCCCGAGGCCTCCTTGCCCATGACGCCCGGAATGAGCCGGACGCAGGCGTCGAGCAGCACCAGCGCCGCGACTTCGCCGCCCGACAGCACATAGTCGCCGATCGACACCTCTTCCAGGTTCCGCGCGGCGATGACGCGCTCGTCCACGCCCTCGAAGCGGCCACACACGGCGACGACGCCCGGGCCTTTGGCGAGCTCGGCAACCCGCGACTGGGTCAGCGGCCGACCGCGCGCGCTCATCAGCAGGCGAGGGCGGCTGTCCACCGGCACCGCGTCGATCGCCCGCGCCAGCACGTCGGCCTTCATCACCATGCCCGGCCCGCCGCCGGCCGGCGTGTCGTCGACGGTGCCGTGCCGGTCGGTGGCATGCACCCGGATGTCGCGCGCATCGAGCGACCACAATCCGCCGGCCAGCGCCTTGCCGGCAAGGCTCGTGCCGAGCGGACCCGGAAACATCTCGGGGAAGATCGTGAGAACGGTGGCGCGCCAGATCATGCGAGCCATCGCGTGCAAACGTGGTGCGACTCGGGCGGTCCGCTCCCTCCCCATAGCCCGTCGAAGACGGGCGTGAACGCCCTTTCGAGGGGGAGGGTTGGGGTGGGGGTCCGCTTGGCAGGCGCGCGCATCAAGCAGCTACTCCACGGCAGGAAGCGGCACGACGACCATGCGGCCGGCGGCGATGTCTATCTCCGGCACCGCGGTGTCGGTGAACGGCACCAGCAGCGTCTCGCCGCCGCTTCCGGGCTTGATCTCGATCACGTCGCCCGCGCCGAAATTGTGGATCGCCGTCACGGTGCCAAGCGAGGCACCGTCCGGCGTCACGGCAGTGAGCCCGACCAGATCGGCGTGATAGAACTCGCCCTCCGCGGCCGGCGGCAGCTTGTCGCGCGCAACGTAGAGCTTGAGGTTGGTCAGCGCCTCGGCGGCATTGCGGTCGTTGATGCCCGCAAGCCGCGCCACGAAATGATCCTTCGACGGCCGCAGCGTCTCGATCTCGAAACGCCGCGTGCCGTCCTCGCTTTGCAGCGGACCGTATGACGTGATCGCCATCGGGTCCTCGGTGAACGACCGCAGCCGCACCTCGCCGCGGATGCCGTGCGCGGCGCCGATCTGGGCAACGCAGATGCGGTCGGCCACGGCGCGCTACATCGACGTCAGGCCTTGGGCGCGGCAGCGGCGGCCTTCGCGGCCTCTTCGGCGCGCGCCTTCCGCTCCTTGCGCGGCACCGCCTTCTCCGGATTGTTGCGCGCTTCGCGCTTGGCGACGCCGGCCTTGTCGAGGAAGCGCATCACGCGATCGGACGGCTGCGCGCCCTTCTTCATCCAGTCCTTGACCTTGTCGAGGTCGAGCTTGAGGCGGTCTTCCTTGTCCTTCGGCAGCAGCGGATTGAAGTAGCCGAGCCGCTCGATGAAGCGGCCGTCGCGCGGCGCGCGGCTGTCGGCGGCGACGATGTGATAGAACGGCCGCTTCTTGGTTCCAGCGCGGGCCATGCGGATAACGACAGGCATCTAAGTTTCCTTTCTCTACAAGGCAGGTGTCATTCCGGGGCGCCGCGAAGCGGCGAACCCGGAATCCAGTACCGATCTCGTCTGTATCTGGATTCCGGGTTCGGCCCCATAGCGCGTCGAAGACGCGCGTTAACGCGCTGACGGGGCCGCCCCGGAATGACGGGGTGGGTGGGTTTCGTCTTCATTTCATTTCTTCTTGAAGAAGTCCGGCGGCAAACCGCCCGGCGTCGGCAGCTTGCCGCCGCCTCCGCCGCCAAGGCCCGGGAATTTCCCGAGGCCCGGAAGTCCTGGAATGTTCGGGCCGCCGCCCGGCGCGGCCGGCGGCAGTCCGGGAATGTTCGGCGGCAAACCGCCCGCGCCGCCCGGCATCTGCTGCGCAAGCTTCGCCATCTCTTCCGGCGACGGCATGCCGCCGCCGAGCCCGAGCATCTGCGCCAAACCGGCCATCGGCCCGCGCGCCCGGCCGCCGCCCATGACCTTCATCATGTCGGCCATCGTGCGGTGCATCTTCAGGAGCTTGTTGATCTCCTCGACCTTGGTGCCGGAGCCCGCGGCGATGCGCTTCTTGCGGCTGGCCTTCAGAACGTCCGGCTGCTTGCGCTCGCCCGGCGTCATCGAGTCGATGATCGCCATCTGGCGCTTGAGAATGCTGTCGTCGAGATTGCGCTCGGCCATCTGGCTCTTGATTTTGGCGACGCCGGGCATCATCGCCATCAGCCCGGTCATGCCGCCCATCTTCGCCATGCCGACGAGCTGCTCGCGAAGATCGCTCAGGTCGAACTGACCCTTGCGCATCTTCTCGGCCTGCCGCATCGCCTGCTCGCGGTCGATGTTGGCGGCGGCCTTCTCGACCAGCGTGACGATGTCGCCCATGCCGAGGATGCGGCCGGCGATGCGGCCCGGGTCGAAGTCCTCGAGCGCATCCATGCGCTCGCCGGTGCCAATGAGCTTGATCGGCTTACCGGTGACCGCGCGCATCGACAGCGCCGCGCCGCCGCGGCCGTCGCCGTCGACGCGCGTGAGCACGATGCCGGTCAGGCCTACGCGCTCGTCGAACGAGCGCGCGAGATTGACCGCGTCCTGGCCGGTGAGGCTGTCGGCCACCAGAAGAATTTCATGCGGCGCGGCAGCCTGCTTCACTTCGGCAGCCTCGGCCATCATCGCCTCGTCGAGCGTGATACGGCCGGCGGTGTCGAGCAGCACGACGTCAAAGCCGCCGAGCTTCGCCGCCTGGATCGCGCGGCCCGCGATCTGCACCGGCGACTGCCCCTCGACGATCGGCAGCGTCTGCACGTTGACCTGCTGGCCGAGGACGGCGAGCTGCTCCATCGCCGCCGGCCGCCTCGTGTCGAGCGAGGCCATCAGCACCTTGCGGTTGCCGCGCTCGGTGAGGCGCTTGGCAAGCTTCGCGGTGGTGGTGGTTTTGCCGGAGCCCTGCAGGCCGACCATCATGATCGGCACGGGCGCGACCGCGTTGAGATCGATCGGCTGCGGTTCCGCGCCGAGCGTCGCGACCAGCTCGTCGTGCACGATCTTCACGACCATCTGGCCCGGCGTCACCGACTTGAGGACCTCGACGCCGACCGCGCGCTTCCTGATCTGGTCGATGAAGGCGCGCGCCACGTCGAGCGCCACGTCGGCCTCGAGCAGCGCGCGGCGGACCTCGCGCATGGCGAGGTCGACATCCTCGGCCCGCAGCGCGCCGCGCCGCGTCAGGGTGTCGAGAATGCCGGAGAGCCGTTCCGACAGATTGTCGAACAAGTCGCAGACTCCTCAGTCCTGGCCAATACCGCTGGCCATGAGCGGCCGGAAAGCACTTCAACGCCCGAGGGCGCATCGCGCTGTCGGGCGGTTGCCTCCGGTCTCCAGGACCGGTCGGCGGGTTCAGAATTCCAGCTCTATCGAGAGCGGCCGGAACATAGGGGCCAGGGCCGTGAACGTCAATTGCGGCGGTCGCGACAAGTCAGGCGACGCCAGCCGCCGCCGAAACCCCCGTGTTATGGTGCGAAAATGAGCATTGCCGCCGCGATTCGGGCCCGCCCGCTGACCTGTCTGTTCGGCCTTGCCGGGGTCTCGCTGGCAGGCCTGCTGCTGGTTCCACCGCTCCCGCAAAGTCAGGTTTACCATGGCTTCGCCGACCAGCGGACGATCTGGGGCATCCCGAATTTCTGGTGTGTGGTATCCAACCTGCCGTTTATCCTGGTCGGCGCGCTGGGCCTCGTGAACGTGCGGCACGACCTCTCGGCCCGCGTGTTCTTTCTCGGCGTGTTCCTGACGGGTTTCACCTCGTCCTACTACCATTGGGCGCCGAGTGACTGGGGCCTGTTCTGGGACCGCCTGCCGATGACGTTCGCATTCATGGCGATCCTTGCCAACGTGATCGGCGAGCGGGTCGATGAACGCGCCGGCAAGCTCCTGCTCTGGCCGCTGGTGGCGCTCGGTGTCGCAAGCCTGCTGGTGTGGCTGCGGTTCGACGATCTGCGGTTCTACGCCTGGGTGCAGTTCTTTCCCTTCATCGTGCTGCCGCTGATGCTCTGGCTGCTGCCGCCGAAATACACCGGAACCTGGCTCTGGTTCGTCGCCGCGGGCTTCTATGTGCTGGCCAAACTTCTCGAGCACTACGACGCGGCGATCTACTCGGCGCTCGGCATCATGAGCGGCCACCCGATCAAGCACGTCGCCGCGGCCACTGCCGCCTACGCGATCTACCTGGCGTTCGTGACGCGGAAGCCGACCAGTGGTAGCGGGCCTTAGCGCATGTCCCGGAAAAGTGGTCACCGGTTTTCCGAAAAGGACATGCGCCACCTGAAGAATCCAGAGCACGTCCCGTTCCAATGGAACGGGACGTGCTCTAGCCGCTACCACGCGTACCGCACGCTGCCGGTGCCGGCGTAAAGCATCGTGGTGCGGGAAAACTCGCCGTCGAATTTTGCGCCGAGCGACCAGCCGTCGGCGAAGCGCCATTCCGCACCGGCCGACACCAGCGCGCCGTTGGGCGCGGGCGCAGCTCCATTCACCGTGAAGTTCGAGCCCGGCAGCGTCTGGAACACGGCCCGGATAGCGGCGTCCGGATTGAAGTCGTGGACCCAGGCGAGCCGGCCGCGCAGGGTCAGCGTGTCGGCCGCACCAGTCACGATCACCTTGTCGGCGAAGGCGCCGAGCTCGCTGCGGGTCTTGGTGACGGTCTGCGAGTCGTAGGCGAGCGCAAAGGTGCTCGAGCCCGACACCGCGCGCTCGCCATAGCCCGGGCCCCAGTAGGTCTGCACCTGCACCGCGCCGTAAGGCGTGACGCCGCCGAGCGCGCCCGCTGCGAGGCGGTAGCCACCCTCGACGCGCGCGCCGAACGTCTGCGCGACGAAATCGGCGGCAAGCTTGTCGGTGCCCGAGACCGTCACGGTGCGGTCAGTCGTCACCCAATGCGACGCATAGGCGAGCGCGGCCGAGAGATAGGCCGCGCCGAAGCGGCGCGAGCCATAGACGCCCGCCTGCAGGAAATCGGTGCGTCCGGCGCCGAGCCCGCCGTCGAGATGCCACGACGATCCGCCGCCGGCGAGCGCAAAGCCCACGATGTCGTCGCGCGACGGCCGATAATCGGCGCCCGCGGCAAAGCCCGCCGCGTTGATCGAGGTGCGGACGCTGCCGACATGGGCGTCGCCCGCGATCGCCCCCGCCCCGCCATAGCCCGCGCCCCAGACGCTCCAGCGCCGGTTGGGTTGCTCCGCGCCGGCCGCATCGAAGCGCGCGAAGGTCTCGCGCACGACGGAGCGGGGCTCCGGCGCGTAGCCCGTTGCCGGACCGAAGCCGCTGTCGCGGCGGTCGGTGAACGGATTGAGCATGAGCCGGAGGAACGCGTTGCCGGCCTGGAAGGCCACCTGTGCGGTGTTCGCGCCGGGCTGGCCGGAAATCTGGTCGAGCGCATTGAGCAACGTCCCGCCGCTCATGTTGAGCAGCGCGTCGAAGCCTGCCGGCGGTGTCGCGCCGCTCTCGACCGCCCTGCTGATGCCGGCGGCGACATTGACCTGATTGATGGTGCCACCAACGGGCAGCACCAGCGAGCCGGGATCGAGCACCAGGTAGACGTTGTTCAGGTCATAGGTGAGGCGCGGGTTGCGCGCCGGGCTGAAGCTGCCGGTGACGTTCAGCCCGGCGAAGGTGCCGATGAGCCCACCGTCGGCATTGAGGATGGTGTAGGTCTGCGCCTTGAAGCTGCCGGGCAGCGCGACCGCCTGCACCGTCGCGCCGGTCAAGGTTGCGGTACCGCCGACCACGTTGGTGCGGTCGGCGGACGCGGGCGAGACCTCGACCGTGTACGTGGCGCCGGCGTTGAACGTCAGGTTGCCGTTGACCGTGATGGTGCCGATCGAGTTGCCGGGGCGAGGTTGCCGCCGTTTGCGATCGTCGTCGTGCCGACATTGCCGGTGCCGCCGAGCGTGCCGCCGCTGTTCACGGTGACGCCGATCGACGATGTGAGATCGCCGTTCACCGCCAGCGTGCCGCCGTTCACCGTGGTCGCGCCGCGCTCGCCTATGGCTGGCAGGACGTCACCACCGACCGCACCGTGACGGTGGCGGGCACCGACCGCCTGCGCGCCGATTTCAACGCCCACACCTTCGCGGCACGCTTCGAGGCCGGCACTCGCTTCGCCACGCCGCTCGTCGGGGTCACGCCCTACGCCGCGGCACAGCTCACCAGCATTCATCTGCCAAGCTACGCCGAGACCGCGGTCTCGGGCTCAAACCAGTTCGCGCTGTCGTTTGCCTCCGACACCACCAGCAACCTGCGCACCGAGCTTGGCGCCCGCGCCGACAAGTCGTTCGCGATGCGCGACGGCGCGCTTACGCTGCGCGGCCGCGCCGCCTGGGCGCATGACAGCAACACCGACCGCAACATCTCGCCAACCTTCCAGTCGCTGCCGGGCTCGGCGTTCATCGTGAGCGGCGCGAGGCCCGCGGCGAATGGCGCGCTGATCAGCGCCGGTGCCGAGGTGACGTGGTGGAACGGCTGGGCGCTCGCCGGCGTGTTCGAGGGCGAGTTCTCCCGCACCACCGCGAGCTACGCCGGCAAGGGCGTGGTGAGATATAGCTGGTAACTCCGACCCGCCAGGATGCGCCGGGTGTCCAGCCGCAAGAGTCCATCGCCAAGGCGGGGGCGGCGCTGATGGCGACAGCGCGCGCGATGATCGCCGTGCAGGGCCACGATGCGGCGCCGGCGCCATTCCTGCGGCGCCGACGAGTTACGGATCAAATTGTGCTGATGGCATTTCGGCCGCACCGTGCGATGGCGTGTACAGAGCGCGATATGCAATCTATGATTGAATTTGGCAGAACAAACCCATTTTGAATTTCGCAGTGACGCCAAAGGCATACGAAGCCGGCTTGGGCGGGCGACCCTAAAGATCAAGCCCGCGCTGGCGCAGCACGTTGCCGAACGCGCCCATGATCTGCACCTGCAGGCCCTGCATCTTCTGCATCACCATCTGGAACACCTCGGCGGTCAGTTGCGGCATGACCTGCAGCGCCTTTTGCCCGGTCGGCGTCTTGTAGAACGCCAGCATGTCGCGCAGCTCCTGCGCCGAGAAGTGCCGCGCGTAGATCGCCGGTGCATCCGCCATCACGCCGGCCATGTATTGCACCTGGATGCGCTCGAACTCGCTGCGCAGCTCGGTCAACGTCGCCTGATCGATGTCGGAGCGCTTGGTGCGCAACGCGTGCTCCAGGGTGGGCCACACCTGTGCGGTCAGGCCGGTGACCAGTTGCTGCACCGTGTCCTTGGACATGATGGCCATCAGCTCGTTCGCGGCCTTGAGCGAGTCCGGCGAGGCCTCGCCCTGGGCGAGCGCGCGGACCGGCAGCGCGGCGGCGCAGAACACGAATGCAATGGCGATGGCGGTATGAAGACGCGGGCAAAGCATGGCGACCTCGTTACTGTAACTGGCGCTGAAAGCGCCGATCGCTATTTGAGCGGCACGTAGACCGTGACGACGAACTTGTCTTCCGGCGTGGTCACCGGATCGGTCTCGTATTCCTCGATGAATGAATCGGCCGCCTCGAGGCGCTTCTCGTCGAGATGGTTGGTGATCGCCTCGTAGGTGTTGTCCATCGAGTCGTACGAGCCGCGATGGATGAACTTCAGCGCCTTGCCGCCGGGCGACTGGCCGACCTCGATGTCGCCCTTGGGCGGGTCCTTCGGCGCTTCCGCGAGCGGCACGGCTGCCTGATAGCTGAAGCCGGTGTCGTCGGCTTGCGTATAGATCGTCATCGACGAGCCGGCCCGGACGAGCCCTTGCCGCTCGATCAGCGCGTAGACCGATTTGAACGCGTCCTGAAGGTTCTCCAGCGCCTTGTCCCAGGTGCTGTTGCCCTTCATGAAGATGATGGTCTTAGGCGTCAGCGTCACCTCGGCGCCGAACGGGTCCTTGGCTTGTGCTGCGGCTTCGGCTGCCGGAGGCGCGGACGATTGCGCCCAGGCCGATGGGGCGACGCCGCATGCGATCAAGGCTGCAAGGGCGGTCGCCCGCCACGGGAAATTCATCGGGGTCTCCATGATCCGCCGCGCTTCCGGCTCGGCGCGGGGAATCGCCCAAACCTATCACGCCCGCCCGGCCGCGGCCTTAACGAAAACGTGTTCCGGCGACACGCGTTCCGGAGGCGACACTGGCCTTTGTTCGGCGATTTCCCATATAACCGGAGCCGCATTTGTGGGCATTTCGCCGTCCGGCCTGGCATGAACGCACTGTCCAACCGTCCATTCGTGAAAATGAACGGTCTCGGCAACGAGATCGTGGTGGTCGACATGCGCCGGACACCGGATGCGATCAGCGCCGAGGCGGCGCGCGCGATCGCCCAGCCTTCCGGCGTGCCCTACGACCAGCTCATGGCGCTCTATCCGCCGCGCAGGGCCGGCACCGATTCCTTCGTCCGCATCTACAACAACGACGGCTCCGAGGCCGGCGCGTGCGGCAACGGCATGCGCTGCGTCGCCTCGCTGATCGCCGGCGAGACCGGCAAGGACGCCCTCGCCTTCGAGGTGGACGGCCGCGTGCTGAACACCTGGAAGGGCGCGGACGGCCTGTTCACCGTGGACATGGGCGAGCCGCGCTTTGCCTGGAACGAGATACCGCTCGCCGAGGAGTTCCGCGACACCCGCGCGATCGAATTGCAGGTCGGCCCGATCGACAAGCCGATCCTGCATTCGCCGTCGGTGGTCAGCATGGGCAATCCGCACGCGATCTTCTGGGTCGAGGACGTCAATGCCTACGACCTCGCGAAGATCGGCCCGATGCTCGAGCATCATCCGATGTTTCCGCAGCGCGCCAACATCACGATCTGCAGGATCGCGTCGCGCCAGCACATCATCATTCGCACCTGGGAGCGGGGTGCGGGGCTGACCAAGGCTTGCGGCTCGGCGGCCTGTGCTGCGGCGGTCGCGGCGGCGCGGCTGAAGCGCACCGAACGCAAGGTTCGCGTGACGCTTCCGGGCGGTGACCTCTCCATCGAATGGCGCGAGAGCGACAACCACGTGCTGATGACCGGCCCGGCGGAATTCGAGTTCGAGGGCCGCTTCGATCCGGCGCTGTTCGCCTGAGGCGTGCGATGGCTGTCGACGTCATCACCTTCGGTTGCCGGCTCAATGCCTACGAGTCCGAGGTGATCCGCCGCGAGGCGGCCGAAGGCGGCGTGACCGATGCGGTCGTGGTCAACACCTGCGCGGTGACCGGCGAGGCCGTGAAGCAGGCGCGCCAGACCATCCGGCGGCTGCGGCGCGAACGCCCCGATGCCAGGATCGTCGTCACCGGCTGCGCGGCGCAGACCGAGACGCAGACGTTCGCGGCGATGCCCGAGGTCGACCGCGTGCTCGGCAACGAGGAGAAGCTTTCGGCGGCACGTTGGGCCGCGCTCGATGCCGCGGACAGGGTTTCGGTCGGCGACATCATGGCGGTGAAGGGCGTGACGCCGCATCGCATCGACAGCATCGAGGGCCACACCCGCGCGTTCCTCCAGGTGCAGAACGGCTGCGATCACCGCTGCACCTTCTGCATCATCCCGTTCGGCCGCGGCAATTCGCGCTCGGTGGCGATAGCCGATGCCGTCATGCAGGCACGCAAGCTGGTTGAACGCGGCTATCGCGAGATCGTGCTGACCGGTGTCGACATCACGAGCTATGAGCCCGGTCTCGGCTTGCTCGTGAAAACGGTGCTTCGCGAGCTGCCGGAATTGCAGCGGCTGCGGCTTTCATCCATCGATTCCGTCGAAGCCGACGCCAAGCTGCTCGACGCGCTCGCAAGCGATCCGCGGCTGATGCCGCATCTGCACCTGTCGTTGCAGGCCGGCGACGACATGGTCCTCAAGCGCATGAAGCGGCGGCATTCGCGGGCCGACGCGATAGCGTTCTGCGGCACCGTGCGGCGGCTGCGCCCCGACGTCGTGTTCGGCGGCGATGTCATCGCGGGCTTCCCGACCGAAACCGAGGACATGTTCGCGCGTTCGCTCGATCTGGTCGACGCATGCGGCCTGACCCAGTTGCACGTGTTTCCGTTCTCGCCGCGGCCCGGCACGCCCGCGGCGCGGATGCCGCAGGTCCCGGGCGACGTGATCAAGGATCGCGCCCGTCGCCTGCGCGAGAAGGGCCAGCAGGCGCTGCGACGCCATCTCGACAGTGAAATCGGCGCGCGCCGCCTGGTGCTGGCCGAGCGCGGCGGCATCGGCCGCACGCCTCAGTTCGTGCCGGTGCGGCTTGCCGCGCCGGTGGAGCCCGGCGTCATCGTCAACGCTGCGATCGCTGGTCACGACGGGCGACAATTGCTGGCAGCATGATAGACTGAAGGAGTCGGAGGACAATTCATGGCGACCAACGGCTCCCGTCACGTCATCTCCACCATGGCCGAGCTTGAAGCGCTCTATCCGGACGGCGTCTACCCGCCGGCCAAGGTCAAGGAGACCGACCGCATCACCAAGGCTTATCGGGAATTGGTCGAGGCCTCGCCGTTCTTCGCGCTCGCCACCATCGGTCCCGGCGGGCTCGACTGCTCGCCGCGCGGCGATCCCAAGGGCTTCGTCCGCGTGGTCGACAAGAAGACCATCATCGTGCCGGACCGCCGTGGCAACAACCGCATCGACAGCCTGCGCAATCTGATCCACGACCCGCGCGTCGCGCTGCTGTTCCTCATTCCGGGCGTGAGCGAGACGCTGCGCATCATGGGCCGTGCGACGATCTCCACCGATCCGGAGCTCACCGCGAGCTTCGCCATGCAGGGCAAGGCGCCGCGCGCGGTGCTGGTCATCGCGGTGGAGCAGGTGTTCTTCCAGTGTGCCAAGGCGATCGTACGCTCCAGGCTCTGGGATCCGTCGACCCAGGTCGAGCGTTCGACCCTGCCGACGCCCGGCAAGATCCTCGCCGAGATCAGCGGCGGCAAGCTCGGCGGCGACGAGCATGACCGCCTCGCGCCCGAGCGGATGAAGGCGACGATCTACTGATGCTTCTGCGGTTGCGCTTCGCCGGCGCGCGGCCGCGGTGAAAGGCCGAGCGGCGGCGGAAGCCGCTTGTCGTCCTCCTCGTTCCAGCCGCACGCCTTGAGCCGCTCGCGCATGTGCTCCGGCACCGGCGCAGTCACCCTGATCGGCGGCTTGTTCTTGTAGAGCGGCACGACGATCTCGCGCGCGTGCAGGTGCAATCGTGCGCCGCCGGTTCGCGGCGCGGTGCCGTAGATGTTGTCGCCCAGCACCGGAAAGCCGGACGTCGCGCAATGCACGCGCAACTGATGCGTCCGGCCGGTCAGCGGCTCGAGCGCGAGCCAGGTCTGCCCTTGCGTCCGGCCCATCACCTTCCATGTGCTCTGCGACGGCAGGCCGTCCGGATCGTGCTTCATCCACCAGCCGATCTTGTCGTCGAGCCGCCCGAGCGGCATGTCGATCCGGCCTTCGGGTTCCGCAGGCCCCCCTTCGACCACCGCCCAGTAGGTCTTGCCGACCTTGCCATGGCGGAACAGGTGATTGAGATCGGCCAGCGCCTTCCTATGGCGGCCGAGCACCAGGCAGCCGGAGGTTTCCTTGTCGAGCCGGTGGGCCAGCGCCGGCATGCGCGGCAGGCCGAACCGCAATGCATCGAAATAATCCTCCAGGCTCGCCCCGCCTTTCGGGCCCTTATGCACGGCCAATCCGGCCGGCTTGTCGATGATCAGCATCAGCCCGTCGCGGTAGAGCAGGCGGCTTCCCATCTGATCGGGCGTCAAGTCTTTCAGTGGCGCATCTTTCAGTGTCATGGCGGAACGGGTATCACGGCGGCAGGCATGAGCGACAGCACGAACCAAACCACGACGGAAACCGGCGAAAAGAAGGGCTGGTGGGGCCGGCTTGCCGGCGGGCTCAAACGCACCTCGTCGTCGATCGGCAACACGCTCGACAGTCTCCTCAACAAGCGTCCGCTCGATCCGGCCATGCTGGACGAGATCGAGGAGGCGCTGATCCGCACCGATCTGGGGGTCGAAGCCTCGATGCGCGTCTCCGACGCGATCGCCAAGGGCCGCTTCAAGGAAAATCCGACCGCCAATGACGTGAAGGCGATCATCGCTGACGAAGTGGCCAAGGTGCTGGAGCCGGTGGCGAAGCCGCTTGTCGTCAGCGGCGCCAAGCCATTCGTCATTCTCGTGGTCGGCGTCAACGGCTCGGGCAAGACCACGACCATCGGCAAGCTCGTCTCCAAGCTTTCTGCGGACGGCCGCAAGGTGGTGCTGGCGGCAGGCGACACGTTCCGCGCCGCCGCGATCGATCAGCTCAAGATCTGGGGCCAGCGCACCGGCGCAAAAGTCATCGCCCGCGAGCCGGGCGCGGATTCGGCCGGCATTGCCTTCGACGCCATCGGCGCAGGCAAGGCGGACAACGCCGACGTGGTGATCGTCGACACCGCGGGCCGGCTGCAGAACCGCGCCGAGCTGATGGGCGAATTGGAAAAGATGGTCCGCGTCATGAAGAAGGTCGATGCGGCCGCGCCGCATGCGGTGCTGCTGGTGCTCGACGCCACCGTCGGCCAGAACGCGCTGTCGCAAGTCGAGGCGTTCGGCAAGACCGCGGGCGTCACCGGTCTCGTGATGACCAAGCTCGACGGCACCGCGCGCGGCGGCATCCTCGTCGCCATCGCGCAGAAGTTCGGCCTGCCGATCCATTTCATCGGTGTCGGCGAAAGTGTCGACGATCTGTCGCCGTTCTCGCCCAAGGATTTCGGCAAGGCGCTGGCGGGCCTCGATTAGCGCATGAGCGAACCTGGCGGCTTATGTTGCCAAGTGCTGGGTCTCCGCTTCCGCGAGGACCACCGGGGATGGAGCACGCGTCTCTCTCAACCATTCGTCCCCGCGGAAGCGGGGACCCAGGGGCCAGGCAACAAATCTGTCAGGCTTGGGTCCGCATAACACATGGACCCGCGCACCAAGGCTCTGATCGAGGCGCCGATCACGCCGACCTTGCTGCGGCTCGCGATCCCCAACGTCATCACCACGACTGTGCAGGCCTCGACCGGGCTGATCGAGACCTATTTCATCGGCAAGCTCGGCACCGATGCGCTCGCCGGCGTCGCGCTGGTGTTTCCCGGCGTCATGCTGATGCAGATGATGTCGGCCGGCGCGATGGGCGGCGGCGTGTCGTCGGCGATTGCGCGAGCGCTCGGCGCGGGCCGCCGCGAGGACGCCGACGCGACGATCCTGCACGCCTTGGTCATCGCCGCGGGCTTCGCCGCATTCTTCACGGTCAGCATGATTGCTGCGGGGCCGTGGCTCTATGCGGCGCTCGGCGGGCGCGGCGGCTCCCTTGCGGTCGCGCTGACCTATTCCAACATCGTGTTCGCAGGCGTCATCCTGATCTGGCTGTTCAACACGCTCGCCAACGTCATCCGCGGCACCGGCAACACCTTCGTTCCGGCGCTGGTGACGATCGCGGGGGCTGCGCTGCTCATCCCGCTGTCCGCGGCGCTGATCTTCGGCTTCGGGCCGCTGCCGGCGCTGGGAGCTGCGGGCGGCGCATCGGCGCTGCTGATCTACTATGGTCTCGGCGCGCTGGCGTTCGCTGCGTATTTGTGGTCCGGGCGCAGCGTGGTGCGGCCGAAAATTTTCGAGACGCGGCTGCGCTGGCCGCTGTTCCGCGACATTCTGCGCGTGGGCCTTCTCGCCTCGCTCACCTCGATCATGACCAATGTCACCATCGCGCTGACCACCGGCGTGGTCGGTGCGTTCGGCCCCGCGGCGATTGCCGGCTACGGCGTCGGCACCCGGCTGGAATATCTCTTGGTACCGCTCGCCTTCGGCTTCGGCGGTCCGCTGGTGGCGCTGGTCGGCACCAATATCGGCGCGGGAAAGCGTGATCGTGCGCTGCGCGCCGCCTGGATCGGCGGCGGGCTCTGCTTTGCGCTGACCGAGGCGATCGGTGTCACCGCGGCGCTGTTCCCGGCGGCGTGGCTGACGCTGTTCGACAATGATCCGGCGATGATCGAGGCCGGCTCCACATATCTGCGCATCGTCGGGCCGTTCTACGGCTTCTTTGGGCTCGGGATGGCGCTCTATTTCGCCTCGCAGGGCGCAGGCGCGCTGAAATGGCCGCTGATCGCTGGCTTCTCCAGGCTTATCATCGCAGCCGGCGGCGGCTGGCTGCTGGTGCGAACCACGGGCAGTCTTACGTTCGTCTTTGCAGCACTGGCGCTGGGGCTCGCCGTGCTGGGACTGATGATCGCAGTCGCCGTGAAAAGCGGAGCCTGGTTCCGCGACGCTCATGACAAGCCGCCGTCGTCGCGCTAGACAACCTCCATGGAAGAGAAAGCCCAGCTCAATCCGCTCCTGAAGCTCGCGCTCGATCTCGGGCCGCTGCTGTTGTTCTTCTTCGCCAACTCGCGTCCGGCGGTGTTCGAGCCGCTGTTTGCACCGCTCATCCCCGAGGCGGTGGCGCACGGCGCGCAGGCGGGCATCTTCGTCGCCACCGCGGTGTTCATGGTCGCGATCCTGGTCGCGCTGGTCATTTCCTACGCGCTGACGCGGCGGCTGCCGGTGATGGCAATCGTCTCGGCGGTGGTGGTCGTGGTGTTCGGCGGCGCGACGCTGTTCTTCCAGAACGAAACTTTCATCAAGCTCAAGCCGACCATCATCTACCTTCTGTTCACCGTCGTCCTGTTCGGCGGGCTGGTGTTCAAGAAGCCGCTGCTGGCGATGGTTTTCGATCAGGTGTTCCATCTGACCGACGAAGGCTGGCACAAGCTCACCATCCGCTGGGCGCTGTTCTTCCTCGCGCTCGCAGTCCTCAACGAGATCGTCTGGCGGACGCAGTCGACCGACACCTGGGTTGCGTTCAAGGTGTTCGGCGTGATGCCGCTGACCTTCATCTTCGCCGCGTTCCAGTATCCGCTGCTGACGAAGCACGACGCGAGCCCCAAGCAATCCACGACGGGGCCGGCGAAGGATCAGGCGAAGCCGTAAGGCGGCCCCTGACATCGCGGTATTTCGATCCCTCTGAACACGGTTTTGTGAGTGCCCGTGTCCGTCGAATGACGGACGCGATCAAGCCCGCACGCCGCCATGGTCCCGGCTTTTCACGGAGGTCATGATGCGGCGATTTCGTTTCAAGCACGTAGCGGCTGAAGAACGGATGGTGGCGCGGCGCGTCTATTTTGGCGTGCTCGCTCTCTGCTGCTCGGCGATGCTGATTCTCGGCGCGGCGTTCAAGCTCAGCGCGCCGGCGTCAGGCAATGCCATGCCGGCGGAGCATTCGGGCGGCCTGTTCAGCGCGGTCGCGGCCGAACGGCCGGATCTTGCGGAGTGTGCTGCGCGCGATCTGAAGGTTCTGACCGCGCCTGGCGAGCACGGCGAGGCGCAGGACGTTCCCGGCGACGTCATCGCCGCCGTATCCTTCTCGCTGGTCAAGGCGCGGGCCGCCTGCGCCGCCGGAAACGTCACCGAGGCGCTGGCGATCTACGACAGCATCTCGCTCGTGCCGGGGCGCTCAGCGAAAAAGTGAGGCGTGAGGGCGCGCGCCGCGTTCGCACTCTCAGGATCGCGGCGCGCCCAGCGCCTTCTCGATCTGCGGCTTGAGCGTCTGCTCGAGGTTCTGCGGCGTGATCGGGCCGACCAGCTTGAAGGCGATGCGGCCGTCGCGGTCGATCAGGAAGGTTTCCGGCACGCCGTAGACGCCCCAGTCGATCGAGGCGCGGCCGTTCGTGTCCGCGCCGACCGCCGCGAACGGGTTGCCGTAGCGGCCGATGAAGCGCCGCGCGTTCTCCGGCTGGTCCTTGTAGTTGATGCCGAGCATGCGGATGCGCTTGTCCTCGGCAAGCTTCATCAGAAGCGGCGCCTCGTCGTGGCACGGCACGCACCAGGATGCCCAGACATTGACCAGCGACACCGCGCCCTTGAAGTCGGCCGGCGTGATGCCCGGCACCGGCGCGCCGTCGCGCACGAGCCCTTCCACCGCGGGCAGCGGCGTATCCGGCACCGGACGGCCGATCAACGCCGACGGCAGCTTCGAGGGATCGCCCGAGCCGAGCCGGAACAGAAACAGCGCCGCGAGAGCCACGAACACCGCAAGCGGCAGCAGCACGATCAGCCGCCGTCTGCGCGCCGGTGCGGGATAGCCGGGTGTTATGCTCATGCGAGCCTCTTGGCCGGTGACTTGGCTTGTACGGAGCGGCGGGTGATGCCCTGCGATTCGAGCTCCGCGACGCGGCGGCGTTGCGCGCGATAGTCGAGCGCAATCCAGCCGATCAGCACGATCAGCACCAGCAGGGCGACGCCATAGGCCGCCAGGATAAAGTCCGCGTGGGGACCGAGATCGATGCTCACGCTTCGCTCCCTGGCGCGATCTGCGCCTTCAGCAGCATCAGGCTGCGCACGCGCCGCCGCAGAATTTCGTTGCGCATGACGGCGAGGTGCAGCGTGAGAAACAGCAGGAAGAAGGCGCCGGCCATCACCAGGAGCGGCACCAGGATCGACGGATGGATCGCCGGTCCGCCGAGCTTCACCACCGAGGCCGGCTGGTGCAGCGTGTTCCACCAGTCGACCGACCACTTGATGATCGGAATGTTGATCGCGCCGACCAGCGTCAGGATCGCGACCGCGCGTCCGGCACGCGAGGGATCCTCGACCGTGCGCCACAGTGCGATCACGCCGAGATACATCAGGAACAGCACCAGCACCGAGGTGAGGCGGGCGTCCCAGACCCAGTAGGTGCCCCACATCGGCCGGCCCCACAGCGAGCCGGTGACAAGGCAGATGAAGGTAAACGCCGCGCCGATCGGCGCTGCGGCCTTGGCCGCGACGTCGGCAAGCGGATGCCGCCACACCAGCGTGCCAAGCGCGGCGATGCTCATCACGCCCCATACGAACATGCCGAGCCACGCAGACGGGACGTGGATGAACATGATCTTCACGGTCGCGCCCTGCTGATAGTCGTCCGGCGCGCCTTGGGTGAGATAAAGCCCGATCGCTAACGCAATCGTCGTCAACCCGATCAGATACGGCAGCAGCCGCTCGGTGAGTGCGAGAAAGCGCGTGGGGTTGGCGAGATCGATCAGGGCCATCGGGCGTGCTTTTGAGGGGACGACATTGGGCGCAATGTGGCGTCACTCCATCCCATGCCGCAAGGCCGCCGCAGCGGCAAATATGCCGATCACGAGACTTGTCAGGGTCAGCGCACACAGGATCGTGAACGGCGTCCCGAACGGCAGCGGCCCGGCGATGGCGGCATTCGACGCCGAGACGCCGAAGATCAGCGTCGGCACGGTCAGCGGCAGCACCAGCACGGCCAACAGCAGCCCGCCGCGACGCAGTGCCACCGCAAGTGCCGCGCCGATCAGGCCGATGAAGGTCAACGCCGGGGTTCCAACGAGCAGCGTCGCCGCCACCGCGGCGCTCGCGCTGCCGTCGAGGTTCATGAGCAGGCCGAGCAGCGGCGTGGCGATCACCAGCGGCAGGCCGGTGGTGAGCCAGTGCGCGATAGCCTTCGCCGCGACCGCGAGCTCGAGCGGCGTGCCGCCCATCAGGATCAGGTCGAGCGAGCCATCCTCGTGGTCGGCCGCAAACAGCCGGTCGAGCGTCAGCAGGCTTGCGAGCAGCGCGCCGAGCCACAGGATCGCCGGGCCGATGCGGCCGAGCAGCGCCAGATCGGGGCCGATGGCGAACGGCGTCAGCACCACGACGATGGTGAAAAACAGCACGCCGATGCCCGCCCCGCCGCCAACGCGGACCGCGAGCCGGATGTCGCGCAGAAGCATCGCCGCAAGCGGGCTCATGGTGCCGCTCCGAGCTGCAGCTCGCGGGCGCGGTCGAGGCCGATCGGCCCGTGCGTCGCCGCGGCAATGATGCCGCCGCGGGCGAGATGCTCGCGCATCAACGCTGCGAGCGTGTCCTGCGCCTCGCGGTCGAGCGCCGAGGTCGGCTCGTCGAGCAGCCAGATCGGCCGTTTCACCGCGAGCAGCCGGGCGATCGACAGCCGCCGCCGTTGCCCGGCCGAGAGATAGGCCGCGGGCAACTCGGCCAGCGCGCCCAAGCCGACCGCGGCCAGGGCCGTGTCGATCGCCGCATGCGCGGGTTTGGTCGCGCCGAGATAGGTCGCCCAGAACACGAGGTTCTCGGCTACGGTCAGCGATGGCTTCAGCGCATCGAGATGGCCGAGATAGTGCGCCTGCTCGGCGATGGTCTGTTCGCCGTCGCCGCCGGTCAACGTGAGTTGCCCGCCGGCCAGGCGGACCAGGCCCGCAATCAACCGCAGCAGCGTGGATTTGCCCGCGCCGTTTCGGCCGGTCACCAGCAGCGCTTCGCCGCTGCCGACCGAAAAGCCGAGGCCTGCGAACACCTCGCGTCCGCCCCGGATGCAGACCAGCCCGCTGCCCTCAAGCCGCATGAATGCTCATTTCGCTGGCAG
>JAIESC010000263.1 GCA_019746355.1 Xanthobacteraceae bacterium | reverse complement strand
CCGCTTGGCAGCCTAAACCCGGCAGAGACTCCACTTATCGCTGCGGAAAATCTGTTCAGACAACCGGGACCACCTCACAGCGCGTCGCGCGCGGCGAGAAACCGCTATGGGTGGTGCCGGAGCTGGCGGAGTTCTTGGAGTAACGGTTGCGTACAAGGGGACATGTCTGCTTCCCAGCACGCTAAGGTGTTAAGCGCGGGCAGAGGACTTCCGGTTCTGGCCCATTCCGCGCCAAATCTCTTTCAACTCGGGGGCAGGCTCCGGGGGAGTTCTCTTGCGTTGCAACCTGGGGTATTTTTCATTGGCCTTGGGGGCGGCGGGTTATGTCCGAATGGTATGTCGCGGTCGAGGGGCAGGCGCGAGGGCCTGTATCGACAGAGACAGTCTTGGCCTATCTGAAAACCCGCAATCGCGCGGAGGTGCAGGTATGGCGCGAGGGCTTCGACGACTGGCGCTTCGCAAAAGATACTCCGGAACTACACGCGCCTCCACCACCAGTGCCGCTCGTTGCGACGCGCGATCCAGAACCGCCCGCCGCCGCGCCGGACGAGACCACGATTCCGGCGGGCAAGTCGCGCAAGCATCGTTGGTCAAAAACAGGGGCTATCGTTGGCCTCATTTATTCGGCGATTACGCTTGCGGCAAACGACCATGTCGGCAAGGATCCATTTTACATAAGCGGCTATGTGCTGGCTGGCATTGCGATGGGTGTTGTCATCGGGTTGCTGGCGGGTGCCGTCGGTGATCTGTTCAAGCCGAACGCCAAGACCAGCGCGCTGCTTCAGTCGGCACCGGTGCCAAGCGAAGTCGTAGAGTCGAAAGGCCGCCAAAATTTCATCGCTAGGCACTGGCGTGGTGAATTGCCGCTGTGGGTGTCCTATTGGCTCATCAACGTTGTCGCCAGCTTCGGCGCCGTTGCGGTGACGGTTGTTCTCAGTGCAGTCTTTGCATCTAAGAGCGGCTATTTTCCGTTAGGCATCTTCGCCACTTTTGCAGGTACCTGGGCTTGCATCGTGGTTCTGGTCGGCTGGCAGCTGATTGGGACGTGGCGGTCCGCTGAACGGTACAAAGCAATTCGCGTCGCGCAGGGTCGATCCGGCTTTTGGGGCGGCCTTGCCCAAGTTGCAGTCATCCTGGGCATTCTGAGCAATATCGGTGCCGTCCTTCGTGACGGCGCTCCACAAATAAGGGAGACGTGGCGGATCGCATTTCAAAATGATCCGGACATACCGGACTACTCCATTCGCATCATGCGAGATGGAACTGAAGCCGAGATCGTTGGTGGCCTCAAATATGGACTCGCCGATGACTTTTCGAAAATTCTAAATGCTTCGCGTCGCGTCAAAGTTGTTCATCTCGACAGTATTGGCGGGCGGCTTGGGGAAGGAGAGAAGCTTTACGAACTCATTCGCAGTCGCGGATTAAACACTTATGTTTCTTCAAAATGCATGTCCGCATGCACTATGGCCTTTGCAGCCGGCCGTGAGCGTTATCTGCGAAAGGGCGCGGTTCTAGGATTCCACAAGGGAGCCTTTCCCGGCGCCAATGACGGCGACCTAGATGAACTGCAGCGCGTGATTGTTCTGCGTGCTGGCTTCGATACTGGCTTTATTGCAAAGGCACTCTCAACGCCGAACGCGGACATGTATAAACCGGAGCCCTCTGTGTTGGTATCAGCACGGGTCGTCACTGCGCTGACCGACGGCAGTCAGTTCGCAATCTCTGGTATGGGAGCGGAGTTTTCGAAGAAGGACATTGGGGAAGCGCTGGCGAAGTCGCTGCCGATTTTCGCAACGATGAAGCAGAAATTCCCGAAGACATATGACAACTTCATCGAGGACTATTATCAGAACATCGTACGCGGAAAATCCGAAGCCGAGACGATCGCGGACGCGCGGGCAAAATTGCACCCCTTCATTGTCAATTTGATACCGCTGGCGAATGACGACGTTCTGGTCGATTACGCAAAAATCCTTGCGGATCAATACAGCGCGCTTAACAAGCGCAACGCCACGGCCTGCTACCAGTACGCGGCTGGCGCCAGTGCCGACGGAGTGATGACACTTCTGCCGCAGGATCTTGTTGCCCGCGAGCACTCCGTGCAGGAGCGGGTGCTTCGGACCGCGATAAAGCGTCCCTCAATCGATACAGAGGTCAAGGAAGGGCTATGGGACAAACTACGGACAAGGCTTGCAGCCAGCGGCGTGACCGAGGCAGATTTGGAGGTCGTTAGCGCCAAGACGGTCGATCGCTCGAAATACGCGCTCTATTGCACCATCAGCATCATCATGTTCAGAGAGATTTCTCAGATGCCGCAGAGGGAAAGCGCCCTGCTGATGCGGTCGATCCTTCTCGAAAAGTAGCTCTGCTGGCGCGGACGCTCGGTGGCAATTTCGAATTTGGGTACAGGGCCAAGCTTTTAGTTCGCTCGCCGCGATCAGCCGTAATACGAACCCGTCCGAAGCCCGGTTGTGGTTGGCCGTCAGGTGCGCGAGCACAGCGCCGGAAGGCGAAACTCCGGCGCCGTGAATGTTGGGCCGGTGATCGGCTCTCAGCGCGGCAGATAGCTCAAGTCGGTGAATTTCATCGACGTCGTCTCCGCTTTGATGTCGCCCAGCTCGACCAGCGTTCGCGCGGTGGTTGGGACGATCGCCCCCGGAATCGCGAGCTTACGGCTGAAGGGCTTCAACTCGCCGATGTAGTAGTCATAGGTCTCCTTGGCGATGTCCGGCGCGACGTTGGTGTTTCGCACGAGAATGGCGATCGCTTCCTCGCGATTGGCCGGCTCGTAGAGCCAGTCGACGCCGTCGGACAGCGCCTTAAGATAGGACCGCGTGGTTTCAGGGTTGTCGCGCAGCCACTGCGGCCGTGCCAGGACCGTCAGGAACCCGTATTCCTTGCCATAGGCGCCGATGTCGACGAGCTTGCGGTAGCCGCCCGCGGCGGCCCGGAAATCGCATGGCTATGTCAGCGGCGCCGCCTGCACACTGCCCCCCGACAGCGCCGCAAACCGGTTGGGCGTGGCGCCGGTGTAGACCTGCTCGACGTCTTCCGGCTGCATGCCCTGTTCTCTCAGCCATCGGTTCCAGACGGTGGTGAGCAGGTCCTTGGCGAACGGCAGGATGATGCGTTTGCCTTTCATGTCGGCGGCCGATGTCACGTCTTTCGACGTCATGATGGAATAGGGATATTTGGTCACCATGCCGGCGATCATCACGGCGTTGCCGCCATTGGCAATCGCGCGGATCGCCGTGTCGAAAGTCGAGGACGCGACATCGAACGAGCCGGCGACGAGTTGTTGCATGGTGTTGGCGACGTTGCCGACATAGAAGGTTTCGGGCTCGACGCCCTCGCGGCGGAAAAATCCTTTGTCGCTGGCGATGAAGTTCGCCCAATTCGGCGCAGTCTTCGACACCTGACCGTCGCTGATCTTCTTGACCGTCTGCGCCCGCGCACTCACGACCGGCAGGAGCAGGGCGGCGCAAATCGATAGCAGCAAAACGAGGCGTGTGCGTTTCATGGCGTCGCTCCTTCCCAAATCCGTCGTTCTTTTGCCGACCGGATGGAAGCGATGGTAGCGCGCGACGTGCCGGCGCGGCGGCTTCTTCGTGCCGGCCAAGCGGGAAATTTCCGATTTCCGATGATGCCCTCGGGAACGCAGTTCATTGCATGCGCGGGCTGGGCGGATTGCGCGGTTGGCTCGCCGTCCTCTCGATCATTCCCCAATCGAAAAGCAGGATCGGGACAGGGACGAGATGCCCCAATCAAGCTGGGACGCCGCCGGGGTCTGAGTCTAGTCTGAGTCTGGCCGTGGGTTGACAACATTTCCGCAGCAGAACATAACAAGAACAATATTTGCTTGCGCTTCTTTGCAGGGCGCAGGCGAAGCGAGGGACGCACCGCACGCGGGGAGACCATGGCCCCGTTCGCATCGTTCCTGGTGGAGCGCCGGGAGGCGCCGCCCCCCTGCGTCACTGGGGGGCGCGCGCCTTGCCAGGCGCGCGGCGGACCCGTTGGTCCGCCGGGCCCTACGTCACTGGGCCCGGCGCCTCCCGGCGCTCCATTCCCTCGTTTCGAGGGATACGGAAAAAAGGGAAAGGGCGAGCCCGGCAGCCCGAAAAAGTGAAGCGGCCGGGCAGCATGGCGTTGGCTACGCGGCCCCATCTACGCCGCACCATGACGACGCGTGAGTTCGTTCGAATGAAAACGGCGCTAACTCTTCGCCGCCACCGCCGCGATCAGCCGCTTCACGAAGCCGTCGGCCGCGCTGTTGTCGATCCACCGCACCACCGCGACCACATCGTGCTCGGGATCGACATAAACCATGTTGAGCCCGTTGCCGTTGTGCATGTACGCGGTCACCGGGCCGCTGGGGAACGTTTTGCGCTCGGTGTTGAGCTGGTAGTTGATGAAGCCGTAGGGCGACGTCAGCCCGGTCGGCGTCAGCGCCATGCTGATCCATTTTTCCGACAGCAGTTGCTTGTCGCCCCACTTGCCCCGGCGCAGCGTCAGAGTGCCAAGGCGCGCCATGTCGTAGGCGTTGATGAACATGCCGCCACCCCAGTGGCCGCCGCCGGTCGACGCCTGCACCGGCTGGCCGTCGATCACCACCCAGGCGTTGTCGTAGCCGAACCAGCGCCAGGTGTTGGAGGCGCCAATCGGGTCCATGATCTTTTCCTTGAGCACCTGCGGCAGCGGCTTCCGCCAGAGATTGAGCGCGGCGAGCGCCAGCACGTTCACGCGGGTGTCGTTGTATTTGTAGACGGTGCCGGCCTTGTTGCGCGGCCGCGTCTGCCATTCGTCGAACTTGTCGCTCGGGCGGTCGGCCCAGTCCGGCTTGCCCCAGAGCGTGCCCTCCCAGTCGCTGGTCTGCCGCAGCAGATGGTTCCAGGTGATGGTGCGGTTGTGCGGCGTGTCGAACAGGTCGATCAGGTCCGGCTGCCGCATCCGGTCGGCGCGGTTGCCCACGGGCAACGGATTGTAGAGCTGGATCGGCGCGACATATTCGCGGGCGGCGTCGTGGATGTTGCGGATCATGCCGCTGTCGAAGGCGAGACCGACGACGCTCGACAGGAAGCTCTTGGTGACGCTGTGGGTCATGTCGACGCGCTGCGGCTCGCCCCACTCGGCGACGATCGCGCCCTTGTGGACGATGACGCCGGTCTGGTCGCCGCGGTCCTTGATCGGCCCGATCGCATCGCCGAACGGCTCGCGGCCGAACGACCGGTAGTGATTGAGCTTCAGGTCGCGCGGGTTCTTGACCTCGCTTGCGATCGCGAAATCGACCGCGTCCTTGAGCAGTTGCGGATTGATGCCGGCCTCGGCGGGCGACTTGCGCGGCCAGTCGGCGCCCGGAAACGTCTGCGCCTGTGCTGCGAGCGGCAGCGCCATCAGCGCACCGATCAGGAACGTCTTCCAGCGTCCGTGCATTGCGACCTCCCAGCAGTTTGTTTTGCCGACGTTAGCATGCCGGCGGCGGTAACGGAGGGCTTCCGGTGCCCCTCGGCGGCGCTCTACACTTTGGCAACGGGTGAAGCCGGCGAGCCGGTGGCCAGGGAGGAATGCACATGAACGGCGCAGGCGTCGTCGCTGAAATCCTCAAGCGCGAGGGCACGGAGTTTCTTTCCTGCTATCCGCGCAATCAGGTGATCGAGCCGTGCGCGGCGCTCGACATCCGCCCGATCCTGTGCCGGCAGGAGCGCGTCGGCGTGGGTCTCGCCGATGGCTATAGCCGCATCAGGCGCGGCAGGAAGAACGGCGTGTTCGCGGCGCAGGCCGGGCCCGGCATCGAGAACGCGTTTCCAGGCGTGGCGCAGGCCTTTACCGAGAACGTGCCGCTGCTGATCGTTTCCGGCGGGCTGGCGCTTGCCAAGCAATACGTACGGCCGGCGTTCCGTGCCGCCGAAGTCTACAAGCCCGTGACCAAATGGGCGGCGCTCGCCCACAACGTGCAGGAGCTGCCCGACCTGATGCGGCGCGCCTATCACGCCATGCGCTCGGGCAGGGGAGGCCCGGTGCTGATCGAGGTGCCGGACGAGGTGTTCGAGGCCGAGTTCAAAGGTCCGCTCGACTATGTGCCGGTGCCGGTGCAGCGCAGCGCGCCCGATCCGGATGCGGTCAAGAAGGCGGTGCAGATGCTGCTCGCCGCCAAGAACCCGATCCTGTGGGCCGGGCAGGGCGTGCACTACGCCGAGGCCGGCGAGCGCCTCGCCGCGCTGGCCGAGCTTCTGCCCGCGCCGGTCGTCACCACCAATCCGGGCAAGAGCGCGATCTCGGAAAACCACCCGCTGTCGCTTGGCGCATCGACGCGCTCACGCGGCAAGCCGTTCACCGATTTCATGGCCAAGGCCGATCTCGTGTTCGCAGTCGGCTCGAGCCTCACCAAGACGCCGTTCGGGCCGGGCGTGCCGCCGGGCAAGACCATCGTGCATTCCACCAACGATGCGGGCGACATCAACAAGGAGTATCGCGCCGATCACGCGGTCGTCGGCGACGCCGCGCTGGTGCTCGATGCCATGATCACCGAGGTGTCGCGCCAGAAGGGCCCCGGCGGCAACAACGCCTTCACCTCGCTCAAGGAAGAGGTCGCCGCGGCCAAGAAGGCTTGGCTCGACGATTGGGCCAAGTTCCTCAATTCCGACGAGACACCGCTCAACCAGTATCGGGTGATCCGTGACCTGATGAAGACGGTCGATCGCGACAACGTCATCATGACGCACGACTCCGGCAGCCCGCGCGAGCAGATGATGCCGTTCTGGGAGCCGACCGTCGCCGGCTCCTACATGGGCTGGGGCAAGTCGACCCAACTCGGCTACGGGCTCGGCATCACCATGGGCGCCAAGCTCGCCGAGCCGAAAAAGCTCTGCGTCAACGTGATGGGTGACGCCGCCATCGGCATGACCGGCATGGACATCGAGACCGCGGCGCGCAACCGCATCGGCATCCTCACGGTGGTGTTCAACAACGGCGTGATGGGCGCCGAGCGCGACGTGCTGAAGATCTCCGACGAGAAGTACGGCTCGATGACGGTCGGCGGCAACTACACCAAGGTCGCCGAAGGCTTGAACGTCGCGGCGCGGCGGGTGGAGAGGCCGGGCGACATCGTCGATGGCATCAAGGAGGCGGTCGGCGTGACCGAGACCGGTGCGCCGTTCCTGCTCGAATTCGTGGTCAAGGAGGGCCGCGACTTCTCGCGCTACAACCTGGCGGGACTCTAGCGAGAGAAATCCGGATCGCACGTGCATGTCCAGACGGACCATCGCGGTTGCGCTTCTGGCCTCGGCCGCCGTGCTTTACGGGCTCGCGGCCTATGTCGTGGCGCCGGCGATCTGGAGTCATTATGAGCATCAGCGGGGATTATCCGGTCTCAGCATGCTGACGCGAACCCGCGAGGGCATCCCGGGCGATCCGATCAACGTCGGACTGGTCGGATCGAAAACCGAGGTGCTGTGCGCCATGCACGCGGCCGGCTGGTATCCAGCCGATCCAATCACGTTGCGTTCCAGCGTCGAAATCGTTGGCAGCGTGCTGTTAGACCTGCCTTACCGTAGCGCGCCGGTCAGCAATCTTTACTTTCGAGATCGCCGCGAGGATCTTGCCTTCGAGAAGCCGGTCGGCCGGAGCGCGGACCGCCGCAATCATGTGCGCTTCTGGCGGGTCATCGAGCAGGGTCAGGAAGGGCGAAACGTCTGGCTTGGCTCGGCGACGCTCGATCGCGGCGTGGGCTTCAGCCGCGACACCGGCCAGATCACCCATCACATCGACCCGGACATTGACGCGGAACGCGCCGCGCTGATGTCCGATCTCGACGCTGCGAAGGTGGTCGAGGCGAGTTACGAGGTGACCGGCATCGGGCCGACGATGTGGGGACGCAACTGTGAGGGCGACAGCTACTATACCGACGGTGATATCGAGGTCGCCCGCCTGGTAGCGGGATGTGACCGGCGCGCCGAGGCGCCGGTTCATCTCGAAAGCCCGACGGTGGTCAAAATCAAGAACTGGGTCTGGCGGCTTGCGGCGAACCTGTTTGCCGCGGGGGCCAGCCGGACTGCGCCCGATGTCGGTCGGTAGAACTCCCGCTCTTGCCTGGAATTGACGCGGCGCGATGCCCGATATTTTTGCGTTGCATCGACTCTGCGTGCGCTATCTTCGATGTTACCCACGCCATGGAGCCGCTATGCGTTTCCTTGTCTTCGTTCTCGCTGTTGCCGCGACCCTCTCGTCAGTCCACGCCCAGGAAAAGAAGACCGTCACCATCGCCGTGTCCGGGCCTCCGGCGCAGCTTTATTTCCTGCCGGTGATGCTGGCGAAAGGGCTCGGCCATTTCGACCAGGCCGGCGTTAGCGTCGAGCTGCAGCACTTCAACGCCGGCTCGCGCGCTGGAATCCGTGGTCGGCGGCAGCGCCGACATCGTCGCCGGTGCCTGTGAGAACACCGTGCGGATGCAGGCCAAGAGCCAGCCGATGCAGAGCATCGTGCTGTTCGGCCGCTATCCGCAGAATATCCTCGGCATCTCCAAGGCACATGCCGCAGGGTACAAGTCACCGGCCGACCTCAAGGGCCAGAAGATCGGCATCACCGGCCCGGGCTCTGCGACGCAGACGTTCCTGAACCTCATTCTGGAGAAGGCGGGGCTCAAGCCCGACGACGTGACGCCGGTGACGGTCGGGGCCGGGGCGGTCGCTGTCGCCGGCATGAGGCGCACGAACGAGCTCTACGCGATCGCCAATCTCGATCTTGCCATCACCGAGCTCACCATGGCCGGCGACATCGTCGTCGCCATCGACAGCCGCAACGCCGAGGGCACCCGTGCCGTCTATGGTGGCGACGATGCCTCGGGCAGCCTCCACGCGCCGGTGGCCTTCTTGCAGAAGAACCCGAAGAACGCGGAGGCCATCGCAGGGCGATGGTCCGCACGCTCGATTGGATGCGGAAGGCGTCGTCCGATGAGATCGTCGCGAAGCTTCCGGCCGAGTTCTACCAGGGCAATCCGGCCGTCTACCGCAAGGCGCTGGAGAGCAACCTGCCGAGCTTCTCGCCCGACGGGCTGATGCCGCCGGACGCACCGGCCAATGTGCTGAAGGCGATGGCGCGGTTCGACCCGGCGATCGCGGCCGCCAGGATCGACATGCCCGCGACCTACGACAACCGGTTCGTCGAAGCCGCGCTGAAGGCGGTCAAATAGATTATCTTTCCCACAGTCTGGCTGTGGATGACGGGGGATGGGACAGCGTCTCCTTGCCCCAAAGGCACGGTTGTCAGAATTCTCGATGCGAGACGGCGGGGAGAGTCCCCGCCCCGCATGCATCGAGGAGCGTTCATGTCCGCCGTTGAAAAAGAGCCGGCCGAAGCCGCGAACACCCGCTTCGCCAAGGACCAGTTGAAGGCCTTTGTCGAGCGGATCGAGCGGCTGGAGGAGGAGAAGAAGACGATCTCCGACGACATCCGCGACGTCTATGCGGAATCGAAGGCCAACGGCTTCGACGTGAAGGCGCTGCGCGCGGTGATCCGGCTGCGCAAGCAGGAGCCGCAGGAGCGCAACGAGCAGCAGCTCATTCTCGAGACCTACATGAACGCGCTGGGGATGCTCGCGGCGTAAGCTGATCTCGGGAGCACGAACACCGGAACCGTCATGCCCCGCGAAGGCGGGGCATCCAGTATTCATCGAGCCTCGATCTTAATTCACCAAGACTGGATCGGCCGCTTCGCGGGCGATGACAGCCGCTGATTAAAGGTCCAGCCGTTTCCTGGCCGCGCCGGCATCGAGCGTCATCGCCTTGGCGTCCACCTCCACCGGCTTGAACTCGCAGCGGGCAAACCGCTCCTTCTCGGCGAACGGCACGGTGGCGTCGATCCCAAGCTTGGTCCGCATGCCGCGGTCGCTGACGCGGACATATTCATGTCCGCGCGCCGCCGGGATCGTGAACAGGTCCTTCGACGCCTCCATCCGCGTCGCCAGCGCATATTCCACGTCGGCCGGATCGCGGATGTCGATGTCGTCGTCGACCACGATCACCATGTCGAGGTCCTTGAGCGCGCCGAACGAGGCCATGATGGCGTTGCGCTGCAGGCCGTCGTGGCTCGGGCCGGTTTTCTTCACCTGCACGATGGCGTGGAAGCGATGCAGCCCGCCCGCGGTCATCTCCGCGTCGGTGACGATCGGCACCGCGCCCTGCAGCACCTTCAAAAGGCTCGCCTCCAGCACGTACTTCCGCAACACCACGGTCTCGCGGCCGTAGCCGTTGATGGCGTGATAGATCGGCTTGGTGCGGTGCGTCACCGCCGTGACCTCGAGCACCGGTCCGGGATCGGCCGGCGCCAGATAGCCGACGAACTCGCCGAACGGGCCCTCCATCACCTCTTCGTCGGTCCGGAGCACGCCTTCCAGCACGATCTCGCTCTCGGCCGGCACCAGGAGGTCCTGCGACACCGCCTTCACCACCGGCAGCGCCCGGCCGCACAGGCCGCCCGCGACCGCAAGCTCGTCGGCGCTTTCCGGCATCTGCGAGCCCATCGTCGCCGCGGTGTAGTGCAGCGCCAGGTCCGCGCCGATGCAGACGACGACCGGCAGGTGCTGGCCCTTCTTCTGGGCGCGCTCGAACGCCGCCCGCAGATGGCGGCCGTAATCGAGCTGGATGGCGGCACGGTTCGGGCCGGCGAGCATCAGCCGGTGATAGGACGCGTTGTAGACGCCGGTCTCCGGATCCTGGGCGATGACGATGCCCGCGGTCACATAGCGGCCCGCATCCGCGGCGGTGTGCTGCAGCGCCGGCAGCATTCGCCCGAGGTCGATGTTGGCCCGGTGCACCTGCTCCTGCGCCGGCCCGCGCTCGACCAGCACCGGCGGTTTCGGGTCGCCCAGCGCCCGGCCGACGAATTCGCGCACGCCGCGGAAATCGATGCCGAACGCCGCTTCGACATTGGCCTGGCACGACAGCAGGTTGCCGATCACCGGCATGGCGTGGCCGTTGACCTTGGAAAACAGCACCGCCGGTCCGCCGTCGAGTTTTTTCATCAGGCCGGCGATTTCGAGATTGATGTCGACCGGGGCCGAATAGGTCTGCAGCCGGCCCTGGTCGGCCATGCGGCCGAGCGCCGAACGAAAGCGGGTGTCGAGAACAGCGTTGGACAGTGTCAAAGGGGTCTCCGTAGCGTGGCGGCGGTCATACTACGTTGCCGCCGCCACGGCAGGCGATATGAAAAAGCCGCTGGGCCCTATGCCGCAGCGGCTCGGATGTCTCGTTTTGTGGTGTGTGGCTTATCGCAGCGCGGCAGTCCGGCGCGAGGCGTTGTTGAACGTCATGGTCGGCGGGAACACGATGGCGCTGCCGCTGAACGTCTCGGTCGTCGTGCCCATCAGCGGATCGGCCGAGAAGGTCATCACCAGGGCGGTCGCCGGCTTCTGCATATGCTGCGCCAGCGTCTTGACGTCGCCCTCGCCGACCTGGGTGACGACCAGCGAGTTCTGCACGCTCGCGGTCAGCATCAGGCCGCGCATCCAGGGATCTTCGAACTTCTCGTCGGTCCGCGCGACGCGGTTGCGCGAAAGGTTGTCGACGGGCTTCTGCGCGATCGAGGAGCTGTCCTTGTTGGTGACGATGGCCGGAACGGCGGGCGCGCGGCTGGCGACGGGGTCGGTCGGGGCTGCATAGGCGAGCGCGCCTTCGGTTGGAACGCGATCCGCAGCACCAGACCGCCCGACCGCGGCCGTCACGTCGCGGCCGGCGGCGGTGAGCGACGAGGCGAGCGCGCGGCGTGCGCTGCTCGACATGTTCAGCGATTCAGACGACGCCTGTTCCTGGAAACCGTCCCACAGGCCGCGCATGTTGATGATCTCGTTCGGCGACAGCGAGGCGAGATTGATCGGCGCGGCCGGGCGCGGTGCAGGGGCCGGAGCCGGGCGGCTCTCGGCCGCGGCAACCTGATAGATCGGTCGGCGCGGCGGCAGCGGCACGTCGGTCGCAGCCGGTTGGGCCGATGCCTGCTGCGTGGCAGGTGCCTGGGCAGCGGCGGGCGCGGGCGTCTGGGCGGCGGCGACGACCGTGCGAGCCGGAGCCGCGGCGGGTGCGGGCTTCTTAGCGTTGTTGCGCCAGGCGGCGGCGGTTTCGCGGATCGTCGTGTTGTCGTCGACCTCCTCGGTGTCCTTGTCGCGGTTGAACAGCGAGGCGAGGAAGCTCTTCTTCTGCGGCGTCGCCGCGGTGCGGTGGCCGCGTTCGATATCGGCGAGCGCGAGCTGATAGCCCGGCAGGGGATTGCCGTCGGGCGGCAGATGCACCGTGCGGCCGTCCGGGAACAGCTTCACGAGCTGCTCGCGGGTCATGCGCGGCCAGGCGCGGACGTTGCCGACGTCGAGATGCACGAACGGCGATCCGGAGGTCGGATAGTAACCGACGCCGCCGCCCTGGGCTTTCATGGCCGCGGCGCGCAGAACATCCAGCGGAACGCCCGGAATGAAGAAGTCGATGGCTCTGCCCTGCGTGTGCAGGCTGTGCTTGGCGACGCCGGATTGCTTGCTGCGGCGGCGGAGCATCTCGTTGGTGGAGGGCGCGCGGAAACCACCGATGACATGGATGGGCTCCTTGGCGCCGACGTCACGAGCGACCTCCCAGAGCAGGTCGATGACGTGGGGATCTATCTTGGTGGGCTCGTCCTTGCGCCAGTCGCGCAGCGCCCAGTTGATCTTCTTCAGCGCCTCTTCGTCGAATTGACCGTTGCGCTTGAAGGTGATCGTCACATCCTCTTTGGTGTGGATGTGATGCAGCGTGATCGTCCGGGTGTCGCCCGGCGCGGCCAAAGCCTGTTGCAGTCCGAAAGCAGCACCGGCGACGAGGAGCAATGTAGCAAGGCTGACGCGACGCGCCGCGAGCACAGAGCTCAATACAGTCCCGGCCTGTGCTCCCCCACCAACTCGCACGAGCGATCTCGCTTTAAGGTCGCAAAACGGATGTTGACGCGGTTGCGCCGCGGCAACATGGCTAACGCAGTCTTAAGCGGGATCGGTTAATGCAGAATTGCACGTCCCCCCGACCCACGGCATTCGGCACTCTAAACCGGAAGTATGGCGAAAAATAGTCTAGATAATCCAGGGCCTTGCCACGGTTGGGTTGGGCCCGGTGGATAACCTTGAAGGGGTGCCGAAACGAGGCACCTCGTTACCAATCTAGCGGAAAAGCTGCTCGAACAGCGAGAACGGACCGCCAACGTTGCCCCGCGCTGCGTTGCGCAGCCGGTGGCCTTCCTCGGGGGTCGGCTTGAAGTTGGGGTCGGCCGGCCGCTCGATCAGCACATCCGCCACCTGCCGTTCGCTGCCCCGGAGGATCGACAGGAGCTGGGCGTCGAGGCCGTAGACGTCGTCCCGGACCTGGAGCTTGCCGGCGTCGTCCACCACCGCGGTCTGGTAGGTGATGTGCACCGGGATGTGGGTCTGGAAGTCGATCTGGCGCTCCTCGCCGCCGAGCATCCGCCGCACGCCGTCCTGGGTGTAGTTGTTGCGCGGCGCTGCGAACGACAGCAGCACCTCGGCGTATTTCATCGGGTCCTGCACCCGCATGCAGCCGTGGCTGTAGGCGCGCTTCTCGTGCGCGAAGTAGTGCTTCTCGGGCGTGTCGTGCTGATAGACCAGGAACTTGTTCGGGAAATTGAATCGGATCTGGCCGAGCGCATTGCGCTCGCCCGGCGGCTGGTAGACGCGCACGCTGCCGTCCGGGTTGCGCTCGACCTTCAGCCCCTGTCGCTCGAAGATCTGCGGATCGGACGTCTCGTAGATCGGCAGCAGCTCCTTGTAGATGATCGACTGCGGTACGTTCCAGGTCGGATTGACCGTGATGTACTTCATCGTCTCGGTCAAAAGCGGTGTCGCCTGCGTCGGCTTGCCGACGACGACGCGGGTCTGCCAGGCCTGCGCGCCGCCGTTCATCACCCGCAGGCTGTATTCCGGGATGTTGAGCATCACGTGCGTCTTGCCGAGGTCGCGCGGCATCCAGCGCCAGCGCTCCATCGTCGCGAGCACCGCGTCGATCTGCCGTTCGTGGCTCGGCGGATTCATCGCTTCGCGCGTCGTGTTGCCGAGCTCGCCATCGGGCTTCAGGCCATTCGCTTTCTGGAAGCCGGCGACCGCCTTTGCGAGGGCCGCGTTGTAATAGCGGTTGTTCTCGGGCGGCAGGCCGAGTCGCTCGCGAAGCTGCGGCACGCGCGGATCGCTCATCAGCATCTCGCGGCCGGACTGACGGTCACGGGCATAACGCAGCGCGGGGCCGCTTGGGATCGCAGCGGGGCCGCTTTCGGCCGTTGCATTGCGAAGCTCGGCGAGCTTGTCCTTCAGCGCGCGGTAAGCCGGCTGCGGCGGATTGAAGGTCTCCAGCGTCTTCGGCAGATCGTTGGACGCGGCGATCTTGGTCAGAGCGTCGCCAGGATCGAAGGCGAGCTTGTATTCGATGTTCGGGCTCACCCGGCTGAAGTGCACGCGGCCGGTCGAGGCGTGCCGCACATAGGTCAGCAGCATCGCGGTGAACTTGAGCTCCGCCTCGGCCTGCGCTTCCGGGCTGCCGACCGCAAGGTTCGGCATCGGATAGTCGTTTGGATCGAGCCCATCGGCCTCGATGCCGCGAAGGTATTCGATCACGTCGTTGGCGCGTTCCGATGGTGCGCCGGACGCCACCCAGAGCGGCTTGAATGCGCGGGCCTTTTGATAGAGCGAAACCATCGCATCGCGCTCGGCCTTGCGCGGCGCGATCTGCTCGAGCTGCTTGTTCGCGAGCATTTCGCGGATCTTGCTGCCGACCGCGTCTTCGGCAGCGGCGTTGGCCGCGGGTGCAGGCCTGGCGGCAGGCGCGGGACGTGCCGCCGCGGGTCGTGCAGCGGGCTCCGGCGCCGCCGCCGGACGCGCCACCGGAGCAGGAGCAGGTGCTGCGGCCGGACGGGCCGTCGGAGCAGGCGCTGGCTCTGGGGCCGCGGCGCGGCTTACCGGCGCGCGTGACGGCGCAGCCCGGGTAGGCGGAGGCGGCCCGAACTTGGTTTCGGCTTCGTCGGCGCTGGCCGGCTGGGCTTGCGGCGCGGGCTGGGCTGCAGCCGGAGCCGCGGTCGGCCCGGACTTCGCGGCGGGTGCGGCAGGCGGTGCAACTTTGGCCGCGGGGGCGGCGGGCGCGAGCGGTGTTGCGTCCTGGCGCGGCTGCAGCGGGCTGCGCGCGTTAGGAAGCGTGTTGCGGAAGCGCAGGCCGTCGTCGGCCGGCATGATCGGCGTCGGCGGCTTGGTCGTGCTGCCTGGCGTGGTGTAATCGCGCTGCGCGGATGACGCCTGCGGTGCTGCGCTTGCGCCCGGCGCACTCGTCAAGGATAGCGTCATGACCAGCGCCAGCGCGGTGCCGGCCAGAATGCTCATTCGTGCGCTTCGCATCGACGCGTACTCCACTGCCGTGCTTCGGGCGCGAATCGTATGAAGGGATGAAGGCGCCAACGGCGCCGCGCCGCGATGCAAGGCGGGACATTCACAGCAAAGCGTTGCTGCGTCCACGCAACGTCGAATCGAGAGTTAATGCGGGAGGGCCGGATCTCCCGTTATGGTGTACGGAGATCGTTAAATTAACTACGCCGGCTCTTTCGGCTGCTCGTCGAGGCCGAGATGCTCGAGCTTGCGGTAGAGCGTCGAGCGCCCGATCCGCAGGCGCCGCGCCACCTCCGACATCTGTCCGCGATAATGCGCGATGGCAAAGCGGATCGTCTCGTACTCCATCTCCTCCAGCGGCCGCACGTCGCCGTGCGCGTCGAGCAGCGCGAGGGTGCCGTGCGGGCTGTGGGTGGTGTGGGTGTCATGCAGCGCATGCGCCTCGGCCATCGCCGGGGCGGAGGCGATGTGCGGAAGCTCGGACGATGCTTGCGCGATCTGCGCCGCGACCTGCGGAAACTCGTTCGCGCCGATGCTGTCGCCCTCGGCCAGCACCACGGCGCGGAACACGGTGTTCTCGAGCTGCCGGACGTTGCCCGGCCAACGGTGACGCCCGAGCAGCGCCAGGGCCTCGCCGCTGATCGTCCGCACGCGTTTGCCCTCTTCGGCCGCAAGCCGCGCCAGGAAATGCCGCACCAGGTCCGGAATGTCCTCGCTGCGTTCGCGCAGCGGCGGCACCGCGATCGGGAATACGTGCAGCCGGTAGAACAGGTCCTCGCGGAAGCGGCCGTGCTTCACGTCGTCGATCAGGTTGCGATTGGTGGCGGAGATGATCCGCACGTCGACCTTGACCGGCTTCCTGCCGCCGACCGGCTCGACCTCGCCCTCCTGGATCGCGCGCAGAAGCTTCACCTGCGCCGCCGTCGGCAGCTCGCCGACCTCGTCGAGGAACAGCGTACCGCCGGACGCTTCGACGAACTTGCCGTTGTGCTTTTCCGTGGCGCCCGTGAACGCGCCCTTCTCGTGGCCGAACAGGATCGATTCCACCAGGTTGTCGGGGATCGCGCCGCAATTCACCGCCACAAACGGCTTCGAACGCCGCTCGCCCTGGCCGTGGATCGCCCGCGCGATCAACTCTTTGCCGACGCCCGACTCGCCCTCGATCAGCACCGGGATGCTGGAGGTTGCGGCCTTCTCGGCGTTGCGCAGCACCGCCTGCATCTTCGCGCTGCGCGTGACGATGTCCTTGAACGTCAGGGTCCCCGCCCGCGCGCGCCTGGTGCGCGCAAGCTCGTCGGCCAGCGCGCTCCGTTCGAGCGCGTTCGCGAGCGACACCTGCAGGCGCTCGGCGCCGACCGGCTTCACCACGAAGTCGGCCGCGCCCGCCCGCATCGCCGACACCGCATTGTCGATGCCGCCGTGCGCGGTCTGCACGATCACCGGAACGGTCATCCCGGTCTCGCGCATGCGTGCCAGCACGCCGAGGCCGTCGAGATCGGGCATCACGAGGTCGAGGACGACGCAGTTGAAGCGCTCGCCCAGCAGCATCGCAACGGCCTGCTCGCCGCTCTCGGTCAGCACCGGCTCATGGCCGAACTTCCGGACCATGTTTTCCAGAAGACGCCGCTGAATCGGATCGTCATCAACGATGAGAACTCGCGCGGCCATAGCAAAACTCCACAAACACAACCTGTGCCGTTTCGGCGCAAATGTGCGCTCCGCGGCTTAAGGCGGCGTTAGCGGCTTGGCTTAACGAAAGCTTAAGCGCGGATGCGCTTTCGCGCGCAGAACGGGTGCATGCCGATGAGGATGCAAGGGTTCCCGGCCCAGGCGTGCCGTTGCGAAAGGCCAAATAGCTTTGGATAAGTTCAAGACCTCGGCTGGGTCCGGCCGCGGCCATGCGAATGGCTGTGGGCTGCCTTCGAAGGCGCGGGCACGTAAACGACGTGGCCGTGACGGACGCCGCGCTCGGCAATGACGTGGTTGGCGAACGACTGCACTTCGGCGCCTTTGCCCTTCAGCACGGTGACTTCAAGGCAGCTTTCGTGGTCGAGATGCACGTGCAGCGTCGCCTGCGCGAGATCGTGGTGGTCGTGAAACTCCTGCGTCAGCCGCTTCGGCAGGTCGCGCGCGTGATGGTCGTAGACGTAGACCAGCGCGGCGACGCAGTTGCGGGTCCCCGCCGCTTCGACGGCTGCCTGCTCCAGCCCCGAGCGGGCCAGATCGCGGATCGCCTCGGAGCGGTTCTGATAGCCGCGCGTTGCGATGATGCGGTCGAGATCCGCCATCAGGTCGTCGTCGAGCGTAATGGTCACGCGCTGCATGATCGTCTCCGGGAAAAGCTTCCGGGATCATAGACGAACGCGTCGCGCGTTGGTTATTTCAACGGCTCGACCGCAAACAAATCCGGCAGTGCCATCACCGCATGAAAGCGCGCGAGCGGGTCCTGGATGGTGCTGTTGATCTGGCCGAGCTTCGGCAGGTGCGCGATCGGCACGGTGTATTTCAGCCCGTCGCCGCCCTTGCGCGAACGGATCATCATCACCGCGAAGGTCCCGGGCGGCGATTTTTCCGCCGCGACTTGCGCAGAGCCTTGCCCGGGGCTCGCACCGATCGCCAGCATCACGCCGTCGATCGAGCAGGGGCAGGGCACGCCTTCGCCCTGGTAGAACACGACTGACAGCTCGCGCGGCTTGGCATCGAGGCGCTTCATCGCATCCTCGCCGATGCGGACGCCGACCGGAATGAACGAGCCGAAGCCGCCGTGAACGCGCGCGCCGAGCTTGACCCATTCTTCCGGCGTCTCGGCGTGCGCTGTTGCGATGGTGCTGCCGATCATGAGTGCGGCAAGCGCGATGCGGATCGTGTTCAGAGCCGGTCCCGGAAATCTGAACAGGACGATAAGTGGAATTTCTGCCTGACGGCAGGCACGCTGTGGCCTGCGAAT
>JAIESC010000115.1 GCA_019746355.1 Xanthobacteraceae bacterium | reverse complement strand
GGCCCGAAACTATCTAGCGTCCGTCTGCCTTGCAGCCGCCCTCGTTTGGTGGATTTAATGAGTCCGGACCCTAGTGCGTCGCGGCCGGCTCGTTCGGCGCGCGGTCGTAGCCGTGACGCTGCACGTTCATGTTGACAAGATCGGTCGCGCAGCTCGCGGTCTCGAGGAAGCCCCAGCTCTTCATCCAATCGTAGGTGCGTTGCAGCTCCTCCTCCGGAATCGGCGCGGGGTCGACCAGGTAGAGCCGGCTCTCGCGGAGGTCGGAGACCTTGAGCTTGGCGATCTCGGGGTCTTTGTCCTTATGGCGATCGATGAAGTAGTGCATGTAGGCGGACTTGTCGGCATTGATCCGCCGCACCGCCTCGCGCACCGCGCGGTTGAACGCACTGTACGTTTCGGCGTCGATCCGATCCGAAGCGACCTCGGTGCCATGATGGAAGCAGGCGATCACGAGCCGGCAGCCCTTTTTCTCGGCCAGCGTGATGTAGGGTTCGGTCAGCGTCGTCGCTTCGCAGAGACCGTCCATCAGTGCCTTGAAGCGATATTTCGAACCGTTCGGCAGCCGGCCGGTCTTGATCAGCTCGCGCGGGATGAAGCCTTCCAGCATTTGCAGCGCGAGGTAGTGGGTGCCGTTGTAGTATGGCAGCCCGATCAGCTTGCCGGCGAGTTGCTGCGGAGTCTGAACGTCGGAGTCAGGACGCACGACGATGGCCGCGTAGGTCACGATCGAGCGGCGGCCGATCTGGCGGCTCTTCACCTTGGTGGTCTCGACGCGCGAATAGTTGCCCCATTCGCAGGCGTTGTAGAGGTCGGCCTTGCCCTGCTCGAGCTGGCTGCCGTGGCTCGCGAAGCGCGACGCGTCACGGTGATCGGTGATGTGGAGCGTCGGCGACTTGTCGACGTGGGACTCGCGGTCGATCCACTCGATGGTGATGCCTTCCTTCTCGAACAGCCCCTCGTCATAGGCGACGAGTTCCGCAAGGCCCTGGAACGGCGAGGTATTTTCGAGGCGCAGGACTTTGTTCATTGCGTTTTCTCTCCTGTGGTCTTAGGCGAGACGGCGGCAGTGCCGGCGCGTCTCAGGTTGTCCCCTTGCAAAACGCCATGCGGGAGTATCCTCCCGCGCCGAGGGAATTGCCACGGGGTCGGCACGCAAAATTTGCGTATAAGGCGGCCGCTAGATCGGGATCGCCAGGAGTGTATCGATCACCCGGCTGTCGAGCACCACGGTCTTTTCGACGAAACGCGGTGCCTCGGGCCCCTCGAGCAGGATGCGGTCGTCATAGCGGCCGGTCACGAACATCATGGCCTCGCCGCTGTGCATGATGCGCACCACCATAAAGCTGGTCTTGGCATGCACGACACCGGCCTCGCCCGCCTCGATCACCGGCGGCGCAATCATGTGGCGGTAGCGCTGCGCCTCGTAGACATTGGCGTCGCGTAGCGAGCGCACGCGGTCGCGCAGCATCGCGCGCGAGGTGGCGTAGATCATGCCGAGCGGCATGCCTTGCGCGAGATTGTCGGCGGTGGTGACGACGTAGCGGCAGGCGTCGATGAAGAAATTCGGCCAGTCTTCGAGACGGTCGTCGTCGAGCGCCTGGACGTAGCGCGCCTGCAGCTCCTGGACCTTGAACGTGGTGGCAACGTCCACGGATCACAGACCCATTTGAGAGCGGTAAAAGGTCCAAAAGCCGCGCACCGACGCCTCGGTGACGCGGGTGTCGTCGGACTTGATGCCGCGGCCGCCCATCTCCACCACCGAGAGGATATCGGCCGCGGTGTTGACCCCGCGCTGCACGAAGCCCGGCGCGGCGCCATCCTCCATCGAGATGTACCCCGCGGGCCCGATCAGGTTCGCCTGCTGCAGGCGCCGCTCGGTCATCGATTCGTCATCGTCGGCGAAGCCGAAGATGGTCCACACGAGCTCCGTCTTCTCCAAGCCATGCGTCACCAGTCGCCGCACCGCCAGGCTGTTGCGGGTCTGCTGGAGCACGAAGGTCGGGAACACCGAGAGGATCTGCAACCCCACGCCGTCGCCGTACTCGTCGACATGATTGAGCACCTGCGGCGCTTCGAGGCCGAAACCTTCCTGGGCGGCGCGCATGCCGGCCTGCTCGTATTCCTTGCCGCCGGTGTCGGCGGCGAGCGAATAGGAAATGTGGTTGCCGCCGCTCTCGCTGATGACAAGCCCGCCCTTCTGCGTCAGGCGGTTGAGGCGGAAGGTGGTGAAGAACGTGTGCAGAAGGCTCGCGTGGTATGAGTCCTTCACGTTCTCCATGTAGAGCTTCCAGTTGCTCTGCAGCATCTGGCTGTAGCCGCCGAGCACGCGCACCGGTGCGCGCATCACGCGGCGGATGCCCTTGACGATCTCGGGGCCGAGATAGGTTTCCAGCGGCACCGCGTTCTGATCGAGCGTGCCAAACACCAGGCCGCACAGCGTCTCAACCTTGAGCTTGCGCGGCGGGTTCTCATCCGGCCGCGCATCGGCTGGCATGCCCCCCTTTCCGCCCATGCCCTTGCGGAAGGCGACCGCGGTCAGGTTGCCGGCGAGGTCGTAACTCCAGTTGTGGTAGACGCAGACGATGTCGCGCGCCTCGCCGCGCTCGTTGATGCACAAGAGCGAGCCCCGATGCGCGCAGCGGTTCTCGAACGCGTTGAGCTTGCCCTCGTTGTCGCGCGTGACCACCACCGGCATCGCGCCGACCGCCGACGTCCGATACGTGTTCGGCTTCGGCAGCTCGGCGTCGAGACAGAGGAAATTCCAGGTCGGCCCGCGGAAGACGCGCTCCTGCTCCTCGTCGAACAGGTCGCGGTCGGAATAGACCCAGTACGGGACCCGCGCCACGCCTTCGGCGGGCCATTGCCGTCCGGGGGAAAGCGTCGTCACGCAGCTGTCACTCCACTTTGATGTTCGCGGCCTTGATCACCTTGTGCCAGCGGTCGACCTCGGCGCGGAAGAATTTTGCGGTCGCCTGGGTGCTGCCGCCAACGATCTCGGCCGACATACCTGCCATGCGCTTCGCCACGCCGGGGTCGCGCAAGGCTTCGTTGATGTCGGCATTGATCTTCTCGACGATCTGCTTGGGCGTGCCGGGCGGCGCCACCACCGCAAACCAGGCCGACGATTCAAACCCCGGCAGCGTCTCGCCGATAGTCGGCACGTCCGGCAGCGATGCCATGCGCTTGGCGGTCGCGACGCCGAGCAGGTTGATCTTGCCGGCCTGCACCTGCGAGAGCGAAACGCCGAGATTGTCGAACATGATATTGGCCGTGCCGCCCACCAGGTCGGTGAGCGCCGGCGCGGCGCCACGATACGGCACGTGCGTGAGCTTGAAGCCGCCCATCATCTGGAACATCTCGGAGGTCAGATGCGATGTGGTGCCATTGCCCTGTGTCGCGGAGATGATTTTGTTTGGATTGGCCTTTCCGTAGGCGATGACTTCGGCCACCGTCTTTGGCGGGAAACCCGGATTGGTCAGCAGCGCGTTCGGCACCAGCCCCATCACGGCGATCGGCTCGAACCGGAGCGGATCGAACCCGAGCTTCGGATAGAGATTGTGGTTGACCACCAGCGGCGGCGGCGGTGCCGAGAGCAGCGTGTAGCCGTCGGCCTCCGACTTGTAGGCCGCTTCCGCACCGACATTACCGCCGGCGCCGCTGCGGTTCTCGATGACGACCGGCTGCCCCCATTTGCGCGACAGGTAGTCGGCAACGACGCGCGGCATGGCGTCGGCGGTGCCGCCGGCCGGGAACGGCACGATGATCCGCACCGCCCGGTTGGGGTAGTCCTGCGCCTGCGAGGCCGGCAGCGCCGCCATCAGCGCCGCGATGCCGGCGGCGGCCGCGAGCAGCAGGCGCCGCGCAGCGCCCCTCGAATTCATCCGGTCATTCAAATGCATGGTTCGTCTCCTTCAGTCCCTGGATGCGCGTCAATCGATGGCGATCTTCGCCGCTTCGACCACCGGCCCCCATTGCTGGGTGCTGGCGTTGATCATCTTGCGCATCCCGTCAGGCGAATTGCCGAGTGGCTCGGCTTCGAGCGCGAGGATGCGCTTGCGCAGCTCCTCGGTCTTGAAGCCCTGCCCGATCGCGTCCGACAGCCGCTGCGTGATGTCCTTCGGGGTCGCCGGCGGCGCCGCCACCGCCATCCAGGTGTCGGCATAAACATCGGGCAGCGTTTCGGCGATGGTCGCGGCCTTGGCGTAGTTCTTGATGCGCTCGCGGCTGCCGGTCGCCAAGAGCTTCAGCTTGCCGGCGTCGATGTTCTGCTTGTTCGCAAGCAGGTAGTCGGGAACGAGATCGATGTTGCCGCCCAGCAGATCGTTGATCGCGGGTGCGCTGCCCCGGTAGGGAATTTCCGCCATGCGGAATTTGCCGCGGAGCATCATCAGCTCGCCGAGCAGGTGGCCGGTATTGCCCTTGCCCTGGTGTCCATATGTGACCTTGTTCGGATTGGCTTTGGCGTAAGCGATGAAGCCCGGCAGATCGTCGGCAGGGAAGTTTCCGCGCGCAATGAGGATCAACGGGTAAGCCGCGAGCACGCTGACCGGCTCCATCGTGCGGGTATCGAGCGGCGACTTGACGAACAGCAGATGCGCGACGGTGTAGGAGAGCTGCGGCGCGCACAACACCGTGTAGCCGTCCGGCGCGGAGCGCATCACGGCCTCGATCGCGACGCGGCCGCCCGCCCCGACCGGCCGGTTCTCGACGATCACCTGTTGCTTGAGAACGGCAGCGGCCCGCTCGGCGGCAAGCCGGCAGAGGAGATCTGCCGTCCCGCCGGCCGGCAGCGGCACGACCATGGTGATCGGCCGGTTCAGGTAGCTGCCTGCTGTTTGGGCATGCGCCGGTCCAAACATCGCGCCAAGCGCAGCGGCTGCCAGGATCGACGCCGTTCTCATGGCCTTTCTCCCTCGAAGGTCATCGCTCATCCTACAGCATGGCGCTTCCGCGCGCCGAACGCGATCCGACGCCCTGTCGCGGCGCCCACAGTCCGGCGGTGGCCTGTCCCGGCTCCATGACATGACCGTGATCGTTGGCGCCATCGCGCGCCGAACGGACCCGTTGCGGCCGGCCCCGGGCGATCCCAGATGAAGAGACCAAAATGGCAGCCGCAGCCGATAAATCGCTCAGAATCATGGCGCTTTTCCCCGGATTTTCCCTGGAAAACTTGTTGATCGTTACGGCAATGTCATTCGACAGCGCCGCGGTAATCGACCACAATGGAACCGTCTTAAACGCGGCTCGAATTGCGTCCGCTCAGCCCCTCAGCCGTATCTGCGCAGGATGATGGACAAAACGCGAGCCGATAACAACGGGTCGGGGGCGACCGCGTTGATGCATCGAAGGGTCAAGTGAGAGGCCGCTCATGATCAGCCGTTTTCTTGGTGCCGGTGTTCTTGCGTTGTTGTGTGTTGCCGCGTTGCCGGACATGGCGTCCGCCCAGCGCGCGTATGACGGGAACTGGAGCGTTCTGATCGTCACCCAGAACGGCAATTGTGACCGCGCCTATCGCTATGGCGTCTCGATCCGCAACGGCGGCGTCTACTACGACGGCGGCGTAGTCAACTTTACCGGCCGTGTCGCCGCCAACGGCGCCGTGAGCGTGCGCGTGTCCTCCGGCAATGCCTTCGCCAACGGCACCGGGCGGCTGAGCCGCCGTGACGGCCAGGGCCGCTGGAGCGGTCAGTCCGGCGGCAGCCGGTGTTCCGGCTATTGGACGGCCGAACGGCGCGGCTAACGCCCTCCATAAATCCGGCAATATCGCGACCGGCGGCCAATCTGGCCGTCGGAATCCGTCCTTGTGTTTTGAGGCAAACACAATTACCTCGGCCGCGGACTTCCACTCCCCGCGACAGTTCGCATTTTGACACGCCATCAAGCGTTGATCGACCGGAGGCCTGCCCGTGAATCGCGTCGTCGCCAGTCTCGCTCTGGGCCTGATCTTCGCCTGCGTGGTGTCGTGGATGCCGACGTCCATGTCGGACTTCAGCGGCGCCGCCCACGCGCAGACGCAGAAAAAGGCCAAGGCGAAGGCCAAGCGGGCCGCGGCACCGCCGAAAGCGGAGCCCAAAGGTCCTCCGAAGCGGATCCCCTATTCAGCCGAAGATGCCGCCGCCGCGATCGTGCCCGGATTTCCGGACGTCCGGGCGTGGGGCGACACGGCCGAAGGCTTCCAGAAGATGGTGCCGTCAACCAACGGGCCGTGGCTTGCGATGTCGGGCGGCGGCGCCGACGGCGCCTTTGCCGCCGGCGTGCTCAATGGCTGGACGCAGTCGGGCAAGCGGCCCGAGTTCAGCGTCGTCACCGGCGTGAGCATCGGCGCACTGCTCGCGCCCTACGTATTCCTCGGCCCCAAGCTCGATGGCGAGCTGCGCTCAGCCATCACCCAGATCACCGGCGCCGACATCTTTGAGGACCGCCAGACTCCCGAAAGCTTCCTTGACACCTGGCCGCTGCGCCGCCTGCTCGAGAAGCGCGTGACGCCCGAACTCGTCGCGGCTGTCGCCGCCGAACACAAGAAGGGCCGCCGCCTCTGGGTCGTCACCACCAACGCCGACTCCGGCCGGCGCGTGATCTGGGACATGGGCGCGATCGCGCAGAAGGGCGACGAAGCCGCCATCAAGCTGTTCCGCGACGTGCTGCTGGCCTCGTCGGCGATCCCCGGCTTCTTCACGCCGGTGCTGATCGACGTCGAAGCTAACGGCAAGAAGTTCCAGGAGATGCACATCGACGGGTCGGTCACGTCGCCGTTCTTCGTCGGGCCTGAGGCTCTTCTTGAGCCGACCAGTAAGCTGAAGCTGCCGGCATCCGAGCTCTACATCATCCTCAACGGCCGGCTGTCGCCCGACTTCTATCCGCCGGAGCGGAACACGGTTCAGATCCTGAGCCGGCTGATCAGCGTGGTATTGCGCGCCAGCCTGCGCGCGGAATCAATGCTGTTCGGCGCCAATGCGCAACGCCTCGGCGTCCCGATGTACGTCGCGCAGGTCGCCGACAACTTCAATTTTCCGGCCTACGGACTGTTCGACGAGAAATACATGAACGCGCTTTATGAGCACGGCGTCGAGCGCGCGAAGAACGGCACCGCCTTCGAGCCGATCGGACAGGAAGCGCCGGGGCTGCGCACCGGCAATCCCTGACCTTGCAATACCGATCAGGCGTGCGGCGTGGTCTTGGGCTCGGTGAATTTCACCGACAGCCGCCAGGTCAGCCAGATCGTCGCGAACAACAGCGGGAAGAACACCACCAGACTGACGAATGGCGACGTCATCTTGTCGATGATGACGGCGATCCAAGCGAGTCCGAAGAGTGCAACGACAATGGCGATGACAAACGTGACCAGCAGGTTCACCGGCGCGCCCTCCTGAGCTGCGAAGACAATGCTCGATTTTCCAGGAGCGCGCGCAAGACTTCAAACCGTAGAACTACCGGCGCAGCTCCGCGCACGCATGTCGTGCGGAAGTCCCATGTCGCTCCTCCAGAGCAGACGGGCGCGGAGCCTCCCTCCAGCGCCCGTCCGCCGTCACCGATAATGTGCGGGTAGCCGCAGCCGACAGGTCCGGTGACCTGTCGCTCTACTGAGTCCATCCTAGCTTGCGGCTTGGAGATTGAGTCTTGCCTCCGCGATCTCGGTGAGCTTGCGGTCCGCCGCTTTTTCCTCATCAAGATTTTGTTGCAGCACGCGGGCGCAGTCGGTGCGGCCAAGCTGCTTCGCCCAGGCGACCAACGTGCCGTAGCGCGAGATCTCGTAGTGCTCCGCCGCCTGCGCTGCCGCTGCCAGCGCGGCATTGAGCACGGCCTTATCCTCGATCTCACCACCCACCTCTTCCGCCTCTTCGATTATGCCGTCGATCGCCGGGCAATCGACGCCCTTGGCTTCGACACCGTGCATCTTGAAGACCTGCTCCAGACGAACGATGTGGTTCTTGGTCTCGCCGAGATGTGACTGGAATGCCTGCTTGAGCTGCGCGTCGGTGGCCTTGTCAACCATCTCCGGCAGCGCTTTCACCAGCTGCTTCTCGGCGTAGTAGATGTCGCGCAAGGTGTGCACGAACAGTTCATCCATGTTGTGAATGTCTTTGGAGAACAGGCCCATTGGGTTCCACCCTTTCGGTCTTTTGTGTGGGTTGTTTCGCCACGGACACCTGGCCGCATGGCGAGCGTTGATATGGGTGGGCAACGATTGAATAACGCCGCGGTTCCGACTGTCGCGGGTTCCGGATGCGTCACGCGACGCCGCGTCACGTCATCTCAACTCCCCCCGCACGCGCCGCGAGGCCGATGACTCCCCGCGACTGGAGTTCGGTACCCGGAGACCATTTTTGGACGGCGAGGAACCGAAGCCGGGTGTTGACGGTTCGTTGAGCCACAAACCTGGCAGTGACGGTTCATGAACCAAAAAATGCGTCAACGGTCTTTGAACCTATTTCTGCCATAACGCAACCAACAGGGCGGGACAGGGCACGATCTCCCTTTACGAATACAGGCGAAAACCCCGCATCCGGCCCCCGCCGGCATGATAACAGGATGGACGTCATGGCTAAGTCGCAGAAAAATATCCGGAATTTCACCCTCGCCGGCGCGCTGGCGCTGTCGGTGGCCGCGATCAGTGGCGTTGCGTCACCGGCGACCTCCGCCCCGGGCCATGACGGCCTCTGGAGCGTGGTCATTGTGACCGAGCGCGGCACCTGCGACCGTGCCTATCGCTATCCGGTCCGCATTTCCCGCGGGAACGTCATCAACGCCGGGGACAGCCCGGTGACCATCAGCGGCCAGGTCCGTGACAATGGCGCCCTGACGGTGGTCGTCAGCCACGGCAACCAGCGCGCCACCGGCTCCGGGCGGCTGAGCGGCGCCAACGGCGCCGGCACCTGGAGCGGCGGCGATTGCTCCGGCACCTGGCAGGCTGAGCGCCGCGGCGCCTGATCGCCCCCTGGACACAGATTTTGGTTCGGCCTCGCCTCCCAGGCGGGGCCGAATTGCTTTGGGGACGGGCAGTGCTCAGGGCCTTGTCACCTCAGCGGCGGTGGCCCTAAACACCCAGGAACCCGCCCCCAAAGAGCACCTTCATGAACGCCCCGATCCGTGAATTGCCCCGCGCCGACGTGCCGCGACCGCTCGTGCTCGTGACCGCAACGACCTGCGGCGTCCTGGCCGCCATCGCCGCGCAGATCTTGCTCGCGCAGCGCGGCATCGAGCTCTCGGGCGTGTGGCGGGAAATCACCAGCCGCGGCTTCCACCTGCGCGCCGCGGGTGCTTGGTGGATGATGGCCGGATCGGCATTGCTGGTGGGTGCCGCGGTGGCCGCGGCGCTCAGCCGTTTCCCCCTGCCCTGGCTGGGGTTCCGGCTGCTGCGATGGATTGCCGGTGCGGCCCTCGTCGCGGTGCTCGCGCATATCGGACACGCCGCTGCGATGAAGGCGGGTGTCTCCGTCGGCATCCATTCGGCCGCGAGCGTTGCAGCGGTCTTGGCTGCGGCGGCGACCGCGCTGTTCGGCGCGTATTTCGCCGCCAAACGCTAGCGTTCGCATCGGCTTTCGCCGGCATTGCGCCCCTATCGAAAGCGGGCGGATGAACGGCGTTCACTTCGTTTTCCAGGGACTTTTCACAATCGACCGGCTTGTGACCCCTGTCACAGCGCCCCCGGCGCGATCCGCCGATACTCCCGGCCATGGTGGTTCTAGAGACCACGGGAGAGCGAGATGAACGCGACTACTGGCCGAACCTGTTTGATCCTGGGGCTGCTGTGCCTTTCGCTGGCGGCCGCTCTGTCGGTCGACCTCAAGGTCCGCCACGACGGCGAGACGGTGCAGGCCCGGATGGCCTCGACGATGCTGCTCCAGGGCAGCACGGAGGACGAAGCCTCGGCCGCGCCGGATGTCGACGAAAACGACAAGCTCGCGTCGTGCTCGGGGCGGCACTGCCAGTTGTCGAAGCATGAGTTGGCCCTCGTGCTGGCGGAAGATCGCCAGATCGAGAGCAAGCAGTTCGTGGCGCTGGACGATGAAACCCGTCCGAAACCAAAAGAGTAAGTCGAAGCGCCCGCCCAACTGTCGGCACGCCCGTTACGGGAACACAGAGAACAACATCGAAGGGCCCTCCTCCTGAATGGGCAGGAGGAGAGCCCTTCACCCGTAGTCCCCTGGAGAGACTACTGAGCCTTTGGCGCAGGGGCCGGAGCCGGTGCGCGTTCAGGCGCCGGGGCCGGCGCAGGGGCCGGGGCCGGGGCCCGCTGACCGGTGGTGGCCGGCGGCGAACCTGTGGTGGCGGTCTGCCGATCGCCGCCGGTGAACGCCCAGAACATCACGCCCAGAAACAGCAGAAGTGCCAGAGCAATGCCTGCCATCGCGCCTGCGCTCATGCCGCCGGTTTCCTGGACAACGGGTCGGCGCGGATCGTTGGGATCGTAGGTCATCGGAGCTCCTCTCAAGGTTTCACGTGACCTAACGAACGCGCAAACGTCATCCCCTGTTCCCTCCCGGCCGCGCCCGCGGCATTTCCCCGATAATTTTCCAGTTGATCGCCTCTGGGAAACATCTCGGCGTACGGTGTTGCGGCGGCCGGCACGGAACTCGACGCTTTCCAAGCGAATTGAGACCGGCGCTCCCCGGTAGCGACCTGCCATCGCTTTTGACGCAATCGATTCGAGTATTGGATTGAGCCCATGGTCACCGCCCAACGAAACTTGCGGACCGGGCGGTCGATCTGGAGCGACCGCCGCGCGCTATCGGTGGCGCACCGACGCCTCACCCGCGATGTTGAAACGGAGGTATTGATCATCGGTGCGGGCATCACCGGCGCGTTGATCGCCGACGCGCTCGCATCGGAAGGCGTCGAGGTCGTCATCGTCGATAAACGTGGCTTGGCCAAAGGCTCGACGGTCGCGAGCACCGCGCTGGTGCAATATGAAAGCGACACGCCGATCACCGTGCTTAGCCGCAAGATCGGCAAGGAGAAGGCCGTCCGCGCCTGGCGCCGCGCCCGTATGGCAGTGGGCGCGCTCGCTGCGCGACTTGCGGAACTCGGCGTGAGCGACGTGGCGCACCGCGATACGCTCTATCTCGCCGGCGATATCCTCAATGCCACGGAACTTCGGCGCGAGCATGCAGCGCGGCGCGCCGCCGGGCTGCCGAGCCGCTATCTCGACCGCACGGCGCTACGCGATCGTTTCGGGATCGGCCGTTCGGCGGCGATCCTGAGCTACGACAACCTGACGATCGACCCGCGCAAAGCCACGCGGGCGCTCCTGCATGCGGCCACAGTCAACGGTGCGCGCATCTTCGCGCCGGAAGACATGACCGATATCGCGATCCGCAAAGGCGGCGTGACAGCCACGACGGCGAACAGGCTGCACATTCGTGGCCGGCACCTCGTGTTTGCCACCGGCTACGAGCTGCCGCACGGCGTGACCTGCCGGCATCACAAGATCACTTCCACCTGGGCGATTGCGACCGTGCGTCAGCATCGCGCAGCGCTGTGGCCGGGCGAGTGCTGCCTTTGGGAGGCAGCCGATCCCTATCTCTACGTGAGGACGACGCCGGACGGCCGCGTCATCTGTGGTGGCGGCGACGAAGACATCGCGGACGAGCAAAGGCGCGACGCCCTGCTCGACCGCAAGACCGCAATGTTGCAACGCAAGCTCAAGCGACTGTTGCCGAAAATCGACACCGACGTCGACTACGCCTGGACCGGTACGTTCGGCGAAACCACCACCGGGCTACCGACCATCGACGAGGTCCCGGGTATGCCGCGCTGCTTCATCGCGCTTGGCTACGGCGGCAACGGCACCACCTACGCCGCCATCGCCGCCGACATCATCGCCGGCGCGATCGTCGGCCGGCCCGACGTCGATGCCGACCTCTATCGTTTTCCGGCACACGATGCGGCGAAGTGACCAAGCAGCGCCCGGCAGGAACCTTTGCGCCGCCCAGGCGATTGGGAATCAAACGAATCCCTCTCGTGCGGCCCCGGCATGTATCGCATTCCCATCAGCATCAGCGCCGCACTTCTCGCAGCAGTCCCGCTTGCGCTTGTGACGCCCGCATCGGCGGAGCAGGCGTTGTCGCACTGGCCGCGGCAGTGTCGCGGTGACATCAGCCGGACCTGCCGCGACCTGGCAAAGGGGGAGGACAAGATCATTCTATCCTGCCTCCAGGAAAACGAGGTCAAGCTCAGCCAGGCGTGCCGAAAATTGCTTCAAAGCTATGGCCACGTTCCCGAGAGTCCCGGTAAGCGCCGGTGACTGTGCGAGAGAACCGCATCTTTGATGGGCATGCGACGCTTCGCCATTGCGGGTCTCGTATTGGCGTGGGTGGCGCCGGCAGCGGTGCGCGCCGAGACCAGCCCCGACGCCACGCAAACCTCGATCTGCCTGATGCTGGAATCGGCGGCGCGCACCTACGAGTTGCCGCTCGAATTCTTCACGCGGCTGATCTGGCGCGAGAGCCGCTTCCGCGCCGGTGCCATCGGCCCGCGCACGCGCAGTGGCGAGCGCGCGCAGGGCATCGCGCAATTCATGCCGGGCACCGCGGCCGAGCGGCAGCTGCTCGATCCGTTCGATCCGGTGCAGGCGCTGCCGAAGTCGGCCGAGTTCCTGCAGGAACTGCGCCGACGCTTCGGCAATCTCGGCCTCGCTGCCGCCGCCTACAATGCCGGGCCGCGACGCGTTCAGGACTGGCTCCACGGCGCCAGCGGCATGCCGCAGGAGACGCGCGACTACGTCATCGCCATCACCGGTCGCACGGTCGATGACTGGATCGGATTGGCGGACAGCTCGCCCGCTCGGGACATCGGCTGCGGCGAGATGATGGCGTTGCTGAGAGCGGAGCCGACGCCCTACATCGCGGCGCTCGAGCAGCGCATCGTAGCCGGCGCGGCGCGACCTTGGGGCGTGCAACTGGCGGCGGGATTCTCGCGTGACAACGCGCTCGAAGCTTATGCGCGGATGGTCAAGCGCTTCGGCGGCATGGCCGACGACCACGATCCGATCGTCTCAAGCTCGCTGTTGCGCAGCCGCGGCACGCGGCCGTTCTACCAGATCCGCATCGGCACCGACACGCGGGCGGAAGCGAACGCGCTCTGCTCGCGCATCCGCAAGACCGGCGGCGCCTGCCTGGTGCTGCGCCAGGGCCGCACGACGAAAGGCTAGGCGGCCCCTGAAAATCGGGTGGCCGCGAACATGAGAAGGGTCGCCCTTGCGGACGACCCTTCCATTGTCAGGCCGTGGTCCGGCCCCTCATTCAGTCTGAGGTGACGCCAAGCGTCAAACGGAAACCTCGTGATAACCGAGGATCCAGCTTGCCGGCGACCGCGGCGATAGACAATGAGACACTGGATCACCTCCTTTCGGTTGTTAACGACAGCCCCAATGTAAGGGTGATTCCCCGAATGTCAAAGCGAGGCATTTGGCGCAAAATCACCGCGATTTCGCCGCGTTTAGCCCCCGCGAAACAGCAACGCCGCCATCGGCGTTGCAGCCTCTGCACGACGACAGGAGCGTCACATGCGCTATTTCTTTCGCCTGACCGACGGCACCAACGAGCTCAATCCACATGAGGGCATCGACCTGCTCGGCAACGCCGCCGCGCGCGAAGAGGCCGTGAAGTTTGCGCGCGATCTCAAGAGCCAGAAGACTCTGCCGGATCACAAGTGGGAGGGCTGGTTCGTCCGAATCATGGACCAGCATGGCAAGGAGGTCGACACCGTGCCGTTCGATGCGGTGCCGGACGAGCCGGTGCCCTAGCGTTAGTCCGGACGCCCCTCCGTCGTACGGATATTTACCTCCGAATGCAGCGTCCGATGCACGGGGCACTTGTCGGCGATCTCGAGCAGCCGCGCGCGCTGCTCATCGCTGAGATCCCCAGTCATCGTGATCAAGCGATCGATGCGATCGATCTTGCCTTCTTTGGTTTCGCACTCCTCGCAATCCTGCGCGTGGATCTTGGCGTACGAGAGCGTCACCGACACGCGTTCGAGCGGCAGCTTCTTGTGGTCGGCATAGAGCCGCATCGTCATCGACGTGCAGGCGCCGAGCGCCGACAGCAGCAAGTCGTAAGGACCCGGCCCTGAATCGAGGCCGCCGGCCGCCAACGGTTCGTCGGCGGTCAGGCGGTGCCGGCCGATCACGACGCTCTGCTGGAATTTTCCGCCGCCGGTCTCGGTCACCACGACTGCGCGCAGCGGCGCCTCGCTCGCGGCCGTCATCGGCGCCACGTCGATATAGCGCTCGGCCCAGGCCGCCAGCACGTTGGCAACATAGACCGCATCGCTGCGCATGGTCAGCAGATGATCGGCGCCGGCGAGCGAGATGAAGCTCTTGGGATGTTTCGCGGCGGCGAAGATCTGCGAGGCGTTCTCGATGCCGACCGTATCGTCGGTCGGCGCGTGGAAAATCAGGAGCGCCTTGTGTAGCTTGCCGATGTGGTCGGTGAGCTTGTGCTGCGCGACATCGTCCAGGAACTCACGGCGAATGCGGAACGGACGGCCGGCGAGCGCGACCTCGACCTCACCGTCCGTGCCGATAGCGTCGAGCTTGTCCTTGAACAGATGCGCGACATGCGCCGGATCGAACGGCGCGGCAATGGTCACCACTGCCCTCGCCTCCGCGATCGACGACGCTGCCGCCAGCACCGCGGCGCCGCCGAGGCTGTGGCCGATCAGGAGCGCCGGCGCCTGCCGCATCTTGCGCAGGTGATCGGCGGCGGCGACGAGATCGTCGACATTGGATGAAAACGTCGTGTTGGAGAATTCGCCCTCGCTCGAACCGATGCCGGTAAAGTCAAACCGCAACACCGCTATGCCGAGCGCCGTGAGCGCATCCGCGATCCGCTTTGCCGCCACCACGTTCTTGCCGCAGGTGAAGCAGTGCGCGAATAGCGCATAGGCGCGGGGGGCGCCATCCGGCAGGTCGAGCACGGCGGCGAGCTTCTCGCCCTTGGCATTGGGGAAATCGAACCGCTCGGCGGGCATGGCTAGGCTCCCTGCGTGATGGCCGCAGGGAGCTTAGCGCAGGCGGGCGTGCACGCCCCATCAATTGCTAGCGAGCATCGCGTTATAGGTAGCTCAGCCACCAGTCGTTGCGGCGCTGCTTCAACGCCGCAAACCAGCGGCACAACGGATAGAGCGCGACGAGGACCAGCAGCCAGACCGCATAGACGCCGGCGAGGCTGAGCCCGTAACCGGCGGGCTTCTCCGGCGGGAAGACGCCCATCAGCCAGGCGGTATCGATGCCGATCGACCAGGCATACGCAATCGCCAGGGCGTGGATCAGGTAGATGTGCGCGATATAGTAGGCGAACGGCACGCGGCCAAAGGTGACGATGGTATCGACGACGCGCCCGCGCGCGGTCTCGAACGCCGCAAGCAGCAGCAGACCCGGGCCAAGCGTCATCATCAGGTAGAGCAGCGACGGCGGATACTTCTCGGTGTTGACGAACGAGAGCGCGGTCGCGAGCGCGGTGTCATGCGCGACCCACGGCTGCGGATCGCCGTAGAGATTGGTGGAGCGGATGATGACGAAGCCCGCGGTCACCGCGACGCCGAGCAGCACAAGCCACGACACGCGCACCTTCCGCTCCGCTTTGAACAGCGGGCCGAGCGCGTAGCCCGCCGCTATCACGCCGATCCACGGAATGAGAGGATACAGCGCGAAGAGCCGCGTGCCCTCGTTGGAGACCAGCAGCGCCGGCACGTGCAGGATATTCCACGCCCAGCCGAGCGCGTCGAGGTCTTCGGCCTTGATGCCATCGAGCAGGTTGTGGCCGGCGATCAGGCCGACACCGATCGTCGCGATCGCCCAGCGCGGCAGATGCACGAGGCCGGCGAGCACCACCATCGACGCGCCGATGGCGAAGATCACCTGCATGATGAAGTAGTCGAGATTGAACGCGAACATCCAGCCGAAGCGGACGACCGTGAATTCGATCGCGATCAGCCAGAAACCGCGGGTGAGCAGGAAGCGCGACAGCTCGCCGGTGGTGCGGCCGCGCGCGCCGTAGAGCCAGGCCGACACGCCGGCCAGCAGCACGAAGACCGGCGCACAAAAATGCGTGATCCAGCGCGTCATGAACAGCGCCGGCTCGGCGACGTCGCGCGGATTCATTGCGCTCGCGCCGAAGAAGTCGCGGGTGTGGTCGAGCGCCATCACCATCAGCACGAGGCCGCGCAGCAGGTCGATGGAATTGAGCCGCGGCCGCGCGCCGGCGGCGACAGCGCGATCCAGGCCAAAAGTATTGGCCGATGACGGCGACAGCCGCGTATCGTAAAAAGTTAGGCTCATGTCGTCCCTCTTGTTCGGTTACCGCGAGCCGAGGCCCGCCAAGCATCGGGGATTGGCCCCCTTGGTCGCAGGAGGCCGCGAAAGGTTCAGCCGCGATGACAGGCGGGTCGGACGCGGCGGATGCGCCCGCTAGAGGCCTGAAGCGGCGTCATGCGGCTGTGACGGCCATCACGAATTTTCGACTTCCGAGGTCACGAAAGCGCTATGGTGCCGCCCGCAAACGACAGGGAGCCTGTGATGTTGACCTACAAGGATATGATCGCCGCCGCCGACACCGTGGTGCCGCGGCTCAAGCCGGACGAGGCCAAGAAGATGTTGGACGCAGGCAATGTGCTGATCGTCGATGTGCGCGACGGCACCGAGGTGGCGCAGACCGGCAAGCTGTGTTGCGCGGTGCACGTGGCGCGCGGCTCGCTCGAAGGCCGCGCCGACCCGACGTCGCCCACCTACAATCCAGCGTTCAAGCACGACCTCACCGTGATCGTGCATTGCGCCGGCGGCGGCCGCGCCGCGCTCGCCGGCAAGACGCTCAAGGACATGGGCTATAGCAAGGTGTTCAACGGCGGCGGCTTCAAGGACCTCGCCGGCGCCGGCATCGAGGTGGAGAAATAGCCGCCGTCAATCGTAGAACGCCGGCGACTTCTTCTGCTGGTCGGCCTGCGGCTTGTCGTGGTGGATCCAGAGCTGCGCCCTGGTGTTCGCCACGATCGCCGCGATCCGCTCCATCGATTGCAGCGACTGCTCGCGGTTGGTGTTGAACGACGGCACCCGGCGGAACTCATAGTTCTCCCGGAAATGCGCCGCGTCACCGGTGAACACGATCGGCCCGGTGTTTTTCAGCCGCAGCAGAAACGATTGATGCCCGGGCGTATGGCCGGGCGTCGCGAGCAGCACCGCACTGCCGTCGCCGAACACGTCATGGTCGCCGTCGAGCTGCGTGACCGGATGCGCCGGATTGAAGCGCGGCCCGCCCTTGGGCAACGGCCACTGGTACTCGGCCTTCTGCATCAGCAGCATGGATTTCGGAAACAGGTTGACGTTGCCGATGTGATCGAAGTGGGTGTGCGAGGCGGCGATGAAGGCGATGTCGTCGGGCTTGACGCCGATCTCGGCAAGCTGCGACGCGAGCGTGCGCTTGAGCCGCCAGCGCGTGAAGCTGCCGCGGCCTTCCGGGACGTTGATGAGATCGTCGCCCGCGCCCGTCTCCCACAGCAGCCAGCCCTTGGCGTGGCGCACGAGATAGCAGTTGGTGACGTATTCCGTTTTCACGCCGACGTTCACGCCGGGCGACCAGCGCGACAGGTCCGGCACCGCGCCCTGCCCGCATTCCATCACATAGAGGCGTTCGGCGGTGCCCTGCGCTGCGGCAGGCGTGGCGAGCATAGCGACTCCGGCGGCAAGCGCAGCGGCGGAGCACAAGCGTTTCATGAGTCCCTCCCGAGCAATTTTCTTGGTGGTCGGCGTCGAGGCCGGACGGAAGAGCATAGCAGTACGTCTTCAGCGCGCCCTCAAAATAATCTGAGCAATCTTGTGTTGTGCCAGTCTTGCAAATTGGACAGTATCTGATAGCTGCTCAAGTTCACCGCGATCAAAAATCAAGAGACGGATGTTGTCCATTACAAAGGCAAGATCAACATGTTGGTACGCGGCGTTTAGGTCGATCTGATTTCCAGTAATCCCTTTTGCTGCGATCAAAAACCCACATTCAAGATGGCGTGTGCGCACCTTGTTGGCAAAAAAAGAAACCGCGGCACTGTCCACTGGTGCTGCCCAATTCTTGCATTTGGCCTGCACCCGGTTTGGATGACACGCAGTTAAGCGAATCCAGCTTTCCGCTCGAACTCCATAGGGCTCAGA